>NZ_JAUBVZ010000013.1:0-100355 GCF_036702805.1 Microcoleus sp. A006_D1
GATATTTCCTAATGCTGTTGTGTTGCCTATAGCACCGGTGAATCCAATATTACCAGTGCCAGAGTTTACCGTTAAATCGCTATTACTGTTAACTGTATTGTTAAAACTAATACCGTTCCCTGTCAAAATTGGATTGTTGGCAATTGTGACTGCATCTCCGTAAGTTTGACTTGCTGTTGTAGTGACATTGCCATTTAGTTGAGTTGTGCCGCCTGTGTTGGTGGTTAAACTGTTGGCTGTGACAGCATTAAATGCAGTTGTACCGCTACTGTTGGCGGTGAGTTCTCCTAATGCTGCGGTGTTGCCTACAGCACCTACAACGGTAATGTTTCCAGTACCTGTTTCTAAGGTGAGATTGCCACTACCGTTAATGTTATTGTTAAACAGAATATTGCCAGCCGCTGAAGTGCCTGTTCCTACTAAGACATTAGAAGCGACGGAGACGTTGCCATTAAAGATAATATTCTGTTCGTTGGTGACAATATTTGCATTTAAAGTTGTTGGGCCATTAAAAAGAATTGAAGCGTTGTTTGCAGCCGTAATGTTGCCATTAACTGGAATTGTGGCAGCTTGCAGGGTGACGGGGAAATTAAAAGTAACGCCAGCGGGGTCAATTGCGATCGCCCCTGTCCCGTTGGTGAGCCCGATAATCATTTGGGAAAACCCATTCAATACTGGAGGTGTGAGTTCCGCTGTACTGAGATTCGAACTAGCGTCGGCGCTACTGCCACCAAGGGTAATATTTAAACTAGGAGTAAGTGGCTGGAACTGAATAATTCCAGTACCTTGAAATTGAGTTGTTCCTGATAGGTTAATTTCATCGCCCGTCAAGGTAAGATTACCACCTAAAGCGGCGTTAATCGCACCGCTAGTCAAGTTAATTGCATTGGCATTATTGTTAGCACTTCCGGTGAGGTTAATATTGCCAGTTCCTGTAGCTTCCACCGTTGGTGTGCCTGTGCCGAAGTTAATACCGTTGTTGGTAGTTGATGTCCCTAGTCCGGTACCAATTAAAGTAATATCTCCATTTTGCGATCGCACTGCGCTAGGGCCGCTAATAGTTATCCCTTCATTAGTGTCTGGTCCTTTTCCCCCCGTCCCGGTAATTGCTACAGTTCCGTTACCCGTAGTAGACTGCACGCTAGAGGAGTCTATGCTAACGCCACTGTTGTTGCTTAAACCTCCACCAGCCGTACCAGTCAAGCTGATGTTTCCCCCAGCCGATCGCACTTTGCTGCTGCTAATAGATATCCCTCTATTATTTGATGTCCCGCCCCCTACACTACCCGTGATAGCAATATTCCCTGTTCCGGTGGATTGCACGGAACTGGTAGCATTAATATTAATCCCGTTGTTGTCGGTTGCATTGCCGTTACCCTGGCCAGTCACGCTAATAGCACCATTTGCTGAAGTAACACTAGATGTACCTGTAATCACAACACCTTCATTACCGGGTAATAGCCCATTTCCAGCATTACCGTTGAGAGTAATATTGCCACTCCCAGAGGTCATAACTGTGCTGCTATTTGAGATGTTAATCCCTGTATTGCCGCCACCAAATCCAAGAAATCCTTGACCGGTGATCAAAATATTTCCAGTGCCGGCATTGAGTGTGGAAGTGTTGATAGAAACTCCGATGGGAGTGGCTAATATCCCTACTGCTGGGGAAGTTGACGGGTTGTTGCCACCTCCTAAAATGATGTTGCCACCGTTGGAGTTGATGATAGCATTGTTAATGACGATCGCCCCTGCACCGATGCCACCCGCATCTGAATTTAGGGTTATATTGCCACCGTTGGCGGTGATGTTGCTGTCAACAAATATGTTGTTATTGGCTTGCAGATTCAGGGAATTACTGGTATTCCATGAAATCGGTGAGCTAACTGTAATATTACCTGCACTCTCAAAGCCAGATGCAGTAGAAATAGTTACATTTCCCAAACTTAGCTGATTTTGTAGGGTGACATTATTAATGGTAGAAATCCCCGCCGATGGGGTGAAGGTTCCCCCTGATAAAGTGCCGCCTGTATCCACATCTGTAATAGTGATATCAGTAGGATCTAACAGTAAGCTGCCAGCAATGCCAAAGGTCGATCGCAAATCAACTGATCCTTGAAAATCTAGCGCTTGCTTTCCCGATACTTCCACAAAGCCGCCATTCCCTGAAAACAAGCCACCTCTGGCAGTAATATTGCCATTAAAACGAGTTGTGTCATCAGCCCAAACTATTACTCGTCCGCCATTTCCATTACTAATAGCATCAGCATTAATTGTCGAGTTGCTATTCACAAAAGTCTGCGAAGCATTTGGTACTGTCCCCAAGCCGCGATAGTCTCCGCCAATCAGTACACTACCTGCGCCGTTGATGCCAGAAGCATTGATATTTCCACTAATAACCCCTACTTTATCGCCTAAAATACTTACACTACCGCCAGTGTTACCAGAGACGTTGAGAGTGCCGGATGCGATCGCAGTTCCCGGAACCACCGGCACAGCAACATTCCCCGTCAACACTACATCTCCATTCGGATTTACCACCAAACCCGTAGCCTGTTCCACACCTTTTCCAGTCAGCAACTGAGGCAAAGATAACACTGGTTGCGTCAAATTATTCGGCAACGAACCCTGATTTGCCGTCGGCTGCACCTCCAGACTCAGCAAATTTGCTGTTTGAGAAATTCGCACCAAATTTTGACCAGGTACTGCTGTTATCGTAATCTGACCACTGGGCGCATTTAACTGGCCAGTATTAAGAACAGTACCGCCAATCAAACTCAAACTTTGACCTAGCGGCACTGTCAAATTCCCGGCATTTACAATACTTCCCGATCGCAAATCAGTAAAAGCAAAACTATTTGGGTTGCCAATTAAAGTTGCCCAATTATTATTCCCGATCGCACTAAACCACTGATTTCCCCCAAAACCAATCCCCGTCGCCGTATTAGCATTAAAAGAACCAGGCACATTCAGGGTCGCATTTTGACCAAAAATTATGCCGGACGGATTCATTAAAAATAAGTTAGAATTACCACCAGTAACTTGAATCAATCCATTGATTAACGAAGGATTCCCACCATTAATCCGTCCCAGAATATTTTGAATATTAGGATTAGTTTAAAAATTAGCAATTTGACCTTCATTCAGATTGAACTGAGTAAAACTGTGAAATAGATTAGCCTTGTCTCCACTTAAAGAACCCCCAGAAATATCGTAGCGATTGCCGCTGGGAGTAACCAGTGTATTCGTCCCGTCGGGTGCTGGGCTGATGGGTTGAGCGATGGCGGGGGAAGTCGGAACACTAAACCAGCCAGCTAGGAATAACAATCCGAGCCAGGGTAGTTTACTATTGATCATGTAGTTTAAAGTTTAGCGATTGTTGATTTGCCAAAACCACTGATGCACCCGACACGTTGATCGCTGGCAATTTGTAAAGTGCCTTAGCAGTCAACTCTTCACAATTATAGAACACTGAGAGATTTTAAAGGTCGATCGCTGGCAATTTAATTTGTAGTGCGTCAGCAGTCAACCTATTTATCGGGGGTGCATCTCAATTTGGTAGGACTTACGCAAAAAACCCGGTTTCTTCCAAAAATCGTTGATTTTTAGACAAATCTTCACGTATAAACCGGGTTTTTGCCCCCGTGCGTCCAAGACTGTGGTTATTCCCTGGCAGAAAATGAGTTGCCGCAGCTACAGCTTTGGGCGGCATTGGGATTGTGATATCGGAAACCTCCGCCCATCAAGTCTTCTGAATAATCCAAGGTTAGCTCATTGAGATATTTTAAGTGCTGGGGGTCGATCGCAACTTGAACTCCCTCGGACTCGCATACAGCATCGCCTGGGGCTTGCCCATCGTCAAATGCCATTGTATAAGACAAACCGGAACAGCCGCTCAATTCCACGCCCAGACGAAACAAAGCATTGGGGTTCCGATACTTTGACTTGAGGCGTTTTACTTCTGTCGCTGCTGTTTTGCTCAGATGAATCATTAATTTTATTGGTTATTGGTTATTGGTTATTGGTTACTGGTTACTGGTTACTGGTTATTGGTTACTGGTTACTGGTTATTGGTTACTGATTGGTGCGAATAACAAATAACAAATAACAAATAACCAATTATCAATTACTTAGCCTTTTCTGTGCGGGCATAATCGTCTTGAAACCGGATAATATCATCTTCTCCGAGATATTCGCCATTCTGCACTTCAATTAAAATCAGGGGGATAACTCCCGGATTTTCCAGGCGGTGAGAAGTGCACTGCGGAACGTAGGTAGACTGATTTGTAAACAGAATTTGTTCAGTTTCCCCACAAGTAACTTTTGCTGTACCACAAACTACGATCCAGTGTTCGCTGCGGTGGTGGTGCATTTGCAGGCTGAGGCGGTGTCCGGGCTTAACTTCGATCCGCTTAATTTTATATCCTGGGCCTTCTTCTAGGGTCGTAAATGAGCCCCAAGGCCGCGATTCTGTGGCGGTTATTTCGTTGGGTACAGCAGGTGCGTGCAGGGTTGATAGTTGAGCAATTTCTTGAATTTGAACCATGATTTTCACTCCTTGAGGATTGCTTGCTGAATCTGTTGGTAAACGAGGTTGAGTTTGATCTTAGCTAATTTATCCTGAAAACCGAAGTCCGATCGCGCGAATCGGTTAGCGGACTGTAGAGTTTTGCACTTTTACCTGCGAAAGCTCGATCGACACACCTTGACCACCATAGCAAAATCATCACAGTAGTTGTCACTCGTTATTCGCGATCGCCCCAATCTACATCAAATCTTCATAGAAAGCGCGCTGGTTGTTGAATATTGATTAAAGTTGAATCCTAATCCAGCTCTTGAGACTGCTGTTGCAAAACTGCTAGCATCTCTTGATAGAAAGGCAGACCTTGACTCTGACTATCGCTGGCGGTGGCTACAATTTGCAAGGTTTCGATCAGCGAGTATCGGGCCGCATCTACAATAAGATCGAGGAGTGGATGAATCCCAGAACCATGCTGCTGTGCTTCTGCGATCGCCTCAATATACGCAGCACGCACCTGGTTAGATATAATCACAATGGGATATCCAGCCCGCAACAGCAGGAGATTCATCAATAACCGCCCGGTTCGCCCGTTACCATCCCGAAACGGATGAATCGATACAAAGCGAAGATGTGCTTCGGCTGCAAACTCTAGCGGATGCAACGATCGGATTTTAGCATCGTTGAGCCATTCGATAAATTGCGGCATTAAATCCGAAAGCAAATAATGGGGCGGATAGAGGTATTCGGTACCAGCGGCTTTGACATCTAACTGTCGATAACGTCCAGCTTCATCCGGCGCAATCGCCCTTATAATTAAGTTGTGAATCTGTTTAATTTCCCATTCACTGATCGCACTGTCCGATCGCGTTAGAGTTTCAATATAGTCGATCGCATCTCGATGTCCAATAACTTCTAGATGTTCGCGCAGAGTTTTGCCGCCGACAGTGATGCCAGTTTCTAGGACTAACTCAGTTTCGCGCTGCGTCAAGGTATTGCCCTCGATCGCGTTAGAATGATAAGTGAACCGCACATCATAGAGTTTTTTCAATTCTGCAACCAGAGTCGGAGAAAGCGGGCGAAAGCTATCTAACCAGACTTTGAGGCGATCGACTTTTTGCAATTTTTCAGAAAGATTCATCGCTGAGGAGAAGGCAAAATACTGGTGCAGAATGTCACCCAGACGCTGAGGATAAAGTCGGACTAATAATGCAATAAACTCATCTCTCAAAAACAGGCAAGATGCCTGTTCCACAGAGACTAATGAAAGACCGATCAACAATGTATCCGAATTGCCCATCTCTCTTCTCTTCCTCTGCGCTCTCTGCGGCCTCTGCGGTTAAAAAATCCAAATATCAATTTATCGTCTAATTACCAACAAGCTGTTTTTCTGCTTCTTCCAGCAACCCAATAACTTGCTCTTTAGTTACGGTTGGAAATCCATCCAAAAAATCATCAATGGACTCTCCTGCTTTCAGATAATCCAGAAGTGTTTGTACCGGAACTCTAGTACAAGCAAAGACTGGAGTGCCACCCATAATTTCAGGAGATACACTAATAATTAGAGATTTTTTCAGCATAAATATTTAGACCTTCGGGTTCCATAGTTAACTCATCAGCTTCAACTATTTTTGCACGCTCCATCGATCGCATAAACTTTGATTTTTTCGTGCATCTGCCCAATACAGTAGATCCACATATAATAAATGATACTAGATCGATCGCCATCCCACGCTCGACTCTAGATCAAAATCTTTTCATCACTTTGAGAGACACATCAAAATGAACAACAACGGACTGCCACAAAAACAAGGGCTGTACGATCCGCAGTTCGAGCACGATGCTTGCGGAGTCGGATTTATTGTACACGTAAAGGGTAACAAATCCCACGAAATTGTCGAGCAGGCACTGACAATCCTGCTGAACCTCGACCACCGGGGCGCGTGCGGCTGCGAAGCCAATACCGGAGACGGCGCGGGCATTTTGATGCAAGTACCCCACAAGTTTCTCAAGAAAGTAGCCGCAGCTTTAAATATCGAACTTCCAGAAGCCGGCGAGTACGGGGTTGGTGCGGTTTACTCGTCGCGAAATCAGATTGAACGGGAAAACGGACAACGCATCTTTGCCGAAATCGCCGCCGAAGAAGGATGTCCTGTGCTCGGTTGGCGCGATGTCCCCACAGATAACTCGTCCCTGGGCGACACCGCTAAAGCTAGCGAACCATTTATGCAGCAAGTGTTTGTCAGCCGCGCCTCTGGTATGGATGAAGCGGCTTTTGAGCGTAAACTTTACGTGATCCGCAAACGCGCCCACAATGCCATCCGCAGGACAAACAAAGACCCATACTGGTATAATTCCACATTGTCATGCCGGACGATCGTCTACAAGGGAATGCTGATGCCCGTGCAAGTCGGAGATTATTATCCCGAACTGCATGACCCCGACATGGAAAGCGCTTTAGCCCTAGTTCACTCGCGCTTCAGCACCAATACTTTCCCAAGTTGGGAACGATCGCACCCTTACCGCTACATCGCCCACAACGGCGAAATTAACACCATGCGTGGCAACATCAATTGGATGAACGCGCGACAATCGATGTTCGAGTCGGACTTATTCGGCGATGATTTAAAGAAAATCCCCAATTTAATCAATGTCGAAGGTAGCGACTCAACTATTTTTGACAATGCTTTGGAATTGCTGACTTTGGCTGGGCGTTCTTTGCCCCACGCTGTAATGATGATGATTCCCGAACCTTGGACAGCCCACGAGTCGATGAGTGACGAGAAAAAGGCTTTCTATGAATACCATTCTTGCTTGATGGAACCTTGGGATGGGCCTGCTTCCATTGCTTTTACTGATGGTACTTCGATCGGCGCTGTTCTCGATCGCAACGGTTTGCGCCCCTCCCGCTACTGCGTCACCAAAGACGACTTAGTAATTATGGCATCGGAAGCAGGAGTTTTGCCGATCGCGCCTGAAAGAATTGTCTCAAAAGGTCGCTTGCAACCGGGGCGGATGTTCCTCGTAAATACCGAGGAAGGCCGCATCGTTTCTGATGAGGAAATTAAGACCAAAATCGCCACAGAACATCCGTACCGCGAGTGGATTGACCAGCACATGGTCGAAATCGCCAAACTCAAAGATGCGCCGGCATTGCCAGAATCCGACCCCGAAACATTGATCCAGCGCCAAATGGCCTTTGGCTACACCTTTGAAGAACTGCGGTTGCTGTTAGCACCGATGGCAAAAGATGGCGTGGAAGCTGTCGGCGCGATGGGTGCAGATACGCCGCTGGCTGTGCTTTCCAATCGCCCAAAACTGCTTTACGAATACTTCCAGCAACTTTTTGCTCAAGTTACCAATCCGCCGATTGATTCGATCCGTGAAGAAATTGTCACTTCTGCTGAAACTACAATTGGTTCAGAACGCAATTTGCTCAAACCGGAACCGGAAAGCTGTCATTTAATTGAGCTGAAAACGCCAATTCTTAGCAATGAAGAATTAGCTAAGCTCAAGCACGTAAATGAGGGCAATTTCAAGTCGATTACGATACCGATTTTGTTCGACCCCAAAACTGGTGTAAAAGGTCTGGAACAGGCGTTAGAAGATGTGTTTGCAGCAGCCGATCGCGCGTTAGCGAAGCCCTCGAAGAGGATCGCCTCTGGGGTGAATATCATCATTTTGAGCGATCGGGGTATCAACGCCGAAAACGCTCCAATTCCGGCGCTGCTAGCGGTTGCGGGCTTGCACCACCACTTGATCCGCCAAGGTACGCGCACGCGGGCGGGACTGGTGCTCGAATCCGGTGAACCGCGGGAAGTGCACCACTTTGCGACTTTGATTGGCTATGGTTGCGGTGCGATCAATCCGTATTTGGCCTTTGAGACGATCGCAGATTCGATCCGCGAAGGTTTGCTGCTAAATGTTGAGTACAAAACTGCTTGCAAAAACTACGTCAAAGCCGCCACGAAAGGCGTGACGAAAGTTGCCTCGAAAATTGGGATTTCCACAATTCAAAGTTATCGCGGCGCGCAGATTTTTGAGGCGATCGGCTTGAACAAATCCGTAGTCAAGAAATACTTCACTTGGACAGCTTCGCGGATTGAAGGTGTAGACTTGGAAATCATCGCCCAAGAAGCAATTTTACGCCATACTCACGCATTCCCAGAACGCCCATCCAGCGGACATACTCTCGATGTCGGCGGCGAATATCAGTGGCGGAAAGAAGGCGAGGCGCATTTGTTCAGCCCGCAGACAATTCACGCGCTGCAACAAGCGGTTCGCGAGGGAAGTTACCCGCTTTTCAAACAGTATTCAACGCTGGTAAACGAACAAAACCAGCAGCATTTTACCTTGCGCGGTTTGTTGCAATTCAAACAGCGGGAATCGATACCGATTGAAGAAGTTGAATCGATCGAATCTATTCTCAAACGCTTTAAAACTGGGGCGATGAGTTACGGTTCGATTTCCCAAGAAGCGCATGAGTCTTTGGCGATCGCGATGAACCGCATTGGTGGCAAATCGAACACCGGTGAGGGCGGCGAAGATTCCGATCGCTACACTTGGACGAACGATCGCGGTGACTCAAAAAACAGTGCGATCAAACAAGTAGCTTCCGGGCGTTTCGGCGTTACCAGCTTGTACCTTTCCCAAGCGCGGGAATTGCAAATCAAGATGGCGCAAGGGGCGAAACCCGGAGAAGGCGGACAGTTACCAGGTAAAAAAGTATACCCTTGGATTGCCAAGGTACGGAACTCAACTCCCGGCGTGGGTTTGATTTCGCCTCCTCCTCACCATGACATTTATTCGATCGAGGATTTGGCCGAATTGATTCACGACTTGAAAAATTCCAACCGGGAAGCGCGGATTAGCGTCAAACTCGTGTCGGAAGTTGGAGTCGGGACGATCGCAGCCGGTGTTGCTAAAGCCCACGCCGATGTCGTGTTGATTTCCGGCTACGACGGCGGTACAGGCGCGTCGCCGCAAACTTCGATCAAACACGCCGGTTTACCTTGGGAGTTGGGATTGGCGGAAACTCACCAAACTTTGGTTTTGAATAATTTGCGATCGCGCATTGCTGTGGAAACCGACGGGCAAATGAAAACCGGGCGCGATGTAGCAATTGCTGCACTGCTTGGTGCTGAGGAATTCGGTTTTGCTACCGCGCCGCTGGTAACTTTGGGCTGTATAATGATGCGCGTCTGCCATCAAAACACTTGCCCCGTCGGCGTTGCAACCCAAGATCCATTGTTGCGGAAAAACTTTACCGGCGATCCGCAACACACGGTAAACTTTATGACATTCATCGCGCAAGAAGTCCGCGAAATCATGGCGCAGTTGGGTTTCCGCACGCTGAATGAAATGGTTGGCCGCACCGATGTTTTGGAAGCGCAGCAAGCGGTGGAACACTGGAAGGCTAAGGGTTTGGATTTCTCGAACATCCTGTACCAGCCGGAGGTTGGGCCAGAAGTCGGGCGCTATTGTCAGATGCCGCAGGATCACGGGTTGGAAAAGTCGATGGATATGACTGTGTTGCTGGATTTGTGCAAAGGTGCGATCGCAAACGGCGAAAAAGTGCACGCAAAACTCCCAATTACCAACATCAACCGCGTTGTCGGCACAATTCTCGGTAACGAAATCACCAAACAGCACTGGGAAGGTTTACCCGATGACACGGTACACCTACACTTCCAAGGTAGCGCGGGACAAAGCTTTGGCGCATTCGTGCCCAAGGGAGTCACGCTGGAGCTCGAAGGCGAGGCCAACGACTACCTCGGCAAGGGCCTGAGCGGCGGCAAAATCATCTTGTATCCGTCGCCGGCTTCTACCTTTGTCGCAGAAGAAAATGTGATTGTCGGCAACGTGGTGCTTTACGGAGCCACCGCTGGTGACGTTTTCATCCGGGGGATGGCGGGGGAACGTTTCGGAGTCCGCAATTCCGGGGTAAACGCCGTAGTTGAGGGTGTGGGCGATCACGGTTGCGAGTACATGACTGGCGGCAAAGTTGTGGTTTTGGGTGAAACCGGGCGCAATTTTGCAGCGGGAATGAGTGGCGGTGTTGCTTACATTTTGGATGAGGCGGGGGATTTTGCTACTCGCTGCAATATGTCGATGGTGGATTTGGAAAAACTGGAGGATGTTGAGGAAATTAGCGATTTGCGGCTGATGCTTCAAACTCATGTTGATTTGACTGGAAGTGCGATCGCATCAAAGGTTTTGGCTGCGTGGGATGAGATGGTGCCGGTGTTTGTGAAGGTGATGCCGCGGGATTATAAGCGGGTGTTGCAGGCCATTGAAAGGGCGATCGCATCGGGTTTAAGCGGTGATGATGCGCTGACGGCTGCGTTTGAAGAAAATGCTCGCGATGTGGCCCGGATTGGCGGCAGTTAGTAGTCTAAGAAACCGGGTTTCTGCGATAATTTTGGCATCGTAGCTAATATTTAGGAAGAAACCCGGTTTCTGAGGCCCCGCGCACATCCAAGAAACCGGGTTTCTGCGATAATTTTGGTGAGGATGCCGAGATTTGGGTGAGAAACCCGGTTTCTGAGGCCCCGCGCACAGAGTCCTCGCGCACATCCAAGAAACCGGGTTTCTGCGATAATTTTGGTGAGGATGCCGAGATTTGGGTGAGAAACCCGGTTTCTGAGGCCCCGCGCACAGAGTCCCCGCGCGTAATCCAAGAAACCGGGTTTCTGCGATAATTTCGGTGAGGATGCCGAGATTTAGGAAGAAACCCGTTTTCTGAGGCCCCGCGCGTAATCCAAGAAACCGGGTTTCTGCGATAATTATTGCATCGTAGCTAAGATTTAGGAAGAAACCCGGTTTCTGAGGCCTGCCCATATCCAAGAAACCGGGTTTCTGCGATAATTTAAGCATCCCCACCCAGATTTAGGAAGAAACCCGGTTTCTGAGGCCCCAACGGAGAGAGAACAATATGCCACGTCGCCAAGTTATATTACAAACGGGTAATTACTACCATGTTTATAACCGAGGTAATGACCGTCAGCTTATTTTTTTTGAACGAGAAAACTATATTTATTTCTTACGCCTATTAAGACACCATCTGATTACTAATGGTGTCGATATCATTGCTTATTGTTTGATGCCGAACCATTATCATTTATTAGTTTACCTGAAAACCGAGCGTTTTTCTAAGCTGATGCAGACATTTACTCTATCCTATGTCAAGGCTATCAATAAACGCTATCACAAGGTGGGTTCACTATTTCAGGGAAGGTTTCAAGCGATTCATGTAGATAGAGAAGAATATTTATTACATCTCACTCGCTATATTCACTTAAACCCAGTATGTGCTAATATAGTTAAAAAAGCTGAGGAGTGGGAATTTTCCAGCTATCAAGAATATATCGATATGCGCCACGGAAATTTACCTAAAATAGATGAAGTGCGATCGCAATTTAACTCAGCAGATACTTATCGTAACTTTTTAGAAGACTTAACTAGCGATCGATCAATCCAGCATTTAACCTTTGAAGAATAGACGCGAATCCAAGAAACAAAATCCAAGAAACCGGGTTTCTGCGACAATCTCAGCATCCCCACCAAGATTTAGAAAGAAACCCGGTTTCTGAGGCCCCGCGCACAAAACCCTCGTACACATCCAAGAAACCGGGTTTCTCCCATAGTTTCGGTGAGGATGCCGAGATTTAGAAAGAAACCCGGTTTCTGAGGCCCCCGCACACAAAACCCCCGCACACAATCCAAGAAACCGGGTTTCTGCGACAATCTCCGAATCCCCACCCAGATTTAGGAAGAAACCCGGTTTCTGAGCCCCCGCACACAAAACCCCCGCACACAAAACCCCCGCGCACAATCCAAGAAACCCGGTTTCTAACTCCCCACGACATCGCCCTCAAATCCAATGGCCCGCCGCACTTTCTCAACTTGCTTCGGTGCTTCCATTTCGTCGAATAGTTGAATCGCTTTATCGAAATTTTCCTGACTTTGGTCAATCACACCCATCTTTTGATAAGTTAACGCGAGTTGATAGTAAGCTTCAGCTAGGTCGCATTTAGCCCCGATTTGATCGAGAAGTGCGATCGATTCTAAATGATGGGAAAGGGCTGTTGTAAAGTCTTCCTGTATCCGATAGAGTTCTGCCAAACCAGTTAGAGCCTTGGCTTTAACTTGAGTATAGTGAGTTTTTTCTGCAAATGAGATGGCTTGGTGGAATATTTTAAACGATTTTTCAGGTTCTCCTAAATTTTTATAAGTTAGACCCATAAACAATAAGCTATATCCTTGACTCCAAGAACTGTTATCTCTTTGATAAATTACTAATTCGGTTTGTTTTGCATAACTCAGAGCGATATCTTTAATGCCTAAATATGAGTTCAACAATGCTAAACAATGTAAATAATCTTTCTCATAATTATACAAACCATATTCTGCATCTTTATGATTGCAAAAATATTCTATATTTTCAAAAATTTTGACAGCTTCTTCAAGTTCCCATAAATCAATTTTACAAAGACCTGTATTAATTAAAGACCAAGTTTTCCATCTTTTTGCCTCAAAATATATTGAATGGCTTAAATTCATAGATAAAAGGGTTTTTTCTGCTGCCTTGAATGATAAATCATGATTTTCTATTGCCGCCTTTATACATCCAGTTATCCAGTACAAGTCCCCTAAATAATTATACAGCCTAGTTACTATACAATCGTTTTTGACTTTGTTGATAATTGAATTTATTGAGTAAATCATGGGTTGTAACAAACCTAATCTATAAAACGCAACTCCCAGAGATTCTCCGTTTCTCCAACTGGTATTTCTCCTTCTCATAATTACATAGCCAGCTTGCTCAAAGTCATTAATTTGTACGCAGTGATAGTAAGATTCAAAGGCCATTAGTATATTTTCTACAGTTTCAACAGTCTTCACACTCTCTGTCCAAAACTCTGCTGCTTTACGATTAGCCTCTTCCCAACATTCACTTGCCCTCAACCGCGCGATCGCCTCTTCCCGAATCACCGGATGCAGCCAATATTCTCGATTCAGACACTCAACTAACGACAGATTTCGCAAATATTCAATTACCCGCCGCTTCTGCTTTTCTGGGACATCCCACAACAAACACAATAATCCCTCAGTCGGGACAGTCGGCACATCCTGATAGCGATAACATCCCAAACGGCAGAGTAGTTTATAGGCTTCAGGATAAATTTCTTTTAGACGCTTAAACTGTTCTTTGACAAGGTTTTCGACAGGTAACTCTATCAATTCGACTTTATATTCTTGCCAATAGGCTACCATTCCTCCATCTCTCTGTATGGGAGCGCATAGGATATTCATAGCTAGGGCATTGCCGCCATAAGCCTTGTGTATTTCCTTTAAAGTTGTTGCATCTATATCAATATCACGGCGCGTCAAAAAATCTTCCCATGCTTGTTGATTGAGGCTAGGTAACGAATAGTTAGTAACACCCCCACATTCAGCCAAAGGCTCGCGACTGGTAATCAGCGTCACCGATTGTAGCGACGAATCAGCCAAAACTCGTAACAATTCAACGTAGCGGCGATGGGGTTCAATAAATCTGCCTTGTCCATCGAGCGCGGGTTCCAAATTATCAATCAATATCCCAACTCTGCGTGTCTGGAGTTGGCGCTTCAGTCTCGCAAGGGTAATTCCAAACTCCCGCCCAGGTTCTTCCTGAAAGTCCTTCTTCAGCAATTCCTCGATCGCACTTTCGACTGGGGTAATATTCTCTTTCTCCTTTGCCATCAGGAGTTCCACCACTAAGTCAAAACCCTGAGACTTGAGATATTCCTTCGCTAAAATCGTTTTACCCACACCGCCGGGAGCTTTGATGACGATGACTTTTGCTCCTTGCTCGATCAGGGTGTTAAGCTGGGCGATTTCTGCTTCGCGTCCCACAAAATTCAGGTTTGGCGCTGGGGGAAGTGCGATCTTAGCAGCAGCCACAGGTGGCGCTGCTTCCTGAATTTCACTAGGTTCAGCAATTTTTTGCCAGTTAACCCCTACAGCCTCACAAATTCCAATAAAGGCAGACCGATCAATGGCAGACTTTCTTGCCCAAAACCGCTTCAGAGTCGCTGGTGAGGTTTTAGCAGCGTCTATCCATGTTAAAGAGTTTTTCTGCCAGCGTTTCTTGCGTCTAGCTTCATCAACAATTTTTAGCCCCTCTTCTGATGCCTTCAGCCTATCAGCCATTTTTCACCATTACCCCTACGGTGTTCCCAGCTAATTTTAGCTCAGTTTGGTTCAGTAAAGGCAGCAGTGAGCCATTTAGTGAGCTATTTAGTGAGTTAAAAAAATGAGCCCAACTGAGCCGCCAAGCAAATTTGCATCTGCGATATTAGAAATGTGGGAAGCAACTTTAAACAAAAACTTCCCCAGACTAAATGAGTTCAGTTACAGATTGCGCCAACCTATCAACCCAATACTAATTAAGTAACAAAAGGGTTTCTGAAACGCATAACCTTGAATTCAATTTCTCAATACAAATGCAGAACAAATCCGTCGATACTAATCAATTTAGGAGAATTGACTCGTGAAAAAGTTTATTTCCGTTGGCACATTGATTTTATTGGGTGTAGTAGGAAGTACAAGGCCTGCTTTCGCTTGGAAGCCCCACGAGCATCCTTTCGAGCCAGGTACAGAGCTTCGCAAACTTGGTCAAGATGCCGCGAATCAATTCTGTCGCGGTCGTTTCAACGACTTGGTTAAGACAGGTGACTTGCCTTGGAATGCTCGCTTTGCTAATCATGTCTGGGCACATCTAGATGCTAATAAGTGCGTTTATAACAAGTAATCGCGCTTTTTTATCAAAAGTTAAATAGAGGTTGGTGAAACACATAACTTTTAATTCGATTACCCAACCCAAATTCACAACCAAACATTACAACTGGAGTAACTACAATGTCCTTACCAACAAATGATGATGACTGGGACAAGAAAAGCGGCAGTAGAGATTATTTTGACAACAACCCTGCAACACCTAACTGGTCGCGAAATCAGGATGCGTCACCTGCATTGAAGGATGTTGCCCGTAACCTCAGCCAAAAGCTGGGGGTTCCTATAAATAGTTTCTTAGGACTTTCAGGAGGCTATATCTATGAACAGTCTTCTGCATACAAAGGCCCCCATGCAGGAATAGATTTCTCAGCAGGTTCGGGAACTTCCATTAAAGCCGTTGTTTCAGGTACGATTGAAAACGTCTCCAACCAAGGAGCTGGTGGTTTCTTCATTGCTGTTCGTGGTAACGACGGGAAGCGTTGGATTTATGGTCATATAAGTAACTCACGCGGATTAGCTAATGGGCAAACCATTCAGGCAGATCAAGAGGTTGGCAAAGTTTTCAATCAAGGCATCAGCTCACACCTTCACCTGGAAGTTCACACCGATTTCAATGCCCCAAGAACCGGCTTCTTCCAAAACAGCGGGAATCCTGCTAGTATCGCTCTCTTGAAGCAGCAAACAATGAGTCCTCTCCAAGCTTTTTCGCAGTTGAATAATGGAGGTGGTAGCACTCCTCCGTCGTCAGGAGGCCGAGTTTTCACGGGCGGGTCAGGGAATGACACCCTCACCGGGCAGAACACCAACGATACCTTGATTGGTAACGCCGGCAACGACACCCTCTATGGCGAAGGCGGTAACGATTACCTAAATGGTGGTGCGGGTAACGACTACCTCGATGGCTATTCCAGCAGACCCAATAGCCCCGATTTAGACACATTAGAAGGTGGAGCGGGGGCCGATACCTTTGTGTTGGGCAACTCACGCCAGGGAATGTTCTACCTAGGAACCGGTCAGGCGACTATTGTGGATTACAACTTCCGCGATGACTACATCCAGTTGAGCGGCAATCGTAATCAGTATCGCCTGACTCCTAATGGCAATGACACTCTGGTGCAAACCTCCGGTGGCGACACCCTAGCAGTAGTCAAGAACGTGACGGATCTGAGCTTCAACATCACACCTTCCCGTAGCGACTTTAAGTTTGTTTAACTTGCTTAAATAAACCCTCGTGCACATCCAAGAAACCGGGTTTCTACGATAATTTAAGCATCGTCACCGAGATTTAGGAAGAAACCCGGTTTCTGGAGCCCCCGTGCATCCAAGAAACCGGGTTCCTGCCATAATTTAAGCATCCCCACCAAGATTTAGGAAGAAACCCGGTTTCTGAACCCCCGCACACAAAACCCCCGCGCACATCCAAGAAACCGGGTTTCTACGATAATTTCGGTGAGGATGCCAAAATTTAGGAAGAAACCCGGTTTCTGAACCCCCGCACACAAAACCCCCGCGCACATCCAAGAAACCGGGTTTCTGCGACAATCTCCGAATCCCCACCAAGATTTAGGAAGAAACCCGGTTTCTGGAACCCCGCACACAAAACCCTTGTGCACATCCAAGAAACCGGGTTTCTACGATCATTTAAGCATCCCCACCAAGATTTAGGAAGAAACCCGGTTTCTGGAGGCCCGCACAAAACCCTCGTGCACAATCCAAGAAACCGGGTTTCTACGATCATTTAAGCATCCCCACCGAGATTTAGGAAGAAACCCGGTTTCTGAGCCCCCGCACACAAAACCCTCGTCCACATCCAAGAAACCGGGTTTCTGCGATAATTTAAGCATCCTAACGAAGATTTAGGAAGAAACCCGGTTTCTGAGCCCCCGCACACAAAACCCTCGTCCACATCCAAGAAGACGAGCAAAACGGTCATTATATCTGGATGAACCTGGGCTGGCCAAAGGGCGATCGCCTGACGGGGATGACAGTCTACGTTCGCCTGCGCGATCGCAAATTTTGGATCGAGGAAGACTGGACAGAATATGGGATCGCAACGGATTTAGTAGAAGCAGGGGTTCCCAAAGAAGATATTGTGCTGGCATTTCACGAGCCTGAAATGCGGCAATACACAGATTTTGCAGTTGCTTCGTAGCACATTTATGGGAAAATTAACAGAAGATATTATGAAGTACGAACTTTATTCAGATGTTATCTCTATGGCGATGCACGCCGAAACTTACTAATTGTCAACTATTAACTACAAATTACCAATGTCACAATTACTTGAACGAATCACATTAAATCCCAAACAGTGCGGCGGCCGCCCATGTATTCGCGGCATGAGAATTCGAGTGTCTGATGTCTTGGATCTATTTGCAGCAGGGCTGAGTGCTGAACAAATTGTGGAGGAACTACCAGACTTAGAAATGGACGATTTGAGGGCTGCACTTGTATATGCTGCACGTAAACTGAATCATCCTGTGTTGGTTGCATGACTACTATCTGGATTGACGCACATTTATCGCCTGCGATCGCAACTTGGATTACCAGCACATTTGGAATTACAGCAGTAGCTTTACGCGATCTGAGTTTGAGAGATGCTGAAGATCCCGAAATCTTTGAGGCAGCGAAATCTCAAGCAGTGATATTTATGACTAAGGATAGCGATTTTGTGGATTTAGTCGATCGTCTTGAAGCACCACCACAGATTATTTGGTTAACGTGCGGAAATACGTCAAATGTTCGGCTACGTGAAATCTTGATTTCGACTTTGCCAAACGCACTGGAACTCCTACGGACAGGGGAGAAGTTGGTAGAGATTAGCGGAGACTAGGGCGGCAGCATAACAACTCAAAGGGCGATCGTCATTTAAGCCACTTGAAAAATTATATCACGGCGGCCCAGTCTTGAATTAGTAGTTCCCCACAATCTTTTCCCCATCTTAAATCAGTTTCCTAGAATCCTAAAACAGCAGTAGTTCACTATGAATCAAGAATTTTGGAACCAGATCAAATCCAAGTATCAACTTGGAAAACTAATCTACGGCAAAGTTGAATTTCATGCACCTTTTGGAGTGTTTGTCAATCTTGGCGATGCAGAGGTAAAAGGGCTTATTCAAATTTCAGACTTTCTCGATACAGGCTCGATGACACCAGAAATGTATCCTGATGTGGGTTCGCCTGTCGGTGCAGTTGTCATTGGCTACACTGAAGACGATCGCCAACAAGTCTGGTTGAGCGTTAAACCCAGCGTTCTACAAAAATCCCTTGTCAAGTTAAAAATTCCAGTTGCAAATCAAGTATGACGCAGAGAGACTATGAAAGCAATTGAAACCACCGGAAAAATTGACAATCGAGGGCGACTTTTGCTCGATCGCCCCCTTGACCTTGCCAACTACAGCCACGTTCGGATTATTGTCTTATTACCAGAAGACACTGACATCGAGCTAGATGATGACCCCATCGAAACTGTCATCGAAGGGCTTCAGCAAGGCTTTCATGAAGCAATTAGCGGACAAACTCTCCCTTTGTCTCAACTGTGGGACGGCATCGATGATAATCGATCGAACTAGCTATTTATGAAAATTCCCAATAGCGATCGACTCAAATCGTAGTAACTGAGAGTAGAATTGAGTTTCTAGTTTCCATAGAGCAACGCCGCTTTGAGCCAGATTCAACTCTTAAACTTACAAAACCTTAGCCAGGGACTCCCTGCGATTACACCTGCTTTTGGAGCCGCGATCGCAGAAGCAGGTGCGATTTGCCTAACCGATGAAGCTCACCAACCAGGAGTAACACTTGAAGTTGAGGGAGAATTTTCTACTGCGTTCAAATTAGATTGGCAGCCAGTCACCGAGCAAACCCGAAGATGTTGGAATGACGAAGAATACACGACTGAGCAGGCTGCTTATGGAATCGCATTTCTGTTAATTCTACAATTAACAAATCTCACAGTCATTGAACGCTCTCGCAAAGGAACTGGATTTGACTATTGGTTAGGAAGTCAAAATTCAGCTACCACGTTGCCATTTGAGCGAATGGCGCGCCTAGAGGTTTCTGGAATTCGCAAAGGCAATCGAAGTCAAATCAATGCTAGAGTAAAGCTGAAAACGGAACAAACCCGCATCTCAGACGTACAAGGCTTGCCAGCGTATATCATTGTAGTAAAGTTCAGCCGACCGATTTCTATTATTGGTGCCAAGCAAAATCCTGAAGGAACCGTACTTTAAATGAGCCAGATTCAATCGCTCCACCAACAAGCAATGGATTTAGCCGAAGCAGCGGCAGTCGCCCGCTTAAGAGGTGCGTTGGACTTGGCTGCACAATTCACGCGCCAAGCCTTAGAGCAAGAAACTCAGGCCGCAGCCTTAATCGCTAGCACCCTTGATGCTGAACCCACTCGTTCTGTGCTTCACCGCAGCGCAGCATCTTTAGCGATTGAATGTGGCGAATTACGAATGGCAGAACGTCTAATTGCAACCGCGTTATCTGGCAATCCCCCTCTAGAAATTGCTGAAGAACTTAAAGATTTATTCATTCAGATCAACTTGAGCCAATATTTGAAGCGTCAAGGAATCCACATCGACATTCAAGAATTGCGAGGACTGGTAAATCAATAGCACTCGTTAGCAAAACTACTAATTAAGTGCGGATATTCTCAAGAAAACTGGCAACAATTAGAAACAGATATTCGTAGCTGTCACCTACCTGTAGATGTTGATTTCATTAAAGAAACAGCCTACGGAATCCGATCTGAAATCAGTGCCGAGCTTTCTACACCTATGGGCAGACAACTTCTTGTCAGAACTGTTTGGCAAATAGATACAGGTACAGATTTTCCCCGTTTGATTACCTTGATTCCTGATTAACAAATTTACCAAAGAACGTTATGAAGTACGAACTTTATTCAGATGTTATCTTACTAGACGATCGCCCTGACGAAGGACTCTATGCCGGTGACATCGGTACAGTGGTAGAACAACATGACGTTGAAGCGCTAGAAACAGGTTACAGCGTGGAGTTCTTTGATATGCTGGGAAACACTGTAGCAGTTGTCACCGTGCCTGGAAGTTTTTTGCGATCGCCCACGGGTGCAGACAGACCTACAGTGAGACTTGTGAATAGTTTAGCTGCGTAAGTACAGGAAGCAGTTCGTGCGATATAATGTTATCACTAGATTGTGAAATAGTAATCCCAAAAAAAGGATAATTATGACCGTCGAACAAGCCATTTTAGAAAATGTGAAAGTCTTATCGCCAGACCAGCAACAAGAAGTATTAGCGTTCATCAAATTCTTGCAGTCCGATAAATTGGAAGATATTTATAAAGGACGCTTCAAAGAACTCCAGCAAGAAATTCGTCTGGGAATGGATGCTGCCGCACGAGGTGAAGTAATTGATGCTGAAGATATGTTTCGGAGTTTGCGCTTAAAGCTACAACAACGTCGCACGCAGGCAGAGAAATGAATCGGATTTGTAGATTTACAGTTCCGGCAAGTCGGGATCTAGAAA
Source organism: Microcoleus sp. A006_D1 (assembly GCF_036702805.1). NCBI lineage: Bacteria > Bacillati > Cyanobacteriota > Cyanophyceae > Oscillatoriales > Microcoleaceae > Microcoleus > Microcoleus sp. A006_D1. The sequence continues at coordinate 20,805 of NZ_JAUBVZ010000013.1, forward strand.
GCATTATGGACTATATTGCCGATCGCAGCGGTTTTGATGCAGCAGAAAGCTTTCTGGACAGAATTAATGATAAGTGTCAAACGCTCTCAAAGTTTCCGAGTATGGGACGCAATCGGGATGAGTTAATGGAAAATGTACGGAGTTTGCCGATCGATGATTACCTAATTTTCTACAATCCGATCGAGACAGGAATTGAAGTTATGCGGGTTGTTAGCGGCTATCGAGATTTAGAAAGTTTCTTCTCTGAGTGAAATGTATCGAGTTAATTAGGCGGTCGAGAAACTATCATTATAGGTATAGACTTTTAAAGCTAAATTAATTTTATGCAAGTTATTTTAGGCAACATCACACAACTCAAAGTAGATGCGATCGTCAATGCTGCAAATACCAGTTTGCTTGGAGGTGGCGGAGTAGATGGCGCAATCCACAAAGCAGCAGGCCCGGAACTTGTTGACGAATGTCGATCGCTCCGAGGATGCAAAACCGGGGATGCTAAACTCACAAAAGGATATCGCTTACCCGCACGCTTCATCATCCACACCGTAGGCCCCGTATGGCAGGGAGGCGACTGCGGAGAACCCGAACTCTTGGCCCAATGTTACCGCAAGTGCATGGAAATCGCGATCGAGCAAAAGTTCGAGAGTATCGCATTTCCTTGCATTAGCACCGGCATTTACAAATATCCCAAGGATTTAGCAGGTGAGATTGCAGTCAAAATCTGCTACGAACAAATGCAAAAAAACGGCGCTCCTCAAAACATAACTTTCTGCTGCTTCGATTGGGATAATCATGAGGTTTATGAGAGGATTGTAGCAGTTCTCAGGCTGAAAAATGATTCCCAAGATGAAAACGTATTTAGCAGCGACTGAAATTATCGATCGCGATCATCCCGCGATTTTAGAACTCGCGCAGAACATAGCATCAAAACACGATACAATCGTCACAGGAATGATGATAGAGGAAGCAAAGGTTTATTTTCAAATGTGCGATCGCCTACAATGTAAAATTAGACAAGCCATCAAAAACCATCGCTATGAGCGTAATTGCAGCTAAATGGTCGATCGACGAATACCACCAAATGATCTCCTCGCGCATCTTGGAAAATCGGCGCGTCGAACTGCTGAAGGGAGCTCTTGTTGAAATATCGCCAGAAGGGGAACCCCACGCCTATTTTAGCAGCGAAGCCGGAGAATATCTGATCCGGCTGTTGGGCGATCGCGCTACCATCCGTTCAGCCAAACCGATTACGCTTCCTAACGACTCGGAACCAGAACCCGATATTGCGATCGTACAGCGATTGGGTCGCACATATCTCGAACATCACCCCTATCCCGAAAACATTTTTTGGCTGATTGAATACTCAGATTCCACTCTCGTTAAAGACTTAGAGACGAAAACGAAAATCTACGCAGAAGTCGGAATCCCCGAATACTGGGTGGTTAACCTCAAAAGAAGACACCTCATAGTATTTCGAGATCCTCTTGATGGAGATTACACTTCCAAGCTGACGCTAACCGCCGGAACCGTTAACCCGCTTGCATTTCCCGATGTGGCTGTGTCGGTAAGTGCGATCGTCAGCACTTAATTTTTATTCTAAATCCTGCCTTTAAATCACAGGCAAACCATCCTGAAATACCAGCAATTCTCCCGGTTTTATTTGCGTCCAAACTTCATCATCCGTCAGCGGCAAAGTAGCAATTACAGCCACACGATCGCCCTCCTTTGTCAGTTCCCGGAAATCGACAGTCACATCTTCATCGATCGAGTGCGCCCTGGCAAAAGGTGCTTGTCGCACAATATAATGCAGATTAGTAGAACAGTGTACAAATAAGTGTTCCCCATCAGAAAGTAAATAGTTAAAAATACCGTGTTCTGCCAAAGTTTTAGTAATTTCGTTCAGTACCGCGTAAATTTCCGTCAAAGCAGGTTTATTTTGAGGGAAACTTTCTCGAAGTTGTTCTAATATCAAACAAAAAGCTTTTTCGCTGTCAGTTTTGCCTACAGGCTTGTAAAATCCGGCACTTTCAGGATTAAAATTATCCAGATTTCCATTGTGAGCAAACACCCAATAGCGCCCCCAAAGTTCCCGAATAAAAGGGTGGCAGTTTTCCAGAGCAATTTCGCCTTGGGTAGCTTTGCGGATGTGAGCAATCACGTTAGTTGAGTGAATGGGATAGCGACGCACAACTTCCGCAACCGGAGAAGCAACCGCAGGTTTCGAGTCTATAAACAGGCGGCATCCCAAACCTTCAAAAAAAGCAATTCCCCAACCGTCTTGATGAACGTCTGTTTTGCCGCCCCTTGCAGAAAAACCTTCAAAAGAAAAGCAAATATCTGTTGGAACATTGCAGTTCATTCCCAGTAATTGGCACATAGCTTTTAAATCTCTGGAGTTTGGATGGATGCCGCAGCTATTGGCAGCTACAGATTTGCGATGATAGTATTATAGTATGAATTTATCTAGCTTAATAAAAAAACAGAATATTTTTGGATTGTCAACCGTAATGCTACTGAACTTTAAAAAAAGTGCGCCCGAAAATTCAGTCGCGTTTCCCGGATAACTGTCTTGATTATTCTGTTTGTGGTGCAAATCCTCGCTGCTGTAGGGCTGACGAGTATCTATCGCTACGAAACTATCAAAAAGCGATCGACAAACTGGCAATTCACTTGCAGCAAAAAGTCATTCTATTTGAGATTTCAGATTTTAGCTTCAAGAATTGGAAATAAGTAATTTTATTTGGTTTGGAGCTTGACTATAGTTCTATTCTTTTTTAAACTGGTATCAGTTGTTGCATTTACCAGGATCTCCATGCCGATCTCGCAACTCCCCATCAAATCAATCAGATTCATGGCGGCGCGATCGAATTAGGACTGCTAAACAGCCCAAAAATGACCGAGATGGCGCGGGATTTTTGGCAACAATTAGCAGCAAGTGTTTAATGTTGGCTACATTAACTACAATTCCGCAGTAATTTTCAGGTTGCTTCGGGGCGGTTCACTACTAATATCTTAATTTCATAGCCTAAATTTTAATCAGGTCGTCCCATTTTTACATTTTTTCAATCAACAAGAATCAAAGATAAAAACTGAAAATGAAAAATCCCAACCAAGAATGCGATCGCCCAAATCGACAAATTCTGACAGGCTTAATCCTAGGATGGGGATTGCAGGGATTATTTTGCCTTCCAGCACTAGCAGAAACAAGTGTATCTGCATCTCCCGCTGCGATTGAAAACCAGGGTGAACCTGCCCTTACGGAAATTGCGGTTGATTCACCAGAGACAATCTTACCGCAAAATCAGGAATTTGTCGATCGCAACATCCAACCATCCCAACCCAGTTTACCCCAATCTCCCGCTACTACCGCAAATATTGGTGAACCCGCCCCTACGGAAAATTTGGTTAATTCACCCGAGAAGATAGCAGTCGAAAATCCTCCATCAATTAATCAGAATCTCCCAGCCGATGCGAGTTTATCGGAATCTCCCGCCCCTCTGGAAAACCCGAATGAAACTGTTACTGAAGAAACCGCAGAACAAGTCACATCTGTCTCTCAACTCAGTGACGTAAAACCCACAGAATGGGCATTTCAAGCACTGCAATCCTTAGTAGAAAGATACGGCTGCATAGCTGGATATCCCGACGGGACTTTTCGCGGAAACCGCGCTTTAACAAGGTATGAATTTGCCGCAGGACTCAATGCTTGTTTAGATAAAATTCGCGAATTAATCGGCACAGGAAATGAAAACCGAGTCAAGCAAGCAGATTTGGTAACAATCCAAAGATTGCAAGAAGAATTTGCTGCCGATATCGCCGTACTGCGGGGGCGCACCGACTTGTTAGAAGCGCGAACAACAGAACTACAAGCCAATCAATTTTCGCCCACAGTCAAGCTGTCAGGATTGACAATTGTGGGGATACAAGGCCGCAGTCCCAACCGTGCAGATCGCGCTCCCAGAGATGGCAAAAGAGACACCAAAGACCCCGGTACAAATGTCAACACAATTAATTTAAATCAGTTGTACTTCACCGCTCAATTCAGCCCCCGCAGCAACTTATTCATCGGTCTTTTAAACCAGAACGGCGGCACTTCACCCCAATTAACCGAAGACGTAAACCTTGCTTACAGTTTCGGCGAAACTTCTGGCTTCATCCTCAGCGACCTCAACTACCGCTTTCTGGTCGGCGATAAATTGGCAGTGTTTGCAGGGACGGCGGGAGTTAACATGATTACCGCTTTCCGAGGGCCGAATCGATCAGAAAGTGCAGCTTCCGGCCCGATTTCAACCTTCGCTCAAAGAAACCCAATTTTGAACATCGGTCTCGGTCAAGGCGGCGCGGGCATTGACTGGCAATTTGCAAAAAGAGCGAGTTTGCAAGCTGTTTATTCTACTACTGTCCCCGGATTCTTTGTCAGTTCTAACGGGCCTACCGGACACAATACATTGGGATTACAACTAACTCTTACTCCCGCAGATCCAGTGGATTTTACTGTTTATTATGTCAACGACTATTCGCCTGACGGCAACTTGATTAGTTTGGCTGGAGACAGCCAATTAACCGCTGTCAATCCCAGCACCAGCAAGTCAGCATCCCTGCAAACTAATGCTGTGGGAGCGAGTGTAAATTGGCGGGTTTCGTCGCGCGTTTCCCTGGGAGGTTGGGCAGGTTATACTAATTCTCGGATTCCCGGTAAATCGGGCAGCGTGGCAACTACAAATTATATGGTGTTTGTGAATTTTCCAGATTTGTTTGGTACCGGAAATTTGGGGGGAATTTATATCGGGCAACCTCCTAAAATTGTCAGCAGCAATTTGCCGACAGGAAACAACATTCCAGATTTTTTAGATACGGGTTTAGGGCGCAAAGGCGGTCAACCGGGAACGACTACTCATGTAGAAGTGTTCTACCGCTGGCAGGTGAGCGATAATATCAGCGTCACTCCGGGATTGATGGTGATTTTTGAACCAGATCACACTCGCAATAGCGATCCGATTACGGTGGGTGTCTTGAGAACTTCCTTCTCTTTTTGATTTGGTTTGATGCGGATGAAAACCCGAAGGAGGTGTCTTAATCTTTTCTTTAAATACCAGCCCATCATCTTTACTTAAATTTTACATTCCTGGGGCTAATTTTCTTACGGTATCTTTCTTTTCTACATGAAACTACGGAGTTACTGCTCAAAAAAGATCCGCAAAAATACTCTGGGAATCACTTTTTTATTCAATTAGCATTTTAACATATCTTCGACAGTTCCTGAAGTTAGGGTTTAGAAAAACATGATTAACTCAACTGGCTATTTTTTCGCTCTGGGCTTGGCAGCAATTTCGGCTGTGACAGCCTGTCCTTGTCAAGCACAAACGGCGGTTGAATCAAATACAAATGTAGCGGGAGAGAACAATGTAACCACCACCCAGCCACAGAATCGTGCTGACACTTCTGCTGGCAGTCCAAAAGCTCTTAACACTTCTAAATCTTTTGCGGTTTCCGAGACTAATCTGGTACCTGCTAAACCTAGTTCCGCGGTGGCGGCTCCAGAAAATCGAGCTGTACGCAGCAATCCCTTAGGATGTCGATTCTTTGATACTCCTTCAATGCGACAATAAGTATGGGAACATCTCGGCAAAAAATAATATCAGGGTTCAATAGAGAGCGATGCTTTTCGAGAAGTGTTCTCTATTTGTTTAATTAAATTCATTTGTAATTCAACTTTCTGGGGGGAAGTCAGAAAACTGTTTGATATTCTTCAAAACTATTTGAGGCTTGTTTTTGTACTGTTCAACCTGACCGCTGATATACACGTAACCGCGTCCTTGACCTGCATAACGTTTTTCAATCAACCGCTTCAAAGGAGCCATTGCATCAGTTTCAGCATCCGGTATCCACAAATCTAATTTATGATAAACTGAACCCGCATAAATCAGGGCGTTGCCGCCGATCCATTTATTAATCCCAGCCTGCAAATCGCAGAAAATAGTAATAGATTTAGCAGTATCCGAAGCTGCTAAAACTTTCGGGTAGTGCAACCTCACAGAAAGCGCTCCGGCTGTTGCTTCCGAAAATCGAAAATCTTCAACAATCGAGCCTCGCATCGACCACCAAGGCAGCAAATTAGCATAATTGCGAGAGGGAATTTTGGCATTAGTAATCGGATTCCAAATCATCAGATTGTAAGCTTTTGCCGCCGCTTCTGCCTCAGTCATTGGTCGGTGATACAATCTCGATCGCCCGTATTTCACAAAGTAGGGACTCCAGCCTTCTTCAATCAATTTAAGATTGTAATTTTCTCCATCTTTATGTACATAACAGAGGAGACGCCCGTAGTTGTCGCGATGTTTTTCTAGTGCAACTTCAACCGAATCGTCGGTATCAAATTCTAAGTCAATTTTAGCAAGTTGACCATCTGCTGTCGCGAAGTATTGTTTAGCCATTTCCGAAGCTGCTTTCCCCGCCGCAGTTACAGGTTTTGAAGTGCTGGAGTAACTTTCTTCTGTATCGACGCAAATCAGCCGCAAGGACTCGGTTTTGCCGTTGAGAGAAACTTTTATGGTGTCGCCATCAACTACATGAGTTACTTGCAGGTTCGGAATTCTGGTTGCCATATTTTGCACCCTGTTGGACTTAGAATTTGGTTCACATATGGGCTATATTGTACATGAGTTTGCTGCTGAATGCAATAAATGTACCGTTACAACTATCAGGAGAAAGAGTAATGGCTGTTCTAGAGTATGTGAAACCTGGTGTAAAAGTCGGTCGAATTATGCTGGTCATCGATCGAAAATTATATACAACCGCAGATGAACGCAGATCATCTTAATAATCTGCGTTAATTTGCGTCCATCTGCGGTTAAAAAATCCCCCTAGGGACAGCCGCGCAATTTATCCAAAACCGTCCGATCTTCCAAGCTCGAAGTATCCCCAGAAACCTCTTGTCCCGCAGTTAAAGAACGCAGCAAACGCCGCATAAATTTACCGCTGCGAGTTTTCGGCAAAGCATCGGTAAATCGAATTTCTCCCGTGAATCAACCAAGGCGATCAATCTGGGTGAAGGGACTTATCTTCAACTTTTAAACTCCTAATCTGTTCGCGAATCACATCGGTTTTTGTTCTACCGCTGTTCGCGCAATAAGCTTCCAGCCGAAGCATTTCGATTTCAGGCAGTCGAATGGTTAGAACTTTAACATTTTGACTCATACTGCAATTATACTTAAAAATGCAGTACAATCATAGCATAGAGATGCGCCTAAGCATGACGATACCAGCGTCATGCCTAGACGACTTCCCAATGTTGAACGTCCAACAAAGGAGTAATTTAATTATGATTCAAGATCCCGAAAAAGAGGCTGAAGGCTGGGACGAGCCGATCCTTGCTGATAACCCCAGAGAAGCGAAACAGGAGTGCCAAAAGCGAGCCGATCGCTACCAGGTTGAATTAGAATCTGTGACTCTACCCCGAAAAGTCGAAAATCGCCCTCAAATGTACCGTTGCAACTACAAGGAGAAAGAGTAATGGCTGTTCTCGAATGTGTAAAACCGGGTGCTAAACTCGGTCAAATTATTCTGGCCGTCGATCTGACTGTTGCCGGTTCAGTTGATAATGTTTTGGCTAAAATTCAGGACTTGGGATATAACCCAGAAATTCGTCATGTCAACTATCCCTCTGGAGTTCATGTGTTGGCAATTCTCAAAGACGAACAGCATTCTCAAGCAGTCGATGATGACTACTTACTAGAGGAGTGGTTACAGGTGAGGTCGCAAATTAACCCGGATGCGGTTCATCTGTGGCGCGGCAAATAAGGGGAGCAACAATTATATACAATCACAGATGAACCCAGATGAACGCAGATTATTGAAAAAAATATCCGCGTTAATTTGCGTTCATCTGCGGTTAAAAAATCTCTCTACGAACCGCCACGCAACTTATCCAAAACCGTCCGATCTTCCAAGGTCGAAGTATCCCCAGAAACCTCTTCTCCGGCGGCTAAAGAACGCAGCAACCGGCGCATAATTTTACCGCTGCGAGTTTTCGGCAAAGCATCGGTAAATCGAATTTCGCCGGGACGGGCGATCGCCCCAATCTCCTTAACAACGTGCTGCTTCAACTCCTTAGCCAATGCGTCGCTAGGCTGCTGGGAGTTGTCCAGCGTCACAAAAGCGACAATTTCCTCACCTTTAATCTCGTCCGGTTTGCCAACAACCGCAGCTTCCGCCACCGCTGGATGCGATACCAAAGCCGATTCAACTTCCATCGTACCGAGTCGGTGTCCGGCGACATTAATCACATCATCAACGCGGCCCATTACCCAGAAATAACCATCTTTATCCTTGTGCGCGCCGTCTCCAGCAAAGTACACAAATTCCCCATCTTTCGGATGCAAATACTCCCAATAAGTGCGGCGGAAACGCTCTGGATCATTGTAAAGTGTACGCATCATTCCCGGCCAAGGATGTTTTATCACTAAATAACCACCGCTTTCATTAGTTACTGGTTCCCCTTCTTGGTCAACGATATCGGCAACAATTCCGGGGAATGGAAGGGTGGCAGAACCGGGTTTTGTGGGAATTGCACCTGGCAAAGCGGTAATCATAATTCCCCCAGTTTCTGTTTGCCACCAAGTATCAACAATCGGACAATTCGAGTTGCCAATTACGCGCTGATACCACATCCAAGCTTCGGGATTGATCGGTTCGCCGACGGTTCCTAACAATCGCAAAGATGACAAATTGCGCGCGTTGGGCAATTCTTCGCCCATTTTCATGAAGGTTCTGATCGCAGTGGGTGCAGTGTAGAAAACGGTGACACCGTATTTTTCGATTACATCCCAAAAACAGCCGGGATTAGAAGCGCGGGGAGCGCCTTCATACATCAAAGTTGTTGCACCGTTGGATAGCGGCCCGTAGACAATATAACTGTGTCCCGTAATCCAGCCGACATCAGCAGTACACCAGTAAACATCGGTATCTTGGAGGTCGAAGATCCACTTGGTTGTCATGTGGGTATAAAGGTTGTAGCCGCCCGTTGTATGGACGACACCTTTCGGTTTTCCGGTACTTCCAGAAGTGTAAAGAATGAATAGCAAATCTTCGCTATCCATCGGTTCGGCTGGACAATTTGCCGATGCACCTTTTTGCAAATCGTGCCACCAATGATCGCGCCCGGATTCCATGTGAATTTGCTGTTTGGTGCGCTGAACTACGAGTACGTTGGTAACGCTGGGTACGACGTTATTTGCTAATGCTTTGTCTACTTGTGCTTTGAGGCCGACGGCGGTATCTTTGCGGAAGCCACCATCGGCGGTGATCACGAGTTTTGCTTGGCCGTCGTTGAGTCGATCGCGCAATGCTTCGGCGCTAAATCCGCCAAAAACTACGCTGTGTACTGCACCGATTCTCGCACAGGCTAACATGGCGATCGCAGCTTCGGGAATCATGGGCATATAAATGCCGACGCGATCGCCCTTTTGGACTCCCAATTCTTTGATGACATTCGCCATTTGGCAGACTTCGCGGTGGAGTTGCGCGTAGGTGAGGGTGCGGGAATCTCCGGGTTCGCCTTCCCAGATGAGGGCGGCTTTGTTTTTGCGCCAGGTGGTTAAATGGCGATCGAGACAGTTGTAAGAAATGTTAATTTTGCCATTGACAAACCATTTAGCAAAGGGTGGCTGCCAGTCGAGTACGGTATCCCAGTTTTGGAACCAGTCTAATTCTTGGGTAGCGAGTTCGGCCCAGAATGCTTGGGGGTCTGCTTTCGCTTTTTCGTAGAGGGCGCGGTATTCTTCTAAGCTTTTGACGTGAGCTTTTTCGGAGAATTCAGCGGTGGGCGGGAATAGGCGTTTTTCTTGGAGTATTGATTCGATGGTATCTTGTGACATCGCTGTTAGTTTTTAGTTCAGTTACTCTTTTTAACTATTGTGTGCATAAGTTGGATCAAAAGTATGTTTATTTTCCTTAAGACTTGGGAATATTTTGTAAGTGTTGGGGATGTGTTAGAAACTATTACAGTGGTAAATGCTCAATTTTATCTTGGTACTCATGATCAAACGAGCCTTGATAAATCAAAATCAGTTCATCAATATTTTGACCAATACTCATCTTGGAATTAAGCATAAATATTCCTGGAATATGGCGATTTTCCTCTATGTGTTCTGTTAAATGAACTGGCATTGAGCGACGGTTATTGGTAACAAGAATGAAGTTGTGGATTTAACACCAAATAAGAATTTCTGGATCGAGAGTTCCTTTGGAAGGTGCTGTTAGTTCTCCGACTGCTAGAACAACCAAATCGGGATTGCGCCTGCGAATTTGGTTAGCATAGGCAGGATCGACATTTTCATCAAATAGATACTGGATTGCCATCAGCTTTTCTCATTGCATCTCTTGCTGCTCTCAGTTTGCGGATTTTTTCAGCGGCTGGAGAAGGATTGCGACGTTGTTCTTCTCGCATTTTATCGCCCCATTCTACCCATTCAGTTATGTACTTACCGACTGCTTCTTTGTTATGCAGGTAATACAAAATTGTCGCATAAACTTGTTCGAGGGTGAGGGATGTATAAATGTTGGCGATTTCTTCGGGAGTTCGAGCGCGAAACAGGTATTCATAAAGGATGGTTTCGATGCCAATGCGGGAACCTTGGAGCCGAATATCGTCAGGTCTTAGGAAGTTGAAGTAGTCTTCTAGTTGCATAGCTGGTTGGGGTGAGAGATGCTAATATCATATCAGAATGCAAACATTCGTACCAACTATAAGCCTCATCGAGTTCTTCACGAACTTCTGGCCGAAACACTAGCACATAATTCATGAGCGTCTTTTTACCGAAGCTTTAATTTCTTCCCAGGTCATTACATCATCTGGATTAGCTTCGCTATCACTAATCCGACGATCGAGTTCCTGTTTTTGTACTTCTGTAAGATTGGGGTAAGCTTGCTCTGCTGCGATGCTATCCCAAATTGCTTGTACAATCCTAATTCGGTCTTCAACACTGAGAGATGTAATTTGATTCAATGTGACAGTGATATCCATACTAATTAACCTCCATGAAAGACTGGGCAATTGGTACACCTAAAATATAGCAGACTTAAGGTAGAGTTGACGGTGGAGTTGAGGGACAATTAATATTATCTTTATGCCAAATCTGCTGGGAATGCCTGTATAATATACTCTACAGGAAAAGCCGATCGCACAAAAGCTCTCAGCCAAACTTTAGGCATCTTCTTCATCTTCACCTGCACGTCGTTGGTATTCTAAAATGATGCCGATAATTTCATCTGCTGGAATATCAATTTGTACTGATTTTGTATAAACAGTCAGCAAAATAATACCATTTTCAGTTTTGACATAATAAATCAGACGATAGCCGCCGCTTTTACCTTTTTGAATATCGCTATTTCTGACTCTCACTTTAAAAACATCGTAACCAATCCCAGATATTCGATCGCCTGGTAACTCTCCCCGTTCAAGTTGTTCGACGACTGGTTGTATATCATTGCGAATAGTGCGATATTTTTTGGCGAGGTTTCGTAAGTTTCTTGTAAATGTTGGCGCAGCTTCAACTTGAATCAATGGTTGCTCAGACATCATCAATTCCCTCCCATATTTGGGCAGCAGGAATCGTTTTTCCGGTCATAGCTTCATGCCAAGCTTGACGGAAATCTGCTAAAATTGATTCATTAGATTGCTCATTCTCATTAATTTCTGTTCCTTCTGGAATTAGCACAATTACTTCTACTCGGCTATTGCGATCTAACGGTAGTGGTTCATCAATGCACAATTGTCCTCGGTCGTCGATCGTTGCCATCACTTTAATTGCTTTCATAGTTACTCCTGGTAATCTAGAGTGTAAGAAATAGACTGATGTAAAAGGCTAATCAAAAGTGATAATATGATATTATACCAAATCTGCAATATCTTTTACAGGAAAAGCCGATCGCACAAAAGCTATGACCCAAAATTTAGAAGCCAGCCAACTCTCGCTAAATGACGTTCGCCACCTTCTCAAACTGGAAGAGGGAGACGCAGATTCAGTGACAGAGTTTTTTTCCCTGGAACCGCTGAGCGAATCTGAACAGCAGGAATTATTGAAAATTAGACAGAACTTTCGTAGGTACTTAGCAGCAGGTAAAGTATCTGAAGAATTGGTGAAGTTTTTAGCACTTTCGCCGCTAATGCGATTAACTGGATTTTTCGATGTTCCTGTGGTGCTGACTATGGAGGATAGCATTCCGATCGAGGTTGAAGATGAAGATACTTTAATTAAAGGGCGGTTGGATATTCTCGCTGTGAATGGGCCGGATGCGGAGATTGGGGCGACACAGTTCTGGATTTTGGTGGTTGAGGCGAAAAATAGTGCGATCGCCCCTTTGACCGGTTTACCGCAATTGCTGACGTATGCGTTTAAGAGTTTGCAGCAGCAATCGTCTGTTTGGGGATTGACGACGAATGGCGAAAGTTATCGGTTTGTGCGGGTGACGCGGGGGAATCCTTGCACTTATCAGATTTTACCGGAGTTGAATTTGATTGACAAAGGGCGATCGATCGAGTTGGCGCAAGTGTTGAAAGCTATTTGCAAGTTGCAGAATGTGCAGTTGCAATTGGCGTAACAATTGGGAAGTTAGGAAGACGAGTAGAGGAAATATACATATTTTAATTACCTCCTAAGTTTATCAATAAAAATTGCACAATCGTGCCAATATAGATTTATACCATCATCAACTTAATCATGCTTTTAACTGACATAGTAAATCTTTTAGGTAAACCCTACTTCCAAGCCTCCAACTGCCTCATTTATCAAATGGACTGCTTAGAAGCAATGTCAAAGCTCCCTGATGAATGCGTCAATCTCACTGTCACCAGTCCCCCCTATAACATTGGCAAAGAATACGAAAAAACACTACCACTTGATAAATATTTGAACTGGTGTGAAAGCTGGATCAGTGAAAATTATCGCCTAATTCTTCCTAACGGCGCTTTCTGGCTCAACTTGGGGTATCTATCAATTCCCAATCAAGCTAAAGCTATCCCCATTCCCTATCTACTTTGGGACAAAATTCCTTTTTACCTGATCCAAGAAGTTATCTGGCACTATGGCGCTGGGGTTGCTGGTAGTAAGTTCTTTTCACCGCGCAATGAAAAGTTCCTTTGGTATGTTAAAAACCATAAAGATTATACCTTCAATCTAGATGATGTGCGCGATCCAAATGTAAAATATCCTAATCAAAAAAAGAATGGCAAAATTAAAGTCAACTCCCAAGGCAAAAATCCGACTGATGTTTGGGAATTCCCCAAGGTAACTTCTGGTAAAAATAGAGCCTCAAAAGAGCGAACATCTCACCCCGCTCAATTTCCTAGTGCTGTCATACAGCGAATAATCAAAGCTTCGTCCAACCCAAATGAAATCATTTTAGACCCTTTTCTGGGTTCAGGAACTACGGCGGTTGTTGCTTTAGATTTGCAGCGCACTATTATCGGATTTGAGATTTGTCAGGAATACTGCGATTTAGCAGCAAACCGAATTGATGATTTTCTAAGAGAAAAGCAGATTAGTGAAGCTCAATTATCTTTATTTTAAAGAGGGTAAATATTTCTAAATAGGCAATTGCAGCAACTTATATCGCTCTACATCAGGGCTTAATTTAGCTTGCTGACCAGTGGCTGCTGTTTGCCCTTGCCAATCTTCTCGATCTATCCATCCAAATCTAACTAAATTAATATTTAGAGTTTGTGCGCTTTGAATTTTTGGATCGAATTTCTGGAAATTAACTACAAGATAATAGCCGGACTTGTCTTTCTTCGGTTTTGCTCCTGTGGCACTTTGTTGGGCATAACTACGATTACCATAAGTGTTACGACTACTTGAAGAAGTTTTAATTTCAATTGAGAAGTCATTGTTCGGGATGTAAACAATATCTTTTTCAATGGCACTGCGATCGCGCCGCCAAATTCCGGGGTATTTACTGGCGAGTTCTAATGGGATTAGTTCATGTAAAAAGAAGCCCATGATTTGGGGAGTCGGGAATAAATTTATTCCTATTCTGTAGCCTCTGCTGGTTATGCTTGATTGAAAAATTTCACTCCAAACTTGAATAACCACGTCATAAATTTCTTGTGGATCTAGTGGGTGTTGATCTATGAGTTCTAGTGTCTTCTCTTGCCAATCTTGGACAGGAAGCCCCGTATAGGGTGATTGCATTTACTCTATTTCCTGCAATAGTTCGCTGGGCGATACTCCTAGAGCTTTTGCTAACCGCAAAATGTTTAACAGGGCTATGTTCCTCTCACCCCGCTCAATACCACCAATGTAGTTGCGGTGCAGTCCGGCTAGTTCTGCTAACTTTTCTTGGGAAAAGCCTTTTGATGTTCTTAGCCTGCGAACTTGCTCTCCAAATTTTTTTAGCTCTGGATTTTCTGCCACATAAGCAAGATATCGGTGACTGCACTCCAAAATCTACACACTATGAGTGTGATTTAGGATTAAATGAAGCCAGCACGCCCATAGTCAGACCAAGCAGAATCAACTTGATGCCATCACTTTAATTGCTTTCATCGGTACTCCGGGTTCTAGGGCGTAAGAAATAGATTTATGTCTAATGCTTTAAGTTATTGATATATCGAGATAGCCCGATCGCCCTTCCCGCAATTTTAATGGGTTTAGGAAAGTGCGATTTCCTCACTTGCTAGCAACAGCAATCAAATATTTCGCGTGAATTTCTACCTCAGTCTCCAAAAACTCACTAAAGCTATCATGGCTTTTAATAAACGAAGTTTGGTTAGTCCCTTCGCAGTATGAGTAAGTCGGAGGATCGGCGCCTTCTGATACTCGAAAAAAGCTGAATTGATAGCCCTGGTGCATGAAGAAAATAAAGGCATCCTCTGGTAATGATTCAGCAAAGTTATTTTCCTGTAATAACTCGACAGCCCAGTCTTGCAGTTGAGGTAGATGATTAAAGAAACAGTCCGATCCGCGTAAGAATTCACCAGCACTACGCCCCATAGATAACAGAAATTCTTGATAGGCGCGGGGCAGAGAAATTCCTAACTTTTGCTCGATCGCAATTACGTCATCGCGGGTACAGCCTACGAGTTCATCTGGCTTCACGAGTTTTAGTTCTATCAGTTGATTTTTAACTCTATCTAAGTACATCAGATTCTAATTGGTCGATCCCACTTTCACATCAAACCGCTATTAGCTTCACCAACTTATTCAGCGTCTCCTGTGCCGATACTTGCAATTGACCCCCATCAATATCAAATCGAGGATCTTCAATCAAATTCGGGTCGCTGCAATAAGCATCAACATCCGCAAATAACTTGTCTAAAATCTTAAATTCTGTCCCTGGTTGGAGATTATTATCACCTTTAAAAAGTTGTATAAACCGCCGTTCAAACTCATCAGCAGTAATCTTATTGTCAACAAACTCTTCTAATAAATTGATGTACTTATCCATACTTATCCACCTCCAATATCTCCAGTGGTGGTTAATTCCACAACTTGTGCAGAATTCAGTTTCCAGCCACTAATAAAATTGTCACCTGCATCTACCATAACATTCAAATTGGTTAATGGGTCAAAATAGTGCTTTACTTCCTGCGATAACTACCCGCAATCTCCTGCACTCCCTGTTTCTGCAAGTGAGCTTGAATAGCCGCTGCAAATGCTGCTGCTGTCTGCAAATTGTAATTCCCTGAGACACCAAAATCGGCAGCGTGTTTGAATTTCTTTTGAATTTGGCGATCGGATATCGGAATATTCATCATCCATCTATTTTTACATTACCTCCCCAGACTATCAAAGACATTACGATCGCCCTTCCCGCAATTTTGATGAATCGAGAAAAGGGCATCAAGCGCAACTATCCCCGCAGAAATAGCATTTCAAGCATTGGGATCGATTCCCAATTCCCTAAGTTGAGCCGCGAGTGCTGCGCTGCGCTGGCGTTCGGATTCTAATTGGGCGATCGCACTTTCAGCCCTTTGCCTTTCTTGTTCGGCCCTTTGTCGTTCCAATTCCGATTGTTCCGAACTCCAAAGCAGCAAATTTCCCGCTGAATCCCACCACCGCAACCAGTGCATAGTTGCACCCAAGCGCGTCCCGTACCAAATGCCCAAAAACAAATTAATTTCAGGTATCCAGTAACGTCCTTCTGCTGTCGGCGACTGCAAAACATATTGATTTTCTTGCAGACAGCGCACTTCCAAATCGGGTTCGTAAGGGTCAAAAATAACGTAGGTAGGAATCCGCCAAATTTGCTCGTAGCAATACAGTTTTCCGTAAGGATACTTGGCGCGCACCGAATATTCCTCAGCGTCAGTGTCGGAGAGGAATTCCATCGCTATGGCAACTCGATCGCCCTCCAAAGACGGCGTATAACTGCGGCGAATCACCCCTTCGGCTAGGGGTAATACTCGCGGCACGTACATCCAGTCTGGCGCTTTCACTACCGTTTTTTGATTGACCGTAGTAGCGATCGCAAAATTCGAGGCAATCAACATTTCCGGTTGAATGCGATCGCACGTACCGAGAGCATCCGTCAGTGCGGCCGCCAGCGGTGGCTGTTGAATGTTTTCCACGGGATCGTCCGGTAATATAAAGTCTGATGGCAGTTTTTCCCAGGTAACAACTGGTTCTTGTTTTGTGGGATTAATTTGGAGAACCATAGATTAGTTCCTAGCTGTTGCGATGGCTCTATTTTATCATAATTCTCGGTAATTAACAATTGCTATTGTTAACTTTCTTGACCGCAATCTATGTAATACCTTCCGAAGCAAATATCAAGATTTATTAAATATCCGCAATCGCGCACTGACATAACGCAAATATTTATCTAAAATCAAAAACAGTTAAACCCTGAAACCAAAGGTAAGAAAATGTCTGAACTTAGACAAAATCTAATTACCAGAGATTGGGTAATCATCGCCACGGAACGGGCAAAAAGACCGGATCAATTCGCCAACAAGAAAAAGTTGATGGTAGCAGTGCCACAACACCGTGCCGATTGCCCGTTTTGCGTGGGAAATGAGGAAGATGGAACCTTAGAAACTTTCCGTTTGGGAGATGATCGCACGGGCTGGAAAGTCAGGGCAATTGGTAACAAATATCCCGCCCTTTCCCCGACAGCAGAATGGATGAGAATATCATCGGGAATTCACCGCACGATGGCAGGAATCGGCGTTCATGAGGTAATTGTCGAACACCCGCGACACGATTTGACTACTGCTTTGTTCACCATTGCAGAAGTAACGGACATACTTTTAGTATACCGCCAGCGTTATGTAGAAATTAGAAAATATCCCCACATTGAAACAATTATTATCTTCAAAAATCACGGGGAAAGTGCCGGGACTTCTCTCGAACACCCTCACTCGCAGATAGCAGCTACCCCCGTTGTACCCAGCCTATTTCGCAGCCGCATCGATGCAGCAGTTCGCTATTTTGATGACACGGGAGAATGTCTGTTTTGCCGCACTTTGGAAGATGAGTTAGCGTCGGGTGAAAGAGTAATTTTTGAGAGCGAATATTTTGTGGCTTTTATTCCTTATGCTGCACTTTCACCGTTTCATATCTGGATTTTTCCGCGCCGACATTCGTCTTCATTTGATGATATTACTGATGCGGAAATTACGGATCTTGCTGATACTTTAAAAACTGTACTCGCTAAGCTTTATTACGGATTGAACGATCCTGATTATAACTATAATATTCGATCGATACCCACGGCCGAACAGGGGACAAAATATTTTCACTGGTATCTAGCAATTATTCCCAGAGTGACGAAGCAGGCTGGGTTTGAGTTGGGTAGCGGGATGTTTATCAATACTGCTTTGCCAGAAGAAAGTGCTGAGTTTTTGCGATCGACCGAAATTCCGATCAACCCTAATTTCCGACCAACCTAAAGTGTAAAAAGTTACAATCCGTCAAGGAATGTCCCAGACGAAGACGGGAGACAATTTAATGATTTTCAATCATCGGTTGAAATAGACAATTTAAATCTGCAACAGCTTAATTGATGCTCAAAATTTATCAACCTACAAATAGTGATAAATTTTACCAAACTCACAACAAACTTTCGACATACTGCCAGCCGTCATCGCTAAAATGATCTCTCAATATATCTCTAATTTTAGCATCGATCGATAATCTCGCCTCGTCCGAGTCGCCACTCTCGCCGATGTCGCAACTGTCATCAGATAGATGTTGTTGGAGGTGGGCGAGAGTATTGGCGAAATTAGCCAGAAAATAATGTTCGTCCACCCACGCTGTCGGATCTGGGATGGCTGCACTCCCAAAAGCCCGATCGACTAAATCTTGTTTTGCAGAATCATCAGTCTGGTTTTTCATGGAGCCCATTTAGATAGAATTTGCAACTTATCCCAATCTTAAGCTTAATTTTGACCGCTGGTGCGATCGCGATCGACCAACCGCAGTGACAAAATTGTGTAGTTTGTGCGATCGCGATCGAGCTTGTTTTGGCGATCGCGTGTTATCATACCATGTCACAGTCGGCGATCCAAAATTTTTATCTCCGGCAAAACACACTTAGGCACCATTCCGTGAACTCCTTTTTGGGGATTGTTGACAGCCTGCGTAATCCGAAAATTTACCGCGATGGAACTGAAAACATAAGCATCTTCCTCTTTGAAACCAGCAAACTTTTGCAGCCAAGAAACCGTCTGTTTTACCGCCATGTCAAAGGCATCATCTAATGTTCTACCGAATCCCATAATCACAATATGAGTAGGCGTTTCAGCAAACGGAAATATCAGAAATAAATCCTGGCGCAAGATGATTTGAATAGTCCCATTCATCGAAGTTTCAATCGCAGTACCGTTAACTTCGCCGTCTCCTTGTGCCGAATGTCCGTCGCCGAGGGACAGTAAACCGCCGCGCACCGAAACAGGTAAAAATAACCGCGTTCCCGGTTGCAGTTCCTGATTATCCATATTGCCGCCGTAGCGCTCTGGAGGAATAGAAGAACGGTTGATTTCTGAATTGGCAACGCCGATAATTCCGAAGAATGGATGCAGGGGAATCCTCACGCCGCTACCTGCGGGAAATTCTGCGATTTTTTGGTCTAAATCTAGGGGAATAAACCGCAATTTAGGTTCGGGGAAATACTCAGGCAAAACTCCCCATCCGGCGCGAATTGCATTGAATCCTACTGGTAAACTCGGGTAAACATCCTCGATGTGAATTTCTAAAACGTTTCCGGGTTCGGCATTCTTAACATAAATCGGGCCTGTTAGCAAGTGCGGGCCTGGGCCGACTTTGCGGTTGGGAGGCAAATTCTGACAAATATCTAAAAATTCGGGGGTAAGAAATTCCGGCGGGGCCTTGTCAGCAATATAATATCCTGAATAGGTTTCGATATCGATGCGATCGCCCGAATCGACAGTTAAAGCAGGTTCGAGTTTCGGTGAGAAACCGCCCAAGTGTACGGTTTTGCAGTTAGCTTTGAGAAGGTGGCGAGTCATTCGATTTTAGATTTTAGATTTTAGATTTTAGATTTACTCCATAGATTAATCTAAAAACTTGAACTTTGGTCTAAAATTTTAGACTCTCCATGACTTAAGTCGGGGGTTTGCACCAGTTTTTTGGGCGGGGTCATATCTATTTGAGATTAATAGTTGAGGTTTGTGATATCTGAGATATTCTCACAATTTCTTAACTTTTTGATAACTTTGGTAGTCTAAAATTCTAAGCGGGGGCGGGTTTGTATATATTTGGGTTGGGAGTTATATTTGGCTGGTGAAACCCGCCCCTACAAACTAATGACTAATGACTTATGTTAACACCCTTGCCCGATAAATCAGAAATTCCTCAAGGTTATTCTCGCAACCCCTGGTTTTTTGCTGTTTTGATTTTGATTGTCCTCTTGCTAGGTTTCACTATGCAATCTTACCTCAACAAACCCCAACTTTTAACCGATCCGTTTCTGCAACTCCCAACAGCCAACTCGGTGCGAGTTGTTTGGTTTACCGAATTTCCCGGTACTCGCAACACTGTCGCTTACGGCGAAAATTTGAGTCAAATTGCCGCTGCAAATACTACCAAGCTAAGTCGCACTCGGGAAGATAAAGACTCGCGAATTCCCGATGAAATCAAACAAAGCATAATTGACAATAATCCAATTGTCCGCGACATCTGGCGCCACGAAGCAGAAGTTACCAATTTAATGCCTGGTGTTCGGATTCCTTATCTAGTCACTAGCTTCATGAATGACGGCGCATCTGTCAGCAGCAAAATTTTCAGTCTTTCTCCGACGCCAGCAGCAGGAATTGGGCTCAAAATCCTCCTGACTTCCGACCATCAATTGATGCCGATGACAGCAGCAAATCTCCAGAAAGTCGCAGAAACAATTGATAAAGTTGATGCAGTTTTCATGGCTGGGGATTTAATTAATATAGCCGATCGCGCTTCGGAATGGTTCGACGACTACCGAGGCCGCGCCTTTTTCCCCGGTTTGCAAGGCCGCGCCTTTTCGGAACTGGACAAAGACGGCATCAAAACAGTTTACAGCGGCGGCGAACTGATCCAACACGCGCCTTTATTTCCGGCGATTGGGAACCATGAAATTATGGGTAGGTTTTCAACTACCAGCACCCTCAACGACCAGTTTAATGACCCTTTCCCCCGCGCTGCTGCGGAGAAAATATATCCATACCCAACTCAAAAATCTGTGGTGAAAGATAAAAATATTTGCTTGAAAAACAATAGTTTTAATAGCGATACTTACAACGAAATTTTCAGTTTACCCAGTGACAAAAATTATTATGCCGTGACTTTTGGGGACGTGCGGTTAGTGACTTTGTATGTTACGAATATCTGGCGGACTCCGAATTTAGATCCGGGTGCGAGAGGCAGGTATCGGGAACGGGACGAAGATTTTAATCGTCCCGAAAAATGGGGATACGGACAGCATATTTTTGAGCCTATTGTCAAGGGCAGCGCTCAATATAATTGGCTGCAACAAGAGTTAAATAGTGCGGAATTCCAGCAGGCAAAATATAAAATTGTGATGTTTCACCACCCGCCGCATTCTCTGGGCGACAATATTGTACCTGCTTATACTGACCCTGTGCAAATAGTCGATCGCACTTCGGATGGCAAAATTAAGATGGTGCGTTACGAGTATCCGAAACAACAGGATTATCTGATTCGAGATGTGGTGCCGCTGCTAGAAAAAGCGGGAGTGCAGTTAGTATTGTACGGACATTCGCATTTGTGGAATCGGTTTGTAAGTTCCAGCGAAATGCACTTTTTAGAGACTTCTAATGTGGGCAACAGTTACGGTGCGTTTGCGGGGGAAAAGCGCCGATTTGTGCCGCCGGGATATCGGGAAGATTACAGCGCTATTGGAGACCCGAACGGATTGGAACCTGTGGTGCCGACTGTGGCGCCTTTGTTGGGGAAAGATGGGCGGCCGCTGCCGTATATTGAGAGTAATGATATTACGGCTTTTAGTGTTTTTGATACGGGGAAGGGTACAGTTAGCAGCTATTATTTTGATACGCGGAAACCGGAGTCGCCAGTGGTGAAGTTTGATGAGTTTAAGTTGAGAAATTCGTGATTTTGTGCGGTTTTGTAGGGTGCGCAATGCGCACCTTACCCTATCGTTCTAATTGATTAAACCTTCTCTTTCGCAGGCGGAACCAAACCAGTTTTACTCAAACCAGCATCAATATCCCTGAGCAATTTAAAATCATCTTCGGGTAAAGAATTAACAGGCGAGTGTTTTTCCAGAAACGAGAAAGCTTGCCGAAATTCATGCGGTTTGCAGTCGATCGCGCGATCGAAGTGACAAGGTACAATCCTGTCAAAGTCCCAACTCGCGACTCTATCCACCCAATCGAGAGTCTCCCTCGGCGCGCGGTTGAGAATCAAAGCCTGCAAAATCGGCGCTACCAACAACCGCCCTCCTCCGCGCAAAGCCTCGAACGATCGCACCCAATCAGTTTTCCACTGGAACGGATACAACCCAAAATAAGCTTTCCTAGAGCGTTCCGGCGCTTTCATGGCGTTAGCTAACACCCCCGACCACGGCGGCACTTCCAGCACGCTGGGGCTAAAATACATGGCAAATAAGGCGATTCTCTGCCACCCCTTGCACCGATTTTCGTGGGTGTCTGCCACCACGTCCAAGGCGCTGTCTTTGGCGTGAAACAGCAGCGGGTACGAGTCGAATTGGACGATCGCGGGCGGGTTTTCGGGAATGGAAACCACGGAATCTGTTAACATTAGCGTGCGCGATTCCCTGTGAAATAAAGCAACTTCGGCAAAGAAACCTAAGCCAAGGTTGATCGGGCCCAGGATTGCCCAGTCAAATTCATCTGCAAGAGGCGTGTTGCTGCTGTCAGAGGGCAGTACAGACGTGCGTTTGGCCGGCAAACCCAGCCAACTCAGCGGCAAATTGACGGGGAAACTCCACTGCTGCGGGGCGACTAACACCTGCGCTTGGGGAAAACACCTCGCAAATGGGCCGACAAACACCTTGTGTTCGATGCCCGAAACCGTTGTCAGCAGGATATACTTAACTTCGCCGTGCTCTGCGACTAACTCGTTTACCAAGCGGATGCACTCAGGAGTCGGGGCGACGGGGGCGTAGACGAGAAGGCCTGCGGGTTCTAGTTTAATTACTGTCATCCGAATCGGCACGACAACGTAGAAAATGCCTTGTAGCTGGTCAAAAGTCCAGATTTTGTCTTTGACTATTTCCTTGCGGATGGTGCGCCGCCTGCTGTAGGGATAGATGGGGACTACGGGCCAAAAGGGCCATGAGTAGTCCCGATTGTCAATCTTTTCTGATGTTGGTGTGCCTTCGCCCTCTGCCACTGGTGCGACTCCTTGCCGATTTTTTTGTATGTGCGTGCGATCGAACTTTTGTTATCTTATTTCAATCTTGTGACGCGGATTAGCGATCGGGCTTTTGAAATACTCAAGCAAGAATTACGTATGGGGGCGAGAAACCCGGTTTCTACGAGTTTTGGGTTTATTAACGAGAAATATGGGAAGAAACCGGGTTTCTGAGGTCAAAGTGCGATCGAGATTATTAAACCAACTGTTCAGGATCGATGCCTAATTCCCGCAACCGCGCCGCCAGTCTTTCCTCTCGCTGTTGAGATTCTATGAGTTGCTGTTGATATTCTATCAGTTGCCGTTCCGCAGCAGTTGCCCTTTCACCCGGACTCAAAATCAACCCTCCTTCGGCAGTAAACCACCGCAGCCACAAACGATTCATACTCTTATAAGTGCCTTGCCACCAACCTAAACTCAACTGCAACTCAGGAATAAATAACCGCCCATCAATTAATTGTGCAGGTTCATAATGACCTCCTACGAGATGAAAAGCTTGCAATTCATCCGTGTAGCGACTGAACACAAAATAGTAAGGAATCCGCAAAATTTGTTCATAAACTTGCCACTTAGTCGGCGGTTCCCCAGCTTGCTGAACAGTCCGCCCCAAATCTTCATCCTCAGTTCCCGGCGACAGCAATTCCACCACCACAAACGGATTTACCCGTTCTTGCCAAACTACATAACTCAAACGCATATCGCGCCCTTGATAAAGCCTTGGTACACCCACCGCAGCAAACCAATCCGGGCGTTTATGCCAGCGCGGCTGTGTTGCATCGTAATATAAATTTAGGTAACAGGCTGTAAATACTTGCTCCGCATCCCATCCCGGCGGCAAAAACGTGAATTCCAAGAGTTGCGGCTGATCTAAATGAAATGTATCAGGCAAACCGGGCTCCTTTGGGTCTTCGCTAGGTAAATCGTACATTGTTGGCAAACTCTGCCGGGGGTCTAGAGGCGGTTCAGCTTGAGCAGGCGGGTAAGTCGGGAATGTCATAATGAATTCTGAGGTTGCTTATCCTGATATGATTATAGCCTTGTGAGAATGTCTTGGATTGCTCAGTACGTGGTTACAAATAAACATTAGATGGGGAGGGCGGGTTTTGCACTTTTTCACTCGATTGTATCAGAGATTGTTAGCTAAACCCGCCCCTACAATATACTATGTTTTTTGGTACTTACCTACTTAAATAATTCCCGTCAACTCAATCTCAGATCTCAAATCAAAACTCGAAAATGATATGACTCAAAACTACCGCATCACTCTTTTACCCGGAGACGGCATCGGCCCTGAAATTATCGCTGTAGCGGTAGATGTCCTGAAACTTGTCGGCACACAATTGGACATTGGCTTTGAATTTCAAACAGCTTTAATGGGCGGCGCTGCTATTGATGCCACAGGCAATCCGCTACCAGAAGAAACTTTAGAAAAGTGCCGCAACAGCGATGCTATATTATTAGCAGCCATCGGCGGTTACAAGTGGGATAATTTGCCCCGCGAACAGCGCCCGGAAACTGGATTGTTAGGACTGCGCGCCGGATTGGGATTGTTTGCAAATTTGCGTCCTGCGACTATTTTACCGCAATTAGTTGATGCTTCTAGTTTGAAACGGGAAGTTGTCGAAGGCGTAGATATTATGGTCATCCGCGAACTCACCGGCGGGATTTATTTCGGCAAACCGAAAGGCATTTTTGCAACGGAAACTGGCGAAAAACGCGGTGTGAATACGATGGCTTACACCGAGTCGGAAATTGACAGAATCGGGCGCGTCGCTTTTGAGACTGCCAGGAAGCGCGGGAAAAGGCTGTGTTCCGTTGATAAGGCGAATGTTTTGGACGTTTCGCAACTGTGGCGCGATCGCATAATTGCCCTTTCTTCAGAATACCCTGATGTGGAACTTTCTCACCTTTATGTTGACAACGCAGCGATGCAGTTAATTCGCTGGCCGAAACAGTTCGATACAATTGTCACAGGCAATTTATTCGGCGACATTCTTTCCGATGCGGCGGCGATGCTAACTGGTAGTATTGGAATGCTGCCTTCTGCTAGTTTGGGAGCAAATGGGCCAGGAGTTTTCGAGCCCGTGCACGGTTCTGCGCCGGACATCGCCGGACAAGATAAAGCTAATCCCATCGCCCAAGTTTTAAGCGCCGCCATGATGCTGCGCTATGGCTTAAATCAGCCGGAAGCTGCTGATAAAATTGAGCAAGCGGTTGTGGAAGTTTTGGATCGAGGTTATCGCACTGGCGATATCATGTCGGAAGGCATGAAACTGGTCGGTTGTCGCGCGATGGGCAATGCTTTAATTGAAGTTTTGCAAGGTTGATTGAATTGGCTCGTAGGGGCGGGTTCACCAACCATCTATGCCTAAGATAAATAATCTCGTAAACCCGCCCCCACCCAACCAAAAATCAAAATGTACCATTAATTCATTGGGTAAGATGTTGATGTAAATCAGCGAAGAGGGCGGGTTTATGAGATTGTTTATGGGTTTCATAGATATCGGCGAACCCGCCCCTACAGGAATTGGGACTTAACCTTCCGCTGTCAACATATTAAATTGCTCAGTATCAATGCGATTTGCTTGATACAAAATCTTAGCGATTTCCGAAAGCCCTAGCACAGAATGAGCCCGATAACCATTAGCTTGCAATTTATCTTTGACTCCCTGTTCGTGGTCAATCAAAACCACAATATCTTCCACCTTCAATCCCGCAGATTTTAACTTTCCCGCACCTTCCATCACACTCTTACCGCTAATCAAAATATCATCGACTACAACAATAGTTTCTCCTGCCTGAAAATGCCCCTCAATTAACTTACCCGCGCCGTAGGTTTTCACCTCCTTGCGCGGGAAAATCATCGGGCGTTCCATCCGCAATGCTAAACCTGTTGCTGTGGGTAAAGAACCGTAGGGAATGCCCGCAATGCGATCGAATTTTAAATCCTTGAGAATGTCTGCATAGGCGCTGACAATTTGATGGAAAATTTGCGGAATTGAGATGATTTTACGCAAATCAATGTAATATGGAAATGTAGCGCCGGATGCTTGTACGTGGTCGCCAAAAACTACGCAGCCAATGTCATAAAGTTGCAAGATTAAATCGCGGTTGGGCTCTGGTTGCAAAAAGCAAACATCCGGTAGCCACAATTCGCAAGTGGGACTTCCTGCGATCGCCCGTAGCCTCTCTTTGTTAATATTATCCCGTAATTTCTCAATTTCTCGGCGTGGCTCTTTCCCCGCCAATAAACTCGGGGGGACTGGCAGCAATAAACCCTCACCATTCTTGCTTAAACCAGCCGCCAGCAGTTGTGCGAGTTCGTTTTCTTCTGTCAAGTCATTTTCTTCGGCGATATCTCCTTCCACTAAAATCAGCCGTTCAGGAGCTGCTTTGCGGATGCGCGCCAACATATCCGGCATTACTCCTACTTCTAAACCGAGTTGTTCGGGAGTTCCCCAAGTTTGAGAGTCTCGGACTAATTGCAAGTACAAAGGGTTTTCTGCTGTCGGGTATTCTTGCAATGCGGCGGCTGACGGGTTGGCCGTGGCACAGAGCACAAAAAGTGTTTTTCCAGGATATAATAAAAATGGCGCTGCTGCGTCGAATCCCGCATAGGGACTTAAGGTAATAGCATCAAATTGCCAGTCTTGAAATACGGTTTTCGCAAAAACTGCGCTGGTGTTTAAATCGCTGTGTTTCGCATCTAAAATTACTGGAATGTCAGGGGGAATAATCGTTAAAATTTGTTGCAGCAGTTGCCAGCCGGGAATGCCGAGAGATTGATAAAAACCGAGGGTGATTTTGCAGGCACAAATTAAATCTGCGGTTTGGTCGATCGCACTTTTCAACCTTTCCAACAAATCAGTTACAAAACTTTGAGTTTCCTCGACTGTCATCGAAACCAGCGCGGGCAAGGTTTCCGGGTCGGGGTCGAGGGCTAAATACAGCAAACTTTGATTGCTTTCAACAGCCGCTAACAGTTTATCAAAAAAGTTGGTTTTATCGGTCATAGTTGGTTGGGGAGGTAAGGAAAAATTACAAATTTGCATCGGAAACTGGGATTGGTGTTGTGCCGGAATAAACCGACCCCCGTTGAAGTTTAAATTAAGAATCTTTTATAATTGTAGAAGGTAAAGACCATGAAATCTGTAACTTTGGGAGCAGTTTCATTCGGACTGATATTCGGGTTTGCTACAGCGGTGATTGCAGCTAATCCTCAGCAAGTTAACCAGTTGCGGCAAACTAACCAATGTCCGGGATGCGATTTAAGAAGCATTCCCCTGCTGCAAGCGAGTTTAGCAAATGCCGATTTGCAAGGGGCGGATTTGAGAGGCGCAAATCTTAGGGAAGCTAATTTATCCGGGGCAAATTTGAGCGGGGCTTTCCTGGGCGGGGCTTCTTTGCGACAAGCTAATTTAGCAGGCGCTAATTTGACTGACGCTAATTTGATTGGGGCAGATTTGACAGGGGCAAATTTGGAAAATGCTCAACTGAAAGGGGCTACTTGGATTGACGGTAGTATTAAATAGATCAGAAGCTAAAGCAATGCCGGCCTTAGAATGTGGATAGCAATGAATGATAAATTCGATCGACTTTTCGACTTGGGACGATTTGCTGCAACGCTACGTTGACGATTTCGGCCGCGTCAATTATCGGCGCTGGAAAGCTGAGTCGGCGGATGTTTTGAGCAAGTGGCTGGGAACTTTGGCAGATGTAGATTTAGCTGCTGTTACAGATGCAGATGCGCGGCTGGCGCTGTGGCTGAATGCGTACAATGCGATCGCAATTTCTCAAGTCCTTGAAGTATATCCCATCGCGTCCATCCGTCCCAAAATTTTAGGAATTCCAAACTGGCTGGGTTTTCTGGAGTTTTTCACCCGTTCAAACTCGATGATTGGCGGCAGAAAGTACAGTCTCAATCAAATCGAACACGCAATTTTGCGGCCGGAATTTGCCGAACCGCGCATCCATTTTGCCTTAGTTTGCGCTTCCGTCGGGTGCCCGCTGCTGCGCCGGGGCGCTTATTTCCCGGAGTCTGTGCGGACTCAACTGGAGACAGATGCGAGTAGTTTTATTCACAATCCCGATAAGGTGCGGTACGATGCTGGGAAAAAGACGCTTTATTTGAGCAAAATTTTTAAGTGGTACGGCGAAGATTTTGTGAAGGCGGCGGGCTCGGTAGCTGCCTATGCGGGCGGTTATTTGGGGCCGGAGGTGGCTGTGAGCGATGAATGGGCGATCGTTTTTTTGCCCTACGATTGGAATTTAAATCAATATCGGACGGAGATGGAAACCGCGTCTGCAAAAACCTAGGCGTCAGCCTTCGACAAGGGTAGTCCGAGCGAGGGTTTCATTCAGTTGACAGTTGACAGTTGACAGTTGAGAGCGACCTCTACCTGGAAGTCCGAGGATTGGAGTAATGAATAGTCTGATTTTAATTTCTCCCTACAAGGCTTGGGGCTTTAAACTAATTCTTTCGGATAAAGAAAATCAGGTAATTTTCACCGCCCATTCTTCAGCCCGCTATAGAAGCGGGTGAGAGTTTGTATAAACCTGGTTTCAACCGCCAGCGTCTTCTGGCTGTGTCTGTAAGTTTGTGGGTGCGCGATCGCAATTATCGATTTTAGCCTGTTGAGCCACCTGGTCGTGAAGCGTAGCTATCCCGAGCGTGAATCGACCTTTTGAGAGAGTTTTGGGTATTTTTGCGCTTGGTGAGAGTGGATGAGGGATCGCGACCTGAAAGCTCAAATCCCGTCAAATCAACGTGTTGCGCCTATGACACAGCAGTGCGGCGGCCGTGGGGATATCGGTAAAGGTCAATTCCTGAAGAGGGATAGCTACGCTTGACGGATTTGATTTCAATTGCTGACAACTCAATAGAATCTATTAAGATATATAAGACTTGCACAAATCTTGCGAATTCAAGGTTGCAAGTTCAGACTCTACTGGAGCTTCTCATGTTAGCCGAGCTAATCTCTGCCAGACGCATACTCAAGACCCAACTCCTCGAATTTTTAGGACTTCCCGACAATTGCCAAGACAAAACAGATCACCTCGTCAGCACAGTTGTATCCGTGCTAGAAGTAAACGCAGCCGAACAACAAAGATTTTGGGAGACATTCAAAAGTGAATTAGCCGTCGATCCGGTAGAATTAGAAGAACTGCTCAAGTGTTCGGCAGCAGAACGCCAGCAGTGGATTGAACAAGGCAAGCTCCCTATTTTAGAATACCGCTCTTTTCGCAAATCAGGAATCCACTTAGAATATCCCGTTCACGACAGAAGATTCATCTTAAGTCTCACCCAAACAGATATTAATAACTGGCGCCAAGAACCCAAAGGGCTGATTCAAAATAATCGCCAAAAACCCGCCTCAATCAATACAGAAAACTGCGAACAAAATGAACAATCGCGACTAGCTTTTAGTTCAGCTTGGAAAAAAATCATTGCCGACTGGAAAGAACAAGGTTCAGCGGAAATATCAGCAACATTCCAGCTAGCCTACTGGACAGTTTGGGCATCGCGGTGGGCAAAAGAAAATCAGCTCAATAGTAAAGCAATTACATCTAACGAAATCTACGAAATTCACCAACAGGAATGGTACGAGCGCAAAAATCAAGCAGTTAAGTTACTGATTGAGATGCCCTACGCCATGCTTTACTTCTATCGTCCTCCCGGTGCTGATAAATTATATCTAGAACTGTGCGATGACCACCAGGAAATGATGAAAGATGGCTACTATTGGGACAAGTGGGAGTTTCTTAATCAGAACCGCAAACTGGTAAATAGGTGTCGTGAATGTGTGTACTCTGAAACCAAAGATTATTACTCGCTTTACTATCTCGAAATCAAGAGCGACAAGTTTCCCGATTTTAGCTTTTCTTTCCACACACCTTACACCATCGGCAGAAAATTTTTGCCTCATCCAGAAACGCTGCCTTATGTAGACCACGTAGAGCAAGACGGCATTTTTCGGTTTGGTCGCCCGCTACTGGAACAAGAGAAAGTTATTCACACAGAAAAGGATGTATTGCTCAAGTTTGAGGCGGCTTTGGCTGAAGCGAAAAAGTTTATTTAGTCAATTGACTTTTGAACTTGAATTACCTGAATGCTGCCGCCAGCATAAAGTTTAGGTTGTTGAGTTGCGTCGGAATTGTAGGGTTGAAATCCCACATCGGCCAACAAACTTCCCAAGTCAGTTTGGATTAACTGCCAAGCAGTTTCAGTCTCAAACAACCACAAAAACACAGCCAACCCCGGCCAAAATACCGGATTTGTCGGTTGATGAAAATCTACCAAAATGAAGAGACCTCCCGGCTTGAGTACGCGGTAAACTTCGTGAAAGATTTTCCTCAACTGTGCGGGCTGCATTTCGTGCATCGCAACACTGCTGTGCACCAAGTCAAAGTGACTGTCGGAAAAAGGCATGGACTCGGCAAAAGCTTCTACATAATTGGCTGATGGCACATTTTTTCTTGCCCGTTCCAGCGACAATGGCGAAGCGTCGAGTCCTGTGACATCCTGGGAATATTGCACCAGAAATTGCGTAGTTTGACCGCTACCGCAACAAAGGTCTAAAATTTTAGTTTCCGCGCCCAGGGTCAAATTTGCTAAGGCTAGTTGGCGAAAACGAGCCTCGCCACCTACGCTCAAAGCAGCCAGACGCGCGATCGCATCGTACAGCCACTGATACCGATAACTTAAATCTCTCAAAATTGTTGCCATAGTCAAAATTATGTATACCTTGCTATCGACTTAAGATATTATTAAGTTATATGATTATGATAAAGATAATTAACAAAACTAAAACAATGGGAGAACTGTAACCGCTATGGGTCGTGTGGGAGTATTGCTATTAAACTTGGGCGGGCCAGATAAAATCGAGGATGTCCGTCCTTTCCTGTTCAACTTGTTTGCTGACCCGGAAATCATTCGCATTCCGTTGCCGTGGCTGCAAAAACCCCTCGCGTGGTTGATTTCGACCCTGCGGTTTCAGAAATCCCAGGAAAACTACCGCCTAATCGGGGGCGGGTCTCCTTTGCGCAGAATTACCGAAGAACAAGCCGCTTCGCTGCAAGAACTCTTGCAGTCGAAGGGACAGGATGCCCGAGTATACGTGGGGATGCGCTACTGGCATCCTTTTACCGAAGAGGCGATCGCCAAAATTAAGCGCGATCGCATCGAACACTTGACAATCTTGCCGCTGTATCCTCAATTTTCGATCAGCACCAGCGGTTCTAGTTTCCGGCAGCTAGAAGAAATGTGGGGCAAAGATCCAGCCCTCAAGGAGATTGAATATACCGCCATTCCTTCTTGGTATCAGCGGCCTGGCTACATTCAGGCAATGTCGGAACTGATCGCCCAAGAACTAGACCACAACCCAAATCCCGATCGAGTTCACATCTTTTTCAGCGCCCACGGCGTTCCCCTCAGCTACGTAGAAGAGGCTGGAGACCCGTATCAGCGCGAGATCCAAGATTGCACTCGTCTGATTATGGAACATTTGAATCGATCGAACGAACACACTCTAGCCTATCAAAGTCGGGTCGGCCCGGTGGAATGGCTCAAGCCTTACACCGAAGACGCGATTACTGAATTGGCAGAAAGTGGAGTCCAAGATTTGTTGGTAGTTCCGATTAGTTTTGTTTCCGAGCACATCGAAACTCTCCAAGAAATTGACATGGAGTATCGAGAATTGGCCGAAGAGTCGGGGATTGAAAATTTCTACCGAGTCCCGGCTTTGAATACTCATCCGGTGTTTATTGAGGCCTTGGCCGATTTAGTCATCGAGTCTATCGAATCTCCCAGCGTTAAATTCTCTGATGTGATACGCCCTTCCAAGAAAGTGAAGATGTACCCTCAAGAGCAATGGCAGTGGGGTTTGACGACGGGGGCGGAAGTCTGGAACGGTCGTGTAGCAATGGTTGGTTTTATAGCATTAGTGATCGAGTTAATTACGGGTCAAGGCCCGCTACACTCGATCGGCTTGCTTTGAAAAATCAGTTGTGCGATCGATCTTTAGGGCCGGTTTCAGTCCGCAATCAGTGGTGTCAACTTAAGTCTAAAATCCTTTAGATCTCTGGTTTGTATCCAAGTCTAGATCCCCCCTAGCCCCCCTTAAGAAGGGGGGGACAGGAAACGGCTCTTGCGTCGACCCCTACTCCCCTTAAGAAGGGGGGGACAGGAAACGGCTCAAAGTCCCCCTTCTTAAGGGGGATTTAGGGGGATCTGGCCTCGGCAACAAATGAGAAATACAAAGGGTTACAGGCGATTCTTGACATCAACACCAGACAAACAATCTCGATCCAAAACCCGCCCCGCGCGTCTAAAAACCGCAAGAGGGCGGTTTTTCCTTCGAGACTAAACTAATCTGGATCGAGCTTGCGGCGGCGGGGATTTCCCTTATCGCCCGGTATTCCCTGAATTCTGTACCATTGATACCACTCCTTAGAACTGCGAATAGCCAGCCACAGCAGCAGCATAGCAATTAACGCACCCTCTCTCGGGGCATCAAAAGCAAACAAAACCAAGGAAATACACAGAACATCTTGCAGAAAAATCACCCAAATCGGTAAAATATGTAGTCGGTAAAGCCATCCTGCTTGTACCAGTTGCAGCACTAAAGCCAACAAACCTCCGACAACACCAATAATCCACAGCATCCAAGGGTGAGCAGTAATTTCGTCGATAGAACTTACCTGAGCGATCGCAATGCCCATAATTGCTCCTACAATAGGACTGAAAATAATTTGCACAACTTGCAGCACCCGCTGTCCCACAAAGGTTTTAGAAGCAAATAACTCTAACAGCGACCAACTCACCAAAATCGATATCGCCACTTGGGGGTGAACCCGAGACAATAAAGGTATTTCCGACCAAAGTTTGTCAATCCGCAACAAACCAATTAACAGCAGGGGCAGGGCAATTCTCATACCCCCCGCCGCAGACGCAGAGAGCGCGGCTAGGAGTCCAACCATCATCATAATTCAGTTCATAACGTCAGCTACAGCGTCGATCGATTTCAGAATTTAATTCCCCTGGTGGCTGGCTATGATTTGAGCGATCGAACTCAAATTACTACTTGAGCTTAAATATCTCTGTCTATTGTAAGTGTATTTGCTGAATTGCTGCTTGGGACTGTAGGATTGTCGATCGACACAAAGTAGAAGGCGCTTGTGCAGAACTAAACCGCGATCGTGATTAAATTAGAAAGTATCGAAAAACCAACAGTTAAGCCGAAATAATTAAATTTCAAATACCACCTAACCCAAAATTTTCCGGCAAATCACTCCCCTATTTTCCCTCTTCCTTCTTCCTTTTCCCGTCTTTCCTCTTCCTGATGACTAATGACTAATGACAACTGCCAACCCTTCTACTGCGCTCATGGCAAGCTGTCAACTGTCAACTGTCAACTGCCCACTGTCAACTGTCAACAGCCCACTGTCAACTGTCAACTGTTATTATGTCTGACTCATTATTTACCGATGCCAGCCGCCCATTAGAACGAGCCTTAAAATATGTGTCCCTTTCCGAGGATGCGATCGAGCGACTCAAATATCCCAAATCCAGTTTAATTGTATCAATTCCCGTGCGGATGGACGACGGTTCGCTGCGAATTTTCCAAGGTTATCGGGTGCGCTATGACGATACCAGAGGCCCGTCAAAAGGAGGAGTGCGCTACCACCCGAAAGTATCCCTCGATGAAGTGCAATCCTTGGCATTTTGGATGACTTTTAAATGTGCAGTTCTCAACTTACCATTCGGAGGAGGAAAGGGCGGAATCACTGTCAATCCCAAAGAATTGTCCAAACTCGAATTAGAAAGGTTGAGCCGGGGTTACGTGGATGCGATCGCAGATTTCATCGGCCCAGATGTCGATATTCCCGCACCGGATGTCTACACCAATCCCATGATTATGGGTTGGATGATGGATCAGTACAGTATTATTAAGCGACAGCTCAGTCCGGCGGTGGTGACAGGTAAACCAGTCACAATCGGCGGCAGTTTGGGTCGAGATACCGCCACCGCAACGGGTGCTTTTTTTGTGATTCAAACTCTCCTACCCAAATATAACCGAATTCCCGAAGACACAACTGTAGCCGTCCAAGGTTTCGGAAATGCCGGGGCCGAATTAGCACAATTGCTCTGGAAAGCAGGTTACCAAGTTGTGGCAGTCAGCGATTCCCAAGGGGGAATTTATGCGAAACAAGGGCTGGACATTCCCAGCATCCGCCGCTTCAAAGAAGCTAACAAAGGTATCAAAGCTATTTACTGCGAAGGTTCTGTCTGCAATATTATCGAACACGAAATCTTGACAAACGAGCAACTTTTAGCATTAGATGTAGACGTGCTAATTCCAGCAGCGTTGGAGAATCAAATTACTGAAGAAAATGTCAGTGATATCAAAGCAAAGTTGATATTTGAAGTGGCTAACGGGCCGATTAGTTCGGCTGCTGATTTGATTTTGGAAGCGCGGGGAATTCAGGTAATCCCTGATATTTTAGTCAATGCCGGTGGCGTAACGGTTAGTTATTTTGAGTGGGTGCAAAATCGCAGCGGACTTTATTGGACGCTGGAGGAAGTTAACGGGCGGTTGCACCACAAAATGGTCGAAGAAACTGAGGCAATTTGGAAAAAATCTCAGGAATTGTCGGTTTGTATGAGAACTGCGGCATACGTGTACGGTTTGCACCGACTCGGAGAAGCGATGAATGCGAAGGGAACTAGGGATTATTACGTAAACGGTTGACGGAAGTTGGAACGGACGAAGGAACAGGCTTCTAGTCTGTTCCACAAAAAAAGATTAAATATGGTTGTGGAACGAAGGAAGGCACAGCGTCGAAGCCTGTTCCACAAACAAAAAGATTAAATATGGTTGTGGAACTAACCAAGGCACAGGCTATAACAGGCAGGTAGTTATTGAAAAATAGCTGGGCAGCGATTGACTAATATTATTTAATACTGTAGAGTTAACTGTTAAAGGTCGCAAAATTTAATAACTAAATGCGACAAGGGGTCTCCTGTTAGCTCGATCGGGTTTAACAGGGGAGAACGTAAAAAAACTGTCATTGATTAAAACTATATAGGCTACCCCATGAGACAAGCATTATTTGGCACGGCCGCGGCCGCGATCGTCATAGGTACATCGGCTGTTTTCTTGCAGCCGGGCCAAGCTCAAACCAGAAATCAATTCTTCTGCGGGATTAGCGAAGGCAAACCCGCAACCATAGTCCGCACGGCCGCTAAAGGCCCCGTACCCCTGATAGTTTGGAACAACGAAGCTTTCTCAGCTTCCGGGTGGACTCCCAAGCGGCGCTGCGAAGACGTATCGGCTAGATTCCAGCGGTTTAACGACAACGGACAGCTCAACTTCATGAGAGCGGGGACTTTCAACGGTCAACAAGTATTGTGCGTCGATCGATCCAGAGGCAGCGGCAACTGTTCGAGTCCCGAAGCAGTAGTGCTGACAGTACCCCGGCCCAACAATGCCAACCAGATTCTCGAAGAAATGCTCAACACGCGCAACCGCGCCTCCAAGCAGCCGCTTTACCTGAGCGGGGAAAAGCAACTGGTAACATACGAAAATGGCTTTGCTAACGTCAATCTCAACCTATTGTTTGAAAACGAACCACCAGACAACGAGCGTTTGTGGTAAAAGTAGCAAAGAAACTGCGAGCTAAACAAACATGGATTGGCGTTCACTAATCTTGGCAACTTGTATCAGCGGCATCTCAATGGTGCTGCCGGCACAACTTCTGCCTGCCAAAAATTCCTTAAAACAACTGCCAGTCGAAATGTCACAACAGCGATTGCAGCAGCAAGCTGAGTCTATAGCTGTCAGGGTGCGATCGTCTGGACAAGTTGCAGGAACGGGAATCGCCATTCGCAAGCAGGGCTCGCAGTACACCGTACTGACCAACGAACACGTCCTCAAAGCCGGGAAAGCTCCCTACCAAATCCAAACTCCAGACAATAAAATTTACCCTGCAACCTTCGTCAAAGACGCTAATTTTAAAGGCAACGATTTAGCATTGTTGCGCTTTAGTAGCAGCGCTGAATACACGACAGCCAAGCCGGGTGCTGTGCCGAAAGTTGGGGATGAAGTATTTGCAGGCGGTTTTCCTTTTACAGAAGAAGGTTTAAAAGACCGAGGATTTGTGTTCAAAACCGGCAAAGTTTGGCGGGTGCTCGACAAAGCTTTGGAAGGCGGCTATCAAATTGGTTACACCAATGATATAGAAAAAGGCATGAGCGGTGGCCCGCTGCTGAACTCTCGCGGCGAGCTGGTGGGCGTTAACGGCGTCCATGCTTACCCGCTGTGGGGAGACCCCTATCAGTATAAAGACGGCACTGAACCGAATGCAGCGCTGCGGGAGGAGATGAGCAAGTACAGTTGGGGAATTCCGATCGACACTTTTAAGCAGCTAGCACCTTCAGGGCTGGAAATGACAACCAATTCTCTGAAAAAATAGGCGCGATCGAGTGTGCGATATTTCGTGCTTTGGCTTGGCGGAAACGATCGCACGATCGAAAATGAAAATATCTACAAACCCGCCCTACGATTGCTTAAACTAAACTAATAATTGGACAATGACGAAATTTTATAGCAGAATTTCAACAACATTGGTAGGGGCGGTGGCGATCGTCTCAGTGCAAATTCTGGCAGCAACAGCACTAGAACGAACCGAGATCGGGGAAATTGCCAAAAAGTTTACGGTAATGATCGCTGGCGATTGCCAGGGATCGGGATCGATAATTGAGCGTCAAGGTGAAAATTACACAGTCCTCACTGCCAATCACGTCGTAGCAACGACTGGTGAATGCTTTATTCAAACTGGCGACGGGATGCGCTACAAAATCTACGAAGCCATAAACGTGCCGGGAACAGATTTAGCAGTGTTGCAGTTCCAAAGTAAGAATAACTACGGAGTCGCTCAAACTGCGACCTCTGCAAATTTGCAGCCAGGGGCAACAGTTTATGTAGCAGGCTATCCCAGTCCCGGACAATTTGATACCAAACGCGGCTACCGCTTTTACCCTGTCAACGTCAACGGTAGAGCCCCCGGTTCTCGTGAAGGTTACGAACTATCCTACGACGGCGCCTCTCTCCCCGGCATGAGCGGCGGCCCGGTTGTCGATAGCAACGGCCGTTTGGTGGCAACTCACGGCAAAGCTGATGTGCGGCTTCAACAGGCTGTAGAGAATTACGGCGTTCCTTTTGAGATATTTCTGGCGAGACGGGGCCAAACAGTTAGTGACGCTCGATCGACCTCAGCCCAGAACCCGCCCGTGCAAATAGCACCCCCACCGCCCATAAAGCCCGCACCAGCACCCGCACCAGCACCAGCACCCGCACCAGCACCAGCACCCGCACCAGCACCAGCACCCGCCCCACAGCCGGAAGCACCGCCGCAGGCTTTAGCGCCAGAACCGGAACGCATTGCAGTGAGGGAAGTGCAATCGCCTGCGGAGTCGGCAATTAGTTCGATGGTTCGCGGCCAGCAAACCTATGTTGTTCGCAACCGCGATTTTCTCAATTCTGTGGCGTCGATCGCCAAAAGCTTTAGTATTTTATTGCCACAGGATTACAACTTTGCAATTCGCACCACTACCAGAGGTGCTTTTCACTACGCAATACCTAAGTCTGCGGACAGCAAAGCTTATGTGGGAGCGATTTTCTTGGAGGAAAACGCCAGTTTAAGCAATCCGGCGACTGTCTCGATTGTCTGCGAAGCAACAACAGCAATCAATGTTCGCCCTTCCGATCCGACTTACGGCAGAAATAATTTAGCTTGCGGTGTGGGTACCGAACGCAAGACTGCTAGCAGTTTGCCGCAGCAAAACGTAGTAACCCAGCCTGCACCTGAACCCGCAGCCAGGCCTGTACAGGCTCCCGCAGCCCGAGCAAATCCACCTCAAACCAGAGCAGCAGGGCCGATCGGGTTTTTGAGCTTGGTGAATGTTTGCAACACTTACGACCTCAGCGGTCAAACTCCCCACCAAGAGCGAGCATTAGAGTGGTTGCAGGGCAGAATTCCCGCCCAAACCATGGATAAATTTGCCCAAGAGTGGCGCACTCAATTGATAGCAAGAGCCGGTAACAAACCGATAAATTTGGTGGATGTTTGCAAAGTGTACGATCGCGCAGGCCTCCACCCCCACCAAAATCGAGCTTTGGAATGGTTGCAACAGCAAATTCCGAAGGAAACGCTGACTGATTTCGGCAAAAAATGGCAAAATCAAGCAGGTTCGTAGTGAGGACTTTAGTCCTATCTCATCTTAGAAAATAAGGACTGAAGTCCTTACTACAAACCAGTTCGTAGTGAGGACTTTAGTCCTATCTCATCTTAGAAAATAAGGACTGAAGTCCTGACTATAAAAAACGTAATTAGTTAATTTCCAAGGAATTCATCATAGCTTCAGCCGTTTTCAAATACTCCGAATACTCGGATTTTTCCGCCGTGTAAGTAATCACGTAAGCTTTATTATTAATCAACGTCCAAGTTAGCATTTTTTTTGTATTAGTTTGTCCGTCTTTATCATCAAAAACTACAGTATAACCTCGATTGTTAGCCACAGTTTTAGAATTTTCTTCTAAAATCTTAACATCTGTAAAATTATTTTTAATTTGAGCGAGAGACAACTTATTGTACTCATCTAGAGACATTGGTTTTTGTTGTAAATCTTCGATGCTGATAGTAATTTGTTCTTGATAAGAATCGGCAGCGGTCTTTTTGGGTGAAATGAATACAACCACATCGTTAATCACTGGGTTTTGCAACTCTTGTTTTTCCCACTTTTCAGGATATTTGATTTTAAAATTATGGGCGGAACTTTGATAAGTTAATAAATTTTCCGAGTGAGTTTTAGAGAAATTTTGCATTGCGAAGGCGGAAGCTGCGATCGCCCCTGCAACTCCCGTCCCAATGACAACCTGCTTCCACCCCAAAGCAAATCTAGGATTTCTCCGCGAGGGAGATGGCGAACCCTCGACCATTTTAGCCAAACGCTGTAACAAAATTTGCGTATCTTTCGGGCGCCCGTTCGGGAAATGAGCCATTAAATCGTCAAGCAAATCGGCTAGCGGCTTCGATGCTTGAGTCGCCAAAGTGCGCCAAATCAATTTCCCCGATCGCACATCTTCCTGCAAATTTTTCGGTTCTTGAGCCGTCAGCAAATACACAAAAGTCCGGCCCAAAGCAAAAAAATCAGAACGCGGCTCAGCTTTGCCCTTTTTTTGTTCTTCGGGAGTGTAACCCGCTGAAGAAATTCGAGTTACTTCTCCAGTTGCTCTCTGAATAGTTTCTGTAACTTCCCGCACCGCCCCAAAATCAACTAATACTAATTTTCCACTCGACCGGCGCATGATATTCGGCGGCTTAATATCCCGGTGAAAATAATTTTGATTGTGAACGAGATTCAAGATTTCCGTCAGTTGTGTCAACCAGTCAATAGCTAGGTGCGAGTCGATAGGTCGATAACTCTCACTTTCCAACCACTGCTGCAAATTCTTACCTTCAACTTTCTCCATCACCAGACAGTGCAAGGAGTTGGTAGTATCATTAGGCTTGAAAGTAAAATAGCCGTCAGATTCCACTGCCGGAAGTCCCGGATGCCTCAGCCTCTGCAAAACGTTAGCTTCTTTCTGGAAAAGTTCTACCCCTTTAGGTTCGATATAAGTTAGAACTTTTAAAACTTTCCGAGTCCCGTCTCTATCTCTGACTTCAAAAGTTTTGCCAAAGCCTCCTTGTCCCAAAACAATAGTCACCCGATAGCGTTCGTCTATTAACAACTTTGAGCCGCAGCTTTGGCAAAAGTTGATAGTCGGAGGATTTTCTGGATGGCGGCAGTTAGGATTAATGCAGTAGCTCATGGTAGGGAGGAATTAGCTTGGTAGAGATAGTATCTAGTGCCAAAGCAGCTTCCTGAAAGCTATCCAAATAGGGATAGCTGGGAATTAGTGCGGTGCTTGTCAGCATTGATTATTAAACATGATATAACATTACTCATGTTTTGAATACTCAATTCTCGCAAAATCTAAAATCAAAAATCTCAAACCTAAAATCCTATGACAGGTTACACCCACAAAAAAACAAACTTAATCGCCAGCCCCTATTTAGAAATCGACTATCAAGGCGAAGTGGTACGCTTGGAACTGACAAAGACTGAACACGCACTGGGGCGAGCTCCCGACAAAGCTGACTTGCTGGTTCCTCAAGATTGGGAGAAGCTGTCGAGATGTCAAGCGATTTTGCGCCAAGAAGGAGAGGACTACCGCATCTATGACGGCGATGGCGTCAAACCCAGCACTGGCGGGTTATTTGTACTTCCTGCTGAAACTCCTGTAACTCCCGATAGAGGCTGCATTTTGCAGCACGGAATCGAGTTGCGCGTCGGTAAAGATTTGAGAAATCCGGTGCGGGTGACTTATTTCAATCCTGCAAGTCCGGCGCTGGCTGTTTTGCGTTCGCGGGAGTCTGTGTCTCTGAG
This sequence comes from Microcoleus sp. A006_D1, assembly GCF_036702805.1. NCBI lineage: Bacteria > Bacillati > Cyanobacteriota > Cyanophyceae > Oscillatoriales > Microcoleaceae > Microcoleus > Microcoleus sp. A006_D1. The sequence goes on from NZ_JAUBVZ010000013.1 coordinate 61,140, forward strand.
AAATCGATCGGTAGTCTTGGGGCGCGATCGCAATTCTACGCTAGAGTTAAATTCGCCGATCGTCTCCCGCAGCCATTGTACGATCGATGCCAACAAACGCGGAGAATACATACTCACAGACAACAACAGCGCTAACGGCGTTTTTATTAACGGCCAGCGCATCAAAAAATCAGCCGTTTTAACCGAAGGTGCAAAAATTCGCATCGGCCCTTTCCTGCTAATTTATCAAAACGAAGAAATAACCGTCCTCGATCCGGGAAATCCGATCCGCTTGGAAGCAATTAACTTAGTCCGGCCTTTTGTTAACGATATTTCCCTAACCATTGAACCCGGACAATTAGTGGCGCTAGTCGGAGGCAGCGGCGCGGGAAAATCCACATTAATGCGGACTTTGCTGGGGATTGAAACCACAACTCGCGGCGCAGTTTACGTCAACGGCGAGGAATTGCGAAAAAACTTTGCATCCTACAGTTCTTTAATCGGTTATGTGCCGCAAGATGATGTGGTTCACGGCGAATTGACAGTCGAAGAAGCCCTGACTTACGCAATTAAATTGCGACTGCCGCCGGATACTGATGTCGAGCAAGTTTTGACAAAGACGCTGGCAGATATTGATATGTCGCACAAGCGGAATATTTTGGTCAAAAAACTCAGCGGCGGCCAGAGAAAGCGGGTGAGTATCGGCGTGGAATTGCTGGCAGATCCGAAGTTGTTTTTTTTGGACGAACCGACTTCGGGATTAGATCCGGGGTTGGATAAAACGATGATGGAACTGCTGCGAAATTTGGCAAATAAAGGGCGGACGGTGGTTTTGGTAACGCACGCTACTGCAAATGTCAATTTGTGCGATCGGCTAGTTTTTCTCGGCCGCAACGGCTACCTTTGCTACTTCGGCCCGCCAGCAGATGCCGCCAACTTCTTTGGAGTAGGTCAAGCCGACTTTTCCAAGATTTACAACCAGCTAGAAACCAGCGAAACAGTTATCAAAGAATGGGCGAACAAATATCGCAATTCCGCTTATTACCAGCGCTACATTGCCGCGCCCCTGAGTCCCAAAGCACCGCAAAAACAAGCTCCACCCGCGAAACTTCCCCAACCCGCCAGAGTCTCCCCAATTAAACAACTTTTATTGCTCGCCCATCGCTATTTTCAGCTAACTTTACGCGACCCAGTTAACGTTGGTTTGGGACTGTTAACTGCTGCCGTTTGCCCGATTTTGCTAGCGGGAATCAAAGATATAGAACCGCTGGTAACAGGCAAAGCAGATGACCCAGCCCTGGCTTTTTTAGCGCTGCGAATTTTGTTTGTATTTACATCAGCAGCTATTTGGGTAGGTTTGTCAAGTTCTTTGCAAGAAATTGTCAAAGAATCTGCGGTTTACCAGCGAGAAAGATTGGTCAATTTAGGTTTGTTGCCCTATGTTGGTTCCAAGTTTGTAGTGCTGGCGGGATTGGCTTTGCTGCAAACGCTGCTGATGACCGCAGTAATTTTAATTGGCTTTAAACAGCCGTCACCGGATGCAATTTATTGGCCGCTGGGTTTAGCAATTACTACGTTTTTAACGCTGCTGGCCAGTATGAGTTTGGGATTGATGGTATCGGCATTTGTGAAAAATGGCAGTCAAGCCAACAGTGCTTTGCCTTTGCTGTTAGTGCCGCAGATTATTTTTTCGGGAGTGTTGTTCAGTCTCGGAAGTTTGTTTAAAATCGAGAAAATCGGTCAGTATATTTCGTGGTTGACGGTCAGCCGGTGGTCTGTGGGTGCTTACGGCAGCTTGGTTAACGTGAATGCGATGGTGCCGAAGCCGATCGAATTACCCGATCGTACAATCCTACCGCAGTTATTCGAGAAAAGCGCAGTCTACGAACCGACGTGGCAAAACTTGGCTTTGAATTGGGGAATTTTAGGTTTGCACGCCGCAGTTTATTTAACCGTAACTTTGTTATTGCAAAAGCGGAAAGATGTTTTCAAATAAGTAGGAAATCTGGCTACGGAGACTACGCGAAAACCAGAGCTACGCGAAAACCGGCGAACGGGGAGCGAAGGCCCACAAAACCCACGGCACGATAGGCACTGCGGCAAGTGAGCGCAGTATCGAACCAGGAACCGCCACGCACCACTCGACCATCCCTTATGCCGCCAGTTTCCCAGGAACTTCCGTCAGTTGGCGCACCGTTACAGTCTTCGTGCCACGTATCGCTGCACCACTCCCAAACATTGCCGTGCATATCGCACAGTCCAAAGGCATTGGGGGGAAAACTCCCGACATCGGTTGTTTCTTGGCGCGAAAGTCCTGTGGGGGCGTTTGCGTAGGGCCCGTATCCGTTATAGTTGACTAAATCCGGGGTTATGGTTTCCCCAAAATGAAATGGGGTTGTTGTACCCGCACGACAGGCGTATTCCCATTCTGCTTCACTCAGGAGGCGATATTTTTTCCCAGTTTTTTGCCCGAGTTTGCCGCAGAATTCTACCGCATCATCCCACGATACATTTTGTACAGGACGTTTTTCACCTTGGAAATGGGATGGGTTGTTTCCCATCACTGCTTGCCACTGTGCTTGGGTGATGGAGTATTTGCCTGCAAAAAAAGCTGGTACTGTGACTTGATGCTGGTGACTTTGCTGATAATTTACTCCCTCTTCGTCGTTGGGGCAACCCATGATAAATGTGCCGCCGGGGATGTAAACCATTTCCAGTACGATTTGATTACCTAAGTCTTCAGAAAAAAAGTGAGCAAACGACTTTCTGCGGCTGTTTTCTTTTCCATACGCATCGACTGTGATGACATCAAACTCAAATATAGGAGAATAGTTTTGTAAATGTTGTTGAATATTTTCCTCATTTCTATCTTTCAGCAGTGAATAGGCAGCAAATTTCACCTGCATTGATTCATCCTGCAAAGCTTGAACTATCAAATCTAAGCCTGCTTCTCCATATTTAGTGGCTTCGGAGAGTGCGGCGATTCTAACTTCGACAGCGGGCGAGGCCAAGCGGCTTTTAACGCCGGGAATGCCTCCAAGCACCGCAGCATTGACAGGAATTAAATTTTGACCGCCCTTGACTGCATCGTATTCTCTAGGTTCATTTTGATTGTCTGACATGATTTCAACCAAGGACTTTTGCTAGTTGATCCGGCTGCAATAGAGGCATCGCGAGTAATTCCTCAACTGAGAAAGGTTGCGCTTGAGGAATTTCCGCTTCAGCATCCATGAGCTCTTTCATTTTATCAAAAATCAAAACGGCTTCTGTTTCTTGGTCAGTTAGTCGATCGTAAAAATAAGGTATGGAGAACCAATGCTCAAAAGCAATCTCTAACAAACCGTTAGTTGCTAATTGCACTTGCCAGTACCGAGAATATCTGCCATCAATTATCTCAAATAACGGGGCTGGATTCTCTAGAGGATAATAAGTATAGCGCTCATCGCAAATATAGTACCCTAAATTTCCTTCCCATTCCGAGATAGCATAGACAGTATACTCTTTCCCGACTATCAATTTAAATTCAGTTTCTTTGGTGATGTCTAGCGGTGGATTTAGGTAATTTTCCGGCAGGTCTGCTCCTTTGTTGGCAATGCAGCGAATTTTCATACTATATTAACCTCACTGGTTTTTAGGTGCGATCAACTTATATCTGTAAAGTACGCCGAGGCGCACTTTACAGATATTGCACGTAGCAGTTTCTGCAACCGCAAGTTAATCTACCAGTTCATCTAAGGAAAGCTTTAAGAGGTCGCACAATGCTTTCGTCTGTTCTAGATACAGCTTTGGAATATGTCGGCCTGCTTCCCAATTTTTCACCGTCGTTACAGTGACGCTCAATTGATCGGCAACTTGCTGCTGCGTCAAAGACAGCGATTGCCGTCGCTGTTTGAGTTTTTCCCCCACACTACTCATTCACTGTACCGATTTCAGAATTTCTATGGTTAACTTGACTTAACCCAAAATTGTCCGTAGTATGAGAGGAGAACATCGCGTTCGTCAGAAAGCCAGTGCATCCCGGCTACCAACCTATCAGCACTGGCTCTGGCTCCCATACATATGGAGACAAGTTAATTATGCCTTACAAAGAACGACTTTACCCTTGGGTTATGGTTCGTTTGCTGCCCAAAATGCAGCGTGTGACAGTTGGTCAGTTTCGCACTCGATCGGATGCGGACGGTCATCTAGAGATTCTCCGTCGCTTGGTTCCGGGCGCGAAATTCGTGGTGATATTTAACCCCGACTTGCTAGAGTCCCAGCAACCTGACACTTGCTACAGAACATTCGATCGCTAATTCTCAAAAAAAAAAATCCCCAAAACCAGGGGATTTCTCATATTCAAGCTAAAGCTAAATCTACTTAGTCTCAGGCATCAAACACTTGTCAGAATCGCAGCCAGCCGGCCCAGAATCCATCATTTCACCCATGTCATAGCGCCTCAAAGCTACGTGGAAAACCTCAGTTTCGCGGCGCGATAAAGCCTCTGCTACCATCTTGGTGTAAGTTTCCTTGTTTATCGGTTCAAAGGGCAAACGCGGGAATGTTTCAAGAGCATCAAACCTGGCTAACAAAGCTGCGGAAATGTAGCCTTCGTCATCGCGAATCGCTTCGTAAATCCGAGTACCCAAACTTTCAACTTCATTTTCACGCAGCTCAATCGTCGCCGAAGTGTTGTGTCTGACATAGAACTTTTGCACCTGCATATAAAAGTCCATTTGTGCGGCCGCCGAGAACTTGTTAATGTCAATTTCATCGGCTCCCGGCAAGTCAGCCCAACTTACAGCAACGGGTATTTCTACCAGCCATTCCGTACAGCGTTCATCGAAGGGATTGTTGAGCAAATTGCCGTTTTCATCTTTGTCAGATTGAGACGGAATCACGTTGTATCCGTAGTCGATGCAGGCGAGGGCTACGGGGTCGCTCTTGCGGAAAGTGATTCGGCGAATAAAACGCTGGGCTTTGGGCGGATGCCAGCCCGGAGAAGCACCTGTGAGCAGAGATTTAGTACCCGATGGTTGCACGGTTGTGCAGCGATTTGGGCGTTTTAAGGAATGGCGATCGCAATAATCCCAAACTACCCGATTCACAATCTCCCGCCAACCAGTCAAATACTCTTCTTCCCGTTGTTTAAACGCTATTCCCTGGGGAGTTTGCGGGCGGCCTTCCACCCACCAGCGCAGCCACTCCACGCCGAAAGCGTGAACGAAGAAATCGAACAATCCAGTAAATGATACGCCGACGATCGGGTCTAATTCGCGGCTGTATTGATAGCGAGGTTCGAGGAATTTGTGATTGAGAAGTACCGCGACAGATAAACCTGCGGCAGTGAAAGCTTCTTCTTGTTCTTTGAAGTTGTAAGGGTCGATTTGATTGAGGTGAACCTCCGAAAGGTTGCAGTGAAAATTCGAGCCGATGATTTCCAGTTATGTTACCCTAAAGGCTTTTTATCCTCTAGTTCTACTGCTTGATTTTTCGCAGTAGCTCCGCGTACCTTTTGCGCGTATTCCCTCAAATAATAGAGGAGTTCCTTTCTGCTACATGGCTTACCTGTAACAATCTGAGATATTGTTCTGATATCCAGAATGTTATTTTCTTTTTGTATTGAGTCATGTAAAGGTTGAAAAAGCTCTTTTAGGTTATTCAACTTTACAGATAAGAGGGCTTCATAATTATCCAAGGCAAAAGTATGAGCTAATGTTTGAATATCAGAATTAGTTGTTGAAGTTTTTCCATGCTGCGATTGGACAGAGCAATTTTTTGAACAAAAACGACGCTTGGATACTTTGTGTTGTATAACTTCAAAACTGTTCTGACAAAATTCACAAGTAAGAATAAATCTAGGTACTAACGCACCTGTTTTCTTTCCTTTTCGTGACTCATGGTATGCTTTTCGCTTGGGACTATTGAGAAACTTCTCTTTGAAACTAGGGTCGGCAAATCTTGCATTCGCCTTAGCTTTGATTTTGGCTTTGGTACTTTCAGATTGAGTAACACCATACATAGGGTTTCTCTTTCCGAAATTATCCATGCCTCTTACCTTGGCCTGGGATTTCCATTCCTGTTTCAAATGCTCAAATACAAAAGGAGTATCCTTGATGAGTTGTCTTAAGCCCTTTTCTTGAATAATCGTAACTTTTGCATTGTACTCAGACTCAAAACGCTGAATTTTTGGCAAGTCACTTTGATAATTAAAAGTGCCTTTAATTTCGACATACTCACCATTTTCAAGAAGGAAGTCTGGTTTGTACCGAACTTCATTCGAGAGTAAATAAGTTTTATGTTCGTATGTCCAGCCAATTTTCATGTAGTCCAGGTATTTCGCGTAAATGTACTCAAGGCTTGACCTTAAACAATGCTCACCGTAGAAACCTGAGTAGCCATAGAAGGTGCTTGTCATACGCGCCCCCACACTCTTGGAGAGATTATATTCTAGATTGCTTTTTTCATTGTAATCTAGTTTCACTCTCTACGCTGTACGGTGTCAGAAGCTTTTTATTTCTTCTGATTACCACGGGATTAGCATTTCAGCTTTCCCCGTATTTGCGAGGTTTTTAACGTGAGGCAAAATTACTTACCACACGGGTTTAAGCCCAAACGGACTGACCGATGCTCTAATTCTTCCGCAGTCATATTAGGATGACGTTCCTGCAACCACTGTTTAGCTTTTCCTTCATCGTAAGCTTTCAAAAACTCAAGCTTAAGACTCGGTGTTGAAATTAAGTCAACGTTAGCTCTAGCTACGGCTTCGCCCGCCCACTGAATCGCACCTTCGCCGCTATAATACTGTTGGCGAACGGCATCAATACATTCTTCCCGCGTTGGTTTATGATGAAAAACGCGAGAGTGATTTGCCATTCTCAAAGCATCTCGCTCGGGGTCAATTTTCCAGTTGCCACTTTCATCTTGTTGCCACAGATTGTTTTTAGCATTTGCGCCCAGTTCATCACTAGAATCAAACTGACGAATCCCTGCTGAGCGCCTAATATTGCCGGCGACGATTGTGACCGCAGCTTCGTCAATCAATACGCAACATTCAACTGAATTTAATTGCCGCCCTTGAGCTTTATTTAAAATTGCGGCGCACCGCTGATAAAGGTCGGGCAATTTCACCGGATTTGCTACTCCGCCAAAGCCTTTTAAAGGTTCTCCCACCGGGCGAACGTCGCTCAAATCGATGAAGATTTGAGCTGCTCCGGCAAATCTTTCATCTGTGGATAATTCCAGCAAAGCTTGATAGGATTTTACCCAACCTTGGCGGGAATCTCCGACATAAATAGTGGCGGTTTTTTCGTCTATTTTTACTTCGGTTTCTTGGCGGCGTTCTAAAGCGGGTGTAGATCCGATCGCACCTTGCACTGTCACGGTTAAGCGGTTGCGGATCGGGGGCAGTTGGTTGATGTATTTTGGTTCCAAGACTGCGCCTGTGCCGCAGCCCATCATTGCCAAATCCATCAACAAACCAAAGGCTTGCCAGTCGATGATATTTGTTGAGGAGCAATTGTATGCGCCGGAAAAGTTCTCTGGTTGTTCGATCCATTTGCTGCCGCCCACCCACAGCCAGCGGCCTGAAGCGAGGGTTTTGAGCTCGTTTTGCATCCGGTGCAGCAGTTGTGTTTCTTCCGGGGTGAGGTTTCCCAGCTTTTGTAGACCCTTGACGGTTCGATCGCACACTTCGGCCCAAGTCTCCCGCCCTGTCTCGGTACGACGGCTGTACGTCCTGAAAAATACTGGATTGGCTGCGGGTGCTGTTTCGGGGAAATCGGACAGGTGGCGTTTCTCGCGGGCACTCGATCGCTCTAATTCTCGAACCATAGGTTGTGTACTGACGTGTCGGAATATATCAACAGACTATGAATATACAACAGGATTCAGATTTAGGGTGAAAGCTTGACAAATTTGACAATTTGCACTAAATATGGGGCTTCGTACTCGGGGAGATCGATCGGGCGATCGCTACAGCCATTACACGGTGTAAGTTCCGTTTAAGGCGAGGCGATCGATAACGCTATTTTGAATCTCATCCGAGAATTCGGGAAACGGCTTTATCGCATGACTACTCTCTTTGCTTCCGCGCTTGAAAATGGAAATTATAATTCGAGAGTTAATCACTTATCACTTATCACTTATTAGACATCTTCCAAAAAGGCTGTGAAGAACAGGCTGGACGGCCTGTTCCACAATAATTATGGGAGATGTCTATTACTTATTATTACTTTATCAATCAACGTGTCCGGTTAGTATCAAGACTAATAGTGTAAACCACCAAACGATCGGTCTGATTAATATTGATATCGGCACGATTAGAATGAAACCTGCAAATCTCGACCCAACCCTGGGTGTTTGCATAAAGTGCAAACCGAGTGCCGCTGCAATTAGAATGGCTACTACCCAATTCAAAATAGGTGTTATATTATCCCAATCAATTTCGGTAATATTTCCGAAGAGATTGGCTAATGGATTGGTTAAAAAAAGCCAAATTCGATCGAAGTCTGTTAAGCCCAGAGAATTTTCTATCCAGAGATCGGCTTGACCGGGTTTGTGGCGGTAGTCATTAGAACCGCCGCATTGAAACGATTGTTCGCTGTATCTAATATTACACTGCGGTACTTCAAAGGGTTCTACCTTAAATTCAATCTCAAGCGATCGACCTTTCAGGTTCGTTCTACATCGATTGATGTTATTGGAGGCATCTTTCCAATCGCATGAAAAAGAATGTCCGGACACGATCGTCATTCGATGACCTTCACGAAGGGCTAACTCAGAGCTAGACCCTTCGCCAATTCTCAATTCTGCAACTGCTCCAGCTACAGAAATCGGCCCGCCCCAAAACATGATGCCGATCGCAATAATTAGGCAATAAGCGGCGATCGCAAAGGGAGAGTGTGGCAACCTTTTTTTTAGATTCATGATTCGAGTTCAATTTTAAGGAAAATAACTTTAATGAGTTGTTAAAAACTCAATATTTGGCAACAGGGGGTCTTGAACAACCCCCACACCGTTAAATCCCCAACGTTCGAGCAGCTTTTTGACAGAAGAACCAGAAATCGATTCTACCCCGAATCGATCGGCAACATCAGCAGCGTGGGCATTGAGATAACTCAAAGCGTCATAGTCTTCGCGGAACATCAGCAGGTAACTCACCGCCGAATCTGGATTGGGACAAGCGCTGATATATTTGCCGTCAGCACGAGAACGCAGCAAGTAAAAAACTTGGGATAACATTTTATCTTTTTCGTCAAAATAATAGATTAACTCAAATTGGGAATCGGGAATCGGGAATTGGGAATCGGGAATTGGGAATTGGGAATTGGGAATTGGGAATGGGGAATGGGGAATTGCAGTGCGAACTTCTAGCTCGCACTGCAATTGCACTGGGAAATAATTATAACTGCTCAACCGGACTCGATCGTCGCTCGGACTCGACAATCTAAATCAAAGTTAGCGCCAAACCTTTAAATCCCCTGCCGTCGCCAATTTGACCCACGATCGCAGCCCGACCTGTTGTCAAATTAATATTGTACAAGCTGGAAACTCCGCCAACATCGATCGCAGCCAAAGCCGTCTCGTTACCGCCAACACTCCTGACATCAAAGCCGAGAACGGTACCAGCATCAATTCCCAAAGGCCCGATCGTATTTAACACTCCATTATTCGGCGGATCTTGGCGCACCAAAACATCTAAATTGGTGTCAATTGCAAATAGTGTCGTCGAAGCTGCCCCTGCAAAGTTATTCACATACGCAGCCCCAGCAGCCGCGCCGGGATTGCCAAAATTGCGATCGCCCGTAGCATAAGCCAAATTCCCGTCGAGTTGAATTCCCCCCGTCAGCGTGTCAAAATCGACAATTGCCCCCGTATCCGGGTTGAGGCGGGCGTTTTGACCGGCTTGATTGACAAACCGAATTCGATCGACTGTGGGATTGAAATCAAAACCCGCAGCCCCCGGAGTCAGCCCAACAGCAAACTGCCCGCTACTGACTTGAGTTGCAGCCCCAGTCACCGGATCGATCGCGTACAAGCGATTGCTAGAACCCACGCCGTAAAGCAAACCGTTAGCGGGGCGAAAATCAATCCCCAGCAAACTTTCTCCCGGCTGCAACCCCGTAACTGCCACATCGCTGAGAATCGCCCGCGGTGCCGCCTCGTTAAAACCGACAATTGTTTCGGCGCCATTTCTGACAGTTAAGGCGTAAGCTGTAGGCAAAGGCAAAGCCAAACCGTTAATCTGTCTTCCGTCGCCAATTTGACCCGCCAAGGAAGCTTGACCGGTCGTCAAATTGATATTGTACAAGCCCGAAACGCCCCCGACTTCCAGTGCAGCCACCGCGACATCGCGGCCGCCAATACTCCTGATATCAAAGCCGAGAACGCTAGTAGCATCAACTCCCAAAGGCCCGATCGAATTCAACACTCCATTATTCGGCGGATCTTGCCTTACCAAAACGTCTGAATTGCTGTCAATTACAAACAGCGTTGTCGAAGTTGACCCGGCAAAATTGTTAGTATACGCAGCCCCTACACCCGCTGGTGAACTTCCAAAATTGCGATCGCCCGCCCGGTAAGCCAAATTCCCGTCGAGTTGAATTCCCCCCGCCAGCGTGTCAGCATCCACAATTGCCCCCGTATCCGGGTTGAGGCGGGCGTTTTGACCGGCTTGATTGACAAACCGAATTCGATCGACTGTCGGATTGAAATCAAAACCCGCAGCCCCCGGAGTTAGAGGAACAGCAAACTGCCCGTTACCGACTGGACTTGCTTCCCCCGTTTTCGGATTGACAGTATACAAGCGATTGCTAGAACCGACACCGTAAAGCACACCGTTAGCGGGGCGATAATCAATTCCCAGCAAACTTTCTCCCGCTTGCAATCCAGTCACGGGCAAATCTGAGATCACACTTCCCGGATTGGAAAGACTAAAACCAACAATCCGATTAGCAGGAGTTAAAGCATAAGCCGTTGTCCTCGCTGGAGGCGGGGGGTTGGGAACAACGCTGCTAATATTATTAGTGAAACTTGCCTGGTTAATCGCACTTTGTCTCACCCCTTGGAGAGTAGCGAGAAATTCTCCTGTTACGCGGTCTTGAATAACAGTATTGTTTCCAGCTTCCAGAATATTCAAGTCGCTAAAACTGAGACCTCCGGCCAAACCGATTAAATCTGTACCGACTGCAAAATCGGCGATCGTGTCCGCATTTGCCAAACTAACACCGCCGCTGGTACGGAAAGGGTCAGCCTCAGCGTAGCGCCTCAAAACAAATACGTCTGCCCCGTCGCCGCCTATGAGGAGATCGGTATCTCGATCGCCGGACAAAACATCATTGCCGGAGTTTCCCGATATGATATCGCTGCCTTTCCCGCCCACTAAAAAATCGTTACCTTCTCCGCCGTTAATAGTATCGTTATCTAAATCTCCAAAAATCGAATCTTGACCAGAATTGCCATCAATTAAATCGTTTTGTTTGCCACCAAAAATGCTGTCATTTCCCGAGTTTCCCGCAATAGTGTCATTGCCTGCAAAACCAAAAATAGTGTCATTTTCTGGAGTTCCTGCTAGCAAGTCTGCTTGTGCGGTTCCTCTAATTTCTGCCACGATCTAATCCCCTATAAAATTGACAACAACTCAGTCCCATAAATGCGGCTTGATTCTCAGCTTCAAGCATCAAATATTCGCACTGTCAGAATAGTTTGAGCACTCTAGAAATCTCCAAAAAAGCAATTTCTGGGGAGGCTGGATGCCTGCACCACAAAAATTATTGCAGAAGTCTACTATTAGTATACGCTGAATTTATAATTTTGGATCTGTACCTTGATAAATTACTTTTCAATACCATCTCATCTATGACTATAGCGGTTCTCAGATAGAGGTATGCAGAAACCCTGTATTGTCAAGCTTTCCAGGTCAAAATTTATACTCACGTTTTTGAGAAAGGCTATAAAGCCCCTGTCATACTGCATCTGGATTTGCGCGATTGGCTTTTCCCAACCTCGAAAAAATATTCATAAAGACTGATAACTAATGACTAAATCTACCTGAGAAAGGCTATATATTCTCAAGCTACAGATTTTCCCGTACCCACTCTCTAAAGGCTTGGATTGTTTGGCTACTGCCCGAAACTTGACTTTGCTGAGCGTAACGATTCACTAACTCTATAATGGGGACATCTGGAAAAGTGGGACTAGAATCTGACTCTACATATTGTCCCCCTTGCAACACATTAATTTGTAGCCCTCGTCGTGCGTAGCGCCAAAGTTCTGGCACTCCTAGAATTTGATAATTATCCAACTGAGTGCGAGAGGTGAGGTCAATTTCTATGGCTAAGTCCGGCGGCGGATCGATACTCATATCCAGGCGATTTTTACCGATAATCGCCGTTTGATTTTGAATGTAAAAACAGGTATCGGGTTCAACGGCTTGAGTCATGCGTTCATTTTTCAAAGTTGTCGAACCCAAGGACTCATAATTAATGCCTCGTTCGCTCAATAAAATTTTTACCATATCGCCAATAATTTCCTTAGCTTTTTCATGTTCGGGCAGGGGAACCATAATTTCTAACCGTCCGTTACTGTAGGAAAGTCTAGAAGTGCGACGCTCTCCCAATTCGGTTAAGATATTTTCCAATTGCTGCCAGCTAACTTCCTCAAGGAGTAATTGCTGACCTGGTTGAATCCTTAATTGTCTTAACTCCAATAGCATAATTGTTAGTCCCTAGTTTGGCGCATATTTGAAAGTGACTGGGGTATTTATGAAATACATTTAGGATGAATTCTGAATGTTCATAGCCAGTAAAAGGCTGAATGTAATTGACTATTGAAGATTTTCCAACTTAATTCGAGGGTCAACCGCCTTGAGCAGCAAATCTGCCAACAAATTTCCCACAATCAACATAGTAGCGCCCACCATCAAACTTGCCATTACTAAATACAAATCTTGATTGGTCACAGCCTCCAAAGTCAGCTTACCCAAACCAGGCCAATTAAAGAAATATTCAGCAATAAACGCACCGCTCAACAAACTAGCAAACTCAAAACCTAATAGCGTAATCAACGGATTGACAGCATTCCGCAAAGCATGAATGTAAATTACTCGATCGTCCGGCAAACCTTTAGCCCGTGCTGTTCGGATATAATCTTGACGCAGCACGTCCAACAATTGTCCGCGCATCAATCTTTGCAAACCAGCAAAACCAGTAAGGCTGAGGGCGACTGTTGGCAAAATTAAGTGCCAGCCGTAATCGAGGATTTGACCCCACCAAGGTAAGTCCGCGTGGTCGATGCTTGTCATTCCTCCGACGGGGAAAAGAGGCGAAGTATTCTGAGCAAAAAATAGCAGCAGCAAAGCTGTGATAAAGCTGGGAAATCCTTGTCCGGTGTAGCTGACTACTTGCAAAACCCGATCGACTGTGCGGTTTTGATTGACAGCCGCGACAATTCCCAAAGGAAGTGCGATCGCCCAAGTTACAATCAAAGAGGCGATCGCCATCAACAGTGTCGCCGGTACTCTTTCCCACAGCAGCGACGCCACGGATCGCTGATACACAAAACTCGTACCAAAATTCCCCCGCGTCACAATTTGTTTCAGCCACAGCCCATACTGGACAATCGCTGGTTTATCCAAGCCGAACTGCTGTTCGAGTTGCTTGAGTGTCTCCGGCGAAATCTTCGGATTTTGGCTTAAAGTATCCAAGTAATTTCCCGGTGCGAGTTCAATAATTGCAAAACAAAGAGCCGATGCTAAAAATAGGGTTAAAAGTGCCTGTAACAGTCGCTTGACAACATAGGTAAATGTCTCGCTGCCAAATATAGAACTCAAGATTCGCCAATTTCGATTTAACTTAATAGAAGTCATTAGTTATTAGTCCTTAGTCAGTAGTCATTAGTCAGTAGTCATTAGTCATTAGTTATTAGTCCTTAGTCCTTAGTCCTTAGTCCTTAGTTAGCAGTCCTTAGTCATTAGTTACTAAGCTTAAAAAAATAGCGGGAATTTTTGAAACTGTTAAAATCATTGTGGGGTGGGCATCCTGCGCCAAAAATATGAAATTTTAAGGTCGAACAGGTTAGTCATTAGTTAGTAGTGCATGACTAAAGCCCAAAAATGGTTGACGCGCTACTTATAGGGGCAAGGTGCGCACTGCGCACCCTACAGATAGAGGTTCTTCGTCCAGGATTGTAGTCAGCAGTCATTAGTCTTTACCTAATAACTAATGACTAATGACTAATGACTAATGACTAATGACTAATGACTGATGACTAATACTCAACTAGCGTGACGATCGGCACATCTGGCAATTTCTGCCTGCCGCCCAAAGCCTGCAATTCAATGATAAAAGCAAAACCGACAAGCTCGCAGCCCGCTTGCTGCAACAACTGAGCCGTTGCTGCGGCTGTTCCGCCAGTGGCGATTAAATCGTCCACAACCAGCACCCGGCTGCCGGCTGTCATCGCATCTCGGTGCATCTCCAGTCGATCGACACCATACTCCAACTCGTACTCCGCAAAATAAACTTCCGCAGGCAGTTTCCCCGGCTTGCGGACAGGAATAAAGCCCACTCCCATTTTATAAGCCAAAGGCGCGCCAAAGATGAAGCCGCGGGATTCCATGCCCACCACATAGTCAGCAGACATTGCAGAGCATTTTTCGGCTAAGCTGTCAACGGTGTAGCTCAGCCCTTGCGGGTTGCTGAGCAAAGTTGTAATGTCTCGAAACATAATTCCCGGCTTCGGGAAATCAGGAATGTCGCGAATCAGAGATTTGAGATCCATAAGCTTGCCGATCGGCGTTGAGGGTAACGAGGCATCAAAAATGGTACAATGATAACCTCAAAATTTAAAATTTTAAAATAAAATTCAAACTAAGAACTTCTTAAATTTTTATTCTTTAATTGCTTAATGCTTTACGTACTATGTAAACAAATGTCATAATTTCCTAACAACAGGGTTGAATATCAAGATTTGTCACCCTATGATCTAAAGTCAAAAATATAATATCTAAAATCCAATGATCAAGTTGGCAGCACGAGTGGGTGAGGTTCCTCCTTCCATAACCTTGGCGATCGCAGCTAAGGCTAAAGCCATGAAGGCCGAAGGGATTGATGTCTGTAGTTTGAGTACGGGAGAACCCGACTTTGATACCCCGGAACACATTAAAGCGGCGGCAAAGCAAGCTTTAGACGCGGGGAAGACTAAGTACGGCCCTGTGGCTGGGGAACCGCTGTTAAAAGCTGCGATCGCCCGCAAACTCCGCGATGAGAACAATCTCAACTATCAACCGGAAAATATCATTGTCACCAACGGCGGCAAGCATTCGCTCTACAATCTGATGATGGCTCTGATCGAGCCTGGAGATGAAGTAATTATTCCGTCTCCCTACTGGCTAAGCTACCCAGAAATGGTCAAACTCGCCAGCGGCAAGCCCGTAATTGTACGGACAGATGCTTCTACAGGATATAAAATTACACCGGAACAACTGAGTGGGGCGATTACTCCGAAAACCAAGTTATTTGTGCTGAATTCGCCTTCTAACCCGACGGGAATGGTGTACACTCCGGCGGAAATCAAAGCGCTGGCCGAGGTGATAGTCGATCGAGATATCTTAGTCGTTTCGGACGAGATTTACGAAAAAATCATATATGACGGCGCGCAACACGTCAGCATCGGTTCCCTGGGCAAGGAAATCTTCGATCGCACGGTAATCAGCAGCGGTTTTGCCAAAGGCTACTCAATGACAGGCTGGCGCATTGGCTATTTAGCCGGGCCGATCGAAATAATTAAAGCCACCAGCACCATTCAAGGCCACAGTACGTCAAACGTGTGTACCTTTGCACAGTACGGCGCGATCGCAGCTTTGGAAAGCAGCCAAGAGTCTGTCGAAACCATGCGCCTCGCTTTTGCCGATCGGCGTGAGGTAATATTTGAATTGCTCGATGCTATCCCCGGAATTAGCTGCATCAAACCAGACGGCGCTTTCTATATGTTTGTCAACATCAGCAAAACAGGAATGAATTCTCTGGAATTTTCCGATGCTTTCTTAGAACAGCAGCAAGTAGCAGTCATTCCCGGCATTGCTTTTGGCGCAGACGACCACATTCGCTTGTCTTACGCCACCGATTTAGGCACAATTAAAAAAGCCGTAGAAAGGCTCGATAAATTTGTCCGCAGCATCTAAAAATTAGTCATTAGTCATTAGTCATTAGTCATTAGTTATCGGTAGCAACTGACTAACTGTTGACTGTTGACTGTTGACTGCTGACTGTTGACTGTTGACTATTGACAGCGTTAACTGTTAACTGTTAACTACTGACCAATGCCCAATGCCCAATGCCCTGTTTGGCCAATGCCCAAATGCCCAATGCCCAATGCCCAATGCCCTGTTTGGCCAATGCCCAATGCCCTGTTTGACTAATGACTAAAGCTGTTTGGTCATAATCTCTTTGAGCAAATCCAGCCCCTTCTTAACTCGCCGAGAAACAGTCACCGCGCTGATACCCAAGCGTTCAGCCGTTTCCTTCTGCGTCAAATCGTAGAGAAAAACAAACTCCAATATCTCGCGAGTCCGTTTTTCCAACATCGCCAAAGCTTGCTGTACGCGAATTTGATCCTCTTGGGCTAACTGAAAACTCCGATACTTGCTATCGGGCACCAATTCTCCAAGACTTGTCGCCCCCTCATTTTCATCTTGCACCGGCGCGTCCAAACTCAGAGGCGATCGGTTGAGATGGGCCAACTTAATTTCTCGCCATTCTTCTACAGAAACCTCAAGCACTGCTGCTACTTCAGCATCTGTAGGCTTGCGGTTGAACTGCACCTGCAAATCCTTGATTGCTGCGACAGATTTGCGCTCCAGGGCCAGCCAGTGGCGCGGAACTCGCACAGAAGGGCTTTTGTCCCGCAAGTAGTGCTGAATTTCGCCCCGAATGTAGGGAATTGCAAAGGAACTAAAAGCGTGTCCCTTCGACATATCAAATCGCTCGATCGCCCTAATCAACCCTATGCACCCCACTTGCAGCAAATCGTCGTAGCCTTCACCGCACTGGTTGAGCCAGTGGTAAACTTCTTTTCTCACAAGTCCAATATTCAGTTGAACTAACTGATTGCGGACTTCATTCGATCCAGAATGTTGGTACTCGCGCAACAACTGTAAATTTTCGCTTTTTAGCTCGTTCGGGGCTGTGGTAGACATGGTGGCATAAGGGTTGGTAGAGCAGAGGACTGATGTTGCTTTAGAGCTAGTTTCCAATCTAGCCTAAAAAAATCATTTTGATTGTGGTGTAATCCTAGCACTTCATCAGTGTGACAGCCGACACACAAGTTTAATTTTGGGGCTGCACAGCGATTTGGCGCGGTCATCGAAAAATATTTAGTAAAATCCTTCATTCAGTTGACAGTTGACAGTTGACAGTTGACTTCGGAGTGCGACCTCTACCTGGAAGTCCGAGGATTGGAGTAATGAATAGTCTGATTTTAATTTCTCCCTAAAAGGTGGAGGCTTTAAACCAATTCTTTCTGGTAATTTTACGGAGTTTTTTTCACACCACATTATAAGCCAAAAGCTGTTTAAATGCAAGATTTTAATTAATTTAAAATCTCACTTAATAAGTCGTAACTCATAACACTTAAATCATAAATTTAGTCATTAGTCAACAGTCTTAAGTGATCTTGCTCGAGACTGTTGGCTAATGAAGGGCGAGCAGTAGCTTTAGGGCAAAAAACTGCTCAAATTTGATCGCACCAGAAAACCAATTTTAGGACACAGAAGGCTCAATGCGAGCGTAAAACAAACCGCGAATTTTCACGTCCAGAGCGGGTCTAGCTCCCAAATCAGTATCAGAAGGCTGCGTGCTCTCAAAAATCCCACCGATTTCGCCAGTGGCGCTGTTGACTTTAGCAACTTGGAGAGAAATTTTGCCCGCCTTGGCGCGGGTGTCAGCCAGCTTAACATTAGACCGTTTCAGTTTGGAATTGTCAGTTGCCGGAAGCGCTACAGCATTGTCGTAGCCCGTGGATACACCGCGACCTTTAGGGTCTAAAAAGCCTGCGCTGCGGTAAGAAGGAACGTTAAACTCCCCTTTCAAATCCGTAGAAGTATTGATAGCAACTACTCCGGGTTCGGAACTTGCCACGAGTTCTTTAATGGTGAACAAGAAAGGTACTTGCTCCCCGCCTGGTAACTGAATCGTAATTGCTTGAAAGTCCAAGCCGTCCTCTTCTTTAAAAGTCAGAGTCCCGTCAGTACCGACCTTGAGCGTACCTTGAACTTGGTCAATGCTCGACGTGAACCGCGTCAGCAATTTACCAGGCACAAATTCTGCCTCTTGGCGTTTGTTTGCAGGTTCTTCCTTCACAAAATAAGTTGTGGGCTGCAAACACATACCAGTCAGTTTATAGGTGCCGCCCGCTTCGATCGCGATCGCTCCCCGAGAAGTTTCTGCCAAGCTAGGGCAGTTATTAGCCAATCCCGTACCTCTAATCTCGTCGTAGGTGAGCAACTCGGTAGTAGCCACCGTCGTGTCAGGAGCAGAAGAACAAGCAACCAGCGCACTCATGCAAAATGCTAAAAGTGCAACAATTAAAGCACGATATTTCATTCCCAACCTCAATATCCAACATCGGATTATATTAAGAAAAAGCCCTAGTTCGAGCAAAATATAATTGCCCGCCGGCAGGCTAGGCCAGCGCCATAGCAGCATTTAGATCCAGAGCGCTCGCTTCACCGACACCGGCTTTGACTCAAAAAATCTTGCGCAGTGCAGTGAAAATAAGCCAGAACTTTTGATTTCTCAAAAAATTCGGATCGCAGCCCAATACACATGGTACGACGGGTTGTGCTCTTTTCCTGACTTGGATTGCAAATTAATATTGCTTAAGGCAACCACTTAAGTTACGTTGCTTATTGGCCCCAAATGCCGATCGCCACTAGCTCGATTAGTCGGCTGACACCAGCGGCTGGGGAAAAACGGCTTGTAGATTTCAAAGGAAGCAGCGGTATGGACAACGGCAAAAATTTAGAGTCAGAAAAGTTGCAGTCTCAACTGCAATCGCTGACTGAGGCGATTCGGACTTTAGCCGAAAGTTGTCAGGGAGACAGCGTGTTGCTTTTGACCCTGCTGCGGGGGCTGGAAGCTTCGCACCAGGAAATTCGGGACGGTTTGTTTCAAGCGTCTTTTCCCGACAATCGCCAAGCACTTTACAAACTGCTCAGGAATATTGAAGCCAATGGCGGCTGGCCTTACATCCACCGCATGAAACTTCGATCACTCTTGGGGTACGCCCAACAATTATCTCCCCTAGAAGATGATCCCGCCGAGTCCCCTCAAGACTCGGCCGAAACAAAGCAAAACCACCTTAAATAATCATGAGTTTTGAGTGGGTTAGTGCCTAAGTTTTCAGTTGCGAGTTAATGGAGTCACTCGCAACTGGCAACTGGTAACACCATCCAAGCGAATCGATGACACCTAGAACCCAAAAGGTGTAGGAGGTACCAGTATTGGGTTCGGCACCGCCATCGGGAATAGCGGCGTCTGGCCGGGCATCGGCAAGAGTCCGGGAGTAGGCGTCGGGGCGATCGACTTAATTGACAGCAGGGGCGAATCAGGCACGCTAACTGTCGGCGCAGTCGGAATCCTCGAAGCAGTCGGAGTTGTTACCGGAGTCGGAGTTGTTACCGGAGTCGGAGTTGTTACCGGAGTTGGAGTCGTTACCGGAGTCGGAGTTGTTACCGGAGTCGGAGTTGTTACCGGAGTCGGAGTTGTTACCGGAGTCGGAGTTGTTACCGGAGTTGGAGTTGTTACCGGAGTCGGAGTTGTTACCGGAGTCGGAGTCGGAGTCGTTGTCGTAGCCGTCGGAGTCGGAGTCGTTGTCGTCGGAGTTGGAGTCGTTGCTTCCGTTGGGGTTGCAGTCGGAGTTCCGGTCCTAATCGTAGTCGTCGTCGTAGTCGTCGTCGTAGTCGTCGTCGGAATCAGCCTAGGGCTAAACGTCCCAGTCACAGCGACAAAATCATTAGCATCGATCAGCCCCGACGGAGTGTTGACCAAAATTGCTAACAGCTTACCGTCGATCGCAATTACCGTATCTCTGACATTTGCGCCGTTACCTTGGCTAATTTGCAGTTGACCGAAAGATAAAGTGGTCGGCAGTCCAAAGAAATCCTCTGCCTCATTGTAATCAGTAATTAAAGCCAAACTTCCCGGGCCAGCTCCCAATCCAAAGACATCGCTGCCGCTACCGCCCGTCAGAGTATCCGAACCCTCACCTCCGATCAGAGTATCATTACCCTCTGCCCCAAATAAATTGTCATTACCAAAACCGCCCAAGATTGTATCGTCGCCCAGACCTCCGGCTAAAGAATCATCGCCAAAGCCACCGTCGAGAACATCATTACCTTTACCGCCAAAGAGGAAGTCGTTGCCTTCATCTCCCATCAGACAGTCGTCACCTTCATCGCCGCGAATCGTATCCAAACCGCTGCCGCCAGAAAGTGTATCGTTAGCCTTGCCACCGAATATTTGGTCGTTGCCGGATTCTCCGTAGAGCAAATCGGTGCCGGCATTGCCGTACAAAGTGTCGTCGCCGTCGCTGCCCAGCAAGTAGTCGTTGCCGTCACCGCCAAACAGTTGATCCCTGCCACTACCGCCGTTGAGAGAATCGTTCCCGATATCTCCGTAGAGAAAGTCGTCATCACCGTTCCCGAACAGCGAATCGTCGCCCTCACCCCCTCTGAGGGTGTCGTTACCAGTGCCGCCGGTAATCAGATCAAAGCCTGCGTTGCCACGAACTAAGTCGTCCCCTGCGTCTCCAAACAAGCTGTCTAACCCGTCGTTGCCGTCGAGGGTATCGTTGCCCAAACCGCCTCGGATCGAGTCATTGCCGTTCCCGCCGGAAAGAAAATCGCGGCCTTGGTTGCCAATGAGTTCGTCATTTCCTTCGCCCCCAAGCAGCGAATCTGCTCCGTCGCCTCCCAGCAGCAGGTCATTGCCGCCGTCGCCCTCTAGGGTGTCATCTCCTCCCCCACCCGAGAGCGTGTCATCGCCATCTAAGCCGCGAATTCGATCGCCCAGGGGACTACCTAGAATAAAGTCGTTGCTGTCTGTGCCGATCAGGTTTGCCATAGGGGATACACCGCTCCTCAATAAAAGAATTCTTTAAAGTATGTCAATCGCCTTCGTGACAAGGCATTGCTGCTTGCCTACGCTAGCATAGTTGAGTTTTTGGCAATCTGGCGCAGCCGCGAGGGAGATGGGTGCGAGTGTCTTGATGTGCGATCGTCAAATAGGTTTGTAGTGAGGACTTTAGTCCGCATCAAATTCTGAGGACTAAAGTCCTCACTACGAACCTGAATGACGAATGCCTTCTACTTTTGTTCGCTAACAGGTAACACGATCGCAAATTCAGTCCCCTCTCCCAGATGGGAATTCACCTCAATTGTGCCGCCGTGGGTTTCGACTACAATCTGGCAGGCGATCGCCAATCCTAACCCAGTACCTTTTCCTACCGCCTTCGTTGTAAATAAATGGTCAAAAACCCGCTGTTTCACTGCTTCCGTCATCCCCGTACCGTTATCAGCAATTGTAATGAGGATGTGGCGATCGCCCTCCAAACCGCTCCGCACCTTGATACAGTTAGGATTCGCTTCAATTTGGGCAAAACTGCGTCCTTGACTGGATTCTTCTAGGGCATCGATCGCATTTGCCAGCAAATTCATAAATACTTGGTTTAGTTGACCGGGAAAGCATTCGATTTTGGGAAGATTCCCGTAGTCTGTGACGACTTCGATCGCAGGACGATGTTCGTTAGCTTTCAGCCGATGTTTCAAAATTAAGATCGTGCTCTCAATGCCTTCATGGATATTAAAAGGAACTTTGTAGTCTTGATCGGCTCTGGAGAAGGTGCGGAGGCTGGTGCTGATGCCCCGAATGCGATCGCACCCCACTTTCATCGATGACAGCATCTTCGGCAAATCTGCTAAGGCATATTCTAAATCAATATCCTCAGCATCTTGTGCGATTTCAGCGCCGGGATTTGGCAGTTTTTCTTGATATAATTTCAAGTGGTTAATCACATCTTTGATGGTAGTCGTTGCTTCATCAATATTGCCGCTGATAAAGCCGACGGGATTGTTGATTTCGTGGGCGACTCCGGCGACGAGATTGCCCAAGGCGGACATTTTTTCGCTTTGTACGAGTTGTAACTGTGCTTGCTGCAAGTCCAAGAGCGATCGTTCTAATTCTTGTCCGTAAGCTTGAGATTGTTGGTACAAGCGGGCATTTTCTAGCGAGATCGCAGCTTGGGCGCACAACAGTTGGATGACTTCAGTGCGATCGTCCGTAAATGCCCCAATTGTCAAGTTATTTTCAAGATACAGCAACCCGATTAATTTACCCTGATTTAAAATCGGCGCGCACAGCATACTTTTGGGCTTTTTCTCCATCAAATACGGCTCTGCCATAAAATCGTTTTGTGCTGCGGCATTATCCAAAACAACAGTTGTCAAAGTGCGCTTAACATAATTAACCACAGCAGCAGGAACCTCTTCGCTGGCTGACAGTGGTACAGATATTGAGATGACATTTTGATTGAGGGAGGCAACAGCTTCGACTGCGAGATTCCCATCCTTAAGCAACAGCAGAACTGCTTTTGTTGCCCCAGCATTTTCCATCACCACAGACATCAGTGCCGCCAGCAATTTTTCTAATTCAATTTCACTTGATAGAGCTTGGGAGGCTTTGAGAATGGTATGGAAATCGAGAGCTTCGGAAATACTGCTGGTAGATTTAGTGTCTTGAAATGTTTGATGCAAAACTGAGGATTTATTGATTGTTTGGAGGCGGGTTTCCCTGAGTGTAGAACGATTTTGTTTCGCCTGCAATATGGGAGCAAAAAGTTTGGGATAGCGTTTTTCTAAGTCATCTATTTTGGCTTTGGCTCCCCATTTAGCATAACAGTAGTAGGCTTCTTGCATATAAGATTGCGCCACTTTTTCTTTGCCCCAATCGAGGTACAATTTAGCTGCTAGTTCGTTAGCTAAGGCTTCTTCTTGAATGTATTCGTTTTGCTTCGCTCCGGCAATTGCGCGATCGTACATTTCCATAGCTTCGGCCCTCTGTTTGGCCACTCGGTATCTCTCTGCTTCTACCAACTGCCACTTATGCAAATGGTTCATGGGGGCGTGTTCTGCCCAATACTGTAATTGCGTTTGATTTTCCTGAACTCGTTGCGGCTGTGTTTCTAACTCAGCCTCGGACTCAGGAGTTGCAGCAAGGGCGATGAGTGAGTCATAGAAATAGAAACCAGCTTCACAAGTGTTTCCTACGCCTGCCGTTATATACTGTCTGGCTCGATCGACATCTGCTGCGGCCCGGGCCATATCTCCCAGCAGGAATCTCAACGTCGCCCTGTACAGATAGAAACTCAAAAGTCGGTAAAAATCATTAGAGGCAAGCGACTGAGAAACCAGCTTCTCCTCGTAGCCATTGTCTTCAAAAGAAACCTCGAAATTGTCTGGATTACCCAATAAAAACAGCGTTGTTCCTAAATATATCGAACAATAATTTGCCGCCGTTAATTGATTGAGATCGAGTAATTGCTGACGGTATACTCGAATTTGGGGCCCAAGTTCTGCCAAAGGTTGACCGCACCAATAAGAATTTAGACAAAAAGCATACACATTATACCCGACAAACTCTAAATTTCCTGTTTCTAATCCGGCTTGATATCCTGCCTGAAGAATGGGGAGAGTTTCCCGTAAATGCGATTTGCGATGGTGCAAACAAAGTCCGATCACAACACAACTTGCTGCGCGAATATTTTTGGCATCAGCGCCGCTGGCAAGACGATAAGCTAATCGACCAAATTGATCGGCTACCGTCACATTTTGGCAAAAGTTGTTGAGAATAATGCCATAACAAGTATAGCCAAATGCTGAAGTACGACTGTTGCCATATTGGATAGATAAATTTACCTGTAAGGCCGTTACCAGCGAAAACAGAGGCGAACCCACGAGATAGGAAGGAGGCCCCATACTTGTCGCCACTTGCATCATGGCGAGCTTTTGGGGATCTACCATCGCTGGCAGATCGAATAAATCTTCAATAGCTCGATCGGCGATCGAGCTATTAATTTCCTCCACCGCTTGCTGAATATCTTGTAATGTAGGGGAATCGGGAAACTCAACTCCTAATTCTTTGAGAATCAACTGACCGATAGAAATTGCTTCTAACAACTTGTTCTGGGACGACAATGCCTGAATCTTGACAATGTAAAAACCCACTTGCTCTAGAGGAGTTCTGACGCGATCGATCGCAGCCTCAATCCACTGATTCATCTCGTCAAATTCGCCACAAAGTGAAGCCACTTCAGCGGCTAGCTCATGCAAAGTCAATGTCATCTGGTACTGTCGTTGCCAAGCGCTGCTTCCCAGCAAATTTAGCCCGATCGCAGCATACTCGCGAGCAGCTTGATAGGCGGTGGCTGCTCTGGCTTTGCGGCAAGCCTTGAGGTTAAGTTGTACCAAATTATCGCGTTCTGTTTGGTCTTCAATCAGCGTAATCCCATAATTCAACTGATTGACTACTGAAAATATTTGCTCTTCTATAGCTGCGGGGAAAATTTGCTGGAGCAGCAATTGTCCAATGTGATAGTGAACGCGCGCTCGCTCTTGTTGGGGAATTAGAGAATAAGCAGCTTGCTGAACGCGATCGTGCAAAAACTTGTAATTCACCACCTCCGAATTTTGTGCCTCGTCCCGTATTTCCCGCCCCACATAAAACTTATAGATTTCACTTTCAGGCAGGATTAAACCTTCTTGCAATGCCTTCCACAAATCCGCCGCCGTTTCTGTTGCCAATTGCTCAGAAATAACTGCCAAAGTCCCCAAATCAAACTGATTTCCAACACAAGCCGCCAACTTCAAAATATTCTGAGTTGCTGGCGGCAATTTTTGCAATTGTAACGCCATAAACTCCACCACATCATCCGTCAGCGCCGCTTCCCGAACCCGCACAAGATCGCATTGCCACCCCCCCGTAGCCCCCCCTTGGTAAGGTGGGGCTACGGGGGTAAAACGAATCAACCCATCCTGATGCAGTGCTTTGAGAAACTGCGTCGCAAAAAATGGATTTCCTTTAGTTTTTTGAGCCACCAAATCAGTCAATGGTCTTGCCAAATTTGGAGTACAATTGAACGTATCAGCAACTAAGTAATTTAGACTTTCTGAACTCAACGGTTCCAGCGTGATCGTATTTACTATTGCCCCGGCTTTCACGACTGCATCCAGTGTCAGCATCAACGGATGCACTGGCGAGACTTCATTATCTCGGTAAGCACCAATTACTAATAAATAACTTGTTTCGGATTCTGACATTAACAGTTGCATTAACTGTAGCGATGCGGAATCTGCCCACTGCAAGTCATCCAAAAACATCACCAGGGGATGTTCAGGTTTTGTGAACACCTGAATAAAGTTTTGGAACAGCAAGTTAAACCGATTTTGTGCCGCATTCCCAGATAATTCGAGTGCGGGCGGTTGTTGACCGATAATTTTTTCTAGTTCGGGAATTACTTCTATAATAACTTGTCCGTTATCGCCTAGTGCTTGCAATATTTGAGCTTGCCAATTCGCCAAATTCTCGTCACTTTCGCTGAGCAATTGTCCCATTAAATCTCGAAATGCTTGCACAAAAGCTGAGAACGGAATATTGCGGTTAAATTGGTCGAATTTGCCTTTGATGAAATAACCCCGTTGCCGCACAATTGGTTTATGGACTTCGTTAACTACAACTGTTTTCCCAATCCCGGAAAAACCAGCTACTAGCATCATTTCTACCCCCCTGTGTCCCCCCTTGGTAAGGGGGGATGCAACGCGCTCAAAGGCTGCGAGTAGGGTTTCTACTTCGATTTCTCTCCCGTATAGTTTCTCTGGTATGATAAAGCGATCGCACATATCCCTCTGAGCTATTTCAAAACCTCGAATTTGACCGCTGTCTTCTAGCTGACGCAGACATAATTCTAAGTCAAATTTCAGCCCCAAAGCGCTCTGATAGCGGTCTTCAGCATTTTTCGCCATCAATTTGCTGACAATCTCGGAGAGTACCAGCGGAATTTCCGGCTTGATTTCATGCAGCGATGGTGGCTGCTTGGCAATATGACAGTGTACCAATTCCATCGCATCGTTCGATTGAAATGGCAATTCTCCCGCCAGCAATTCGTAAAAAGTAACACCCAAAGAATAGAAATCAGTGCGGTAGTCAATGCCGCGATTCATCCTTCCCGTTTGTTCGGGTGACAAATAGCCGAGTGTCCCTTCTAGCACGTTAGGATTAATCAGGGTTTGAGTTTCCCTAGGCAGCAAAGATGCGATACTAAAGTCAATCAGTTTGACTTGTTTTGTTTGGGGATTAATTAAAATATTGGCGGGTTTAATGTCTTTGTGAATGATGCGGTGGCGGCAGAGTATATCTAATGTATTGCTGATGTCGATCGCCATTTGCAACAATTCACTCAAATTCGGCAAAATTTCCCCTTGTTCCGTCCATTCTTTCAGAGAGATTCCCCCAAAGTCTTCCATTACTAGCGCATAGCTGTTTTGGTAAGCTTCTAAGCTGTAGGTTTCGATGATTCCGGGTAAATTGAGGTTTTTGGCAATGGTATACTGATTGCGAAATTGCACCAGTTCGCTGAAGCTGGGATACTCGTTGCGCAAGACTTTGATGGCGACGGGTGTTTCGTCGCAGAGGCGAGTTCCACGATAAACGAGGGTGCGAGTGCCTGAATAAATGCGATCGACAATTTCATAACCTGTGAATGTAAAATTTTGATTTTTCATACTTTTATTATCTGCCTCATCTGCGGGCTGTTCGTAGCTTAACAGAAGCAAATAGAGTTTTCCACTCCTGTGATTGTGAAGTATAATTAATATGACATAGATCGCTAAATATTTGTGATTTATATCACCCAAAAAAAGCAATTTTTAAAGTATGAAAAACCTATTTTAATTAAAAACTAAATAGCCACATCCAGATGGGAATAGTGAATAATAGACTAACGCAGCCGATGCCGATCGCAGTTACGGTCAATTCGCGATCGAGATTAAATAATTATGCCAGCAAAGTAGTAGAAAAAGCCGGAGGTATTGCCATCTGTAGCACTAGCAAAAGTCGCGGCGCGCCAGCGCTACTAAACACAGTTAAACCTGTGCCAATCACCAAAAAAATTAACACCATGATGTATTAACTATGCACATCCACTACTTTTAGCAACCCTTGCTAAATATTAATGCTTATTCAACCTCACTGATAATTTTCCAGACAGGCCTTGACACCCACAAAAGCGTGTGTCATGATAGAGTTGAACAATAGGTCAACATAGGTGAAAACTATGGCACGGCACTTCAAACAATCATCTCAGATCAAAAGTTCCAGCAGCCAAGCAGCCTCCAATAATCGCACCAAATTTACCCTCTACAACTTTGCCGGAAACGCCAAGGCATTCTATTTAGTCGATCGCATAAATCTCGAAAGAAAGCCCGGTGATATCCCCGAAAAATCCGTCGCCCACAACATCATCATCATCGATCGATCCGGCTCCATGTATTCTGACTTAAAACCGCTGAAAGAAACCCTAATCAAGCTTTTAACCTTAGACGAATACAACAATTACCAGCTAATTGTCAGCCTAATTTCCTATGCAGACAATGGAGACGTAATTTGTCACTTCCAGCGAATTCCGATTCAAGAAGTGATGAAATTTGAATCTGAATACATCAAAGAAATTAAAAAAATCCAAACTGCTGGCTGTACCTGCATCTCGCAGTCCATGCAACTCGCAAAATCTCTGGTGAAAGCCGGAGAAGTGACAGCGATAAATTTGCACACAGACGGTTATGCAAATGATCCCAGTGCCAATTCCGAAGCTGCAAAACTAACGGAAATTTGCGCAGAACTTAAGGACATGGATGTGTTTGCCAACACGATATCCTATGCCAGTGCTGACTTCAAACTTCTCTCGAAAATCGCCAACACCTTATCTGGAAATTGCATCCGCGCTGGCGAAGTCAAAATGGTTTATGATGCTCTGTACGACAGCACCAAACTGTTAGGCAGTTCCGTTGCACCACCGCTAGAAGAACCGTTAATTAAGGAATACGATTATCAAGTTTTTGTTTCCAAAACGGGCAATAAAATCAACGGTTCATCGAGTACGCTGAAAATCTGCGGGCTGAAAGCAGACGATGCGGGACTGTTTTACAAATATCAGCAAGTCACCAAAGATGAGTATGACAAATTAGAAGTTCGGGTTGCTCAAACTGATGAGTCAGTGTTTGCTTTTGCAAAAGCAAACCTGGCTGACGGCAATTTGAATACGGCGAAGTACGCGCTGGCGAGCACCTTCGATGCTACTTTGACGGAAAAACACGCTAAAGCTTTGACAAATGCCCAAATAGCAGGGTTTACGGAGGATTTGGAACGGGCTGTGTTTGCGCCTGATGTGTTGCAAAATGATGTAATTGGCGATCGGGTAAAAGTCAGCGATAAAATTTCCCTGCTGGAGTTAATCAAAATATTCGAGGAAAACAGCAACAGCATCATCATCAACTTGAAACACTTGCAAGAAAACTATCAGCGAAAAGGTTTGAAGCGAATTGAAGGGAAGCGAGACGAAAACGGCAACCTTGTCAAGCCTTTGCTGAAAACAGAATTCATAGATGGCGGCGAATACGCGCGCATGGGTTCATTTGCAATCAATCAAAATACCGCCACCATCAATATGCTGATTACCCGCAAAGTTAAACTGGTAAAAGTTGAGGACGAAAGTGCGATCGCAGAAGTAGCGGGAATTCTGGTAACAGACATCAATACTTTCAACAATTATACCATTGTCAGCGACGGCGAAGTTAATATCAAGTCGCTCAGGATCAAAATCAGCAGCAAAGCAGTCTTTGATTTGCTCAAAAAATCCGATTTGATTGAAAAAGACGGCTTACCAGTTGGAGAATTTGACTTCCATGCAGAGTACGATATTAAGTTAGACACTTTACCGTTAGTGCCTTTAAACGGGCGTTACGCCAGCCTTGATGGAGTGTTTGAGGAACTCGCAAACATTAAAATTCTCTCCAGCATTCTCTCGGCTCATTTGAAGGAAGAATCTGAGGCTTACACGGCCCAACAATTGGAAGAGTTGAAACAGCACTATCTGTCGAAAAGCCTGTACATCAACTTTCCGACGACTACGGAGTACACAGAGTTGAAAAGTGCGATCGCGAATGGTACAGTAGATTCGCGAGTCAGCTACAAAATCGACATCGGCAGCAAAAACATCCTCAACTTCGGCAAATTGCACTCAGCCAACAAATTTCTCGATCGCCTTTACGAAGTTTACCACAAAAACACTGGCGAAAAGCTAGCAAAACCCACCTTCGACATCACCTTAGATGAGCCTGTCATCTTCGCACACAAAACGCTGTCATCCCGAACAAAAATCACCAAAGTTGACGACTTGATGAAACTGATTTTCGATGACTTTTTGGGGTTGGAGAATAACGGAATTGTTAGCGCTACTTTAGCCAAAGTGGGTGCAGATAGTTTGCTGCGCCTTTTGCAAGCGAAATGGCAGGGAGAAGATGTCAAGCGAGACGAATTTGTCGCTGCTTTAGCTAATGCGAATGAGCGACTGGAAGCTTATGCTGAAAAAGTGTACAGGGAAAAAGTTTCACCGCTGGTTTTCTACATCGGTTCGACTGGACTTATCCCCGATGAAATGGAGGCGAAGGCGGCGACTGCTGATGAAATTGGTGCTAAATATGGCAACTTGCAATTTTCTAAAGATGAACAAGAGGGGATGTTTTTTGAAGTCGGCGACTGCATGATTAGCGTGTATGCTAAGAATGAGTATTTCACCGTAGGTAAGTAGGCATTAAGGTGGGCATTTGCCCACCTTGGTTAAATGTCGCTGATTGCGTAGTCGATAGTAATAAATCAGGTAAAAAATATGGATACACCACCACTCCCACAACCAAAACTCGATCGCACACCGATCACTTTTGACCAATACGCAGCCTACACACCCGAAAAGCTAGAACTATGGGATGGTTTCTATAACTATGGAGGGCAAGACTTGACAGGTTTTTATCTTGCAGTATTGGCAAATATGGGGTTACGGGAAGCTGTGCGCCATGTACCGCTTTCGCTATGGCTAGAGGCAATTCAAGAGTTAGCTTTCCAAAATCCTAAACTCAACTTTGATACTGAAATTGGGGAAGCTATGCTTAACCGCTTAAACCGAGGATTGGAAGATTTGCAAGCAGTTGCGGAGTATTTGGAAGAACAAGGTTAATCGCGGGCACAAACAGCAAAAACGAAAGGCGATTCGTTTATTGTGTCAGGTGCGTCGCTGTAACATTATCGATATTTCTTTGAGGATTTTTGATGGCGACGCACCCTACGACTACTCCATTAACCTGCAATCTGCTGTATTTCCACCTACTCAAAAGGGGATTTCCTCATCTTCATCTTCCACAGTCTTAGCCGTCATCCGCCAACTGGTAATATACTCAATTTGCACATCAATTTTGTTAATCGCTTCCCCTAACCGCTTTTGAATATATTGAGTCAGCGTCACCATAAAATCCAACTCAACTCCCACAGATAGCGCAAGTTTAGCCAAGCTAGCAAAATCTACCTTCAAAATTGAGGAACTGGATAACTTAAAATGCGGAGTATTTCCCTTATTCTGCACTAACATTGCTTTTTTAATGCGATCTTTTAGATGCTCAACTTCTGAATCCAGCAACTTCCATTCAGGCAAAATTTCTTGATACCTTTTCCCCAAGGCTGTTAAATCCTCACTCTCCGGTTGCGGCACAATTTTCTTAGTAGTTGATTGGCGCCGCTGCTGCACATTAGAATTCAACCGCCAACTAGCAATATCCTCAACTTCCAAAGATGGATGACTGATAAGTTCCCCTAACTGTTTTTGAATTTCTTTTGTCAGCGTTACCGGAAAATTTAACTCAATTCCCTGAGTTTGTGTCAGTCTCGCCAGCGTCATAAAATCAACTTTCATCGTTATCGAACTGGAAAGCTGAAAATAAGAACTATCTTTGAGCTTTTGCGCCAGCATCGCTGCTTTAAATCGTTCTTTCACTTCAGCGATTTCTGAATCTAGCGGCTTCCACTGAGATTCTATTTCCTGATATTTTTCCCCCAATGCTGCCAAGTTTTCTGTTGCAGGTTCGGGGTAAGATTGGGCAAGGATTTCTAGCAGGTGGCGATGCACTCTAGCTAAATAAACCGCGTCCATCTTGGCATATTCTAGCTGCTTTTCAGTCAGGGGACGCTTTGCCCAATCGCCGCTTTGTTCTGTTTTATCTACGTAAGCAATGCCGCAAAGTGTTTCTATTAAAGTTTTGAGTTGTCGGTTGGGTAATGGCAGAATGTAAGCTGGAATCTGTCTCGACATTCTTAATGTGCAAGTGACATTTTGCGCGTCGTCATTTCCCAGAAATCTGATGTCATAGCTGGCGCTGTGGAAGACTTTTTCAATATCTGGATTGACCATAATTTGGCTTACGAAATCTTTTGCCAATTCAGGTTGATCTAAGACATCTAGCAGAAAAGTGGCATCTCCTGTCGCATCCGTGGAGTCAGCCAACACCTGAATTAGAGATAATCTCGGGTTGGATTTATAGTCGGCTATTTCTGTGTCAACCCACAGGATTCTAGCTTGGGAAAATTTAGCGATGAGTGCTTTGATGTCGTTTGCTGCTGTTAAATAAGGCATTTTTACAGACTTTTGCTATTAACTTTACGCTTATATTATGCTATAGCAATTATCGTGTCAATTGTCAATGATTCCAGCGCCGGATACACGCAGACATCAGAAACCCGGTTTCTTGCGTGATTTCTCGTTACTAAACACAAAACTCGTAGAAACCGGGTTTCTAGCTTCAAATTCAGCCTGTGCGCAGTGCACACCCTACAAACTACGAACTTCCTCTAAAAACCAGGTACCTACTTCTGTATTGTCTGTCTGGCGACTGCGGCGCAAACCTTCCTCCAACAAAGCAACTGTTAGCCCCGGCAAAACTTGAGATTCCGTCAGACGTTCGCTTCCCCGATTAGCAATTATTTTAAAAGCAATAACTTGGGCTTTTTGTACGTCTACTACCCAATATTCAGACACTCCTAATTCTTCATAAATCATTCTTTTCGTACCCAAATCGTCAACGAGAGAACTGTCGGCAATTTCGATCGCCAAATCAGGGGCTACTGCGCTATCCAAATTCACTACAGAACTACCGCGAGGTGCGGTTTGCACTCGTTCTCCGATGTAGTAAGAAGCATCAGGTTGAGCACCTCTGACACCGGTTTTGGCGTAGCTACAGTTAACTAGCAGTCTCATTTTGATGCCTTTAGCAATGCCAAATAAATTGATTAAGATGACGATAATTCCGTTGTCGTCAGCATGATCTGGGCCGACTGCTGCCATCTCAATCCTCAACTGTCCGTTATAGTAGTAGCATTTTGCGCGATCGTACTCCGGCTGTTTAATGATTTCTATATATTCATCCCAAGTCGCCGTAACCCAGGTATCAGTTAGCAGTTTGGTTTGGAGTTGACTCATGATTACCTCAGCGAAAAAAATCTTGACTTTTGAGGGAATACTTTTTTGGTGTCAAGCTAAGCCTAGAATACTTCAAAATCTCGCTTTTACCGTAGTCTCGATCCCCCTAAATCCCCCGAAAGCAAGGGGGACTTTGAGAAGAATCCTGTCCCCCCCTTGGGAAGGGGGGTGCCAGGGAGATCAGACCCAATTGTCAGACAGCAGACTGGTACTACATAAGACCTTAAGTTGACACCAATGGTGCACCGAAGCGCACCCTACAAACTATTAACCTTTACTCTTCTGCCGCTTCCTCGGATTCCGCTTCTTCTGCCGATTCCTCACCCGCAGGCGGCACCAAAGCCACAGCTACGATCGAATCATCTTCATCCAAGCGCTGCACCCGCACGCCCGTTGCAGTGCGCGATTGCGTGGAAATTGCACTCACAGCCTGACGGATAATAATACCTCGGTTGGTAATAATCATCAATTCGTCATCTTCGTTGACAATTCGCAGCGCAGCTACCTGATCCTTACCTTTTTTAGACTTGAATTTAGTAGCCGTCAATCCCTTACCAGCGCGTCTTTGCAGACGGAATTGAGAAACTGGAACCCGCTTGCCGTAGCCGTTAGTTGTGATTACCAACACCGAAGGAACTTCGCTGCTAACTGTGGGAATTTCTTCGGCGTCTTCGCCTTCAATTTCCTCACCTTCCGCTTCTAATTCTTCGTCTTCCAATTCCACATCTTCTGTTTCCAATTCAGCAATTTCTGCCCCTTCCAATTCCGAATCTTCAGTTTCTAACAGAGCAATATCTGTTCCTTCCAATTCCGAGTCTTCAGTGTCAGCAATTTCGGCAACAATTGAACTCGGCAAGATGTCCATGCTGATCAACTCATCGCCCGATCGCAATTTCATTGATTTCACACCCCGAGTCGCGCGGCCAACAGGGCGCAACTGTTCGTGATTGGTGCGGAAATGAATCGCCATGCCTTGGCGCGTACCGATGATGATGCTATCACCAACTTTTGCTCTCCGTACCCAGCGCAATTGGTCGCCTTCTTCTAGAGAAATCGCGATTAAGCCATTAGTGCGGATGTTCGCAAAAGCTGAAAGTGCGGTTTTCTTGATGTAGCCGCCGCGAGTCAACATCACCAAGTATTCTTCGCTGGTAAATTCTGTCACTGACACCATAGAAGTGATTTTTTCTTCTATAGGAATCGGCAGCAATTGCACCACGGGAGTGCCACGGGCAGTCCGGGAACAGATGGGGATTTGATAAGCTTTGACAGAGTAAACTACGCCCCTGTCGCTGAAGAACAAAACGCTGTCGTGATCGCAGCAAGAAAGGAAATGTTCTACTCCGTCATCTTCCTTCATTTTCGCGCCTGCTTTGCCGCGAGTAGCGCGACTTTGGGCCTCGAAAGTGCTGACAGGCATCCGCTTGATGTAGCCTTGCTCTGTGATCAGAATAATTGCTTGTTCGTTGGCAATTAAATCTCTTTCATCGATTTCTCCTTCAGCGTGTTCAATGATGCTGCGCCTAGGAGTGGCGATTTTGGTTTTGATTTCAACTGCTTCGACTTCAGCGATTTCTAAGATGCGTTCCCGGCGCGCTAAGATATCTTCCAAGTCGGCAATTTTAGTTCGCAGTTCTTCGTGTTCTTGCTGAATCTTCTGCGCTTCTAATGCTGTCAAGCGCCGGAGCTGCATTTGCAGAATTGCGTCTGATTGCTGTTCGGAAAGACCATAATTATCGATCAATTCCTGTTTGGCTGCTGCGGAGTCGGCAGCGGCACGAATTAGGTGAATAATTGCATCTAAGTTATCTAGGGCAATTAATAAGCCTTGCAAAAGATGGTCGCGTTCTTCTGCTTTGCGGAGTTCGTATTGAGTCCGGCGAGTGATTGTCTCAATGCGGAAGTCGAGGAAGACATTGAGGAATTGTGAGAGCGTCAGTAATTGGGGTTCCCCATTTACTAGCGCTAACATATTGGCTCCAAAATTGGATTGGAGTGGTGTTTGTTTATAGAGGTTGTTGAGGACGACGCGGGGATAGGCATCGCGCTTAAGTTCGATCACGATGCGCATTCCGTCTCTATCGCTTTCGTCGCGAATGTCGGAAATCCCATCTAATCTTTTGTCGTTTACCAATTCGGCAATTTTCTCAATTAGCGCTGCCTTGTTTGTTTGGTAAGGCAATTCGGTGATAATAATTGCTTCTTTGTCGGGGCGGCCGACGTGTTCGATGGTTTCAATGCCGGCGACTCCGCGCATTGTAATCGAACCGCGCCCGGTGGTGTAAGCATCGCGAATGCCGCCTCTGCCGAGAATTTGCCCTCCGGTGGGAAAGTCCGGGCCGGGAATATACTCCATCAATTCCAGGTCGGTAATGCCTGGATTGTGGATTAGCGCTAAGAAACCGTCAATTATTTCGCCCAAGTTGTGTGGCGGAATGTTGGTGGCCATCCCCACGGCAATCCCGGAGGAACCGTTGAGCAAAATTTGAGGGATGCGGGCTGGGAGTACGAGGGGTTCTTGCTGGGAACCGTCGAAGTTGTCGCCGAAATCAACTGTTTCGGAGTCGATGTCGCGTAGCAAAGCGTCGTGAGTCAGCGAGGTGAGGCGACACTCGGTGTACCGCATGGCTGCGGCGGGGTCGTTGTCAACGGAGCCGAAGTTGCCGTGGCCGTTGATTAGGCGTTCCCGCATGGAGAAATCTTGAGCCATCCGCACCAGGGCGTCGTAAACCGCTGTATCTCCGTGCGGGTGATACTTACCCAGCACCTCCCCGACGACGCGGGCGCATTTGCGGAATGGTCGATCGGGAGTCAAGCCCAATTCGTTCATGGCGTAGAGAATGCGTCGGTGAACGGGCTTGAGACCGTCCCTCGCATCTGGTAGCGCCCGACCGACAATTACGCTCATGGCGTATTCCAAGTACGATCGGGACATCTCACCACCCAGATCCGTCGGGATTATCCGCGACTCAGAGATACTCATAGGTTGAAAAACTCCGTTAAAACTTTAGATTTGACCGCTATAAATCCCAAAATGCGATAAAATCGATTTGGATTCAGTAGAGTTGCCAAATATTGCAAATTACTCCTAAAATTATATCACAATTTGCCTTGGATTTTATGGGAAAGTTGCCAGAAAAATTAAGGGACGAAACAAGGGAAATTCGTAAGTTGGCAGTTGGTGATTTAGTCATCAATTGACCAAAGCTAGAAAGGTTTTTTTAGGCGATCGGCTTTCATGCTTTGGTGAGTTTTTTTGACGGCCATCTAAAATAAATGGTTGCCCGATCGCAATTAAAATTTCATAAAGCCGAATGCCTTCTTAAAGCAAACTGAAAATCTAAAATCTAAAATCTAAAATCTAAAATCTGCTGATGCTACCCATCATCTACTCCGAAGATTTCTTGCTGCACAAGACTGGAATGCTTCACCCAGAGCGACCAGAACGTTTAAGTGCGATCGCCAATGCTCTGAAAGCTGCTCCCTGGGCCGATCGCCTTGAGTGGCAACTGCCCACCCCAGTGGCGCAGCGCGAACCAGAACTGTTCTCGGCGATCAAAAAAGTTCACGCGCCAAGATACATCAAAGAAGTCGAACATTTGGCAAAACGGGGAGGTGGCTACCTCGACGGTGACACGCCGATTTCTGCTGAAAGTTACGACGTAGCGCTCCTGGCGGCGAGTGCTTGGCTCGATGGGGTCGATCGAGTCCTAGCAGGAAACGAACCAGCTTTTGTGCTGGCTAGGCCGCCGGGA
This sequence comes from Microcoleus sp. A006_D1, assembly GCF_036702805.1. Lineage (NCBI taxonomy): Bacteria > Bacillati > Cyanobacteriota > Cyanophyceae > Oscillatoriales > Microcoleaceae > Microcoleus > Microcoleus sp. A006_D1. Next base: position 97,481 of record NZ_JAUBVZ010000013.1, read on the forward strand.
CACCACGCTGAGAGTGCGCGCGCGATGGGATTTTGCTTGTTTTCCAATGCTGCGATCGCCGCTCACTACGCCCTGGAACAGCCGGGAATCAAACGTGTCGCCGTCCTGGACTGGGACGTGCACCACGGTAACGGCACTCAAGCTTTGGTGGAAAACTGCCGGCAAATTGCCTACTGTTCCCTGCACCAATCTCCGTGCTATCCGGGAACGGGAGACTCAGACGAGCGCGGCAGCTACAATAACGTGCTGAACATTCCCCTAGATCCGGGCGGTGGCATAGCCGAATACCTGAGCGCCTTTGAATCTCTTGTCGTACCGTTTTTGTCAAATTTTGAACCGGATTTGTTGATCGTCAGCGCCGGTTACGACGCTATTGCGTCCGATCCACTGGCGAGTATGAATCTCGCGCCCTCAGATTTCGGTACTTTCACCGGATATTGCCTACAAATCACCCGCCGCATCGCCTTCGGTTTGGAGGGCGGTTACGCGCTGAAAGAGTTGGCCGAGTCGGTTGTGGCGACTATTGACCGATGCCTCAATTAGTGGGAACATTGGCAGACGGAACAATGATGTTGAGAACCGATTAGAACGGGATTGAGGGCTTTTGAGGGCGATCGGCGAAGCTGAGATTTGTCGATCGCGCGGTCTTCTTCCCTTCTTCCCTTCTTCCCTTCTTCCCTCTCACCTCTTCCTTATTCCCTCTTCCTTCGATCAACTGTCAACTGTCAACTGTCAACTGTCAACTGTCAACTGTCAACTGTCAACTGTGACAAGCATCACAAATTTCAAAGATCCGAATCACTTGGCATCAAAGTCTCGGTCACAAATTTGTAGCCCAAAAATCACAGCGTGTCAATGTTTTCGATCGCATAAATCAGGGATCGCAGAGAGCATAATAGGATCACAATCGACCTGTAAAATTTTAATATCTCTCAATCAACTAGGAGGTTTATCATGCCAGTTTCCCAAATGACACTCGAAGAATTATTTGGTCAAGTCATGTTTTCCAGTATCGTGACTCGCCACGACCGGAGACAGCTCAGATCCGCACTCTTAGAAAGAACGCTGAATGAAGATGAGTATGCCATCATCAACCGACTGCTGTACAATGTGCGTCGCGGTTGGGTAAGAATTGTCGATTAAAGATGCGGCAGCGAACTCCCGATCGGGAGTTAAAAGTAGAACTTGCCACCTAGGGAAGTTTTTCGTGTTTAATAGCTCGACAGTTTGATGTGTTTGAGAGTGGCGTTAATGATGAAAATCGCGATCGACATCAGCCTAGAAGTAGAGATAATTATAAAATAACAGGTTTTGGGTGCATCTCTACTTGTTGAAAAATTATGAGTTTTGAGTTGCTAACTTCCAAGTTATAATCAACTCAAAACTCATAATTTTGGGAAGTTGAAATATGAAATTAGAGATTGAGAAAGACTGAGGGCGACCGGGTTGGGAACCGCTATCAAGTTGAGATTTTTTCAACGGATATCAAAAATTAAAACTATCAGCAGTTTCCCGTTGAGGAGGAATGTGCGATCGCCACAAGCACAGGAAGTCGGAATGGTCGATCGCCCATTCCGGCAAATTCAGCCCAGAAGTGTCAAAATATTAACAACCAGTTCATCCTTAAAATATATGGCTCCCGCCGTTTTAATTGAAAATCTTCAGAAACGCTACGGCAATGTAGAAGCCGTTAAAGATGTTTCCTTCAAAGTAGAACCGGGGGAAATATTTGGTTTGCTAGGCCCCAACGGTGCAGGCAAAACCACAACCCTGCGGGTACTTTGTACATTGAGCGCGCCCGATAGCGGACGGATTGAAGTTTCAGGCATTTCAGCAGTCAGCCAGCCGAGAATGGCCAGACAGAAACTCGGCTACGTCGCCCAAGAAGTCGCTCTCGACAAGGTGCTGACAGGGCGCGAACTCCTGCAACTGCAAGCAGCGCTGTACCATTTGCCGCGCCACACCATTAAAGGGCGGATTGACGAAATGGTGAAACTCCTCGGTTTGGAGGAGTGGGAAAATAAAAAGACGGGCACCTATTCCGGCGGTATTCGCAAGCGCCTCGACTTAGCTGCTGGGTTGCTTCACCAGCCGGATGTTTTGGTGTTAGACGAACCGACTGTCGGGCTCGATATTGAAAGTCGGGTGGTGGTGTGGGATTTCCTGCGGCAGTTGCGGGAGGAAGGCACGACGGTGTTGATTACTAGCCATTATCTCGAAGAAGTGGATGCTTTGGCCGATCGCGTGGCGATTATTGACAAGGGTACGGTAATTGCTGAGGGAACGCCGGAGGAGTTGAAAAATCGGGTTGGGGGCGATCGGGTGACTCTGCGGATTCGGGAGTTTTCGCCACTGGAAGAAGCCCAAAAAGCGCAAGCTTTAATGGAATCTCTGCCTTTCGTGCAAGAAGTAATTATCAACAGCGCCCAAGGCAATTCTCTCAATTTGGTGGTGGGTGCACAAAGCGACGCCCTTGTGAGCATTCAGCAAGCATTGAAAGATGCCGGACTTCCTACTTTTGGAATTGCTCAATCTCGCCCCAGTTTGGATGATGTTTATTTGGCGGCTACGGGTAAAACTTTGTTGGATGCGGAGTTGGCGGCTGCTAGCAACCGCGATTTGAAGGCGGAACAAAAACAGGCGATGCGATCTTAAATGATACCAATTCCCAAAAGCGACATCTGTAGGGACACGGCACTGCCGTCTCCTGGGCCGGGCGATCGAGCTATGGTGAAAAGTAGGGACACGGCACTGCCGTCTCCAGGCCGGGCGATCGAGCTATGGTGAAAAGTAGGGACACGGCACTGCCGTCTCCAGGGCCGAGGTGATTCCCTACGGGATAGCTGCTTTTGATTTGGAAAGATGGGGCGATCGT
>NZ_JAUBVZ010000013.1:100455-171605 GCF_036702805.1 Microcoleus sp. A006_D1
TGTGGTGAAAAGGACACGGCAGTGCCGTTTCCCTACATCGTTGTGGTGAAAAGGACACGGCAGTGCCGTTTCCCTACATCGTTGTGGTGAAAAGGACACGGCAGTGCCGTTTCCCTACCCGGAGCGATCGCACTTTTTGATGAGAAGAAGGGGCGATCGCTTTTTTACACATCCAATACTTGTTCTGCTGTCAGCGCTAATTCTGGAAAAGTTCGGGAGATAATTCGCTCATTTCCTCGATAAGCAGTCATTTGATAAACGCCATTTTCATCAAGCAGGTAAACAAAAACTGTAGGTACTTTGGGATTGCCCAAATAATCCCGACTTCCCAAAGCTAAATAATCGACAATCCAGTATTCAGAAATTCCCAGACGCTGATATTCATCCAGCTTGTCGATATAATCATCTTCCCAATTTGTCGAGACAACTTCTACAACTAATTGCAGCGGTTCAGTTATGGCAGAGTGGGCGAAAGGCTGTGATTCCCAGAGAGTTTTATCTACTACACTAACATCAGGATGGCGGCCTTGTTCTCTACCATTTGAGGTTAAAGTCCTGACTACAATTCTGCCAGATATCCTGTAATTCAGGTTGAGGCTTTTCACCTCGTCTTTGAAAGTATTTTCAATAAAATCAGCTACATTTTCGTGCAGTCTGATTGTTGGTAAGATTTTGACAATTTCTCCATTGACAAGTTCATAGCGGCCGTCTTCATCTGGAAGTTGCTTAATGAATTGCTTAAAAGTGAGATTATGCTTAAGTTGGGTAGGAGTTGCGGTCATGGTTGATTCTCATTTATCTATATTTTTAAGACTATCCTGCAACCATTTTAACATACTGTTTTAACACAGGTGGAATTGTGAAAACAGTTTCAGATTCACAGCTCAATTTTTCGATCATTCCTCGTCTTTCTAGGGATTGTATTGCTGTAAATGATTCGGCTGGAGACCCTTGACATTTGGCAATCAATTGGGTAAGCGAGACAGGTTCGATTTCGTTGCTGATTTGAGCGATCGCCTGTTTCTCAAATAATCAGACAGTGGCGAGCGCTCTTGGGGTTTGGGATTATAAAATTTACTAGGCTGCGTCAGATTGTGTTATTATTTGAATGAGCAAGCCTCTCGCAGCTAGTCAAGCATGTTCTCACATAAAACTTAACAAAGACAATTTATGAGTTTAACATCAATCTTGTCAGATCAAAAGAATCAAGAACTTCGAGACAAATTCAAGACAGAATTTTTAACACCATCTTTTAATTTAAATGCGGAACTTAAAGCACCCCCATTAACCAATAATTATGGAATTGTTGGGACAGCTTTTGACTATTTACTTCGCTTTTATTTACAGTACCACAATAAAGACACTTGTATTCAAAGAGACTTTTGGGTGGCAGATGATTCGTTTGAACAGCTATGTTTACATTTAAATTCAACAACGAAACAAGAAGTATCGACAGGCTTTCGTCGTGACAAAGTATTCAAAATACAAGACATTTTAGCAATTATTACCAACCAGTATGAAGACACCAAAATTAATTATAACAATTTTATTGAGAATGGAGTGATCACTGATGAATTAATTTGCAATACAATTTTTCTTGCGAAACTTGATGGATTTTATAGAGCACGTCTTATCGATGAAAATTTCGACAATTACAACCATGAAGATATCAAAGATATAAAATCACTCATTTCACTTGTTGACAATAAAAACTTCCAAGCAAAAGAGAAATGCTATTTGAATCCAACGTTTGGCGCAGGCTCAAGCTTAGTTCGTGGTGCAGACGCTGACCTGATTATTGACAATACTCTAATTGACATAAAAGTAACTAAAAATCTTAAACTAGACATAAATTATATTAACCAAGTTTTAGGGTATTATATTTTGTCACTTATTGGTGGTGTAAATAGTAATCCAAATGACAGACCCATTGAAAACATCGGAATATATTTTGCCAGACACGGAGAATTGTTGACTATTCCTATTGTTGAATTTGGCGACACACAAAAATTTGAAAATTTCAAAGAATGGTTTATTTCTTATCTTTCTAGCCAGAGAGGAAAGTTATTAGATATGATGCGACTGAAAGAAGAAACACAAAAAGAAGACAAGAAGACAAAATCAAATTTACAGAAAAAAACTCCAACTAAAAAAACATCAACTGAAAGCAAAAAAACTAAGACCGTGACCAAATCAAAACCAGCGATCACAAAAAAAGAGGACAACAGCGAAAAAGAAAGTAAGTAAAACTTTGCCAAATTAGAACAAGCCGTATCCCTGGGAGACAGAGAGTTAGTAGTCAATTAAGTCTCCTGTCTGTAATTCTTGCCATTCTCTATCTTCCTGGTAATGACTTAACATCACCTCAGCCTGTTCTGCTAAAATGCGCCGTCTCTCTTCTATCGGCAATTTGATAAACTCGCGACGGCTGGGATATTTAGTAATTGAAGGTATTTCTAAAACTTGAGTATTAGACTGTATTTGTTTCTGACGCTGATCCAGTACAACTTTCATACCTGTGACTCTCTTTCAGATTTTTTTTCGCGACGCACTTCTCGGACAATTTCACAAATCTCCTCGATTGACATCGGATTGGGATCGGGTGGTAATGAGTCTCTACGTCGCCGCCATTCTTCCCAATCAAAAGCTGCTTTCATCTTCTGAAAAACAATGCTATCTGCTGTAACTGTAACTGTATATTTATCCCCTGGCTTCAGTTGACTTTCAATCTCTGCCGGAATTTCCAGCTTACCGTCGGGACTCACAGAAACAGTAATATTAGATTGCCGAATGTATTCTTGCAAGTGTTCAACAACTATATTTTGCAAAGTTGTCGGCAGAGATTCCATGATATCGACCAAAGTGTCGATCGCACTTGATGACATCAACTTATCCTCCAATCTTGTTAATAGTCGAGAAACTAAATTATTAATATGTAGCGTTCACTAATTTTACCACAAACTTATCCTTTCATCCCAGCTACTCGATGAACACGCTACCCCCGCCCTCTCAACTCCAAATAGCCTATAATCAAAGCAGCCTGCAAAAATCCCATTCAGCATATTTCCTGTAAAAATAATCACAACAGTCAAAATCAACAAGCAATTATGAGCGGTACTGTCACATCCCCCAACAACCTCAACCAGCAGCGATCGCCCTTAACGGCCGTTGCACCCCCCAACAGTTCCCTGCTGGCCGACTTTATACAAGAAACACTCGCCCTAACCAAGCGCCTGTTTATTCAACTACAGCGCCGTCCCTCGACGCTAGTTGCAGGAATCATTCAGCCGCTGATGTGGTTGGTTTTATTCGGAGCTCTGTTTAAAAATGCTCCCGCCGGCTTGTTCGGCGAAAGCCAGAATTACGGACAATTTCTCGGCGCCGGCGTGATCGTGTTTACTGCATTTGCAGGGGCGCTGAATGCCGGTTTACCGATTATGTTCGATCGCGAATTCGGATTTCTCAACCGCTTATTAGTCGCGCCGCTGGCTTCGAGATTTTCGATTGTCCTCGCTTCGGCTATTTTCATCGTCACCCTCAGCTTTATCCAAACAAGCACAATCGTTACGGCGGGAGCCTTTTTGGGTTCGGGATTACCTGGAATTGCCGGACTAGGCGCGATCGCCCTGATTGTCCTACTATTAGTTTTGGGAGTCACCGGTTTGAGTCTCGGTTTAGCCTTCGCTCTCCCCGGCCACGTAGAATTAATCGCAGTGATTTTTGTCACCAACTTGCCCCTATTATTCGCGAGTACAGCCCTCGCGCCGCTGTCATTTATGCCAGACTGGCTGCAAGTTGTCGTCACTCTCAATCCTCTGAGTTATGCGATCGAACCCATCCGCTACCTGTACCTGCACAGCGATTGGTCGCTAGCCAGTGTCGTGATGCAAGCTCCTTGGGGTACAGTCACCTTTGGAGGAGCGCTATTGGTGCTGCTGGCCTTTGATTTGGTGGCGCTGCTGAGCATTCAACCACTGCTGCGACGCAGGTTTGCTTAGGGCGATCTGCACCGTCAATTCTAGGACACAGCGCCGTGTCCAAAGCGTGTCAAGAACCAGGCTAAAACCCTTTGTATCTCTGGTTTGTATCCAAGTCTAGATCCCCCTAAATCCCCCGAAAGCAAGGGGGACTTTGAGCGCTTCTTGTCCCCCCCTTCTTAAGGGGGGCGCCAGGGAGATCGGGCCTCGGCGGTAAACAGCAGTCTGTGAATACGTTCGCAGCTTAAATTGACACCAATCGGCACGGCGCCGTGTCCTTAGCCCGATCGAAGTGATATGATATTTAGTCGGAAATCAAAATATTGTTGAGATACAATAGTTTTTTTGAAGGTTAAACTAATAAATTATGAACACCAAAACTTCTAAATCAAGTAAATTGATGATTCGGATTGCTGCAAGCGCGATCGCCACCTGTGCTATTTTCTCACCTCAAGTAACCTTCGCTCAAGCCAGCGGTTTAAATAATAATAATGCTCAACCGCTGCAAGACTTTCAAACTAAAGACAACACCGACCCTTTTTCCGGCCGCAGCAGCGGTACCGGCATATTTGACTTAATTCACAGATCCCAATTGGGAGGTGGCCGCAGCATCGAAGAATTCAATAGCGAACAGCGCCAAAATTTGAACGATGCAGCAGCAGAATTTCGCAATAAACAGCGCCAAATGCTGGAAAAACAAGCAGTACCTGCACCGGGGGCGATCGCACCTACAGAAATTATCGCCCCTGTCCCTTAAATTTCGGTTTGTAGTCAGGACTTTAGTCCGAATTGACAGGTTTGTAGTCAGGACTTTAGTCCGAATTGACTAAATTTATCCGAGATCAAAAACTGAAGTCCGAACGATGGAACCTTGAAGAAGGACTGAAGTCCTCACTACAAACCATCGCCCTTAATCCCGTTCCAACCACGCCCGCATTTTACCCGGATTCAACAAACCATAAGGATCGACCAACTCTTTAAACTGCAACTGTTCCACATTAATACTCTTCATCCCTCCATCTTCCAATATATAAGTATGGGGATTAGCAATCAGCGCGCCTTGCTCTTCGTGATAGCGAATAATTTCATTAAGCCGTTCTTCTGTAGTGTAGCGAACTATTTGCAAAGCCGCCGCGATCGCCCTCCCGTTCATCCGCAAAAACTCCAAGTGCATCATCACCTCATCCCCATAATAATTGTACAGTTCCTCAATTAATTTCAAACCTTTATCTGCCGGGAAAAGCGTCTGCAAATAAGTCATAGACGGGTCAGCGCTGCGAGCGTGCAGAGTAGTATGATTCCAAGTATATTCAGCAATTGCCGCACCTTTGCTCGCTTCTTGCGCGCTTTTTTGATAGCAAATCGTGCCGCCATATTCGCGCACCAAATCTTGCAGCGGTTCCAGACAAGATTCAGCTACCATTAACAAAGCGCAGTGCTTCCCTTCAGGAATCGCATCGCGGAAAGCAGCAAAATAAGCAGGAATCGGCCAAGCACAAACACAAATTAGTTTTTTGATAATTCCGTCAGCATCGCCCAAAGCTTGACCGAAGTTTGCCGATGTCATAAAATCATCAAAAGCCACAATGATTTCCGCCCAAGGATAAGCAGGGGCGAGGGGAATTTCTAACTCAGTAATAATCCCATTTGTGCCGTAAGCGTGATTGACTTTCTGCACTTCATCGCCGCGCAATTCGATCGCGCGCGGCTCATCTTCCATTGTAACTACTCGAACAGCATGAAGGTTTCCCCGATCGCGCAACTGGCCGTAAGTTATCGAACCAATTCCCCCGCTACCGCCGCCGATAAATCCGCCAATCGTTGCAGTGCGGTAAGTTGAGGGAACCATCCGCAATTCCCAACCAGTTTCCCGCGCTTGTTTGTCGAAAACCGACATTTTCACCCCCGGTTCTACGCAAGCCAAACCCGGTTTGATCCAGCGGATATTGTTCATTTTAGTTGTATCTAAAATCACCCCGCCATTCAGAGGAATACACTGCCCGTAATTGCCCGTTCCCGCACCTCTGACAGTCAACGGAATCTTCGATTTGACGCAGGCTTTTGCTACGCGCAAAACTTCGGCTTCGCTGGCGGGACGAACTACTAAATCTCCTGTTTTATCACTTAAGATAGGTTGCAAAACAGGACTGAAGTGATAATAATCTTGAGATAGCTTGACAACTTGCGCGCGATCGCGAATTATTTCGATTCCCGACAGTTCCGAACAAAAAGCATCCCAGTCAATACTTAGAATCGCGGTTGCAATCATTTTGTTTCCTCACTCCTGACACTATTATATATTTTTCACAGCCCAGATTAGTAACATAAAATACTAACTGCAATCTTTCTTTAAGCGGTAAGTCAGTAGGGTGCGGAGCGAGAGAAACCCTAATTATTTCGCGCACCTCATAAATCTGACGCACCTTACAAGTCGATTGAAACGTGATAATTGTGTCGAAGAAGGACTACTTTTTTTTAATTAACAAATCCCCCAAACACCGCCATACCATAGTATTTCCAAGGAACTGCCACAGTCTCAAATCCAGATGAGGCCAGCATTTCCAACTGTGCCGCAAGTGTCGCTAGGCGATCGGGATTAGAATACCCATAAGCCACACTCGTGCCCACACTCGCCCGAACTTGTGCTAAAGTTTCCCCCTGACTTAGCGCCCAATCTTCTCGCGCCGCTTGATAAATATCTTTGATTGCTGCTGATTCTGCCAAAAGAGGATCGGCATTCCAAAAACAGCCGCCAGCAGTTAAACTTTCGCGAATCCGTTGAAACAATTTCAACTTCATCTCGTCCTCAAGATGGTGAATTGCCAGAGATGAAATGCCAGCATTAAATTTATCGCCCAAGCCAGAAAAATTTGGATTGTTCGCCCATTCTCCAAAATCCAATTCTATGCCAGTCCACCTAGATGCGTATCCTGCCGACTCTATTTTGGCGCGGGCAAAATCAAGCATTCGCGGCGAGTAATCCACAGAAACTATTTCCGCAGACGGATAGCATTCAAGAACTTTTAAAGTAAGTTCCCCCGTACCGCATCCGAGTTCTAAAATGCGGTGGTGGTTGCTAGCAATGCAGCCTGCTAATACATCCAGCATTTCGTCATATTTAGGTAAAAGTCGCCGAATCCCAGTATCAAAATCCGCAGTATTGACGAAAACTTCTCCCGGAAAAATTTCGTTGCGCGCAGGTGAGGAAGTAGATTCAGAATTCACGATCGCCAATCATAGACTACAATCGCTATCCTAACCCAAATAGAGCCAAAAATGCGCGAAGTAGGGACACGGCACTGCCGTGTCCTTAGCCGATATCTCAACTGAAAAACGCTATAAAGTTATGCGTACTTTACGGACAAGGGAAAGACTCGCGGTAAACCATAATTAACCATCCCTTGCACTGTCCAGTCTTGCTTTACCCCAGGCGTCAGCAAAACAGTCTGAAAAAGCAGTGTTATGTTAGTAGTGCATAAAATCAAGATTAAACCTCACACTTGAGGATACCATGCGCCAGTTGATTTCTAGCAGTCGGGCTGCCATCAGCCAATTAATTTACAAGCGAATTCTGCTTGCAGTGACAATTTTATTTTGTGTAGGCGTAGGAGTAGCGATGGCAAATATGTCTCGTCTTTCCTCCAGCCTAATTGCATCGCAAGCGCTCCAAAATGCCTCCCTCTACGCCCAAGCGATTAAAGAAGCCCGTACTCTTTACAGTTCCGATGTTGTTAGTCCTCTCAACGCCGCTAAAGCGATTAATTTCACCCACGACTACAACCCGACAAAAGTAACAGTTCCCGTACCGGCCACCTTCTTAATAGAACTCGGCAACCATATCAATAACATAAATCCCGAAGTATCAGTTCGTCTCTACAGCGACTACCCGTTTCCTTGGCGGCGAGAAGAAGGCGGAGCCCGAGACGATTTTGAACGGCAAGCTATTACCTATTTGACGCAAAATCCGACAGAAAATTTTTTCCGCAGCGAGGATTTTCGCGGCAAGCCAGCATTTCGATATGCCGAGGCCGATATTCTCACTCCTAGCTGCGTTAACTGTCACAACACTAACCGCGACAGTCCTAAAAAAGACTGGAAAGTGGGAGATGTGCGCGGGATATTAGAAATTACTCAACCTCTAGAAACCATCACTAAAAAAACTCGCGGCGGACTTAAAAACCTGTTTTTGCTGTTAGCAGGAATTTCGATTTTAGGCATCACAGGATTAACTTTATCTATCAGTCGGTTGCGCCAAAATGCTAAACAATTAGAACAGCGCGTCAGGGAACGCACGGCACAATTGCAAGAAACTAATGTAGAATTATTGAAAGAACAGGAAAAGAGCGATCGCCTGCTGCTCAATATTTTACCCGAATCCATTGCTGCTAGGTTAAAAGACGGTCAAAGCAGTATTGCTGACGGCTTTGCAGAAGTCACGATTTTGTTTGCGGATATCGTAGGCTTTACCGTGCTTTCATCACAAATATCTCCTGAAGAATTGCTCGTTTTTCTCAACGAAATTTTTTCAGCCTTCGATGCTCTGACGGAAAAGTACGGCTTAGAAAAAATTAAAACAATTGGAGATGCTTATATGGTAGTGGGAGGTTTGCCAAATCCCAGCACCAACCACGCCGAAAGCATTGCCGAAATGGCCTTAGATATGCAGGAGGAATTAGCAAAATTTAATGCCAAACATCATGCAGGAATTAACATTCGCATCGGCATCAATACCGGGCCTGCGATTGCGGGAGTTATTGGCACCAAAAAATTCATTTACGACCTTTGGGGCGATGCTGTCAATACAGCAGCCCGCATGGAATCCCACGGAATTGCCGGCGCGATTCAAGTCACAAAATCAACTTACGATATCTTGCAAAATAAGTATTTGTTTGAAGACAGAGGAATTATCCATGTCAAAGGCAAGGGCGATATGAATACTTATTTGCTTGCAGGCAGGTTAGTTAGCGCAGTTTTGGTTTAATTTGTTTATCATTAGATTAAGGAGTCTGCTAGATAAGAAGACCGGGCGGTTGAAACCGCTTCTACACAAACAAAACCCACTCCAAGCGGGTTGAAGAGCGGGCGGTTAAAATTACGTTATCTTCTTTCTTCAGTCCGCGGAGGCGGACGAAAGTTTGTCTAGGCGCGGTTTCAACCGCCGTCTTATCTGACAATTACAGGAATTACACAGGGATGTGAGAAACCTGGTTTCGGCGCGGTTGCTTCGTTGACCAACCCCAAATTTATTACGAGAAACCGAGTTTTTTTTTCCGGTATCTTAGATTAGCCATTTGCACAATAGTAAATTTTATGTCAGCGCGGATTTTATCATTCTTGGGTTTTTTCAAATCTCGTTTGTCTAGGCAAATAGCTTTGTGGGTATTTGCTAGCATTCTTGTCATCGAGGGAATTATTTTAGTTCCCTCTTATTTTAGGCGCGAAAATGAACTTTTAAGTCAACTGGAACAGGTATCTCGGGCGACTGTTGATTCCCTAGAGGTTTTACTTAAACAAGATATCTACGATCGCACTGTCTTGGAAGAACAAGTAAAAAATATTACTAAGGATTCTCAAGTAGTGTTAGGAGTATCTATTTATCAAGCTGACGGTCAGCTAATATATACACTTGGCGAACCGCCAACAATTGATTTGCATAAACTAAAAGTTTCTCGTATAGTTAGTCAAAAAAGTTTGGATGAAAAGCGCTACGATATTGCTTGGACTGAGCGACATTTGGGAGGCGATTATACGTTAATTGTTCGGCATGATGCTTCTACTGTTCAACCGGAACTCAACGCATTTATCGGGCGCATTGCTATTCTAGTCATCATTATATCAGCCTTTGTCACTTCGGTGACTATGCTTTTTTTGGGAGTGACAGTAATTGCACCTATCTTGAGACTGCGCGATGACTTGATCGCTGCGGGAGTCGCTTTGAGCAAAGATCGAGAAAAACCTGATTTCTACTCTTTATCTGTCAAGCGCGATGACGAGTTGGGAGAAGTCATGGTCGCATTCAATCAAATGTTTCACCGAGTATACAAGGAAATCGCACAGCGGAAACAAGCTGAGGAAATATTGCGCGCCGAACAAGAAAAGTCGGAACGTTTATTGCTCAATATCTTACCGGAAATGATTGCCGATCGCCTAAAACAAGGCCAGATAAATATCGCAGACGGATTTGCCGAGGTGACGGTGCTGTTTGCGGACATTGTGGGCTTTACCGAAATCTCCTCCCGCACGTCTCCGGTAGAATTAGTCGAATTGCTGAACAAAATATTTTCAGCTTTCGATCGCTTAAGCGAAAAATACGGCTTAGAAAAAATTAAGACGATCGGCGACAATTATATGGTAGCAGGCGGTTTGCCACTTCCCTGCGCAAATCATGCAGAATCTATTGCCGAAATGGCGATCGAAATGCAGCAAGAAATTATGAAATTTCGCGACGAATGCGGTGCACCTCTCCAGATCCGCATTGGGATTAATACTGGGCCTGTTGTAGCAGGTGTCATCGGCACTAAAAAGTTTATTTACGATTTGTGGGGAGATGCTGTGAATACAGCCAGCCGGATGGAATCTCAGGGACTTCCTGGTAAAATTCAAGTTAGCAAATCAACTTATGAGTTGCTGTGCGATAAGTATGTGTTGGAAAAGCGCGGTAAAATCAATGTTAAAGGTAAAGGAGCAATGACGACTTATTTGCTGATTGGCAGAAAAAAGTTAAGTGACAAATTTAACTATCGCCCGGAATCCCCCGATATGGCGGCAGAGGTTGCAGCGCAGCCGCCCGGAGCACCAAATTAGATTTTTTTTGTTAATGAACCGCGTTGGCGTAGCCTGCGCGAAGCGCTTAGACGCTAAGGACGCGAAGGAAGAAATGAGAAGAAGAAAGAAGAAGAGATTAAAGGTTGACATTTGAGTTATAATTGCTCTATTGGAATGCAAGTTAAGATTAGCTAAGAAGCCGAAGTGATGACAAGTCAGAAAGATAATTCTTCGAGTTCACCAATTTGGCAGCCCTTCACGCAAATGAAAACTGCTCCCCCGCCGCTGAAGGTAATTAGCGGTAAAGGATCGCTGCTGGAACTAGAAGATGGGCGACAAATTCGTGACTGTATTTCTAGTTGGTGGGTGACGATTCATGGGCACAGTCATCCGGTTCTGGCTGAGGCTCTTTACGAACAAGCCAAAAAGTTAGAACACGTCATTTTTGCGGGATTTACTCACGAACCTGCACAGAAACTTGCTGATAAATTAATAACTCATACGCCTGCTTCTTTGACGCGGATTTTCTTTTCTGACAATGGTTCGACTGCTGTTGAAGTTGCTCTGAAAATGGCTTTTCAATATTGGCTAAATCTCGGAGAAACTAATCGCACTAGCTTTATTAGTTTTGAGGGAGGTTATCACGGTGATACTGTCGGTGCGATGTCTGCTGGCAGAAGTTCGCTGTGGTGGGAACCTTTTGCACCTCTAATGTTTCCTGGGGATGTTGTGCCTTTTCCTGCGACTTTTGATGGCGATGAGGAGGTGGAAAGCAAGGAGGCGGTGAGTTTGGAGAAACTGGAGTCTTTGTTGAAGCATGGAAAGGGCTATGCGGGAATTTTTATCGAACCTTTGGTGCAAGGTTCTGCTGGAATGCGAATGTGCCGCCCTGAGTTTTTGCGGGCGATCGCACAAATGGCCCGCCAATATAATGTATTGTTGATTTACGATGAAGTAATGACTGGTTTTGGGCGCACGGGCGAACTGTTTGCTTCGCTTAAATCTGCAACTGCACCGGATATTCTGTGTTTGTCTAAGGGATTGTCTGGCGGCTGCTTGCCACTTTCTGTCACAATGGCATCGGAGGATATTTATCAAGCTTTCTGGCGAGATGAATCGGACAAAGCTTTTTTTCACGGTCATTCTTACACCGGAAATCCTTTAGCTTGTGCGGTGAGTGTAGCATCCCTGGAGCTTTTGGAGCAAAACCCAAATATGTATGAAGGGATGGAAAAACTGCACCATAAATACCTGAATCAATGGCTGAGAGATCATCCTAAACTCGAACGGATTCGGACTTGCGGAACCATCGCAGCAATGGATGTGAAAACCGAAGGCGTTTCCGGTTATTTTAATAACATCGGCCCTGTATTGAAAGCGCGATTTCTCGAAGCGGGCTTTTTGCTCCGCCCCTTGGGAAACACTCTCTATGTGATGCCTCCCTACTGCATTTCTCCTGATGAATTAGAATCGATTTATCGGGTGATTCGTCAGGTTTTGGATACTCTGTAAACCCTTTATTTTTAGTAATGAATTTACCCAATTGGAACGATTTGGCTGACGACGCGCTGGCGGGAAAATGTCTATCTCGCGAGCAATCTTTAGCTGTATTGCGCGCGCCGGATGAGGTTTTGCTGGAACAACTAAACGCAGCTTATCGGGTGCGCCGCCACTACTGGGGAAACCGCGTCAGGTTGCACTATTTGTTAAACGCTCAAAGTGGCCTTTGTCCTGAAGATTGCCATTATTGTTCTCAGTCCAAAATTTCGACTGCGGAAATTGAAAAATATCCGCTTTTAGCTAAGGAGAAAATTCTAGATGCGGCCCAACGCGCCGCAGATTTAAAAGCTGGTACGTTTTGTTTGGTAATTTCTGGCCGCCAACCTAGCGCATCTACTTTCGATCGCGTTTTGGATGCTGTAGAAACCGTCAAGGCAAATCATAACCTGAAAATTTGCGCTTGTTTGGGGTTGTTGACCGAGGAGCAAACTCACCGTTTGGCAAAGGCTGGAGTCGATCGCGTAAATCACAATCTCAACACTTCCGAATCATACCACACGGAGATTTGCACAACTCATACTTTTGCCGATCGCACAGAAACCGTCGAAAACGTCAAAGCAGCGGGAATCACCACTTGTTCCGGCGGAATATTGGGGATGGGCGAATCGGATGATGATGCGATCGATTTAGCGCTGTCGTTGCGGAATTTGGGCGTTACGAGCGTGCCAGTCAACTTTTTCATTCCAATCCCCGGAACGCCCTTTGCAGACGTTAATCGCTTAAATCCGCGCCAATGTTTGCGAATTCTCTGTTTGTTCCGATTTTTGCTTCCCAGCCAAGAAATTCGGATTGCTGGGGGACGAGAGGTGCATTTGCGATCGATGCAACCTCTGGGACTGTACCCTGCTAATTCGATCTTTGTTGGCGATTATCTCACAACTCCCGGACAAACGGCAAATCAAGATTGGGATATGATTCGAGATGCGGGATTTGCGATCGAATCCCCCGAAAATCAGGGATTTGCGATCGAATCCCCCGAAGATAAGACGGCGGTTGAAACCGCGTCTACACAAACAAAACCCGAGCTCAGAGGGGTTGAAGATAAGACGGCGGTTGAAACCGCGTCTACACAAACGATGTCCGCCTCCGCGGACTAAAGAAGATCACCTAATTTTCACCGCCAATTCTTCAACCCGCGGAGGCGGGTTTTGTCTGTGTAGACGCGAATTCCATTCGCCCGGTCTTCTTGAATGAATCAATATCAAATAATACAATAGGGGAAATTATGGACAAACGCGAAGAAATCACGATCGCAGAATACCAAGCAACCGCCGAATCTTTCCGAGAAGGAACATGGCACCACGACGTATCCCAAAATCGCGATGCACTGACCGCTGCCATGCCCCGCAATCCCGGTAAAATTCTCGATATAGGATGCGGCCCGGGACGAGATTTAGTAGCGTTTAAAAGCCAAGGACATACAGTTGTAGGCTTAGATGCAACTCCGGCTTTTGTAGAAATAGCAAAGAAGTTATCCGGCTGCGAAGTTTTGCAGCAATCTTTTCTGGAACTCGACTTACCAAAGGCAGAATTTGACGGTATTTTCGCCAATGCTTCCATGATTCACATTCCCAGCGACAAAATGGTGAAAGTGCTGCAAGATTTGCACAAAGCCTTAGTGGTTGGCGGTGTAATTGTCATGTCAATGTGCCGGGGAAATTGGGAGGGATACGACGAGCGACCGACGGGAAAACGCTATACTGCGGGATGGGAGTATGAAACTTTAGCGCCTTGTTTGGAACAAGCGGGATTTGCAATTGTGAATCACTACTATCGCCCGCCCGGTTTGCCGCGCGAGGATCAATCTTGGGTGGTAATGGTGGGTAAGAAAATCTAGGGCGATATGTCGGAGTATAATAAAAATTGTTGTGAATTTCAGGTACTAAATAATGACAGAGAAATTGCATATCTTTTTAGCGGGTGCTAGTCGAGGCGTTGGCTTAGAAATCGCGAAATGTCTGGTAGCACAAAATATGCAAGTAACTGCACTTTTGCGATCGCCCGCCAACTCCACCGAATTAGAAGCAATGGGCATTAAAGTCATGACTGGCGACGCTTTGGACACTGCGGCTGTCGAAGCTGCGATGGCTGGCGGCGAACCAATCCATGCCGTAATCAGCACCGTTGGCGGCTTGCCAAAAGATGGGGAAAGAGCCGATTATTTTGGCAACAAAAACTTGATTGATGCGGCTGTCAAAGCAGGCGTGCAAAAGTTTATTTTAGTCTCATCTATCGGTAGCGGTAACACTGCCAGCGCGTTACCGCCGCAAGCTTTAGAAACTTTGCGCCCCGTATTAATTGAAAAGGAAAAAGCTGAAAATCATTTGATAGCAAGCGGGATGATTTATACTGTGATTCGTCCGGGCGGACTGAAATCGGAACCGGCAACGGGCAATGGTGTTTTAACAGAAGATTGTCGAATTGCGGGAACAATTCACCGGGCGGATGTCGCGCAGTTAGTTTGTCAGTGTTTAGTTTCTGATGCTGCTAATAATAAAGTTTTGTCGGCGGTAGACAAGCAAATGGTTTACGGCAATCTAGAATATGAGGTATTAACTTTCAGTTAAATATCCAAACTTCACCATAAAAATGGTTCGTAGTGAGGACTTTAGTCCTCTTCCAATCTGAGGACTAAAGTCCTCACTACAAACATCCAAAAGGTTTAATCAACGATCGCCTAATCGCCCAATCCAACACCAAACCCGCGATCGCAAACAATACCACACTCTCGACACCAACCACCGCAAACGGCAACAACTCCCGTGGGGCGGGCATCTTGCCCGCATCAAAAGAAAGTCCAGCCTCAAAAGACAATCCAGCATCCAACTGTCCAAAAGCGCGCACCAGCCCAAAAGCCAACACTACCCCAGATTTAAGCTGCGGGTTAGTATCGCGGCGGATAGCGTAGCGGTAAGTCACGCCGAACAAAAAACCGCCCAAAAGCGCCATCACTCCTCTGAAAGCAAAATTTAGGTCAATTGCCCTTACCTCCAAACTCGCCAGAGAATCCCACCTATGAGCCAGAATTAAGCTGTTAACAAGGGCGATCGCCCCAAAACCAAGCAAACAAGACAAAGCAGCAACACTCCCTGCTTTCAAAGATTCTACCCGTTCAGCGTGGCTAAAATTTGACGAATCCTTCACAGCGCCCTCACTTCAAAAATGGCTCAAATTGACTTATCATAAGGTTTGAAGTCACTTTGTACAGTTCATTCAATAAATAGCTATGGATATTTTGTCACTCGGTTGGGTTTCGGTGCTAGTTTTGTTCTCCTTCTCAATTTCGATGGTAATTTGGGGACGCAACGGTTTCTAGAGTCCAGATCAGACGTACGGTTAAAACCGCGTCTACACGAACGATGTCCGCCTCCGCGGACTGAAAACAATAAAATAATTTTCACCGCCCGTTCTTCAACCCGCGGAGGCGGGTTTTGTTTGTGTAGACGCGGTTTCAACCGCTTAATTCAAAACATGACAGCCAAAAAAATATTAATGTTAGTCGGCGACTTTGTAGAAGACTACGAAGTAATGGTACCATTCCAAGCACTGCAAATGGTAGGTCACACCGTCCATGCAGTCTGCCCGGATAAAGTCGCAGGTCAAACAATTCGCACCGCAATTCACGACTTTGAAGGCGACCAAACCTACAGCGAAAAACCCGGTCACAACTTCACTTTAAACGCAACTTTTGACGACATTAAGGCCGCCGATTACGATGCTTTAATTATCCCCGGAGGACGGGCCGCAGAATACATCCGCCTCAACCACAAAGTGCTGCAAATTACCCGTTACTTTGCTAACAGCAAAAAGCCGATCGCATCTATTTGTCACGGCTTGCAAGTCCTCACCGCTGCGGGCGTACTCGAAGGCAAACGCTGCACCGCATACCCAGCTTGCAGCCCCGATATCCTCCGCGCTGGCGGCAAATATACCGAAGTTCCCGTTACCGAAGCTGTAGTCGATGGCAACTTAGTCACAGCCCCCGCGTGGCCTGCTCATCCTAATTGGCTGGCTGAATTTCTGAAGGTTTTGGGGACAAAGATCGAACATTCAGATAGTGATTAGTTATTGGTTATTGGTTATTGGTTATTGGTTATTAGTTATTAGTCAAATGAAAATTTTCACCGTCAAAGTTAAGCCAAATTCCAAGCAGCAAAGCATCGAAGAGCAACCCGACGGCAGCCTCACAGTACGTCTCAAATCGCCGCCAGTCGATGGAAAAGCCAATAAAGAATTAATCGTGCTGTTGGCGAAAAAGCTTAAAGTGCCTAAATCTGCGATCGGCATTAAATCCGGTTTGTCCTCCAAACATAAACTTGTCGAAGTTGCGATCGAACCTGCAACTTACACCAATTCCCAAAAGTAGGGAAACGGCACGGCCCAAAGCCGTGTCAACTTGAGCCTGAAAACCTTTGTATCTCTCGTTTATAGCCTCTTGCCAGATCCCCCTAAATCCCCCTTAAGAAGGGGGACTTTGAGAAGAGTCTTGTCCCCCCCCGACTATCATGGTGGCTAGGGGGGATCGGGCCCTAATCGCCAGACAGAAGACCGGCACTACGTTTGACGTTAAGTTGAGACTAATGGGCAATGCCGTTTCCCTACTGATGCTCGCCTTTTTCACAATCGGTATTAACAACAAATCTATCTAAAGATGGATTCAGACTCAACTAGAAAATCCTATCTTAGTAGTTGTAGGGTTAGAATAAAAAATAATGAGCATTGAAAATAGAGTCGAAGCAACAGCTAAGAATATTGAAGGCAAAATCCAAGAAGCTGTGAGCGAAGTTACAGGCGATCAAAAAGATAAATTAGAAGGTCAAGCCAAGCAGGACGAAGCCTCAGCAATTCACATGAAAGAAGACCTCAAAGATAAAGCCAAAGAGATCGTAGACAGAGCCTAGTCACAGAGCCTAGTCACAGTATTTGGTAAAATTTTCCTGCCTACTCAATCCCGCAAACACACAGTTTGTGGGATTTTTTTTAGAGATACTTTTTGAAGGTTATCAAGATTCTTGGTGGCAAAATTCATCGGCCAACCGCCCCTACAGATTCTACTAACTCATAGTGTAAAAGCATTAATTTTGTGGCGGGAATTGTTTCCATTGCATAAGTTGTGCCATCTTGATGAGAAAATTCTACCTCAAAAGCACTGCCATCAAATTCCATCACCACTGTTCCGACTTGTCCTTTAGATAATTTAATAATTTGTTTTGTTTCAAAATGGGTTGCTTCTAAATCTTCTGTTAAAGCAACAATATCTAGGTCTTTAATTGTTTTCATTATTTTTACCTCACTTTTTTACGGGATAACAACTTGTTAATCTGGGGAAACTTTCACCGGAGCGGACGATCCAAGCTGCCAGAATCAGAGATTCACCTACTGCGGTTTTCAGCCAGAATTTCATGTTGTAATGTGTTCCGTATTCATTGTTTTTTTGAATAACAACATCTTCGTTGATAGCAGATTCTTTTAAAGCCTGTTTGAGCATTTCAGCATTTTCTATGGTAATGCCTAACTTACTGGCAAACAAAATAGCTTTATTTTTTCCTTCTTGGTGATTCGGATTTAGAGAATATTCTTCTATTTTATTGCCTAAATCTGCTAGATGACCATTGGGCAGTTTCACTATTAATAACTTTTTTTGAAGGACAAAAGAGAATAAGCTGTCGCGCATTTAAATTGTATATTCAGGGCGGGCTCTCCCGCCCAACCCCCATGAATAGAGCCTCCTAACCCATAGCCTAAACGGTTTGATTTCCTGATTCTGCAACTGTCAACTGTCCACTGTCAACTGTCCACTGCTATATATCATCTTTGAGTTGGGGGGCTGGTTTATCAACATTATTGATGGGTGGCAAAATCGATCAGTGAATCTGCCCTTCCTTTCAATGCCAATGCTATCAAGGCCCAATTCCCCATGCCAATAAAAAAGCTAGGGATTCATATCCCTAGCTCCAAACATTGCACAATTAATTTTTAGAGTTGGCGCGGGCGATGGCTTTTTCCAAACCCACCGCAACCGCTGCTACCTAAATTAAATCAGCACAATATCATTAGTCGTCAAGCTTGGTCTGCCATTGAGGTTTGCCAGTACAACGAATGACTGCGGTCCAGCACCGTCAGGATCGTACAGTAAGCGACCTGTATTATCGTCTGCGCCAAGTCGATTTTCATAAATAACCACTGGTGAAATGGCATTATTTCGACCACCCCGGCCATCGTAGGACTCGCTGTCAAGCACTAAGAACTGTGCGGAACCTAGTCGGCTCGGGCCACCTACTTGACCAAATCCGAAGTTAATACTATTCAAGACTATCTTGTCTTCGCCTTGTTGTTTAAAGTCACCGATTTGGTCTGGTTTGGTACCAAAGCCGCCGCCGGTGAGGATATCTCGACCCTCGCCGAAGTTGTCGTAGTAGAAGCTGTCATTGCCAGAGCCGCCAATCAGCGTGTCTGCACCAGGCCCGCCGCCGAGAGAGTCGTTGCCGTCTCCTCCGAGCAAATAGTCCTCTCCAAAGCCGCCCAACAGCGTGTCGTTTCCGGCACCGGCATTTAAGGTATCGTTTCCGTCAACTCCTGGGGTAATCAGACTGGTGGGGCCGCCGAACAGGATGTCGTCGCCAGCACCGGTCGTGATGGAGTCATTGCCGTTGCCACCAGTGATGAAGTTGCTGCCTAAGGTATCGGTAATCAGGTTTGTCGATGTAACACCAGCAAAGTTGACACTGGTAGCGTAGGAGATAATGTCGTTACCACCAAATGAGCCAATCAATCGATCGCGCCTGCTACCAAACACGATCGTATCATTCCCTTCACCACCGTTCATGAAGTTGGTGACGGAGCCGGTGGCACTAAGATTAGTGCTGGTGTTGCCAAGTAACAGATCGTCACCCAGGCCGCCGTCGAGAGTAACCTGCGTAGTAGTAGTGCTAGTAGCGAGATTAAAAATGATGGCAGTGGCATCGATCGTATCGTTGCCATCTCCACCGAAGGCTTGATTAAAGATGCCGCTCAAGGTGTCATTGCCTGCGCCGCCGATCATTGTATCGCTCGCAAAACCTGACACGATCGTGTCATTGCCCTCGCCACCGTCGAGCAAGTTGCGACCCGCGAAGCCTCCAAATGAACTCTGGGCACCTCCGCTCAAAGTTAAATTTTGCGGCGTCGTCCCTGACGTGATGAAGTCGTCGCCGGCACCTCCCAGCGCAGTATCCTGCGTAGCAAAAACCCTGATCGTATCGTTGCCGTCGCCGCCGTCAAACAAGTTTTTGCCGGCACCAAACTCGCCGATACCGCCGACGAGAGAATCGTTGCCGGCACCGCCGAGCAAGGTGGTTTTCTCAATGCCGATCGTGACGAAGCTGCCTTGAGCAAACTGGTTCGGTTGGCTAGTGTTGGTAATGACTAAGGTATCGTTGTCATTATCGCCGGACAGATAGCTGTTGCTGGCCACACCGTACAGTGTGTCGTTGCCTCTACCGCCGAACAGAGTATCTTTCTGATTGATACCTACAATGTAGTCGTCGCCCAAGTCGCCGCGTAAGAAGTTGCTGCCTGCATTGCCACCAGCGTTTGCGCCGATCGCCAGACGGAGGTTGTTGCCGCCGCCTGCGATGAAGAAGCCGAGGGAGTCATTGCCCTTGCCGCCGTAGAGCGAGTCTCTTCCGAGCCCGCCTCCGAGCATCGTATCGCTGCCCTCATTACCAAACATGAGGTTTGCATCGACTGTACCTTGGAGCAAGTCATCTCCCAAACCGCCGAACAGCGTCGCATTGCGGGCTTGAGCGACTAGGGTGTCATTGCCTGCGTCGCCAAACAGCAAAACCCGCTCGCGCTGGCCTACTAATGAATCTTCGTCGTTGCCGCCCACTAGGGTATCGTTGGGGCCGACGGAAATCAGAGTATCGTTATCGCCTTGGCCAAATATTAAACTGCCGCCGAGGGTGGAAGTTGTAATTAAATCCGCCCCCGCTCCGGCGAAGATTGTATCCGGGCCCAGTCCCGGAGTATTTAAACTAATTTGATCAGCATTGTCAGTTAACGTTGTCATACAGCTTCACTCCTCTACTTCTTGTTGGTCATCGCTTGTGCGACTACAGACACTGCCTAGAACACCGAATGTTTGGATGCCGCTGTAGTTTAACCTGTTTGCCAGCCGCAAGTCTAGCCTACTGGCGTTAACCCTGTCTAGACTTTCTCCCTCGCGGACTTTGGGCTTGTAAGCTTTTATTGTCAATGTCTTCACCCTTTAATAATCCTTTTGCACAGTCTCAAGTGCTCACGCTCAAGAAGACGCGGCTTATATTCTGAATGTTCCATTCTGGGTTGGCGCTCGGGGATCGCCTCCAGGGAAGGAAATTAAAGATTAACAAAGGTCGATCGGGCGATCGAGAAGACAATGAAAATTGGGAGATTGGTTGCTTGGTTGCAAGGCTTGGTGTTAATTTCCGGTTTCCCAGGCAGGGCCGTCTTTAAATAATTCTGGTGCGGATCGAACTCCGTACCATACAGGGGTCTAAAAGTCTACGCCCCGCTTTAGTTCTACGCCCCGATCGCCGTAGTGTTTGTGACAGTATACCTCCGAGTGTACGCTTGCCAAGTCAAAGTAGGCGTGGGGTTTGTAGCAGCGCCCGGTGATAATGATTTCTGTATCGCGGGGCTTGCGCAGCAGGGCTTCGACGATCGGCTCTACCGACAGCAGTTCTAAGTCTACTGTGGGATTGAGTTCGTCGAGAATGATCGTTTTATACCAGCCGCTGGCGATCGCCATTTTAGCGATTTCCCAGCCGCGTTCTGCCTCGATGCAGTCTAGCTCTTGCTGTTGTCCCCGCCAAACTATAGCATCTCTGCCGCACCGCTGATGGTCTACTAGCTGCGGGTAGCTTTGTCGCAAAGCTGCGATCGCGGCATCTTCTGTATAACCAGTGCCGCCTTTGAGCCACTGTACGATTAACACGCGGTGAGATTGGTCTTGGCTGATACCCCTACCGATCGCCTGCAAAGCTTTGCCCAAGGCGCTCGTAGATTTGCCTTTCCCGGCTCCGGTGTATATTTCAATACCGGAAATATTGTGCTCTGCCGCTGCCGGGTGGTAGTGGGGCTTCATTTCTGAGTGCAAGTCGGCAATTTCTAGCAAAGCTTCGGGGGCTGCTCGGCCTGTGGCGATTACTTCTAAATATTCTGGTTTGTTTTTGAGGGTTTGGACTACTTCGTCCACTGGCAGCAAACCTAAGTCCAATACGGGGTTTAGTTCGTCTAGAACCACGACGGAATAGAGTTCACTGGCGATCGCTCCTTTGGCGATATCCCAGCCTCGCTGAGCTTCTGCGCGATCGAAGCGGGTGATTGCTTCGGCCCCAAAATATTCGGATCTACCGGTGCGCACTTGGTCTATCAAGTGCGGAAATGCCCGTTGCAGGGCTTCGATTGCCCCGTCTTCGTCGTAGGAGCGGCCGGGGCCTTTGAGAAAGCGCAGCAACAAGACTCGCGTGGGCGAGTCAGAATTGATACCCAGCCCGATCGAGCGCAACACTACTCCCAAAGCTGCCTGAGACTTGCCTTTACCTGCGCCGTCGTAGACGTGAATCTGACCCGCGGCGCGTTCCGAGCGGGCTGAGGCTGTCCGAATACCAATGCCATTCCTTACCATAATCAGCAGTTATCAAAATTAATGGGTTTAAAACCCCGTCCTTATATAGCAGTCCGTTCATCAGTTGTGTAATTCTTGTAGGGGCAACCCCCCGTGGTTGCCCTCTTTACGCTGCCACCGTAGGCACTCTTGGCACTACCCCTACATATGTACAAATCATTTAGGATTGCTATAGGACGGCTTTGTGTTAGAATGTATATACCGAGAGCAAACAACGGATATCTTGAGAGTCAAAGTCAGGTATAAGCCGGGGCCTCCAAACGATATGAACTGGTTTGTATTAGTACCGATGGGCAGTCGGGAAAGGAAACTGTCCGCTGCACTCAGAGCGTCGGGGATATGTGCGTAACTACATATCCAGATAGTGGGTAAAAAACCGTAAGGAAACAACCAGAAAATCTAAATCGTGAGGTTTAGAAGCTCCGTACCTTCAGGTCGGAGTCATGTCACTTGAGTCTGTCTCGGGGTGGGTATTCGATCGCGCGCCTGGAATGTTTAATGTTTGCATTCTGTTGGCAGATCTCAAAAGATTATACGATACAACTTAAACACGTGATTTTCAGATTGGGCGATCGTAGGCGATTAGAGGCTAAAACCTGTGGCTCTTGATTATTCCGCCTGTGATGTACAATTAAAATCTAACACGGGCTGATATACCTGAATGCTTATGATCGCGATTGTTTTCCCATTTCGGACTGTTTTGGTGCAAATTTTAATTATGTTTTTGGCGATCGCGATCGAATCGTGGTTTCTGCAAAAACTACTGAAAATCGGCCCAAGAACCAGCGTTGAATATACAGCCATCCTCAATCTCGGTTGCACCTGCGTAGGTTGGTTAGTTTTTTTCGGGATTGAAAGCGTTCTTTCCAAAGATTTACGAGAACAACTGATCGGTTATATTTTATTAGGGGGATCGCCCAATACTTACCCTGCAATAACTACGATCGCACTCTCGATATTGGCAATAACTTTTCTCGCCAAATGGCAGGGATTAGAAATCGTAGAAAACATGGTTTCTGGCAACAAAAAAGCTTCCGTCCCTCAGTTTTTGGGGCCGCCAACCCTCACCCGCCGTCCTCCCAAAAAGACTTTTCGAGTAACTACGCAGTTTGGGGCAGTCTTAATCGCCCACACTGTTAGCAATTTCGTTATTTTAACCGTGTTGTTTTTGCAAAGCGTCAATAATTGAAATCTATGATGAAGCAATTTTTGGATGTCACTCAGCAACTCACTAAGCTGACGAACAACCTTTGGGAAACAAATAAAAAAGTTCAAAAGGCGATAATGCCGCCTAGAGTTGTCCACTGGAAGACGCCTTTACTGCTCAGCATCTTTTTAGGTTTGCTGACGGTGGCGGCAGTTACTGACTTGGCGACGAGAACTCTGCTTTTTGATATGAGCTGGTTATTTTTTATACTTTCAATGGGTTTGCTGACCAGCCAGCAACCTTTTGTGATCAAAGGAGTAAGTCTGAGTCCGTGGGTGACAAGCATCTTAATTGGCTTGTGGTTGCTGATCAGATTGCCGTCGGACAGGAAGGAAATAGCATGGATATCCGGGCCAATTATAGCAGTAGTAGTTCTTGCTATCATCAGGGTTTGGAAGAGCGATTCAAAACGGGAAAGTATCAGGGAGTTGATGCGCCCTCAGTTTTTGATGATTACTCTAATTCATGTGACGTTTTCCTGTTGGTTTGCATTTCACTTTTTAATTCAAGGTTGGATAGAACAGTATCCGAGCGTTTTATCGCAGAATTTGAGACAAAGCGATTATGTGGTGACATTTCAACAGCCAACAATTAATCGCTCCCGAGGAGTTGTCATCCTCAATGCCATGGAGCGATATCTGCAAAATGAAGCCCGTACAAAACCGTGGCCGCAGGTAGAGCAAATGTTAATAGATATTGACAACGAGCGATTTTTTCTGAAGAATCAAGCGTTAACAACAATTCGGGTAGTCCCAGAAGATGCAAGCTGGGATGTCAAAACTTCGATCGTCCAAGGACAGTCCCGCTATCAGTTAGAGATGCAGGCAAATTGGCTGGGGCTGGTTTTTCGACCGGAAATATACTCGTTTACCAAATCTTGCGAAGTAGTCGATATAGGCAATCGGGCGACTGTAACCTGCGACGCGATCAAACGCTCTCAACCCGGACAGAAAAAAAATGGAACTGCCCGAGAAAGTCAAGTTTGAGCCTGTTTCTGGCAATTAGGAGAGAGGGAGACGGGATCACCTTATACTATTGATAAAAAGTCTTGCTAACAATGATCGCCCAAGCGGAGTCAAACGGAGGGTTGTTTCTTCAATCCGAAGTGTAAGGTGCGCCGCCATCAGATTGTCGATAGAATGCAAGGGATTAAGAATGGATACGCACCCTACAAATACTATTATGTAAGGTGCGTCGTCATCAGATTGTCGATAGAATGCAAGGAATTTTTTATGACGACGCACCCTACCAATAATTTCTTAAACTAAAGTATGGCTAAAATTTCCAGCGGATTAAAAACTAGATGAATTTCAGAAGAATCTTGACAGTCGCGATTAATGTATTTTGGGAAGTAATTCGCGATCGCATTCTGTACTTAATTATTATTTTTGCACTGTTGATGGGAGCCTCGGTGCGCTTGATACCGGAATTGGCCGCGACAACCGAAAATAAAATTATCTTAGATATCGGTTTGGCTGCTATGAGCATCCTCGGTCTGATTGTCACAGTCTTTGTGGCTACCGGACTGGTAAACAAAGAAATTGAAAAGCGAACTGTCTATCTGTTAGTTGCCAAACCGATCAGTAGGGCTGAGTTAATTGTAGGAAAGCACTTGGGGCTGTCGGCGGTGCTGGCGGTGCTGGTAGCGGCAATGACTGTTATGTATCTGGCTATTCTGAGTTTGAGTCGCATTCCTTACCCTTTGGGAAGCATTTTAATCGCTTCGCTATTCATCTGGTTTGAGCTGTGTCTGATGGCCGGTGTCGGCATTTTATTTGGGGTGTTTAGCAGTTCGCTGCTGGCAACTTTACTGACATTTGGTGTGTATTTGATGGGACATTCGACGCGGGATTTAGTGGCGGTGGGTAAGTTAACTAAAAATCCTGCGATTGAACAATTGATGATGGGACTTTATCTTGTTTTGCCGGATTTAGCGCGTTTTAATTTGAGAAATGATGCTGTTTACGGACAAGTACCTTACTTGGCGGGTTTGATTACAGATGCGGGCTACGGTTTGCTGTATGTGGTGCTGCTGCTGTCAATTGCGATCGCCATATTTTCCCGCCGAGAATTTTAAATAGTTCGCAGTCAGGACTTTAGTCCTCGGATTTTGCGGACTAAAGTCCGAACGATCGAACCAATTTTATTATCGAATTAGCGCGCTAAGATATAGAGATAAGGTGATCGATCGGCAAGCGAAATCAAGAACTTTTGGCTCGATTGGCAGCCCTCGGGATCGATCCAGAATAGCATGAGAAGGAAGATTAGCAACGAGCAATGTACGGGATGTAACGGATTTCAGGAAGAAGGAAGAAGGGAAACCGATCGCGATTTGTTTTATTCATCCTTCCTTCCTTCTTCATCCTTCCTTCTTGCTTTTTTTCTTGAGTCTCATTTCTTACTCCTCTATTTGTGTTTGTCGCAAAAAGTTAAAATTATGTTAGTGAAAAAACTCGAACAATTACAAGATATTTTCACGCAGATGGAACGGGCGCTGATTGCCTACTCTGGCGGAATTGACAGCACTTTGGTGGCAAAAATCGCTTTTGATGTGTTGGGCGATCGCGCTTTGGCAGTTACCGCTGTTTCCCCATCTCTACTCCCAGAAGATTTGGAAGATGCGCGGATTCAAGCCGCAGAAATTGGCATTGCCCACCAGGAAGTAGAAACTCAGGAAATGGCAAATCCCAATTACACTTCAAACCCGGTTAATCGCTGCTATTTCTGCAAAAGCGAACTGCACGATACTTTGAAACCGCTAGCACTAGCAAAGGGTTATCCTTATGTGGTGGATGGGGTGAATGCTGATGATTTAAAGGATTACCGCCCGGGGATTCAGGCTGCTAAGGAACGGGGCGCGCGATCGCCTTTAGCAGAAGTTGGCATGACTAAATTTGAAGTGCGACAATTGGCGAAAGAATTGGGTTTGCCTTGGTGGGATAAACCGGCACAGCCTTGTTTGAGTTCGCGCTTTCCTTACGGTGAAGAAATCACTGTTGCTAAGTTGCAAAGAGTGGGGCGCGCCGAACGCTATTTGCGGCAGTTGGGACTGAAAAATCTGCGCGTGCGATCGGATGGAGATACGGCGCGAATTGAATTGCCGGCCCAGGAGATTCAGGAGTTTGTATTAAATGCGGATTTGCCTGCATTGGTGGCGGTGTTTCAGCAGTTTGGTTTTGTGTACGCGACTTTGGATTTGGAGGGGTTTCGCAGCGGTAAATTAAATCAGGTTTTGCAACCTGAATTGTTGGGGGCGAAAGGTTAATTAATCCTAACTTATAACGGTAAGGTGCTTGTGGGGCACCCTACATAATACGCACGGGGGTGAGAAACCCGGTTTCTGACTAGATACGGGGCTACCAAACCAAGATTTGTCGCAGAAACCGGGTTTCTGAAACGTAAGTCGTATGACAGATTTTTGGTTGAACTCGCCCCTATTTTGTTTGTATAGTCGCAACTTTAGTCGCCCGCGGCGAATACTGGAATTGTGGCGATCGCAATTTCGCTCTCCTTTGCCTAAATCCTGACTGCTGGTTGAAGCAATAGCATAAACTAAAGTAGCAGCAAGAGTAGCAGCAAGTTTCATGAAATTTAAATTTAGATTAATCTCTGCCGTTTTGGCTTTGTTGTTGTTGGCTTACATCCCGTTTCGGGTGTTAGCTAGCCCGCCAGCTTCGGGGGATACAGTGAGTTCCGCCCTGTGGTGGCAAGTTTCGGTGTACAATCAGGTACAGCAAATTAAAGAACGGCAGTATCAAGGTTGCGTGTGGGGCGATTCTATTTCTTCGGCTTTGGGCGATTCTTTGGGATCGAAAAACTTTAATTTTGCGATCGGCGGCATGAGTTCTGTTTCGCTGCTAGAACAGCTTAAACTCGTAGTACCGCAGCGGTTTACCTGCGAAAAATCGATTGTGGCGATCGGCACAAATGATGCTATGTACGGTACTCGCGACGAGCAATTTGTCAGCAATTTGAAACAGGCGATCGGCGTCATGCGATCGCTCGGAAGCAAACAGATTATTCTGATTCCTGCTTTTTACTCAACTCTTGCCGCCAGCTACAATCCTAAATCAGCAGGAACAATTGCTAGAGTTGACGAAATCAATGTTCTCATCGATCGAGTAGCCGCAGAAGAAAATGTGACCGTGGAATCTAGGGGCATACAAGCATTATTTAAGGAACAAGCTCTGAATGCAGATTTAACAATAGACGGCGTTCACCTCAATGCCAAAGGTTTAGATATATACAGAAAAGTTTTGTTAAATATTTTAAGTTCCCCCTTAACGACACGCACTTTTCCTGACACAATACATCCCTAAATTATTACTTTTAAAGTCCGCCCCTGCGGAGTTTATTCCTGTAATGTCAGGTCAATAACCGCAATCAAACTGGTTTGATCGTTCGGACTTCAGTCCTCAGATATCTACAAACTTATAACGGTTATTTTACTGAACTAAATATCAAGGAGTAATTGGCTGAATTTGCTGTGGCTGCATTTGCAGCTGCTGATTTTGGAGCTGAAGTTGCTGCTGCTGAATCCGAAGCTGCTCGTTTTCAACATTTATCTGCCGCTGTCTGTCTTCGAGTTGCAAGCGTCTGTCTTCAAGTTGCAGCAGTCTGTCTTCAGCTTGCCGCTGTCTTTCTTCACGTTGTAACTCTCTGTCTAGCAGTCTGTCTTGACGTTGCTCTTGTCTGTCTTCACGTTGTTCGCGAAGCTGTCTGAGTTGATTTTTCCGCTCGAAATCTCCTCCCAAAAATAAGTTCTGAAAAGCGTTGATAGTTGTTTGAAACCCAGTAAACACGCCGCTAACAGTGTTGATGACACCTACAACTCCTGTGACCGGCTGCAAGAAAGTGTTGATATTGTCTGCTACCCTAGTATAGCCCGATCGCGCTACGAGAATCACATCGTTGTTGCGGAGAGTTGGGTTATTATTAGGATTCAACCCTTGAGCAAAATCCACCTCGATAGTGCGGCGAGAAACAGTACCGTTGGCATTCAAACGCAGCAGTTCCACCTTGTCTTTTTTAGCCCGCAATTGATTGAAACTACCTGCGGTCAGCAAAGCTTGGTGCAGGGATGTACTAGGTTTAACCTGCAAAGCCCCCGGCCTGATTACTTCCCCCACAATATTGATGCTAATCGCGTTTGGAGAGAAACTCGTACTTCCGATTTGGGAAACTTCAGTTAAGTCTACAGTAGCTGCTGTCGGGATAATCACGCTATCTCCTTCTTGCAGCAAAATATCTTGAGTTGCGTCGCCTTTTTGCAGCAAATCCCACAGATTTACCATGATAGTTTGTTCGTTCCCGCCTCTGATTCGGCGGCGGATTTGCACGCGGCGAATGTCAGCTTCTGTTGTGATACCGCCAGCAATTTTGAGTGCTCTAGTGATCGTTGGTAAGCCCACAACTGCTCCTTGCTGTTGGTCGATAGACACAAAACTCAACTCTGTTTGTTGGTTGGTCGATCGCACATCCGAAGCAAATACAGTATAAGGCCCCGGCCGATTCACTTCCCCGACAATTACCACGCCAATTGGTTTAGTAATATCAGCGGAAAAATTAGCACTGGCTCTTTGACGGACTTCTTGAGTATTCAGGGCACTTGCTGTCGGTACAAAAATCGTATCTCCATCTCGAATGGTAACGTCTTGACGCAAATTTCCCGTGTCTAAAAAATCCTGCAAATTAACAGTAGTAACTTGCTCGGGCCCACCTCTGCGGGGACGGCGAATTTGGACGTTTCGCATATCTCCTGCGGATGTCACCCCTTTTGCAAGTTGCAGCATTTCCATCAAAGTCGGAAATTTTACTCCTCCTCCGGTTCCTTCTCTGACGGGATTAATCTTGTAGGAACCCGGGCGAGTAACTTCACCTGCAACACCTATATTTAGGGGGCGAGCAACGACCAAAGTCACGGTGACAACGGGAACATTGATGAAGGGTTCGTATCGCTTGGTAATCACGTTAGCGGCTTGTTGCAGGCTCAATCCTTGAATTGAGACACTGCGAATGATTGGCAAATTGAGCGTCCCGTCAACTAACACTTGATATTCTTTGCTGAATTCCGGGACGCCGAAGATATCTAAAGCAAGGCGATCGCCCGGGCCTAAAGTATAAGCTGCTTCTTGTACCAGCGAACCGGAATTGCCGATCGGCAAACTCGAACCCGCAGGAGGCGGTGGCGGTATTCTCGGCAGGTTTGGGTTCCGAGTGGGTGCAGGATTTCTGATGGCAGGCAACTGAGCTATACTGGGCAGCGAACTCAATAGCACCAGGAGTGCTGACAAACTCAGACTTGTAGCGGTTTGAATGGTATGTTTCATGTTTTTTTCCTGGTTGCAGCCTGCCAATGAACGAGAGGAATTTAGCTAATTGATTTTAGTTTATTTTCCTTTCAGTTCAGTGTAGCCTCGCTGCGCTGCAAAATCCACAGGTGGAATCATAAAATTTGTGCGACCATAGAATACCTTATTTGTAAAGAAAGTGTAAAGCCTGCCAACTGTTGTCAGCATTAGGATCTAGCTTGACCAAAATCATTTGTACATAATTCTGGATACAAATCAACCCGCTACAAAAAAGGGATAGAAAAAACCGCCCTGATTTGATGTAAAATGTTAAATAATTCTCTCTGCGGGACAAAGACAAGTGTCACTAAAATTAGATAAAGTAATTCCCTGGGGACGCTGCTTGGATGAATACATAGGAATGTTTAGCTTAACATCCAGTGACCTCAAGCTAGCAATTCTTGATTGTGCGGGCGGCCCGGCGAGTTTCAATGCCGAAATGACTCGCCAAGGTAAAAAAGTAATTTCTTGCGATCCAGTTTATCAGTTTACGGCGGTGGAAATTGGCGATCGCATCCAAGAAACATATCAAACTGTGATTGACGCTGTTAAGGCAAATATAGACGGCTACCTGTGGAACAGTTTTGAATCGCCCTACCAGCTAGGCGAAGTGCGGATGGCGGCGATGCAGGATTTTTTAGCAGATTTTCCATCTGGCTTGGAGCAAGGCCGCTACATGACTGCTGAGCTGCCAGTTTTGCCTTTCGAGGACGGTCAATTTGATTTAGCTTTGTGCAGCCATTTCTTATTTGCTTATTCTCATTTGCTTTCGGAAGAATTTCATCTTGCAGCAATTACAGAAATGTGCCGGGTTGCGAAGGAAGTCCGGGTATTTCCGCTGTTGCAGGGTTTTAGCGGGGAGGAATCCGAGCATTTAAATCCGATTATCACTGAATTGAAAAATAGAAGTTTTCGTGTGGAAGTTCAAGAGGCTCCTTATGAGTTTCAAAAAGGCGGAAATAAGATGTTGCGAGTTAGGGGGAAAATGTAAGTTACCGGGCGAATGTAAGTTGCCGGGCGAATGTTAAGTTACCGGGCGAATGGAATTTACCGGGCGAATGGAATTCGCGGCTATACAAACGATGTCCGCCTCCGCGGACTGGAAGAAATCGCTTTAATCAAGCCCTGATACCATGCTTGAGCGCGTTCGGGAGTCGTGAATTGGGAAAAGTTCAGAAACGCTGCATCAGCTTCAGATTGAGCTGTACTGGAAAAGTCAATGCGATAGATCATGCTTCCAAAGAAAGTCCGTATTTCTCGTTTTGTCGATCGACAAATTCTTCCCAACTCGAAAATTGACCTTGCTCGAAGTCATCAAGTCCGCGTTGAATCCTTTCCAATGCCTCAAAGAAATCGCTTTCATCAAAGCTAAGTCCGAACGCGAGAACAGCTAAGGCAATACTGGTTATATCTTGTCCTGTACTTTCAGCCCGTTGGCGCAGCAGTGCTTCGATTTTTGGGGGTAAGGTGAGTGTAAGGGTCATAAAAGTTATGATGAATGGTTAATTTTATTTTGTAACTTTATTTTGGCATAGGTAGCCAGCAGTATCGCTTCCTAAACTATCGGCCCATTCCTTAACCCGATCGCCCGAAACGCCTGTCTTGTTTGTCTGGTAATCTTCCAAGGCCCAGAGACTGCTGGCGATCGTTTGTTCTTCACTGAGGGGTTGAAACTCGTTTGCTGTGTCAATTTCTCCCCACTGATATCCCTCACTTCCCTCGGCAATTTCTGCGATTAGGCGTTCAAAGTCGCTGAGATTACCGTTGGACAGATTCAGCCATGAAAGCACGATCGCCTTCACCGAATCGCTGGGCATGGCTTGAATTTGGGCGTGGAGTTGCTTTATAGATTGAGCCATTGGATAATAGAGAGTGACTGAGTTAATTTTAGCGCAATCTCAAAAATAGTTGCGAGCATCATAACGCACAGTTGCGGTAAAATTAATTAAAGACTTTAAGAGAAATCGCCAGAATCCAAATCAAAAGAACTCATGCCACAAACAGTCTGGATCGCACGCCACGGAAACCGCATCGACTTCGTTAACCCCGACTGGTTTCTCACCGCAGAACGCCGCTATGACCCCCATCTTTCCGAAGACGGTCACATTCAAGCAAAACAACTCGCCAATCGCCTCAAAGGTGAAGGGATTTCTCACATTTTTGCTTCCCCTTTTTTGCGAACTGTCCAAACAGCAAATCACGCGGCGGAAGCTCTGGATTTGTCAATTAAACTAGAGTGGGGACTTTGCGAATGGCTGAATCCTGAATGGATGACGGAAATGCCGGAAACTGAATCTGTCGAAGATTTGTGCAGGCGTTTTCCCAGGATTGATGCTTCCTACAAAGGCGGTATTGCTAATTATCCCGAAACTGGAGAAGCTTGTCTCAAAAGGGCGGGGGAAACTGCTAAACGCCTCGCTGCTGAGTTTCCGGAGGATATGTTATTAGTAGGTCACGGTGCGTCGGTTTTGGGAACTGCGATCGGGCTGGCGGGCGGTGCTGAAACGGAAATCAATGCTTCTCTGTGCTGTTTGGTGAAGGTGGTGCGGGATCAGGGGGAATGGTCGATCGCACTTAATGGCGATACTTCTCACCTCACGGACTCTGAAACCGTTGTCCGCTTTAATTAAAGTTAAGATTTGTGCGAAAAATCGCATTCTATGCTATGTGTGTAAGGTGCCCAGTGCACACCCTAGGTTTATTTGAGATCGATCGCACATTTTAAATTCAAAATCTTAAATCAGTATGGCTGGACACAGTAAATGGGCGAATATTAAACGCCAAAAAGCTAGAGTTGATGCCGTTAAAGGCAAGGTTTTTGCCAGAATATCTCGCGAAATAATTGTCGCCGCCCGCAGCGGAGTTCCCGATCCCGCTGGCAATTTTCAACTGCGGACGGCTATTGAAAAAGCCAAGGCGGCTGATATTCCTAGTGAAAACATCGAAAGGGCGATCGCCAAAGGTGCCGGCTTGGCGGGGGGAGGTTCGGAATTAGAAGCGATTCGCTACGAAGGTTACGGCGTTGGCGGAGTTGCTATTCTAATTGAAGCGCTGACAGACAACCGCAATCGCACGGCGGCTGACTTGCGAGAAGCTTTTAATAAAAATGGCGGCAATCTGGGCGAAAATGGTTGTGTGGGCTGGATGTTTGACCACAAAGGAGTTTGTACGGTACGCGGCCCCATTGATGAGGAAAAATTGTTTGAAGCATCTCTAGAAGCGGCTGCGGAATCCTATGATTTGATATCAATTGATGAGGATACTGAAGGCGCAGAGGTATTTACAAGTGTGCCTAATTTGGAACAACTGGCTGATGTTTTGAAACAACAACGTTTTGCAGTTTTACAGTCAGAAAATCGCTGGATTCCGAGCAATACAGTTGAAATTGACACTCCTGAAAAAGCTCGCTCGC
This sequence comes from Microcoleus sp. A006_D1, assembly GCF_036702805.1. NCBI lineage: Bacteria > Bacillati > Cyanobacteriota > Cyanophyceae > Oscillatoriales > Microcoleaceae > Microcoleus > Microcoleus sp. A006_D1. Next base: position 133,376 of record NZ_JAUBVZ010000013.1, read on the forward strand.
TTCTAAAGTTAATGGATGCGCTGGAAGATTTGGATGATGTGCAAAGTGTGACGGCTAATTTTGAAATGACCGATGAATTGATGTCTTCGATTATGATTTAAACTCCCTTGGTTCGTAGTGAGGACTTTAGTCCAATGGCACTGAAAAAGTGAGCAAAAAAAAATCTGTAAGGCAAGATATACATAGATAATTGCCTTACAAACCAAAATATCTCTCTCCATTATGCCAAATCGTGCGTGCATTCTCAAACAACAATTTTTGCAGAGCGTTGCCTCACCTTGGGAGAAGCTGCTGCCCGATTCGTTAGTCCAGGAGCTTCTAGCGAAGGAGAAGATCACCTACTACCAAAGCATCTACACACCGATAGTCACCTTGTGGGCGATGATATCCCAGGTACTCGATCCCGACAAAAGTTTGAGTCAAGCCGTGAAGCGGATGAGTACGTGGCTCAGTGCGGCCGGAGTCAAGCCTCCTTCTTCTGACACCGGGGCATACAGTAAAGCTCGTAAGCGACTACCAGAAAAACTCGTTCAACAGTTAGTACCCATAGTCGCAGAGGCTCTAGAAAAGCAAGTTCCGATAGAACAACAATGGTGTGGACGACGAGTGCGGGTATTAGATGGGACAACAGTGTTGATGAGCGATACTCCTGAAAATCAAGCCGAGTATCCGCAACACAGTAATCAAAAACCAGGGTGTGGATTTCCCATCGCTAAAATGGTGGTACTCTTTTCATTGGTGACTGGGGCTGTGGTATCCGCTGGTATTGCTTCATTGGCAAGCAGTGAGATTGTGATGAGCCGTTTGATTTATGCAAATTTAGTCCCAGACGATGTGATATTGGCAGATCAAGCTTATGGTAATTATGTCGATTTAGTCTTAGTAAAAGAGCGAGGCGCAGATGCTGTTTTCCGTAAAAATCATCTCCGTAAAACTGACTTTCGACGGGGGAAAAAGTTGGGAATTGGCGATCACAAAGTCGTCTGGCATAAGCCCCGGCAGTGTCCCAACCACATGACTATTGAGGAATTCGAGGCATTACCGTCTAGTTTCATTGTCCGAGAAGTATGCCTGCGAATTAAACGCCGAGGCTTCAGAGCTGAGCGTATCATTGTAGTGACAACATTGGTGGATGCCAAACGATACACTGTTGAAAAGTTGACTTTTTTATATGGGCTGCGTTGGTCGGCAGCAGAAGTCAATTTACGCTATGTCAAAACCACGTTAAAAATGGAGATGTTAACAGCTAAAACTCCCGTGATGGTGAGAAAAGAAATCTGGACACACTTATTGGCTTACACTTTATTGCGTACCATTATGTGGCAGGCTGTATCTTGGTCAAAAAATACAGTTTTTCAACTCTCATTCCAATCAACTAGGCAGCAGTTTAATCTGTTATTGACGCTGTTGGCAACTACGGGAAAACGCCAACAGGGACAATGGCGTCAATTACTTTTGGAACAGGTGGCAACTAATTTACTCACGATTCGACCAGACCGTTCTGAACCTAGGGTTTTGAAACGCAGACCGAAACCGTATCCTCGAATGCAGGAACCTCGCTCTGTCTTGAAAGCTAAACTGCGGGCGTGATTAAGCCTTTTTCAGTGCCATTGGACTTTAGTCCGCATCCATGACTAGCAAAATTCGTAGGGTGCGGATACATCGACAATCCTGAAAAAAGAGCTACAATCTAATAGCGACGCACCTGTTATTTTCAAGAACCCAGGAAACAAACATAATATTTTTCTTGTACCAACCTTTTTTATAAATGGTATAAACCCATGCTAGATAACAACGAAATCAAAAAAGACAGCACCCATTCAGAAGAAGTTCCGTCAGCAACCGAAGTAGCAGAAACTAACGATCGATCCAAATCGGATGTGCAGGCTAAACCAGAGGATACATCCAATTGGTTCGGTTCCGTTTTCGGAGCCGTCTCTGCAAGCGCGAGTGCGGTAGGGAGTGCGGCGGCGAGTGCTGGAAGTGCGATCGTTGATACGGCTAGTGCGGTGGGGAATGCGGCAGCCAGTGCTGGAAGTGCGATCGTTGATACGGCTAGTGCGGTGGGGAATGCAGCCGGCAGTGCTGGAAGTGCGATTTTTGTTAATACGGCGAGTGCGGTAGGGAATGCGGCGGCGAGTGCTGGAAGTGCGATTTTTGTTAATACGGCGAGTGCGGTAGGGAATGCGGCGGCGAGTGCCGGAAGTGCGATTTTTGATACGGCGAGTGCGGTGGGCAATGCAGCCGCGAGTGCCGGAAGTGCAGCACTGCAAGTTCCCAATTTTTTGGGTTCATCCATCGGTTTGATTTCCCAAAGTCCTATCCTGAAAAAACTGACTGAAAAGTTCAAAATCGACTGGTTAGTTAATGCTATAGATGCTGTTGATGTCGTGAATGCCGAAGCGCAAGTTCGAGAGTTACAGCGCCAATATCCTCACGAGAAACCCCAAGAGATTGCACATCACTTGATGGTGGAAAAAGCCTTGCTAGCGGCAGGAACTGGCTTGGCTAGCAGTTTAGTCCCCGGCGCGGCTTTGGCCTTGGCTGGCATGGATTTAGCGGCAATGACGGCGTTATCTGCCGAGTTGGTTTATCAAATTGCTGCTGCCTATGGCATGGATTTGCGATCGAGCGATCGCAAAAAAGAAGTTGTCGCTATTTTCGGTTTATCCTTGGGTAGCAATTTAGCGATCGAAGCTGGAGTTACGCTTGTCAGCAATATTCCCTTGGCGGGTGCAGTGATTAATGCTAGCGCCAGTGCGGCAATGATTTACGCGCTGGGATAGGGTGCTTGTCGGTTTTATGAGGCGCATCTCGATTCCTCGGAAATCGAAACTAAGCTCGAAGATTTACGAGAGGTATTGCAAGCGGAAAGTGAGCAATATTTAGAGAAAGCGATCGCACAAGAAACCGTGATGGATTGGATTTTGGTGTATGTCGTCTATGCGAGCAAAAAATTCACCCGATGGGATGAGTTATTACCGGAATTACAAGCGGCTAATTTAAATCCCAGGACTTTAGCTGAGATTGAGGCTGTGACAAATAAGTCTAAATTGCTTCCCAAGTTGGATATTTTACTCGAACAACTTGAACTCGACTTTGCCGAACCACTTTTAAAGCGATGCACTGAGATTATCGAGGCTGACGGTGAAATTAATCAACAAGAGGGAAAAATTTTGCTGACAATTCAACGGGCTGTTTTGAGCAAGAGAAAGCAAGCGAAAAAACAAGCCCAGCAAACTTCGCTCCTGGATGCGGTATCGGAACCCGCTGAAGCACAAACTGAAGTCCAAGCTGCATCACAAACTCCCTGTTTATCTTCGGATTCTTCTACTAATAAATTGAGTTCAAGTATGCTGCAAAACTTCAAAAAAATCTTAAAAGTTGCTACACTATTAGACGTGCCAAAGATTGCTGATTTAATCGATACTGAATCACAAACTTCCTCTCGATCTACTCATTCTCCTTCTGCTAAGTTAAGTGCAATTCTGCTGAAAAAATTTAAGCAGATTTTAGCAGGTTCTACGCGGTTAGAAGTCCCAGAGATTGGGTATTTAATCGATCAGGTCGATCGCATGACGGGAGAAGAATTTGAGGAATTTTTAGCCTGCTGTTTCCGCAATCTCGGTTATGCGGTCGAAATGACACCCAAAACGGGGGATTTTGGTGCGGACTTGATTCTCTCTAAAGCCCGCAAGAAAACCGTTGTTCAGGCAAAACGCTATCAAGGAAAAGTGGGAAATTCCGCTGTGCAAGAAGTGGTGAGTGCTGTTAAGTATTACGGGGCGCAGGATGCGATCGCAATTACGAACAGCGAGTTTACATCCAATGCTCATAAACTGGCTCAAGCGAATGGGGTACAACTCTGGGGACGAGAACAGTTAATTGATTTAGTGATTAGAGCTAAAAAATAACGGATCTAGGACTTACCCATAAAGCCAAAGAAACCGGGTTTTTTCTAAATCTGCGGGCAGTAACGAAGTATTTCCGAAAAAAACCCGGTTTCTGACTACCCGTGTGTCTTGGAATTATTTGCTGCCAGTCAGCAAAATTTTCTCTCAACCGTATTGACTTATATTCAGGAAAAAGGCGGAAGGGTCGATGGTAAACCAACTCGCATAAATAAACGTGAAAATGCTTGAGAAAAGTGTTCAAGGTAGGGAGATTTTAACCTCCAGCGATCGTTTAAATTACTAGCGTGTTTCAAAATATACTCGTAAGGTAAGGTTTGTATCTCTCTAAAGTTTACCACCAGTGCTTCTTTGTTATTGTCCGGGTTCGTTGGTGATGCCAAGAGGTGCAAACCTTCTACTCTACCTCTTAAAACTTCATTCCATTTCCCTTTTTTCTTGAAGAGTTCGTTATTTTCCTCAAATTCTGAAATTGGGTAAATTGCACACACTACCACCTGAGTTACCTTGTGATTATCCAGATCGCAGCTTTGGGTAAGAACAATTAAATCTACTTCATTTACTTCTATTTGTACATCTTTAATTTCACTATTTACCCCAAAATTTGTTGGGTCAAATACTGGTATTGGTACAAGACACCCAGGCAGGTAATCACCTTGCCTGAGTGTTGATTCATTTACCTGCACCCAAAAAGGCTCTATTGTCATTCTTCATCAAAAATATACGGCAGAGGTTTTTTACGCCCTTTGAACTGAGCGCGCATGATTACTTGTTCCGATCGCTTTGGCGGTACTGGCTTGTAGTCTACTTCACCAAGATTTTCTAGAGTTTCTAAGTATTGTTTGACCATAGTTAAATCCCGCAACATTTGATTGGCTATTGCTGCGAGTTTGCGTCCTTCTGGACTTTGTAATTGAGATGTGGCTTTTGGCTCTAACACCAATAACCTTGGTGATACTGAAACGCTGTTAGGACGTAGGGGGGTAATTGTAGCCATCAGTTAATTGACTCCCTTGTGCGGTCTGTAATACAAGCTTCAAAAGCTATGTTTTTTTGTTCGTGCATTTGTTCTAAAATATGCCAAAGCCCTATTTCATCATTAGGAATATCTTCTTCCAAAAATAGGTCTAAATCTAATATTATAGAAACAAAATCTGGGGTGGGAGGTGAAACTATTGCTTGATTAATAACCAGCATTGTCCCCAAGCTTTGTTGCGGAATTTGTAGCTGCATAAAGTAGCCACTTAATCCTTGTGGTAAGTCTGGGGAAACTTCAGGAAATGTCCTCAAATACTCTTTGATATCGCCAACCGGTAAAGGAATATCTAGCCTGTTAATATATCTGAGTGCTAACCGAGCAATTGCTTCTGGATCTGTCACCGACTTATAGATATTCCACACCCGCTTTGCTTCATCTCGAAAATTTTCCCAACAGTCGTAAGGGGCAAGCCGACTGAATGCGAAAGAATCTAAGCGCAGTTGAAGAATCTGTTTTTTGTCGTCGTGGGAGGCTATATAGCCAATTGGAGATTGGCTCGCTGTTGCCCCAACCTCTTCACCTACCATCATTTGTCCCTCAAAAAGCAACACCTCTTCACGATGCGGGTACTCAGCTTGAATGCTTGAGTACACCTGCGCCAAAATGTCAAGTCTAACTTCTGGTGGAAGTTTAACTTGTATCTCCATCAAGGCTTCGGTGATTGGGGCGCGTGAGTAGTTTTTTGGTGCTTGCATACTAACTATTGTAAACTGCTTTGTCACCAAGGGCAAGGCAGGTTATAACATCTTTACAAGATCCTCAACTTTCGTCAATCTAATTTCGCCTGATAGGAGTTTGGGGGGTAGGACATCGTGGATTGTGGCAAGTCTGCGGGATTGAAAAATGTTAGGTGGTTTCCAACCGCCAGGTTTTCTTATAAATAAGGTTCGCCATAAGCACCTTACAAACCAATCTTATTGCGATCGCTCGATCGCACATAATTATGATTCGCTGGGCCAGGCTGCTATTACCATTATTGGCGGCCTGTAAGTAAATAAGTAACCATGTATCCCTTGCCCTTAACTTGAATGGCGCCGCGCCTCTGAAAAGTATATTTATCCTTTAATATTTCATAGGTTTCGGCGGTGACTTGAATGCAGCCGGTAATTCCGTGGGATTCCATGCGCGAAGCATTCCGGCAGACAACTTATTAGTGAGAACCAGAAATTTACCGCCGGAATTCTTCGCCCCTACGAATATATTTGCAAAAATGAGATGCACCCGATGTAACTATCTCGCATTACCAGATTTTTGCCATCCGCAAGACAAATCCCGGTAACTCTGGATCTGCGCTCACTGTTTCAGGATTATCCAAGATTTCAGGTTCGCGATCGGGACGGTAGATGTAGACTTTTCTGTTTTTGCGATCGATCAACAAGCCGAGCGATATACCGTTGTCAATATATTCTTGCATCTTTTTTTGCAATCCCTTGAGAGTGTCACTAGAAGACCGCAATTCGATCACAAAGTCTGGACAAATCGGGGCGAATGAGGCTTTTTGTTCTTCAGTTAAGGCATTCCAGCGCTCTAGTTTAATCCATGAGGCATCGGGGGAGCGGGTTGCTCCATTGGGCAAGGTAAAGCCTGCACTGGAGTCAAACGTTTCACCTGTGCCATCTTGTTCTGCCCAGTTCCCCAATTGTATGGCAATCTTACCGTTTCGATTACCTGTATCTGAAAAGGCTGGTGGCATAATGATAACTTCCCCACTGGCTGTACGCTCAATTCTCAAATCGCGATTAACTAGACAGAATTCATAGAACTGTTCAACAGTCATCGATTCGATCGCAGGGAAATTGACCGTCAGTGGGACGCTTTCGGTTTGAATTAGCAACGTCGTCATGGTTTTTCCTCATTTGGTGCAGGCGTGACATCAAAAGACTGTTGCACTCAGACATGATTATAGAGGAGACGGCTTAGCCTTTGTCCCTACATTAATCACCGTAGGGAGACTGCACGTGCCGTGTCCTCATTTCGGATAATATTAATTCCGATGCAACCGGAATTGATAGGACAGAATACCTTAAGCTTACCCTATCTTAGCTTGGCTATCGAAAGTCTTAGTCGATCGGGGAATCGCAGCCTTGTATCCGCTTTTGGGCGGTGTTAATCATCTTTTTTGCCAGTCAGCAAATAAGTAATCATATATCCCTTGCCCTTAACTTGAATAGCGCCGCGCTTCTGAAATGTATATTTATCTTTTAATATTTCGTAGGTTTCGGCGGTGACTTGAATGCAGCCGGTTATGCCGTGGGATTCCATGCGCGAAGCAATATTTACTGTGTCGCCCCAGAGGTCGTAAATAAACTTTTTTAGGCCGATGACTCCGGCAACTACAGGGCCGGTGCTAATCCCGATCCGAATGCTGAATGGTTCCGAATGCTCTAAGCTGAGAAGCCGAATTTCGTGCAGCATATCGATCGCCATATTGGCGATCGCCTCCGCATGATCCTCTCGCGCCGTAGGTAAACCGCCGACAACCATGTAAGCATCACCAATAGTCTTAATTTTCTCTAAACCGTGGCGATCGGCCAAGTGGTCGAAAGCCGAAAAAATATCATTGAGCACTTTCACCACCGCAGTCGCAGAAATTCTCGACGACAATTCTGTAAACCCCACAATATCGGCAAACATCACAGTTACTTCCGCAAAACTTTCGGCGATATTGTGTTCCTTGTCCTTCAAACGCAGGGCGATCGCTGCCGGCAAAACGTTCAGCAGCAGTTGCTCGGATTTAGCTTGTTCGAGTTCCAACTGTTGGTAAGCAGTCTGTAACTGTTCGGCTTGGCGAATTCTTTCTCCTGCTAGCTTTTCGATTTGGGCGGTGCGGCTCAAAGCTGTCAGCATATATGTCACCGGAATCAGAGTCCACAGCATCCCCATCGTCAGCGTTCCCCAAGAACGCCAGTGCTTGCGAGTGCTGCGAATTTCCGGCGTTGCGGACACGTACAGAGACCACTGGCGGCCGCTAATTTTCAGCAGCCTTTGGCAAGCTGTATACTCCGGGCCTGGATTGTCAAGAATCGGGCAGTTTGGCATGAGGGCTCGTTCCGCAGCGGCCGATGCTGGAAGCACTTGTTGGGTGCTTGGTTGGAACAGCACCGCAAATTGCGGAATTTGCCCGTCAGCAGCCTGATTTTTGAGAACCGGGTTGCCCGTGTGCGGTAACAGCGGCGGTGCTTCTTGCGGCTCTGGAGCGTCGCTGGCGAGATAAATGGTGAGGTAGTCGGTGTTGCGTCCTTTTAAAGAGGTTTGGAAAATATCTTTGCCTCGAAATACGCCCAGAATAAATCCTTGCAGCAGTTGGCGGCGGGATTCCAGGGTAGTCGGTTTAGTGCTGTTTTCGTAAATCGGAACTATTGCCAAAAGACCCAGTTCCGTGGAATTGCCCTGAGTTAGGCCGGCGTAGCTGGTGACAATCATTTCTCCAGTATCGCGCGATCGATCGATCGCGTTGCGGATTTCTGGGTGAGAGGCGAGGTCAAAGCCCAATATTGTCTCGTTTCCGGCTGTCGGTTCGGCGTAGGAAGCCGGGAAGTATTCGGAACGCTGGCCGGCTTTGCGCAGTTCTCCTCGGGGGCCGCGTTCTGTAATCTCGAAGCTGGAGTCGGTTTCGGTTCTGGCTTTGGCTTCGTAGTTGGGCCGCTCCAAATTGGGGATGCGGGGGGCCCAAGCCAAAAGTTGCAGGCTGGGGTGGACGGCTAGGGGACGGCCGACAAACCGAGCAAAAGAGGAACGTTCGACGACGCTGAAGGCTTTCATGTAGTCGCTGAGGGCGAGAACTGCGTCTAAGTCGGAGTTGATCTGGCGTTCGATGCCGATCGAAATATCGTCAATGCGACGGTGCATTTCGTAGTCGCGGCGCCTGTCTTCCCAGTCCCAAACCAAGGTGAATGACAGGGCTGACAATCCGACGCCCAAAGCGAGTGTCAACCCCGCTGGAATGTAGCGAGACCAGGATAAAGGTAGTTTTTTCAGCATAATTGCCTAGCGAATAAGGGCAGCAGATTAGCACACCGCTGAGTGCGATTAATTTCGGCGTCTGAATGCCGTTAATTCAAAACCCTGATAACTCAAGCACCGACTGCAATTGGGAATTAAAAGTTAGATATTGAAACTTTTAGGTGAATGGACGATCGCTCGTGCAGGGAATTTCAATCCAGAATTCTGCTCCCTGTCCGGGCGCTGAAATACACCGCAGACTTCCCCTATGTTTTTCTACCACAATCTGATGGCTGATGGACAATCCCAAGCCCGTGCCAGACCCGACCGGTTTGGTAGTGAAGAAGGGGTCAAACAGCCGTTTGCGAACGTCTTCGGTCATTCCCGGGCCGCTGTCGGCGATGCAAATGACGATGCGCGAGCACTGACCGAGCTTGCTTTCACTGTGGCTATTCAACCCGGCTTTTTTCATGAGGGTGCGAATCACGATCGTCCGGGGTTGCTTTTGGTTTTGTAGAGCGTCGATCGCATTGCTAATAATATTCAGAAATACCTGGTTTAACTGCCCCGCACAACAGTATATTTTAGAAATATTTCCGTATTCTTTAATTATTTCAATTCGTTTATTTTCACAGCTTTCGTTCAATCTGTGCTGCACAATTAACAAGGTGCTGTCTATTCCTTCGTGAAGGTCGGCTAACTTCATTTCTGATTCATCCAATCGCGCAAAGTTCCGCAGCGACAACACAATTTTACTGATTCTTTCTACTCCAACTCTCATGGAATTTAGCATTTTTGGCAAGTCTTCCTTGAGGAAATCCAACTCTAATTCCTTAACTTTTTCAGAAATCTGAGGAACTGGCGACGGGTAGCAGTGCTGGTAGAGATTCAAGAGTTCTATTAAATCGTGAAAATAGTTGTGAGTGTGAGAAATATTGCCGTGAATAAAAGTTGCTGGATTGTTAATTTCGTGGGCGATGCCAGCCACCATCTGACCGAGGCTCGACATTTTTTCTGATTGAACTAATTGGATTTGAGTGTGTTGGAGCTGTTCGTAGGCTTCTTGCAATTGAGCTGCTTGTTTTCTCAATTGAGCTTCCGAAGCTTGCAGCGCTGCTTCGGAAATTTTGCGGTTGGTAATATTTTCAATCATCCCTAAGTTGTAAATCGGGTTTCCTTCACCGTCTCGAATCAAAGTAGCTGTCACGTTTACCCAAACAATCTTACCTGTCGCCGAAATTTGGCGGATTTCGATTTGAGAGCTGCGAATTTCTCCCCGATAAAGAGCCGCAGCAACTTGGATATTTTTTTGATAGTCTTCGGGATGCCCAATTTCTATAAATGTTTTCCCGAGCAATTTTGCTGCGGTGTATCCCAGCATTTCGCAGTAAGTTTTATTGACTCGCACTAACTTGTTATTATCTAAATTGGCTAAGTAGATACCGATGGGTGCCTCTTCAAAAATTTTGCGAAATAGTTCCTCACTAGCCCGCACTTTAGCTTCTAGGGAAAGCCGATCGGTGATGTCTTCCAAAGTACACAAAATGCCGACAACATTACCGTTATTATCGTGTAAAGGTATTTTATTTGTATCCAGCCAGCGCTGGGTGCCGTCGGCTTGCAGTTGGGGCTCAATGATGTGATATTCTGCGGTGTTAGTTGCCATGATCCGGCGATCGCAATCTCGAAAAAATTCTGTTTCTTCTGGCTTCCAGGGCATATCGTAGTCTGTCAGACCAGCGACTTCAGTGGGATGATTGAAACCTGCGATTTTGGCAAAGTTTTTGTTGCCGCCCATGTAAACTAAATCTCGATCTTTCCAGGCGATTAACTGAGGGATGTTGTTGATTACCAACCACAGCATTTTCTGGGAATTTTGCAAGGCTTCCGTGCGTTCTAGGACGCGCTTTTCGAGTTCTTGATTGGCTTGTTCCAGGGCAGTTTTTGACTCGCCAAGGGCGATTTCTGCTAGCTTGAGATCGCTGATGTCGATTGTCACGCCTTCCCAAAGTATATCGCCGCCCGGTTGCAGTTCGGGGCGGGCAATGGCGCGAATCCATTTCAGTTTTCCTGACTTGGTGACGATCCGCCCTTCATATTTCCAAGGTTGTAAAGTTTGGGCGGAAATAGCTAGGGATTCTGACAGGGATTTCATGTCGTCTGGATGCACTGCTGACCACATAAAAGCTGCGTTTTTTTTCAGTTTTTCTGGTTCTAATTCGTAGAGTTCCCAACAGCCGGGACTGACATAAATAAATTCATTGGAACCGTCGGGATGCAGCAAGTATTGATAAATCATTCCCGGCACGTTGGCGGCCATTTTTTGGAATCTGGCTTCGCTTTGTCGCAGTGCGGATTCTGCAAGTTTGCGATCGCTAATGTCGATCAACAAGCCGTCCCAAATAATGTCACCTCGATCGCTCATTTCTGGCCGAGAAGCCCCGCTAATCCACTTGATGCGATCGCCCGGTAAAACTATTCTGCCTTCCCAGCGCCAAGCCTCTAAAGTTTTAGCTGAGATGGCCACCGTTTCCTGGAAGCTTTGCGCATCGTCTGGATGAAGCATTTCGATCGCGGGAATAGCTGATTTTTGCAGCACGTCTGGTTCTAATTCCCAGAGTTCGCGGCAGCCGGAACTGACGTAGGGGAATGAGACATTACCGTCTGCTGCTAACTGAAATTGATAAATCATCCCGGGAACGTTGGCGGCTAGTTTTTGAAACCTCGCTTCGCTTTGCCGCAGTGCTGTTTCTGCTTCTACGCGTTGCGTAGCTGCCGCCACGGCATCGGTAATATCGTAGAATGCAGATAAAATTGCTGCTTCGCCGTTAAAATCAATCGTTCGCATCGACATTTTTACCCAAAAAAAACTGCCGTTTGCTTTTTTGAGGCAGATTTGCTCGCTGTCACTAAAGCCGTTTTGTTTGAGTAATTCTAGCAATTGACTGCGATCGCTCACATTGGCATAAAAGTCGATCTTTTTACTGCCGATAAGTTGTTCTGAACTCAAACCAAAAGTTTTGCCTAGGGCAGAATTTGCGTACAAGATCGTGCTGTCTGATCGGCGCGTAATTAGCATGGAAACGGGAGTCGCAGTGGCGACCGCCCGCAATCTTTCTTCACTTTCTTGCAGGGCTGTTTCGGCTGCGACTCTTTGGCTGATATCGTTTTGAACTCCGATAAAATGAGTTAATTTTCCCTCGCCATCTAGAACCGGGGAGACGGTTAATTCGTTCCAAAAAGGAGTTTTGTCTTTGCGGTAATTTTTGAGAACTACCTTAATTTCTGTTCCCGATCGCAAACTGCTGCGGAGTTTGTCTAATTCGGCGCGATCGGTATCCGGGCCTTGCAAAAACGCGCAGTTGTGTCCAATGACTTCTTCCGAGGTGTAGCCGGTCAGTTTCTCAAAAGCAGGATTGCAGTAGATAATAGGTCTATCGAGCCTGCTAGCATCGGCGATCAGGATGCTGTTGCTCGACGCGGCGATCGCCCGCTCTAGCAGAGACAGATGGAAAGAGTCTGTTGTCATCGGTAGCAATACTTACACTCCTAGGGAGCGAATAGAACAATAATAAATTATAAATAGCTTGAGGCACTCTGATTTTATAAGCTTATTTTTAGTTTAACCTAACAAACTCATCAGCCCCAAAAAGCCGACGGCGAATGGAAGAGTGGGCGAATGGAAAAGCGGGCGAATTCCATTCGCCGTCTTATCTTCAACCCTTGGCAATGCGGGTGAGTGTTTGTGTAGACGCGGTTTCAACCGTACGTCCGATCTTTAATAAAAAATTTAAAATTTAAAATGGTTATAACCATTTTAAATTGACAAACTGATGCAAGAACCCTGAGCAGTTTTGCTTACTTCAATCCTGGCTTGAAAAGCTTCTTTCAGGTGCGGCATATGGGTGACGGTGAGGATGCAGGCGAAGTCAGAGGCGATCGCATTAATTGCAGCAATCAGTCGATCGCACCCTTCAGCATCCTGAGTCCCAAATCCCTCATCAATAATCAACATTTGCAAAGCCGTCCCCGCCCGCTGAGACAGCAATCTCGCCAGCGCCAACCGAATCGCAAAATTAATCCGAAAAGCTTCGCCGCCCGAATAAGTTTCATAGGCGCGAGTCCCGCGAGCATCAGCAATTAAAATGTCTAAAGTGTCAATCAATTTAGTTGCTTTTTTAGCAGCCGCCGCCCGCTGAGTAATAAATTGAACGTGTAACTGATTCGCGCTCAATCTCGACAATATCTGATTAGTTTCAGCTTCCAGTTGAGGCAACACATTTTCAATCATTAAAGCTTGAATGCCGTTTTTGCCAAATGCTTGAGCCAACTCTTGATAAATTCGCTGTTCGCGTTTAACTACTTGCATTTGCTCTTTTTGAGCTACTAGCTGAACTTGCAACTGTTCCAGATTTTTCTGCTGTTCTTGCAGGCGTCCGAGACTTCCCAAATTTTGGTCTAGCTGTTGGCGGCGACGGCTGATTTGCTGTTCTACTACGCTGATGCGGATAGTTGGATCGGGATGTTCTTGCAACTGCTGATTCATTGCGGAAGTTTGAGCGGTGACAGCTTGCAAATCGCGATCGCGCACCGCGATCGAATTTGCGATTTCATTAACCCGCTGCTGAACTTGCGGGTGCTGCTGAGTTGCCGAGCGCAGTTTTTCGGCGCGGGCGATCCAAAATTGCGATCGGCGCATTTCGCTGCGGACGTGTTCGTGCTGTTCCAAATTATAGCCAACTTCCGCAATGTATCTATCTAAAGACAGAATTTGCTGCTGTATTTCCGAGCTATTTTTTTGCTGTTCTAACTGTTGTTGTACGGCGGCTAATTGAGCTTGCAAATCCGGGCGGCGGCTGTTAATTTTATTGAGTTTCTGCTGAGCATCTTTGATTTGAGCTTGCTTAATTTCTGCCCACCGCAAGCGCCTTTCATCGCTGCGGGCGAGGGAGTGACTGCTATCGCTGTAATTGAGCTGTTGCAACTGCTGTTCGATGTGCTGGAGTTCGCCCAAGTCATCGGCCCCGTACTCCCCGGTACGCAGCAACCGATCGATTTCCTCCGCATCTTGACGCATACTTTGCAATCGAGTTTCGTCTTGGCCCAGGGCATCCAATTGAGCTTGCAAATGGCTGCGCCGTTCCCGCAATTCTTGGTAGGGCGCTAATTCCTCTTCTAGTTCGCGGTATTCGTGTCTGAGGACTTGAATTTCGCGCTCGGAGACGGCCAACTGTTCGCGGACAACCCACAGTTGGTTCCACAGTTCCTGCTGTTGGGAGTGGTGTTTTGTGACTACCAAATTCCAGTAGTGTTCGTCTAAAGGTCGATCGCACAAAGGACAATTGCCAAAATTTGCATCCCGGACAATCAAAGGCGAATTCGCTGACTGAGTTTCGGCAAAATTGGCAGATTTACCTTCGCCTGCGCTGGTTTCTCCTTCATTTTTCCGCAGCAGTTGCAGTTTTTGGTCAATTTCAGTGAGTCGGGTTTGATAGTCGCGGCTTTTGGCTTGCAGGTTTCCTAAAAAGTCGTGCCTTTCTTGACCTTTTTCGCGGACTCGCTGCTGGTAAACTCGCTTGTTTTCTAACTGCAAAATTTGATGGGCGATGGCGGAGATTTCCTGCTGTAATTGGGGCTGCCGCTGCTGTTGCTGAACTTGTAACTGTCGGTTGATTTCGGCTAAGCGGGCGCTTAAACCGGCCCGGGCGCGATCGAGCTTTTGTTGCTTTTGTTGCTGCTGTTGGATCAGTGGCGAAACTTGCAGTTGCAGTTGTTCTAGTTGGTTGAGGCGCGATCGAACTGCTTGCAACTGTGCGAGTCCTTTGTCAACCTCCGGCTGCTGTTTGAGAACCTCTAGAACTTCTTTTTCCTCTTGTTCTAAGACATCTAATTGAGCTTGCAACTGCTGAATTTTGTTTTGCAAAAAGCTCAGTTCTTGCCGCTGCTGTTCTTGCAATTGCTGGCGCTGACTTTGGGCTTGCTGGTGAGCTTTGAATTTGCCTGCCTGAGTCTCTTCAGTGGCTTGCAACCCATGGAAATAGGCAATGCCTGCTGTTATTTCATTTTCTTGTTCCAGGAGGGCTTGCAGCTCGTGTTGCTGCTGTTTGGCGGCTGCGAGTTCTTGCTGCAAGCGGCGGCATTCTTGAGAGATATTCTGGTGCTGTTGCTGGTGGCCTGCGAGGAGTTTTTGCCAAGTTTGGCGGTTGTGGTGCTGGAGTTGCAGTTGCTGCAACTCGGCTGTGTCGGCTTGCTGCTGTGAAGAGAGCAAATCGGTGGTTTGCTGCAATTGAGTTTGTTCGTCGCAAATCGCCTCTTTTTGTTGCAGTTGCTCTTGTACGCTTTGCAAACTGTGTTTGATGACTTCGACTTTACCTTTAAAATCTCTGGACTTTTCCTTGGCTTGTTCAGCTAAAGTGTCGTATTGATCGAGTTTGAGGAGGTTGGCTAAAACTTGCTTGCGGTCGATCGGCTTTTTGAGCATAAACTCATCAGCTCGCCCCTGCCGCAAATACGCCGAGTTAATAAAAGTATCGTAATCTAGTTTGATATGTTCGAGGATTTTCTGCTGAGTATTTCTCAGCCCCTTGTCGGTGAGCGTCCGAAAACTAAGTTGATCTTGAGTCTCGGCAGAATTCAAGCTGACTTGAAATTCCAAACTCCCCGATTGTCCGCGCCGGCGATTGCGAATCACCCGGTAGATTTGGCCGCCCGTGGAGAAAGTGAAATCAACGCGCACATCAATTTCGCCGATATGGATGATATCGTCTTCTGTATCGCTGCGACAACAGCCCCAAAGCGACCAGGCGATCGCCTCTAGGAGGGAGGATTTACCAGCACCGTTAGGCCCGCAAATGCAAGCGGTGTGCAGTCCGCGAAAGTCTAAAGCAGCTTCGCGATAGCTGAGAAAATTTTTGAGTGTAAGTTGTATAGGAATCATTTAAGGCCATCGCGCCATACAATCTATCTATAAATAACACTATTTGTGCACTGTTGGCTAGTTATTCAATCCAGATCCAAAACAATTGTCAGTGCTTCTGCAATTTCTTCCATAATTGTCTCCGAAAGGATTCCGAGTTGTCGGCTAAACCTTTGTTGGGAAACGGAACGGACTTGATAACTATCTGCGGCTGAGACTTTAATCAAGCCATTTTCTGATGTCGGTTCGAGCTGCACCATCCACTGGAGCGGGGAAAAAAGATCGTTCCATGCTGTAATCGGAACAATTACTTTGAGCAATAAAATTCCCACTTCATCGTCGCTGACAATCACAACAGGTCGAGTTTTACCGATTTCTGCTCCCACTGTTGGATCGAGTCTGACGAGCCACACTTCGCCTTTACGCATTGGTTTTGACTCCTGCGCTCAGGTATTCTTCCTCTGAATCGAAATAGGGTTCGCTGTCAGGCGACCACAAATCGTGCAGCGGCCCTCCTGGTTGATACAAGGGGACTGCGGCTTCTGCTGCGGCTCTGAATTGGCGCTTTCTCTCGGCTTTGCGCTGGGCTTTTGTTTCGATGTCTTCGCGCATCATCCGCGAAGCTGTTTCGATGATTTCTAGGCGTTCTTCTGCTGTCAGAGTTTTGAGTGCTGCTAAGATTTCTGTTTTGGTCACGGTTTTTTCGGGTGGTTGGTGAGAAAGTGCGAGCTAACCATCATTATATCTTTCACCTCATCCCCAGAATCAGGACACGGCAGTGCCGTTTCCCTACAATGATTAATCAGTAGGGAAACGGCATTGCCGTGTCCTCCAAATTTGTCTTCCGAATTGCAGTGTCCTCCGATGGTAGGGAAACGGCATTGCCGTGTCCTCCAAACTGCCGTGTCCTCCAATTTGCAGTGTCCTCCGATGGTAGGGAAACGACATTGCCGTGTCCTCCGAATTGCCGTGTCCTGGATTCGCTGGTGATTTTCTACCATCAAAAAAGGGTTGACCGTATTCCTACAGCCAACCCGCGCCTATTTAGTTGTCGTTTTGCTCAAACAGCAACACTATCTGACCAGATTCGGGAACGTATAGCCGACACCGACTAACAATCCCACTTCAGCTCCGTCGAGAAAACCAATATTCAGTCCTGCTGTGGCTGTAAAATTTCTCGACAGCGGCACATCTACACCTCCTGTAATTAGGAAGCCAAAATTACCGTTGTCGCCGGTAGAAACTATTACGCCAGCACCTGCATAAGGAGCAGCAGTAATCACAAAATCATCGCTGACTTCGACGGCATTTTGAGATACAAAATCGTAGGTAACGGGAACTAGAAATGTTAAGTTGTCGCGGAACAAAACACTCGGTCTCACCGAGAAATTGTTCGTCAAACCAATTTTGCTAATAATCGCAAATGAAGTGTCGCCTAAGGCTGAATCTCCGCCAAAACCTATATTGCCGCCAATGCCGATGTAGCTCGGCCCTGAACGAGTAGCTCTGCCCGGTCTGATGGTGGTACCGCCTGGTTGAGCCAATATCTGAGGTTTTTCTGAGACTGTTGCCGGTTTTTGGGCCAGTTTTGGTTGGTTTGTGAGGGCTGAGGCGGAAGTGCTGACAGGATTGCTTAACACTTCTTGTGCTGTTTTGACTTCTTTTTCTTCGTTGGCTGCTGCCAGTTCGGAATTAGGAAGAGCGATTTTTTCGGCAATTTCGACCGTTGGCTGTACTTTAACGCTATTATCAGCAATTTTAGCTGTTTGTTGCGAGTTTTGTGTCTCAGCAGCAGTGGATGTATTTGGCGCAATTTCTGTCCCAGCAATTTCTGATGTTACTGCTGCCGATTGTTCCGGTGCTGCAACAGATGCTGGCAAGTTGGCTGCGGGTGCGGAGGCTGCTGGCTCTGCTGCTTCTGTTAGTTCGATCGAACTGATAGAATCTATTTTTGTATCAGCAGCCGTTGTTTCTGCATCGGGTTTAACTGCTGAAGTTGCCGCAGGCTGAGAAACTTGGTCAATATTTTGAGCTGCCAAAGTTGCCGTTGTACCGACATCAGGCAAGTTGCCAGTTTCAGCTTTTGCTGGCAGGGTACTGCAACAAACCGCTAAAGCGACAAGATTTATTAACGCAAAAGCCGACTTGGAAAATAGACTCTTCATAAGACACTCCTCAATGAATGGTGTGTTAAAAGTGTAAGTGTTTGAGGGCGACCGTCGAGACCTTTACTAAAAAATGACACAAATATGACTTGTGTTGTTCCTAGATTGGCACTCCACCGTTGAACAGTCAACTCTCTCTCCAGCTTGGATTCAAGAACGGACGGCGAGTTTAGAGTCTAATTTTAATTTACAGCTCGATCGGCTAAAAATCAATCCTAGGGGGGATTTCACTCTCTCTGCTGTTGAATTGAGGGGTCGATCGCGCGCGCGAGCATTCTAAAATTCTGTACTTGGGGCGACTGTGCTCGCAGCCACAGCGCAAAAATCCGGCCGAAGAACCCGGGCGCACCCGCTGGAAACCGAAAGACAGCAAGCTTTCAAAACTGTTTTGAGCATCCGGGGGGTCTAGAGCAATGCCAGTTGCGCCGGGGCGATCGGCTGCTGCACAGTCCCTGACAAGTAATGTAGAATAGCACTGAGCCGAGAATAAGTGGTAGCTCGATCGCCGTCGTGTCAAAATTACCGCATATTATTAGAATCCTGTTAAATTTAGTGTTCTATTAGTAAAGTTTAGCCTTGACTTTAGCTCAGGGTCTGACCATCTCACAACACCATCTAACTAAACAAGTAAAAAAATAAAAGTTATAGCAACCGCCACATCGGTGAGGACATAAATAACTTCATGAATAGAGCGGATACCCGTACTGCATCAATGATTTGATTGCCGTTATGCAACTGTCAACTGTCCACTGTCAACTGTCCACTGCTATATCTCATCTCAACCTGACTTTATGAGCAAAGTTCTAGTCATATTAGGCGAATTGAGCGATCGCGACATCGATTGGATGCTCGCCAACGGCACCCGCACCCAAGTCCCCCCCGGCACCACACTGATCGTCGAAGGTAAACCCTTAGACGCCTTGTACATAGTTCTGGACGGAACTTTGAGCGTTTCTGTATCATCTTTGGGGAACAAAGAAATTGGCAAAATTATTTCCGGGGAAGTGTTGGGCGAAATGTCTTTTGTAGACGGCAGGCTTCCTTCTGCTAGCGTGATGGCAATTGATGAGTGCCTCATCCTGTCAATTCCGAGGCGGCTGCTAACAGAAAAACTGGAGCAAGACGTGCTTTTTTCCCTGCGGTTTTATCGGGCGATTACTAAATTTCTGTCGTCGAGACTGCGGGGTACAGTCCAACGCTTCGGCGAAGATACTGATTATTTAATATATCAAGATCCTGACGACGAACGCGCGATCGCCCAAAATGTCGAAAATCCAGATTTGGCTCAATCGAGATTTCAATGGCTGTTGCAGCGTTTGAAGGGGAGTTGAAGGAAGTTCGGCAACGGATGCAAGTAACGGATTTAACGGATGTTAAGGGAAGTTCGGCAACGGATGCAAGTAACGGATTTAACGGATATTGAGGGAAGAGCGGGAGATTGGGAGAGGCAGAGATTAAGAGAATTGCCCAATTCCCAATTCCCCATTACCGATTCCCAATTACCGAATTAAAAAACATATTTTTCGGCGACGCGCCAGTAGCGGGAAAAACGCTTTAAATCAATGTAACCATCGTAGCGAACAAAGGGTTCTGGCGGCAAAACTTCTACAGGTTGCGATCGCCTAATTTCCCGGCAAATGTCCTGAAACCGAGGACTAGGACTTTCCGCTGTAACTACTTGATTCGCGCCGGATTCTTTAGCAAAAGCGATAACTTCCGCAGCTACATTGCCGCGCCGAATAACTACTGGCAACTCCAACAAACATTCGTAAATAAACACCATTCGTTTGAGACTCAATTGCCATTCATCTATAAGTGCATCATCCCAAACCCAGATTGCTGGTGCCTCTGGGTGTGCTTGAAAAGCTGGGCCTTCGGGACTTAAACAGTCGCCGTGTAGCCAAATAATCGGATTGTTCATAACTTGGTAATTGGGAATTGTTGACTGTTGACTGTTGACTGTTGACTGTTGACTGTTGACTGTTAACTGTTAACTGTTGACTGTTGACTGTTGACTGTTGACTGTTGACTGTTAACTGTTAACTGTTAACTGTTAACAAATAACAAATAACCAATAACCAATAACCAATAACCAATAACCAATAACCAATAACCAATAACCAATAACTAATTAACGACCTTTTTTAGGGCGTTGCCAACTTTTAGAGCCGCCCGTGCGATCGACCTTTTCACCCTCAGGAAACAACTTGCTCTCCAAATATTCGTAAGTTCCCTCAAAATCGCATTGCCCGTACAGAGGACAATCGCGACAATAAACCGACTTAGTATAACGTTCCAAATTTTCCCGATTGAAAAAATAAGGCTTGTGACTAAAAGTGCTCGCTACCCACTGCCAAGAAAGATTATTGCTTGCCGGATCTCCATCTAGCAAATGTTCCAAAAACCAGCGAGCTCCAGCTTGCCAGCGCACGCGGCGCCAGTGTACGAGATAAGCAGCCATCCACATCCGCTGGTGATTGTGCAAATAACCAGTTTCTCGCAACTCGCGGCTAAAACTGTCGATGCACACTAAACCAGTCGTGCCTTCGATGACATCCTGCGGCATGGTTTCGCTGTAATCTTTAGCAGTGTAACCAGTTTTGTAGGGTTCCTGGTCTTGCCAAATCCCTTTCCCCAATTCGGCGTACAGTCGCTGCCAATAATCCCGCCAACCCAACTCGTTGATAAGTTTCACGGCATCTTCTGGATGCCGCACCTTCTCCAACACGACATCCCGCACTTCGGCAAGACTCAAAACGCCGTAGCGCAAATAGGGCGACAAGCGCGTTACCGCGCCGTTGAGGAAATTGCGGGTTGAGGCGTATTTGCTGGGATCAACTTTTTGCAGCACTTTTTCAGCAGCTTTGCGCCCGCCTAGGGTTGGGGGTACGTTGCTATCCCGGGCGGTGGCTTGGGGGAACTGTTCGCGCACGTAGGCTATTAATTCGTCGCGGCTGGCAAATTCCCGCTTCATATCTTGACTCATTTTTTTCTCAAGCGGCTGCTATTGTTTCTTTATGTTAAAGGTATTTGTTCGATCGCGCCTGGTCGATCGCCCGATCGCCCTTGATTCCCCTGCACTGCTTCATAACGCAAAGTTTGGTGCCACAATTAAACACCCGCAATTCAGCCAAAATTAGCATCAAAAGTCAGTACACTCAGGGATAGATATCATACCAAGATCTTATGGAAACTTTTCCGGCGGACGCTAAATCGATCGCCAGCTTAGCCAATCGACAGCAGCAAGCTACAAAACAACTGGACAACGAAATTCAAGAATTCGATCGAGCCATGATGCGCCGCTGCATAGAATTAGCCCGCCGCGCCCTTGGCAAAACCGCACCGAATCCGCTAGTCGGTTGTGTAATTGTCCGAGACGGCAAAATTGTCGGCGAAGGGTTTCATCCCGGAGCGGGCCAACCTCACGCCGAAGTTTTTGCGCTCCGGGAAGCTGGGGAACTCGCCGAGGGAGCGACAGTCTACGTCAGCCTGGAACCCTGCAACCACTACGGGCGGACTCCTCCCTGTTCAGAGGCTTTAATTAAAGCCAAGGTGGCAAAAGTAGTCGCTGGCATGGTCGATCCAAATCCTTTGGTAGCTGGCACTGGGCTGGCTCGGTTGCGGGATGCTGGCATTGAAGTGGTGGCGGGAGTCGAAGGGGAAGCTTGTCAGAGACTGAATGAGGCTTTTGTGCACCGGATTTTGCACCGCCGGCCTTTTGGAATTTTGAAATATGCGATGACTTTGGACGGTAAAATTGCTACCAGTAGCGGTCACAGCGCTTGGGTGACTGGCTCCGAAGCTCGGAGCGAGGTGCACCGGGTGCGCGTCGGCTGCGATGCTGTGATTGTTGGGGGAAATACGGTGCGCCTGGATAATCCCCTACTGACTAGCCATAAACCCGATGGGCATAATCCTCTGCGGGTGGTGATGAGCCGCACTCTGGATTTGCCGAAGTCGGCTTGGTTGTGGGAAACCTCCACGGCGGCTACTTTGGTGCTGACTGAGCCTGGGGTTAACCCGGAATTTCAGGAATTTTTGATCGCCAAAGGGGTGGAAGTTGTGGAGTTGTCGCCGCTGACACCGACTAATGTGATGGCTTATTTGTACGATCGATCTTTTCTGTCTGTACTCTGGGAGTGCGGTGGTACTTTGGCGGCCAAGGCAATTGCTGAAGGTGCAGTTCAAAAAATTATGGCTTTTATTGCTCCTAAAATTGTCGGCGGCCAAGATGCTCCAACTCCTGTCGGAGATTTGGGGTTTTCGGCAATGACTGATGCTTTGACTTTAGAGCGGGTTTCTTGGCGCGCGGTGGGTGCAGATTGTGTGGTGGAAGGCTATTTGAAAATAAAAGATTGAAAGTTAAAAGCGAGTTTTTTTAGTTTTTAATTTTTAACTTTTAACTCCTTTTATGAGTGAAATTCTGATTTGGAGTTTGATGGTTGGCAGTCTCGGCTTGGAGGCTGCGCTTGCGGGTCTTTTTGTGAGTCGCGAGCAATTGACTGCGGGGCAAAAATGCGATGAGGAGGAGGAAGTTTTGACTCGTTACGAATCTCAAGAAGATAATTTTACTGCGCCTGAAAATGCGATCGCCAATGGCAATCCTAAATCCGATCCCCATCCTGAGGATTTGACGGTTTGGGAGTACAAGATTGTGCGGGCTAGCAGCGATTTGTTCCGCAATCCGGCGATTTTTCACAAGCTGTGCCGGGAAGAGGGGGAAATTGGCTGGATTTTGCTCGAAAAGCTGGATGACAGGCGGGTGCGGTTCAAACGTCCGATCGCACTGCGGGACGCCCCGAGGGCTAATTTACCGCCGTTTGACCCTTACCGCACTCATTACGGCCCGATGTCGAATGCGATGACTTGGGCGGTGGCGATCGTGTTTCTGAGCGCGATCGTGCTTCCTGCTGTTTTGGGCTATGCTTTGGTATCGACTACTCTCACCAGAAATCGCTCTAATTGGCCTCCGACGCCGGTTCAATCTATGCCCTCTCCCGGCGGGCAAACAACTAATAATTAATGCCAACGGGAGCATTGGTAATTGGTAATTAATGGCTGCGGAAATCTGTTTTATAGCAAGTCTAAATCAGTTGTGAACGAGATTTTTTTCAACGAACCGCGAAGGCGCAAAGAGCGCGAAGGAAGAGAGGAGAAGTTTTTGTTCGTTTGACGGATTTAGGCTTGCTATAGGCGTTAATTCGATTTTAAGTTTTGGGCGGTATTGCTGAGGGAGCGGATAGCAATCTCAAGTTGTAATCTGTATCGCCTTGAAATTGAGAAACGCGGAGGAAATAATTTCCCGCAGGCAAAGCTCCATTGCTGACAATTTTTTCGGAAGCTATTCCTAAATTGTTAGAGGAAGCAATAATATCGTCTGCTCCAACTGCGCCGTTGCCGTTGAGATCTTTAATTAATTCTACATCAACATCTGCACTCAAGCCTTCTACAGTTGCACTGAAAAGGCTGGGAGTATTGAGGATGAAGCTGTATATATCGGCTGGTTCAGCAGTGCCTACAAAATCGCTGGCACTTAGACTGTCTGTGAGAATCCCCAAGCTTTTTGCTGCGTTTAAATTGTCGGCGGTAGCGGGGAGTGCGCTCAGCAGTCCTTCTTGTTCGCCGAATTTAATGTAGTGGTCGATCGCACTTTTAACCGCGCCCCTACTTACTGCTGCTGCTACCAGCGGATATCTTTCTAGATAAAAGCTGGGATCGAAGAAAACGCTGGCTTTACGGTTTTCTAATTGACCGACTTTGAAGTAGTGTTCAAATGCGGTAAATTGATTTGTTTGCACTGCTGTCTGAACGTCTGGATTGCTTGTTAGATAGAAACTAACATCGAAGAAAGGGTTGGGGTTGCGCCGTTCAAATTGACCGAATCTAATAAAGTGATCGGCGACTGCAAAGCCGTTGAGTTTTGCTGATACCGCTACGTCTGTATTGGTGTCTAAATAATAGCTAGCGTCGAACAGAGCATTGGGGTCGCGATTTTCAAATTTACCAATTTTTTGGTAGTGATCGAAGGGACTCGATACTGTGCCTCTGGCAACTGCTACGGCGACATCTGGGTTGTTTTCGAGATAAAATTTGCTGTCGAACAGTGTTCTGAGGGTTAGCATTATTAAAAAAATCTCTTTGTACTTTAGTCTGGAAAGTGCATACTCAAATTCGATCGAGAATCCAGTTTACATCAATTTTTTTGTGAGGGCGTCTCAATTATGGCTAAATCTGCACTGATGGCAATGTTACGCCGCGCTGCGAGTATTGCCCAGAAATCAGGGGAAACAGGGATTCCGGCTGATGAATTGCTGGGGATGCTGGGCGTGAAGCGAAGCTATCCCCTAGGGAATGGCACTTCCAATTCTCCCATATCTCGACGCCAGTTGCTGCACGGGGGTTTAGCTGCTGCGACAGCCGTCGCTGCTGCCACTTTTAACCGGGAGGGAGCTGTTGCTCAATCAGCCGGACGATCGCCCATTTTGGTTGTCGGTGCCGGAATTGCGGGTTTGACGGCGGCCTATCGCTTGCGCCAAGCGGGCGTGCGCGCCGATGTGATTGAGGCAAACAACCGCGTGGGGGGGCGGATTCGCACGGCTCCCAAGGTGGCTGGAACGGCGATTTCGGCGGAGTTGGGGGGAGAATTTATTGACACGGGTCATACTAATTTAATCTCGCTGGCTACGCAATTGGGTTTGCGGGCGATCGACTTAGTTGCTGTCCAAGCGGGATTCGTATCGGATACTTTTTTCTTGGAAGGCCGCCGATTTTCTCTCGAACAGTTAATCGCTGATTTTGCACCGCTAGCTAGTAAAATTACTGCTGATTTGCAGGCAGTCGGAGATGAATTTAGCTATCAAGATTTTACGGAAGCAGCGGAAAGATTGGACAATCTTTCGATAGCTGAATATGTAGACCAAGCCGATACTAGCACGATTGTCCGCCAGTTGCTCCGCATTGCTTACACGACGGAATACGGCCGAGATCCCGAGGAACAGTCGGCGTTAAATCTGCTGTTTTTAATCGGTGCTGATGCTAACAGTTTTCAATTGTACGGCAACAGCGACGAGCGCTATCAAATTGATGGCGGTAACAATCAAATTGTCAACCGTTTAGCGGATCGATTGTCTGATTCGATCGAGACTGGGACGGTTTTGGAAGGGATTAGTCTTTTACCTGACGGGCGCTATCGGGTGAGTTTGCGATCGGGACAAAGCGCATTCGATCGCACTTACGAACGAGTTTTGTTAACTTTGCCGTTCACCGCTCTGCGAGACGTTAAAATTAATGTACCTT
Organism: Microcoleus sp. A006_D1; assembly: GCF_036702805.1. Lineage (NCBI taxonomy): Bacteria > Bacillati > Cyanobacteriota > Cyanophyceae > Oscillatoriales > Microcoleaceae > Microcoleus > Microcoleus sp. A006_D1. The sequence continues at coordinate 158,645 of NZ_JAUBVZ010000013.1, forward strand.
TGCCCCAACCAAAGCTGCGGGCAATTCAGCAGTTGGGCTACGGTACTAATTCTAAGTTAATTACTGGCTACCGCAGCCGCCTTTGGCGCGATCTTTATCGCTCGACTGCTTCTGTTTATACCGATTTAGGATTTCAAAATAGCTGGGAAGCTACGCCTTTTGCTCCTACTGGTAACGGTTTAGTTACTAATTTTACAGGAGGAAAGCAGGGTTTGGCGATCGGTGCCGGAACTCCAGAAGACCAAGCACAAAGATTTTTGAACCAATTTGAAAGAGTTTTTCCCGGAGTGAGAAATTTGCGATCGGGCAAAGCTGTGCGAGCTTATTGGCCGGGAGAACGCTTTTCTAAAGGTTCTTATGCCTGCTATTTAGTCGGACAGTGGACGCAAATGTACGGCGTTGAAGGCGAACGAGTTGGGAACTTATATTTTGCCGGCGAACACACTTCCCTGGAAAATCAAGGTTACATGGAAGGCGGTTGCGAAACTGGACAAAGGGCGGCTGTTGAAATTTTGCAAGACTTGGGTTTGATAGCTTCTGCTGATGCTGTGAATGCTCGAACTGCGAGTAATTTGAACAATCGCCGTCCGAGCCGAAAAGTTCCGGGAGCGCGGAATCTTGGGAATAGAAAACCGAGTATTAGATAAGATGGAGTAATTGCGGACACTGGTTTTTATCCAAGTCTAGATCCCCCTAAATCCCCCGAAAGCAAGGGGGACTTTGAGAAGATTCTTGTCCCCCCCCTTTTTAAGGGGGGTTAGGGGGGATCTGGGCCGAGTCGTCAAACCATAGACTCATAATACATTCGCAGCTTAAGTTGACACATATCGGGATTGCCGTGTCCCTACAAATATCGCGTACAACTTATCAGATAATCTCGTCCGGGTTAATTCCCCGATCGCGCAAATATTCAGCCAGTCGATCGGCCCGTTCCCGTTCGCGATCGGCTCGTTCGCGTTCTGCTGTTATCTGTTCTACACCCCATAAAAGCAGATTTCCTGCTTCATCCCACCAGCGCAACCAATAACCTGTACGCTGTTCTTTTTCCCCTCGCCAAGTTCCCAAATACAAACCAAAATCTGCTATCCAATGGCGACCTTCCTCATCAGGAAATTCTAGTTCATAGTTGCCATTTTGCAAGCGATATACTTCCAGCAATCCAGTTTCTGGATCGAAAATGATGTAAGTTGGTACTTGCAGAATTTGTTCGTAAAAAAACCACTTTCCGGGAGGGAAAGTACGTCTAATAGAATATTCCTCACCGTCTGTTTCCGACAAAAACTCCATCACAATGCTTGGGATTTCTCCTTCCAAGTTTGGGGTGTAGCTTTTGCGGTCTCTTCTCGATTCTACCGGGAGTACCGAAGGTACATAAACCCAATCTGGTGCTTTGATAACTAACTCGCCGTTGACAGTAGCGCAAATGCCAAAGTTGCTAGCAATCAGCATTAGCGGGCCGATTAATCCTCTCAGTTCTAAGATTTCTCGCAGTGCTCCAGCAATTAGCGGTTGACCTGTATTCTCCACTGGTTTTTCTTCTAATTGGAAGTCGTCTGGCAACTTCTCCCAAGTTACGGTCAGTTCTACCGTTTTTTGTTTTGGGTGATCTTGAGTCGCGACCATGACTTTGCTTTCTAAAGTTTGATGTCTTATCATAACATACCCTAAGATAAAACGGCGGTTTTAACCGCGTCTATACAAACAAAACCCGCCTCCGCGGGTTGAAGAACGGGCGGTTTAAATTACGTTTTGCGTTATTTTTTTCAGTCTGCGGAGGTGGTCGCTGAGCTTGTCGAAGTGCGGACTTTATTTTTGTAGGTGCGGTTTCAACCGCCGTCTTGTCTGAGAAAAAACATGAATTTTTTAGATTTAACAGTAGCTTTGCTAATCTTGCTGATATCGGCTTGCCCTTTACTGGCAGACTCTACAAATCCAGTTGCTCAAAACTCAGTAGTTGACGAGCCGTTTTGCTACATGAAAACCCCCGATGGTAAAACAGTAGACTTGGGGAAACTGTGCGAAAAACAGCCAACTCCTGGAACTTCGCAAACTTGCATTTCCGGTTCCAACATGGCGGCAAAAGTGTCAATTGCACAGGCAAATTATGACGGCAACTTTTTTAGCGGTAAAGTGCTCAATCAAGGCTGTAAAACAATCAAGAATGTGAAAGTCAATTATCAAGTTTTGGACGAGTTAGGTGATTTAATTGACAACGGATTTATCTACACTCAACCTGTTACTCTTGCACCCGGACAGTCAGCCACCTTTCGGGGTGCTGTTGTCGCCGGGGCTAAGGTGCAGGCGACTCATGCAGATGCTCAGGAATGATTGTGGCGATTTGCCCGATCGCTGATATCATATTCAGGCTCAGATATCTCTAAAACTCCTGGACGCACTCCCACCAAAGAAACCGGGTTTTTACCGCATCTAGGGGCTGAAACGAAGTATTTCGTAAAAAAACCCGGTTTCTGGACTCTATGCGTAAGTCATATAAACACAGAATTTGCGAGGGCAAAATATCTTGAAAACTCGATCGACATACTGGCAAATCTTACCCTACCTCCGCCCCCAAAAACAAACCATCGGTAAAGCACTAGCTTGTACCGTAGTATTTACCATATTTTGGCCAATTATCGCGTGGCTGGTTGGCGAAACCGCCAAATTTATAGGCAAAGGAGATTTACAAGGATTCGCTCAAATTGCCGCACTCAGCGCCGTGATATTTCTGATTCGCGGTACAGCCCAGTACGGTCAAGATACGCTGATGGCAAAAGCAGCTTTGACTATTGCTTTAGAAATCCGCAAAAAAGTTTACGCACACCTCCAAAACCTCAATCTAGGGTACTTTGAAACTGCAAAAACCGGAGACTTATCCTACCGCCTCACCGAAGATATTGACCGCATTGGCGAAGTCGTAAATAAATTTTTTCATCAGTTTATTCCTTGTGTTTTGCAGCTAATTGTGGTCATGGGATATATGATTTATCTCAACTGGCAATTAACTTTAGGTGCATTAATTATTGCACCGCTGATGGCAATCTTAATTGGCTGGTTTGGCGAAAGACTTCTTAGTTACTCGCGCCAAAGTCAAAATCGCATTTCCGATTTATCCGCTTTGCTGACAGAAGTATTCAGCGGCATTCGTTTAATCAAAGCATTTGTGGCTGAAGACTACGAAATTGCCCGCTTTGCAGAAGAAGCTGAACAAAACCGCCGCGCTAAGTATTTGTCGGAAAGAGTAAAAGCTCTTCAGTTTGTGGTTGTTGGCTTTCTGGAAGCGATGAGCGTGATTTTGTTGTTTTTCCTGGGTGGTTGGCAAATTGCTCAAGGAAATCTCACTGGTACTCAATTTATCAGTTATATCGCAGGAGTAGCACTGTTAATTGATCCGATCGCCATTACAACCGCAAATTACGGCGATTTCAAGCAGGGAGAGGCTTCTAGCGATCGCATTTTTGAACTTTTAGCCATTCAACCCGCAGTCATCGAAAAGCCAGGGGCGATCGAACTTCCCCGCGTTACAGGTAAAGTCGAGTATCGCAACATTAATTTTGCCTATAATTCGGAAACACCGATTTTGCAAAACATGAGTTTGTTGGTGCTTCCCGGAGAAATGATTGCTCTTGTTGGTGCATCCGGTGCGGGTAAAACTACTTTAGTAAACTTATTACCCAGATTTTACGATCCGCAAGCTGGACAGATTTTAATTGACGGTATTGATATTCAAGATGTCACTTTAAATACTCTGCGGCGGCAAATCGGTATTGTACCGCAGGAAACTATTCTATTTTCGGGTACGATTGCTCAAAATATCGCTTTCGGTCAATCTTATTATGAACTGAAAGATGTGCAGAAAGCTGCGGAGATTGCTAACGCTCATCAATTCATTAGTGAGTTTCCCGACGGTTATCAAACTTGGGTGGGGGAAAGGGGTGTAAATTTATCTGGGGGACAAAAACAAAGAATTGCGATCGCCCGTGCAGTTCTGCTCGCTCCCAGAATTTTGATTCTGGATGAAGCTACATCGGCGCTGGATTCGGAGTCTGAAGGTTTAGTGCAGGAAGCGCTGGAAAGATTGATGCGCGATCGCACGGTGTTTATCATAGCTCACCGGTTGGCTACTGTCCGCAGAGCCGATCGCATTTTAGTTCTCGAAAAAGGCAGAATCGTCGAATCGGGGACGCACGAGGAATTGCTCGAAAAGGGCGATCGTTACGCTGGCTACTACGCGCAACAGTTTAGTCAATAGGCTAGATTAGAAACCGGGTTTTTAGCCGTTTCTGCTGGCTTCAACGCGTCTTATCGTAAAAAACCCGGTTTCTGATCAACCGCGCGTAATTCATATCAAGAATGGTACAATAAATTATCAGATCGATATTTACTGATTCTAGTTAAAAAGAAGAGGCCGTGTCAGCATGATTCAAACCACAGCCAAACTACTAACATTTGAGGAATTCCTAGAGTGGTATCCCGATGGCAAAGGACGTTTCGAGCTACGAAATGGAGTAATAGTTGAGATGAATCCAAACGGCGACCATGAGGAAGTTACAAGTTTTCTCATCCGCAAAATTAACGTAGAAATCGATCGCCTCAATCTTCCTTACATAACACCATCAACCTATTTTGTCAAGCCTTTAGGAGCGACGACAGGATATCAGCCAGATATCATAGTATTAGACAAGCCAGCGTTGATTTTGGAGCCACTTTGGAAAAAATCATCGATTATTACCCAAGGTAAATCTGTTAAACTTGCGATCGAGGTAGTTAGCACCAACTGGCAAGATGATTACTTGGTTAAAGTGGCTGATTATGAAAGATTGGGTATCCCGGAATATTGGGTTGTGGATTATGCTGCGTTGGGTGGCCGACGCTTCATTGGCAATCCGAAACAACCTACAATCTCGGTTTATCAGTTAGTTGAGGGGGAATATCAGGCTAGCCAGTTCCGAGAGGGCGATCGTATTTTGTCGTCTGCTTTCCCCGAACTAAATCTGACTGTTGAACAGGTTTTCGGATCTATCCAAAGGGAAGAAGGGATATAACGATGTAGATACAGATGTTAGTATCTAGTAAAAATCTCATTCAAAAGCCTCTCTCGTCTCCAGAGGAAGCTGCTCCCTGATTAACATAAAGTCGTCCGAGAACATATTTAAACTATCAAAAAAAGTTTGCCAAGGATTTTCTTTGGAGATTAGGACAAGAACATCTCCTATTTTTTTGACATACACTTCATTACCTGCAAAATGAAATTCTTTGGGTAATATAACTGTTTGGTAGTCATCGGCGATCGATAATTTAGCAGTATTCATTGTTTTGCCTCCTGGTGGTTCAATTTATATTTTAGATTGACCGTCCACTTGCTCCCATTAAATTGTAGCAGAGGATGGTAGGTTTAGTTGTCCCATGAGTTTCTTACTTCTTCTAGTTCCCGATCGATTTCTTCAACAGTTCTGGAAACATGACGGCTGCGGATTTCTGTAAGCAATTCCAACACTTTACGCCGCCACGGAGGCTTTTCTGGTATAATCACAAAAACTTCAACTTCTTCACCCACAGATCCAGGAGGCACTTGAATTTCAAGTTTATTTCCTGCAAGAATTTTGGTTGTAATCCGTATTGCTGACTGCATACTTCCTCCTTTGCGATGATTAATTTTCAACAGCCCCTAAAGCTTTAATAGTCATTTTCTCACATTCCGTTAAACCCGTAACCCCTGTAATATTCATGTTTTCATAAGGTCTGTCACTTTTGAGTATTTTGAGGCACTCATCTGTCTCAATCTCCCAAATCATAATTGTGCCATCCCGACTGCAAGTAGCAATCAGTGTATCATCATAATTGAAGGCAATTGAGTTAATTCGACTGGTATGACATTGCAAGACTTTTAGACACTCACCTGTACGAATATCCCATAATCTTACTGTTTGATCGACACTTCCACTAGCAACTAACTCACCCGAATAATTAAAGGCCACTGAACGTATCCAATCAGTATGCCCGTAAAAAATATTGAGGCATTCACCGCTGTTGATATCCCATAGTCTTACTGTTTGATCGATACTTCCAGTGGCAAGTATTTCACCGTTCTGGCTAAAGGCGAGCCCGCGTGCCCAACCAGTATGCCCCTGCAAGATTTGGAGGCATTCACCAGTATGGATATCCCACAGCCTCACTGTTCCGTCATAACCTGTACTGGCAAATATCTCGCCCAAAGGACTGAAGGCAACCGAGTATAATGAACTGTTATGCCCTTGAAAGGTTTTGAGACATTCACCACTGCGGATATCCCACAGCCTCACCGTTTGGTCATAACTACCACTGGCGAGTATTTCACCCGAAGGACTAAAGGCGATCGACCGTACTTCTTTTCCACTCTCTAGCAAAATATTGAGGCATTCACCAGTGTTGACATCCCACAGCCTCAGCGTTTGGTCATAACTACCGCTAGCAAGTATTTCACCGTTTGGATGGAAGGCAACTAAATGTACCCGATCGAGATGACCCTGCAAGATTTGGAGGCATTCACCAGTGTTGACATCCCACAGCCTGACTGTTTGTTCGTCATCGCCGCTGGCAAGAATTTCACCGTTTGGACTAAAGGCTACTGACCTTACTTGAGTGCTATGCCCTTGCAACGTATTCAAGCATTCACCGCTACCGATATCCCACAGCCTCAGCGTTTGATCGTAACTACCGCTAACAAGTATTTCACCAGCAGGATGGAAAGCCACTGACCCTACTTGATTACAATGCCCTTGCAAAGTATTCAAGCATTCACCAGTGCGGATATCCCACAGTTTCGCTGTTTGATCGAAACTTCCACTTGCGAGTATTTCCCCCGAAGGACTCAAGGCGATAGACCGTACTTGATCGAAATGTCCCTCCAACTTTTTGAGACATTCACCGCTACCGATATTCCACACCCTCACTGTTTTGTCGGCGCTTCCACTAGCAAGTATTTCACCAGCAGAATGGAAAGCCACTGAAAACACGTTTTTAGTATGACCTTGGAAAGTTTTGAGACATTCACCGCTACCGATATTCCACAGCCTCACTGTTTTGTCGCCGCTTCCACTGGCAAGCATCTCACCAGCAGGATGGAAAGCAACTGAAAATACAACTTTAGTATGGCCTTGCAAAATTTTGCAGCATTCACCCGTGCGGATATCCCATAACCTTACTGTGCGATCGAAACTCCCACTAGCGAGTATATTTCCATCAGGATTGAAGGTGACAGACATTACTGATTCGGTATGTCCCTGCAAAACTTTTAAACATTCACCAGTCTGGACATCCCATAACTTGATTATTTTGTCATAACTCCCGCTAGCAAGTATCTCACCGTCAGGACTGAAGGCGACAGACTCCACGACGTTGGTATGTCCTTTACAGGTCAATATTTCTCTTCCACTGCTAGCTTCCCACAAACGAACTACGCCATCACTATCACCTGTAGCTAACAGTTTGCCATCAGGACTAAATATTACTGAACGAACACTGCCGAAGATTTTAGTAAAAATAGAATTAGCCAAATTCGCTTCAGCAAAATTGACGTGGCGCAGCGTCGCATTTGTAAAATCTGCACCTAAAATAACGGCACTAGAGAGGTCTTTACCTTCTAAAGCAGTCTTGTCCTTTTTTAACAACAGAGTTGCCGCATTCCCTCCCACATAACCTACCTCGCTTTCAGTTTTGCCTCGCGTTGCTTCCAGAATTTCCATAAGCGGCAAAACCCCGGTTTCTGAAAGCATCGGCAACAACAAATCCATTACAGCCTTCGTCAGCGGCGCTTGTCCAAAACTGTGGCTAAGTTCACCTAGATTTTCAGCAAGAAATCCTTTCAAAGGCGCGATAAGTTCGTTGTTATTTCTCTTCTGGGCTTGCAGCCGACAATAATTAGACCAAGTGTATTCTTGAGGCGCTGCATTAGGATCTAAACAAGACTGTTCAGGCGCAACTAATTCGGTAAAATCTGCCGCCAAAACTCCCAATTCCGCAGCAAATTTGTAAGCGACAAAAAACTCTAATAACGAACGGTGCGCCGGAGTATAATCCCCATCTGCATTGCGAATCAGCATCGTTTGACTCATCATGTCGTAGTGCCAGTGGTCTAAGTCTTTTTCCTCTTGCACGATGGAACCAAACAAGCTGCGAATGCGATCGGGAAAACCGCGATAATTCAGGCTCATTTGGTCGGTAGACAGCATTTCCCAAGACAATTCGCACAAGAAATAAAGCTTATCTGCTAACGAAGTAAAGGTGCGTTCTGCTTTGATATCTCTCTCTATCTTCCGCCGCACCGCATACAGATAAATCCGCGACATATCCACTGGTTTTCCTGCTTCAATATCGGGCAATGCTTCCAAAATTAACTCGGTCATCACCGGGCGACGCGCTAAATCCAATAACTGCGGGTTTCCCATGACTTTTTTGACTGTCGCCGCTTCTGCTTGAAATGACAGCGCTTGGCGAATTTGCTCGTCGTTAAATTTCTCTAATTCTAAGACTTCAAATTGGGGAGTTTCGCCTGTTACAATATTTGTTGATGCTTGCAGTTCGGCATTTAACAATGCCCGTCCTTCCTTGGCTTCAGGAAAGTGTTCGGTACGGCAAGTCAGGATGACTTTTGCGCCGGGAACCACGGCTTTTGCTAGTTCCCAGAAGTTATTGATGGTTTCTTGCCGATCGCACTTAGCGGCCATTTCATCAAAACCATCGAAAATCAACAGAAATTTACCCATGCGATTCAGTTGTTCAAAGGCCGAATAACCCGCCAAAGGTATCTCATGCTTCCGAAAGAAAAACTCGGAAAATAGCGACTCAACACTAACTGCTTTGGCGTAATCTCGCAAAGGAATTACTAACGGCAAACGCGGACGTTCTAAGCCGCTTTTTTGAGCTTTTTTGTAGCGTTGCAGCGCCATCCAAGCATAGTGCATCGCAAACCAACTTTTCCCGGTTCCAAATTCTCCTAAAACTGAAATATGTTCTTTTACTGGGTCATTCAACCACAGGTCAATATAACCTTCGATCCAGCCATCTCGCTCGCCATAATGACTCACGCCTATCTTGCGGTGAGTATCGGGGTCAATTTCTTCTTTCGTACAGGCTAGCGGTACATATTTGGTATCAATTCCTCGGCTGGTTATTTCAGTTTCTAGCCAATCCAGATAAGAGGTAAAATCGGCATCTTGATCTAGCAATTCATCGAAGGTATAACAAGCTAAATCGCGATTTTCATCTTTTGCTACTTCATCCCGCGCGGCGCGACTGATGCGGCGGGCGGTGACTAACCATCCTTCATCGGTGCGCTGTTTTTCCACCGACTCGCGCAGGGCTGAGATATCCCTGAGTCCCGCTTCTCCGGCAATTCCGCGCACTAAAATGCGATCGTACTTTTTGCGTCTCACCGGAACATTGATAATCCATTCAAAATAGTTATCTTCCCAAATTTCATATTTCTCGAACTGATAATTCAATGTTTCAAACCAACCTCGAACTTGTTGTGATAAAATAAAAGCTTGAGACTTTTGAACATTGCTTGATTCGGCTGCTGGAAGTGCGGGATAATCTTCAGCTTCCAGTCGTGCAAATTCGGTGCGAATTCCTTCGATGGTGGGGAGGCGTTCGATGCGATCTAGTACCATAGATAGGCGTTTTTGCAAAGAGGCGAGCGCATTTCCCACCATCACATCTCCCAGCGTCCGCGTGCGCTTTGCTACTTCCATAAACACGGCGGCAAATGCCATGAATTCCCGTTTGGGGTCAATGCCTAAATCTCGAATTTCTTTGCCTAAAGCACTCTCATTCAGATAGTCATCGCCTGCTTTAATTAAAATGGCTGGGCTATCGGACTCGAAAGCTTTGCGAAATGCTTGTTCAATCTCTTTTTGGCGAAACAGTTCTAAAATCTGCTTGGGTTTGCCAGCGCCGTATTCTACTAAGGTATAAACATAGACTCCCGCGAAATCGGCTGGCGGAGCATCGGGGTCGAGGTTAAATCTTTTTAATAATTTGATGACTGTTTCGTTGCGCTGAAACTTGTCTTTGATAGTGCCGAAGGGAATTGCCGTCAGGAGGCTGATAACTAAGTCGAGACTAATTAGCATGATTTAGGCTTTCCTGTTTTTCCGTTGAAGTAATGCTCAAATCTAGAATCGGTAGGCTGTGTCCCTGAAATGCGTTGCGGGCGATCGCACATCGCTCTAATTTTATCTTAACAGGATTTGCGCGCTTTGACTCCTAGAAACCGGGTTTTTACCGAATCTGCTGGTTGGAGCGCGTCTTTTCGTAAAAAACCCGGTTTCTGACCACTCGTTCGTAAGTTAGATCCAGTTAATTAACTTAGCATTATTCACGGGAATTTGACAACAATAAAACAGAGAAAAAACCGACATATTTTGTAGTAAAAATATTTGTAATATTAGTTGTTATCTCATGGTTATAAAAGCTAAAATATAGATAACCAACAAATAAAACTTGCTATCTATGAAAATACAATCATCAGTGCTAGTCCACCTCGGATTTGGCAAATATGTACGCTCCGATCGAGTAACAGCAGTAATCCCAATTGAAGAAGAACGGGGGCCAGGTCGGCGCACTTTCGTACACGTAGACGGCGAAGCAGACCCGATCGTTGCTTCGCGCGCCGAAGATACGATCGTGCGCGATTTGGTGCAGGAACCGCGCGAAATAACTCAAGCTCGCCAACAACAGGAAATACTGCAAGATTTACTGGCAGATTTGAGCAATGTTAACGTCACCGTGCGCCGCATCAGCCGCGATGAAGGCGGACTGGATCTCGAACTTTTGGAACGCCGGATTCGCCAAATCTTAGAGGCATAAAAAGAAAAGACCGCACGGGCGGTCTTTCTGATTGTTTATATCTCTTGCAAAAGTCCTTTTAATCAAATGTTGGAACGGGCTATCCGGCCCGTTCCTACCTATTTTTGCAAGAGGTCTTTTGTGCCACAGAAAACTTTAAGTTAAGGGTTTCATTATAACTTCGATGTCCGCTAAGCCTGTGAGTTTTTCCACCAGTGGCTCTACTTCAACTCGCGGTACAAAAATAGTTAAAGCTCCCGGAATGCACTCAATAGAAAGTGGAGTCATACCGACAATTTCCCCGTCTATTACCACTTTTTGAGCAGGATCGGCAGTGATTTTTACTTTTTTGGCGCGCAAATAACCGATGTCGTCGCTATCGGTAGGATTGCCGCTCAAAGCTGTTTGCAATAAATGATAAGAAGCTGCGATCGCCCCAGCCTTATTCTGAGGCGCTACCAGCGTCACGTCCAGCAAGCCGTCATCAAAAATAATCCCCGCCGGCCCTTGCGCTAAAATCGATGTAGGCGGCGCTGCATTCGCCACTGTCACGGCCACAGCAGTAACGGTGATAATTTTATCTTCGGTTTCGATTTCGGCTTCAAATCTTTCTAAATTGTTTAACTGTTTGATTCCTGAGAGAATGTAGGCCAGCATTCCCCAGCGATTCTTCATGTCGCGATCGGCTAATTCGACAGTTTCCGCCTCAAAACCCACTCCAGCTAATAAAACCATCGGCATTTCACCGTTGCAAATCGCCGCATCCACCACCCGCGTTAACCCTCCCAAAATATTGGCGCAGGCGGTGTCGATTGTATTGGGAATGTCTAAAGCATTCGCAAAAGCATTCGCAGTTCCCCGCGAAATAATTCCTAAAGGAATATTTGTACTGACAATCGCACCAGCAACTGCCGACAATGTGCCGTCACCCCCAGAAGCAATAATTGCCTCAACTCCCCTAGCAACTGCTTCGCGGGCGAGTTGATCTGCGTCTATTTCTACCGTTGTCAGCCGAATGTCTAAGTCAATAAACGGCTCTAAAAGTTCCTGAATTCTAGCTAAGTCTTGGTCGGGGTTACTGTTGCCGGCGACGGGATTGAAAATTAGGCAAGCTGAACGTTTCATAGTTGGTAATTGGTAATTGGTAGTTGGTAATTGGTCATTGGTAATTGGTGAAATTATGTCTGGTTAATCGACAACAATCAATTTGGTTTGTAGTGAGGACTTTAGTCCTTCTTTTCATGAGGACTGAAGTCCTCACTACGAACCTAGAACGGTGCAGTATTTCTGCTATTGGGTTTGATTAAGACTTGACAAAAGTCCACTCTAACTGTTTTTTGGGAGCTTTTTGCAGCGCTTCCTTAATTTCCTGGTTGCTGTCGAACTTGACTTGATCTAAGTGGCACGCTTCGACGTTGACAGTAAATTTATCGTCTTCAAAAGGCCAAGGAGTTACAGTCACGAGTTCGTTACTGTTCTGTACAATATCGTAGCGCTTGCCGTCGGGGCCGACACTAATTTCTAAAGCTCGTTCTCCGGCGGGTAACTCGCCGCTGCAAAGAATTAATGATAGCCGATCGCACCACTGGAAAAAAGCATAAGCTGATTGGGCCTCTTCCTTAGAAATCTTCATCTCCTCGCGCCACTTTTTTTGGTTGGCGAGTTGTTCGTCCAAAAATTCGTCAAGCTCCTTCGACTCTCCCCGCTTTCCTTCATTCAGAAAGCTCATGTGCATAGAAATCAGCATTGCTACCCACCTACCGCGATATAGAGAAGTCTCCGTCATTCCTCGCATTTTCGGCAGAGAAGTTTCCGTGTCCAAGGTAAAATCTAAGGGCGCGCCGGCTTCAGTCAAGATATCTTCTTCCCACTCTTTCTCTAAATCGTCGTGGTGGGAAATCGCGGCTATGGTTTCGTAGAGGCGAACCGGAGATTTTGAGCGCTTCCACTGTCCGCCAAGTTGGGCGGCGAGTAAAGCGTGGGCGCGGTGATAAATAATTTCCCAGCCGGTGGCGGTTAAGTTAGCAATCATTGAATTTTGATCTTGAATTAGGTTGAGTTTAACAGTTGACAGTTGACAGTTGACAGTTGACAGTTGACAGTGAAGTTTTTAGGCAGGGGATTTAAGCCCCAGCCT
>NZ_JAUBVZ010000014.1:0-58669 GCF_036702805.1 Microcoleus sp. A006_D1
AATGCCCAATGCCCAATGCCCAATGCCCAATGCCCAATGCCCAATGCCCAATGCCCAATGCCCAATGCCCAATGCCCAATGCCCAATGCCCAATGCCCAATGCCCAATGCCCAATTCCCAATGCCCAATGCCCAATTCCCAATGCCCAATTACATCGGGATAACTTGAAGATCGACTGTAGCGGTAACATCTGCGTGCAGTTTGATTTCAGCTTTGTATGTACCAGTACCGCGAATTTCGGGTAGGGTGATGCCGCGTCGATCGACTTCTTGACTGGTAGAGTTGAAAATCAGCTCTGCTACTTCTTGGTTGGTGACAGTACCAAAAATCGCGTCTCCTTCGCCGACTTGCTTGGAGATGATGAAAGGCCCGGCTGCTTCCAGGGCGGTTTTGCGGACTTCAGCTTGCTGCTTGAGCTCTAGCTGGCGCAGTCTTTCTTCTTCTCTGCGGCGCGCTGCTTGCTTGAGAATGCCTGGAGTGGCTTTAAATCCCATTCCTTGGGGTACTAGGTAGTTGCGGGCGTAGCCTGGGGCTACTTCTACTACGTCGCCAGCTTTGCCGAGTTTGCTGACATCTTTGTTTAGAACTAATTGGACGCGCTTGGCCATGATCTTTGCTTGTGGGTTTTAACTGCAACTTTCTATAATAGCGAAGTTTGTGTGGCGATCGCAAGGGAGAAGGAAGAAGGTTCGGCAACGGATTTTGTAACGGATTTAACGGATTTAACCCTCCGAAAGTGTCAGCAACCAGGTTAAACGTAGTTTCAGTCTACTGTCTGACGATTAGGGCCTCGATCCCCCCTAGCCCCCCGAAAGCAAGGGGGGGACAAGAAGCGCTCAAAGTCCCCCTTTTTAAGGGGGATTTAGGGGGATCTGGACTCGGATAAAAGCGAGATTTTTCTATAGTTTCAGGCGATTGTTGACACTAATGCTCACTACGAACCTGATTAAGAAGGACTGAAGTCCGATCGATCGAACCTACGATCGATCTTTTGCCCGATCGCCGATCGCACGCACTACAGTTGCAACTAACTCACTCGGATCGATCGGCTTCGATAAGTGTTTGTCAAATCCGGCTTGCAAAACTTGGCGCTCGTTCGCTTCTCCAGCATAGGCCGTTACGGCGATCGCCACCAACTCCCGAGCCTGCGGTGCAAGCTGAGTGCGGATGCTATGGATCAGCATATATCCGTCCATCTCCGGCATTCCGATGTCGCTGACGAGCAAATCCGGTGCAGTTTGGGCGATCGACAGCAACGCCTCAGCAGCAGATGACAGGGAAATCACCTCCGCACCCGATTCCTGTAGCACGAAGGCGACAAAATCTCGCGAGTCCGGCTCATCATCTACTACCAAAATTCTCAATCCAGCGAGCGGCAAAGATGAAATATCGGGACTCAGAGACGAATTGACGACTGCCTCCTCCTGCCTGCTAGAATCATCATTTAATAGTGGCAATCTCACCGTAAACGTCGCTCCTAGACCTTCTCCGGGGCTTTCTGCAAACACGGTTCCGCCGTGAAGTTCGATCAGTTGGCGGACGATCGCCAATCCTAATCCCAAGCCGCCAAATTTGCGAGTAGTCGCGCCGTCTTCTTGTCGAAAATGCTCAAAAACATAGGGCAAGAAATCGGGAACAATGCCTTTACCCGTATCTGCGACTTGAATTTGAACTTCGTGTTCAATTTGTGTTAATCTAACTTCAACTCGACCGTTTTCGGGCGTGAATTTCACCGCGTTTGATAACAAATTCCACACTATTTGCTGCAAGCGACCTGTATCGCCGACAACTTGCCCGACCTGGGGAGTTAAGATTGTTTGAATTTGAATTTTCTTGGTTTCGGCTGATAATTGCACGGTTTCCAAAGCAGATAAGATAATGGTTGCGACATTCACCGGAGCGACGGTTAATCTGAGTTTTCCTTGCAGAATCCGAGACACGTCGAGCAAGTCTTCGATTAGTTGAGATTGCAGTCGGGCGTTGCGCTCGATCGTCTCGTAGGCTTTGGTGGTTTTAGCGGCGCTCAGCTTGCCGCCTCGCAGCAGTTGCGACCAGCCTAAAATCGGATTTAAGGGCGATCGCAACTCGTGAGAAAGCACCGCCAGAAACTCGTCTTTAATCCGGTTAGCTCGCTCGGCTTCGGCACGCGCCGTTTGTTCCAATTGCAGAACCATATCGCGCTCGGTTTCCACTTGTTTGCGCTCTGTAATGTCGATCGCAGAACCGATAAAACCCTCAAATTGTCCGCTTTCAGTAAATCTGGGAGCAGCCGCATCCAGCACCCAGGAATATCGGCCATCCTTGCGCCCCACGCGAAATTCCGTGCTGTAAGCTTCGTGGCGTTCATTGGCCCTCAAAAATACATTCATGGCCTGTTCTCGGTCTTCTGGATGCACTGCGTTTATCCAACCAAATCCCAAAGCTGTTTCCTGAGTTTGACCTGTAAATTCATACCAGTTGTCGCTCCAGAAAGTGCAGTAGCCTGTGGAGTCTGTTACCCAGACCATAAATGGAGCGTTGTTTGCCATATAGCGGAATCGTGCTTCGCTCTCAAGCAGCGCTGCTTCTGATTGTTTGCGTTCTGTGATATCCCGACAGACAATCACTCCGCCTGTCATTTCGTTGCTAGTATCAACCACCGGATAACCGCTGATACTGATCCAGCGATCTTCGGAATTTTCGCGGCGGACAAATACCCCTACATCATTGACATATTCACCTTTGATTGCTCTGGCTAGAGGTAGTTCATTGTCGGGGAAAAGGGTTTTTTGGTCTGCCAAAAATAGTCCGTAGGTGCTCGACCATTCCTCAGAGGATTTTTCATTCGTTAGCTGACCGAACATTTTCACCGCTGCTTGGTTAAACAGCACAAACTCCCCTTGTTGGTTGGCGAGAATCAAACCGTCACCAATACTGTCAATAATTACTTGGAGTAACTTAGTTTGTTCTTGCAGCGCGACTTCGGATCGTTTGCGATTTGTGATGTCGTTGGAAATGCCAATCAAGCCGATGACTTCTCCCGCTTCATTGCGGTAGGGAGCTTTCATTCCCAGGAATGTCCGAATGCCATCGGGAGATTCTTCGACTACTTCTGTTTGGCCAGATTCCATAATCCGCCGATCGTTTTCCGAGACGACGGCTCCCAGTTCAGCTATTGGGTATAAATCGCGATCGCGCCGGCCAATTACTTCAGCAGCAGGTTTTCCCAGTGCCTCAAGCGTGGCTGGATTGGCATAAATAATACATCCTTCTCGATCTTTGACAAAAATTGGCGTGGGCGCTGACTCGTTAATCACGTTCAAAATTGCATTTTTTTGCCGCAGTTCTTCTTCAGTGCGTTTGCGATCGCTAATATCGCTCCAATAAGCCGTAAGTCCTTCGGCTGCTGGATAGGCGCTGACTTCTATATACATTTGGAGCGACGGCGAAAACTCTTCAAACTTGACAGAAACTTGCTCGTTAACGACTCGATGAAATTCTTGATATAGCATCGAATTGGATTCTGACTCGGCGGAGAATAGCTCCCAGATTGATCGACCTAACAAGTCGTTTCTCGATCGACCGAGCAGTCTTTCAGCAGCGCTATTAACGTAGGTATAGCGCCATTGTGCGTCGATCGCGATAAAGGCATCGGTAATACTTTCGATAATATTGCTGACTTGTTGTTTGGCCTCCGTCAGGGCGAGTTCAGCGTTTTTGCGATCGGTGATTCCTTCGCAAAAAATCATGATCCCGCCAATCTCACCGCTGTTGGTTCGCCAAGGGTGAATTTCCCAGCGCAGCCACTTGATCGAGCCATCAGCGCGGAGCAACGGATCTTCTTTGCACATTTCGACTGCTCCCGCCAGACAGCGCTGGTGGATTTGTTTTAAACGATCGGGTAAATTGGGAAAGATGTCGTAATGCGATCGACCTAAAACGTTTTGAGCGCCGAGCCCGTAATTTGCCAGCCAGCGATCGCTCACCAGCATATACCGCATCTGGCGGTCAAACATCGCCACCCCCACAGGCGAATGTTTGACGAATAGCCGCATTTGCTCGGACTGTTGCAGCAGGAGATTTTGTGCCTGTTTGCGATCGGTGATTTCTTGGAAAAGTATGGCGACTTTGCGGCTGTGCGGCTCAGGAGTGCGGAAGGCCGAAACCTCAAACCAGCGGTTCATCACTTCCGAGACGTGTTCAAAGCGCACTGGTTCCCCTGTCAGCACGACTTTGCCGTACATCTCAAACCAATAATCTTCGAGTCCTGGAATGAGCTCTAGCGCCGTTTTCCCCGCCGCTTCTACGAGTCCGGTTTGTCTCTCGAAGGCCGGATTGACTTCCAAAAAGCGGTAATTTATCGGCTTTTCGTTGTCGTCAAACAGCATTTCGATGACGCAAAAACCTTCGTCTAGGGACTCAAACAAAGTCCGGTAGCGTTCCTCGGAGTCGCGCAAAGCTGCTTCTGCTTGTTTGCGATCGGTAATTTCGTACACTGTCACATTCACGCCCAGCACGCGATCGTCCTCGGCTTTGAGCGGATAGAGACTCAACAGCCAATCGCGTTCTACTCCAGGCTGTGCCGAGTTTTCCCCGTGAATTTCGAGCTGTTCGAGGGGAACTTTCGTGGCAATAACTTGTCGGTAAAGCGGCTCTAAATCATCTGCTTGTTGTGATAAGATTTCGCGCAATGTTTTACCGATGTGAGCGGCGGCTGGAACTCCATTAATTTCTGCGAGGCGCGAGTTGATGCGGACAAATCGCAAGTCGGTATCAATAAAGCAAAGTCCGATCGGCGCGCTAGCATAAATCGCCTCGATTTCTGCTAGTTGTTGGTGTGCCGCTTGCGCTTGGGCGATCACAGCAGCCCGATCGGCTTTGTGTTCGGTGACATCTTGAAAATAAACGGCAAGTCCCGATGCGATCGGATAAGCTCGTACCGCATACCAACTATTCAGCGGCGGATAAAAAGATTCAAAACTAACTGTAACTTGCTCCCTGGCGCAGCGCAGGTATTCCTGCTCGAACAAACTGCCCGCAGATTCGGGAAACTCTTCCCAAACGCTGTTGCCAATCAAATCGGACGGGAGTCGATTCAGCCACCGCGCCGCTTGGGAATTAACGTAGGTAAATCGCCAGTCTCGATCCAAAGCAAAGAAGCCGTCGGAAATACTTTCGAGGGTGTCTGACAGTTGTGTAGCGGGCGCGTGAGTGACTGCTTGTGGCTGAGGTTGAGCGATCGCCGTGAAGGTGGTAACTACAGCGTAGGGAGTCGATCGATCTCCCTGAAATAAAGGTTGAGAATTCAGCTTCAACCAAATCAATTCTCCCTGCGGCTGATAGAATCCCATGATGATATTTGAGCATGGCTGCCCGGTTTGCAGCGTCACCATCGCCGGATGCGTCTCCCCGGGAAAATCCGAGCCATCTTCGCGCACAGTTTGCCACGGGCAGTTTATTGAAGAGTTGCCCTGCATCTGTTCTGCTGTCATCCCCAAGAGTTCCTGGGCGCGAGGATTGCAGCCCTGAATGCTGCCGTCTGCCAATTGCAGAACCATCCCTAAATCTGTTGGCAATAACGCGTTTGGATACAGCGCTTTGTTAGAATCCGTTGACACAGAGGGGTCGATTTGCGGTTGGGGTTCAGTATTGCCTGGATTTTGCATCAGTTTCTAACAACGGTCGTTTTAATTGTGGTCTAGGCGATCGCGCTCATCAATAATTATAAGGAGATCGTAAGTCAGGAGAACTTTTGATGTCAGCAGGGCGACAATTCATACTTCAGGGGGATGTCAATTGTCCTAAAGGAATGTAAATTTCTTGAGTGTTTATTTTATACCAGAGTCCGACTTCTTCACCAGTTGCCAGATGCAGCAAAGATGAGGCAATTTTCTGGCTGTTTCAACTCAGAGATCGGTCTCACCTGCTAGGGTGAGCCCCTCGAACTTGCGCGCAGGTAACTAGAAACCCGGTTTCTTGAGAGCCACCTGAGCGACGGTTGTGGCACGGTTATCTTCGTCTGGGCGGTTAATTGGCGATCGGTTTTTATCCCCATCTATGACCCCCTACTTGCCACCGTACTAGCATTTTTGCTAGGTTTGAGTCGGCGCCTTTGACTTTTATTACTTTCACAATATTAATTCAATGCACCTATTCATGGCCGGCGATCGCAACTACATTCTGGGATTGGCAGCACTGCTCAAATCTATAGATCTCAATGTTACCAAATCTGGGGAACACCAGGTAAAAATTAGCATTGTCTGTAGCGGGATAGACGCACAGCAAAAGGAACGGTTACAGAATTGCTGCAAATACGAGATTGACTGGCAAGAATTTCAATCTAATTATGACAAACTTCTGTCACTGTTTGGTTCTAAACTTAGTTACGTGAGATTGGAGCCGGGAAAATATACCCAAGCAACAGAAAGGCTGATTTGGCTCGACACGGACACGATTGTGCTGGGAAGCTTAGAGCCGCTGTGGAATTTAGATTTGGAAACAATGCCGATCGCCGCCGCAGCTAATGTCTGGGGAAATCCCAACAATTCTCTAGATCGAAATCCTTATTTCAATGCTGGCGTTTTAGTTTACAACATGAAGCTGTGGGAGCAAGAGCAACTTTCCGAAAAGCTGCTCCAAAATTCTCATGCAAATCTTTGGGGCGATCACGATCAGGGTGCATTAAATTCAGTGTTAGCCGGAAGGTGGAAGCAATTAGATCGAATGTGGAACAACGACAATACAGAAGATATGTCAACTAAAGTGATGCACTTTATGTCGAAACCGAAACCGTGGGAAAGCTCTACTCCCAATCAATTATGGCTGGATATGTTGTCTCTGACACCGTTTAAGGACGAAATGCCAAAGATTCAAAATAACTCTGATTGGCTGTCGAGCTTTCAGCAAAAATACAGAAGGTTAGAGCCGTGGTTGAGGGAGCCGACAATCAAGTTTAAGAGTTACCTGAAGAAGCAAAAACATTAAGATCAAAATCGATCTTTCATGCCGCGCAATCGAGCGAAGGTTTGGACTGGATCGCTGGTGTTGGCGGCTGATTGGAGGTTGGGAAAATCCCAGCGCAAAAATGGGTTTGTGCTTTTTTCCAGGCCGATCGATGATGGTACTGTAGGTTGCTGGAGGCTGCGGGCTGCTTTGACTTCGCCCCAGCGCCGCTGCAAATCGAGATTGTCGCTGTCTACGCCGATCGCAAATTCCAAGTTTTTCTGCGTGTATTCGTGGGCGCACCAAACTCTGGTATTGTCCGGCAAGTTTCGCAATTGTTCGAGGGAGGCTACCATTTGAGCGGGAGTGCCTTCAAACAGTCTGCCGCAGCCTCCGGCAAATAAAGTGTCGCCGCAGAACAGTTCGCCGGTTTCCCCTGGGTTGCTGGGCGGGAAATAGTAGGCTATGTGAGCTTTTGTGTGGCCGGGTACGAACAAGATGGAGGCGGTTCTGCCAGCAAATTCAACTCGATCGCCCCCGTGTAAAAATACTTGTTGTCCGGGAATTCTGCCTCGGTCTTCGGCGCCGCCGTAAACTTTAAGTTGGGGATAGCGAGCGATCAGTTGCTGGTTGCCGCCTACGTGGTCGCTGTGGTGGTGCGTGTTGAAAATTGCTGTCAATTCGGCTCCGAGCGATCGCACTTGCTGCAAGACCGGTTCTGCTTGGGCTGGATCGACGACTGCTGCTATGTTGCGATCGGCGTCGTGCAGCAAAAAAATGTAATTGTCCGACAGTACCGGAATCCGATAAACCTGCATCGAAAAATGCCTCTCTAGCAAAAATATTATACACTTGAATTAGGGTCAACGGTATCCCAAAGCACAACGCTGAATTCTCAACTCCGCGCATCTATCTTTGGATGTAAAACTCTCAGACATTTCTGCTGTTGAACAAATTGGTGGCGGTGGTATGCACCATTTTGGGGTCAACAACTGCCATCGAGTTTGACTATTGTGACACAAGTGCGATCGAATAAATGCGAACATCTCAAAACAAATCCAACTTAACAATTTCTCAAATGGTCGAGCGGATTGTAGCGTCTGGCAAGATTGCTCGCCGCGAACATTTAGTTTTGACCTCGACCATCCTGTCTGATGATAAAATTTCCGAAGAGGATCGACATCAAATCAATCGGATATTTGATTATATCCAAATTGGTCGCCTCAAGTTTATCGATTGAACTTTTCAGTTGACAGTTGACAGTTGACAGTTGACAGTTGACAGTTGACAGTTGACAGCACTTAATCTGGAAGTCCGAGGATTGAAGCAATGAATAGTCTTCTTTTAATTTCTTCCTCAAAGGGTTCCGGCTTTAAACCAATTCTTTGTGGTAAATTTACAATATAATCGACAGTTGCAGTGACAAAACAACCCCGAATAAAATGAGTACAGAAAAACCAACTATTTTGGTGACGGGCGGAGCAGGATATATTGGATCTCACGCAGTATTAGCGCTAAAAAACGCGGGTTACGGCGTGGTAATTTTAGATAATTTAGTGTACGGGCACCGAGATTTAGTAGAGCAGGTTTTGCAGGTAGAGTTGGTAGTTGGCGATACCAACGATCGCGCTCTGCTCGACAACCTGTTCGCCAGCCACGATATTGCTGCGGTAATGCACTTTTCGGCTTACGCTTACGTGGGCGAATCTGTTACCGATCCAGCCAAATATTACCGCAACAACGTCATCGGCACTATTACACTTTTAGAAGCGATGATGACTGCTGGCGTGCAAAAATTTGTGTTTTCTTCTACTTGCGCGACCTATGGCGTACCTGAGCAAATCCCGCTCACAGAAAACCACCCACAAAATCCGATCAATCCCTACGGTGCTACTAAGTTAATGGTAGAACGGATTTTATCGGATTTTGACGCTGCTTACAATTTTAAGTCTGTTTGTTTCCGCTATTTTAACGCGGCTGGAGCCGATCCGAACGGGTTGTTGGGAGAGGATCACAATCCAGAAACTCACCTGATTCCATTGGTGTTGTTAGCTGCTTTGGGGAAACGAGATTCGATCGCAATTTTTGGCACGGATTACGATACTCCAGACGGTACTTGCATCCGCGATTACATCCACGTCAACGATTTGGCGTCGGCTCACATTTTGGGATTGGAATATTTGCTCAATGGCGGCAAATCTGATTTCTTTAATTTAGGTAACGGCGGCGGATTTTCGGTGAAAGAGGTGATCGAAACGGCTCGCCAAGTGACGGGAAAAGAGATAAAGGCCGTTGAGTGCGATCGGCGTCCGGGAGACCCGCCTGCTTTAGTTGGCAGCAGCGAGAAAGCCATCAAAACCTTGGGTTGGTCTCCAGAATATCCCGACATTAAGGATATTCTAACTCACGCTTGGCACTGGCACAAAAAACGCCATCACGCTTAGTCTTGAGGGTGCGCGCATTACGCGCACCTTAATTTAACAAAAAATATGTTAATCATCTCTGCCAAATCGGGACAACTCGGCAACAGACTGCTGCTGTTCGCTAATTTCATCGCTTGGGCGATCGAGCATAACTTGACTGTAATCAATCCGGCGTTTGAGGAATATGCAGAATACTTTACAGGAACTGCGAAAGATTTATTGTGCTGTTATCCTCCGCCATATTTTACCGCACCTGGCAACAAATTTATCAGGAGTAAATATTATAAGTTTATCAAGTATTTAAGCAATAAGCAAGTATTAAAAATCCAAGAAATTAGCCGAGAAAAACCTTTTAGTTGGAGCAAATATCAAGCCAGCCAACAAATCAAGCCCGGTTCAAATGTTTGTTTTCAAGGCTGGCTATTTCGAGATGGCTGGTTTGTCGAAGATACGCCCCAGTTGTGCAAGTACGCCGACCAAATTCGAGCGTACTTGACGCCATTACCGCGATATACAACTCATCCAGACAATCTGATTTCAAATATCAAAAACAGCGCCGACACAATCGTCGGAATTCACATCCGTCAAGGAGATTACGCGCAGCACCAAAACGGGAGATACTTTTATACAATCGACCAATATATCGAGGTGATGAACGCAATCGCTCAGCTATTTTCACGAAATAATATTAAATTTTTAATTTGTTCTAATCTCCAGCAAGAACCGAGTTTATTTAAAAGTTTTAACTGTGTTTTTGGTAGCGGTGATTTAATCGAAGATATTTATGTTTTGTCAAAGTGCGACTATATTGTCGGGCCGCCTAGCAGTTATACGATGTGGGCTGCTTTTTACGGGGAAAAACCTCTTTACATGATTAGAGATGTCGGCAAAACAATTAACATAAAAGATTTTGTGCAGTTTTATGATTGGCAAGAATTTTTTAATTATCGAGATAACTGGAACGAGAGTTTTTGGGATTGGACGCAGTGAAGGAAGTAAAATAGAATATAGCTAGTTTTCAATCGCATGAAATACCGTAGGGACACGGCACTGCCGTGTCCTGCCCCCTTGATAAATAAGTGCCCAATTGCAGGGTGGATGGAATGAATGAGAGTTTACCACCGATTTATTTTTATATTCCTAAAAGCCAGTGGCCTGTGGGAGATTTGCCGCAAAGTCCTGAGGAATACTGGCAGTGGATGAGTTTTTGGGGCAGCAGGTACGGCCGAGGAAAGTATGATTGGACTCTGCAAACTTATCTTTATTTGAAAGCGGACGGATTGCCGTGTCAATTAATAGATTTTATGCCGGATGAAGGCATCGTGGTATCCCATCGAGATTTTTTATCCGATAATTTACAACCTCTGCCAAATTTGCTGATTGTTTGTATTAAAGTAGATAGAGAACCTCACCCTTATGCTCAGTTGCAATTGGTACAGAACGATCGCGATCCGCTATTTAGTCGATCGCCCAATTTATGGCATTGTCATCCGCTCAAATTTTGGCTGCAACCCGGGTTGATTCCCCGCGACCCCAGCCGGGGCGAAATCTTTGAAAAAGCGGCTTTCTTCGGCGTTGCAGGAACTCTAGCACCCCAATTGCAAGCACCTTGTTGGGCAGAAAAACTCGGCGCTTTGGGTTTGGGCTGGGAAGTCGTGGCGTGCGATCGCTGGCACGATTACAGTAAAGTAGATGTCATCGTGGCTGTTCGCAGTTTTGAGGCTGCACAGACTTTTGACTCGAAACCTGCCTCGAAATTGATTAACGCTTGGCATACAGGCATTCCCGCTGTTCTGGGACGCGAATCTGCATACCGCAGCGAACGCCAAAGTGCACTCGATTACATCGAAGTAGCTTCGCCAGAGGAGGCAATTGCTGCTGTTGAGATGCTGCGGGGCGATCGAAATTTGCGGCGGGCAATGATCGAAAATGGTAGAATCAGAGCGCAGGAAACAGGAAATCCCCAGATTACTTGGCAGTGGCGCAATTTTTTGACAAACGTAGCTGTTCCTGCTTATTACCGCTGGTGTACCGCGTCAATTTGGCAGCAGCAAATATTTTTAACCCGCCGCTATCTAATTTTGAAAGCAAACCGCCTACAAAGTCGCATGAATCAATTTGTCTCTGAGAAATAGCCGTGAAAATTTGCTATTTTATCCAAACCCATCAAAATCCCCAACAAATTTATCGCCTGATTCGCACCATCAAAAAATCGAGTCCTAATTCTCAAATTCTGATAAATCATAATTTTAACAGGTGCGATTTAGACTTAAATCCGCTGCAAGATTTGTCAGATATTCATTTATTGAAAAATCAAAAACATTTAATTCGCGGTGATTTTTCTTGTCAAGTTCAACCCTATTTAAATGCTGTCAACTGGTTGTTTGCAAATAATTCTGATTTTGACTGGCTGATTAATTTGACCGGCCAAGATTATCCGACTCAACCGCTATCAAAAACCGAGGATTTTCTCGCGAAAACTGACGCGGATGGTTTTATCCGGTATTGGGATGTTTTGGCTGAGGGAATACCTTGGGACAAACAGAAGGGATTCAAGCGGTATTATTGCCGTTACTGGCGAATTCCTGGGCGCTGGAGTTACAGTTTTTTGAAAGAGTTTCAGCAATTGCGGGCGGTAAAAACATTGACTCCGCTGCAATTTTACCTGACTTACGGCCCGCTGGTGGGGATACCGCGCCGATCGCCCTTATTTAGCGATCGGTTTATTTGCTACGGCGGCTGGGCGTGGTATACTCTTTCTAGAAAGTGCGTTGCATATATCAAAAATTTTGTGAATAATCGCCCAGATTTTGTGGATTACTACCAAAAAACAGTAGTTCCCGAAGAGTCTTTCGTGCAGACTATCTTGGTCAACAATCAAAACTTAAATTTAGTGAATGACGACAAACGTTATATTGATTATACCAATGCAGTCGCAGGTTCGCCCAGAATGCTGACCGTGCAAGATTATGCGACAATTACTAACGGCAACTTTCACTTTGCGCGCAAATTTGACATGAAACAAGATGCGGAAATTCTGGACAAGCTAGATTCTTTAATTTTTTGATGAAATTAGAAAGCAAGGGATTTATCACTATTTTAACCGGTCTTTACTCGTTCCAAGATTGCATCCATTTTCTGGCTTCTGTCAGGAAGTTTCACAGGGAACCAATTATTATTTTAATCGATAGAGTACCTCAAATTTTATATCCTTTACTTCAGGTATTTGGAAATGTCATATTGAAACCTGCACCCTCTCACGAAAATCCTGTTTTAGCGTCGCGGCAAGCTAAGCTGGCTTTGTACGGGGAATCTGTGTTTGACAAGACTATTTATATGGATTGCGATATTTGTTTGCTGTCGCCAATAGATGAGGTTTTCGACTATCTTGACGAGGTGGATTTGTTGGTGACGGAAGATGTGCAGCCAGCGATTGCTAAAGCAGCCAATTTATTAAGAGTTAAGCAAGATATTCTGTCAACTTTGCAGTCTGTCGGATTGCCGCTAAACGAAAATAGCATTCAATACAATGGCGGATTTATCGCTTTTACGAAAAGTAGTAAAAATTACGAATTTTTCCAAAATTTCCAGAAATATTTCGAGATAGTAGTTGCCCATCAAAATGTGCTACTGTTGAAAGATCAAGGTGCTTTTGCTGCTGCTGTTGAATCAGTCAAACCGAAAATGAAAACTTTATCCCCTGTTTACAACTATTTGGATAAGTGGAAAGATGTTTATGCGGCTACCGACAAACCGATTAAAGTCATGCACTGCACTTATCCCTACCGCCCGCAGTACGCAAAGAACGTCACGCGATCGCTTTTTACTCGAATAGTCGATCGCACCGCTAAAATATTTTTACCAAATCAAATTAATAACCCCTGGCGCTTAAAATAAAAAGACGGCGGTTTCAACCGGTCTCCTACATTTATCTAATGTTTATTTGTACTTAGCTGCCGTGCAACATTATAGCAAAGAATTATATCAATACTTGCAAAAAACCTCCCAAGAATCAGCCAAAGAAATCATTCCGATTCTTTGGGAATTCGTGCAGCCAAAGCGAGTAATTGATGTCGGTTGTGGCACAGGTACTTGGCTGTCAGCATTCCAAGAATACGGCGTTACAGATATCTTGGGAATCGACGGTGATTGGGTTGACCCACAAATGTTAGAAATCCCCGCTGCCAACTTTTTAGCATTAGATTTAACCCAACCTTTGCCGATTGAACAACAATTTGATTTAGTAATTTCCTTAGAAGTGGCCGAACACTTACCCTCTGAATGCGCCCGGGTATTTGTAGAGTCTTTAGTGAAGCTAGGCCCAGTTATTTTATTCTCTGCCGCCGTACCATTTCAAGGGGGAACAAATCACGTAAACGAACAGTGGCCAGACTATTGGGCGAAACTCTTTCAAGCGCAAGGATATGTGGCGATTGACTGCGTGAGAAGTAAAATATGGCAAAACGAGCGAGTTAAATGGTACTACGCCCAGAATATACTTATATTTGCCAAAGTGGAATATTTAACAACAAATCCAGTTTTACAAAAAGCAGCCGAGAGAACTAACGTCTTTCAGCTTTCCTTAATTCATCCAGAGCTTTATTTGCGAACTGCGTCAGCAGCAACCAAATTAAGACAAGAAATCACAGATGCTTTAGCCTTAAAAGATCCGAGGATTTCCCTGAAAAAAGTATTTTTTGCTTTGCTAACCTTGACAAAAGCTCGATTAAGTAGGAGAATAAAGCAACTTTTTTAATAAAAATTGCCAAGTGAAAGTTTCATTAGTGGTGAGCGATTTGTCGGGAGGAGGTGCAATTCGTGCTTTTCTCCTAGCTCAAGTCCTGATCGAGCTTAATTATGACGTTGAAGTTATAGGATTTCTGTTTGGCAAGGAATTGTATGCTATTCCTCCCAGAGGCATCCCGCTACGTGCAATACCGGGGAGAAACTATCCGGGGTTTTTGCTGGATGCTCAAAAAGTTTTGAAAAACATAGATGGGGATATTATTTATGCGGTAAAACCTAAACCTACAAGCTTTGGTTTATCTTTGCTAAAAAAACTAGATACTCGCCGCCCTCTCATTTTAGATATAGATGACTGGGAACTTAGCTGGTTCGGTGGAGATGAATGGAAATATAGTCCTTCTTTTAAACAACTTTATCGAGATATTTTCAAACAAAATGGTCAGTTGAGAAAACCAGATCATCCGCTATATGTCAAGTGGATGGAAAGTTTAGTTTCTCGCGCTGATGCCGTCACCGTCGATACTGAGTTTTTGAAACAGCGTTTTGGTGGTGTATATTTGCCTAATGGCAAGGATACTGAAATGTTCGACCCTGCTAAATACAATCCTGAATTGAGCAGACAGCGTTATGGCTTGTCTGGG
This sequence comes from Microcoleus sp. A006_D1, assembly GCF_036702805.1. Lineage (NCBI taxonomy): Bacteria > Bacillati > Cyanobacteriota > Cyanophyceae > Oscillatoriales > Microcoleaceae > Microcoleus > Microcoleus sp. A006_D1. The sequence goes on from NZ_JAUBVZ010000014.1 coordinate 14,732, forward strand.
TATAGAGTTTTGATGTTTCCCGGGGCGCCGCGACCTCACAAAGGTGTTGAGGATGTTTTGATGGCCCTGGAACAGTTAAATGAGCCAGATTTAAAATTAGCGATCGTCGGCGGAAGTCCTTATGATGATTATGATGATAAACTTGTGAAACAATGGGGGCGTTGGATTGTTAAACTGCCAAAGTTTCCTGTCGAGACGATGCCTGAAGTTGTGGCGGCGGCTCACGTTGTCGTTGTTCCTCAGCGAGAGACTCTCACAGCGGTGGCTCAGTTTCCGCTCAAGCTGACAGATGGCATGGCAATGGCTAAGCCTGTTTTGTCTACGCGAGTGGGGGATATTCCAGCAATTTTAGGGGGAACCGGTTATTTAGTCGAGCCGAGTTCTCCTGCTCAAATTTCCCAAAAAATTCAATGGATATTTCAACATTTGCCATCGGCAAATTTGCAAGGAATGAAAGCTCGGGAAAGATGCGTGAAAAAATATAGCATTCAAGCAATGGCACCGATACTTTCAGATATAATTGCAGGTATATTGATGTGACATTTAAGCGACTGAATGGAGAAAGAAAAACTGGCTGTAATTAAAGAATATTTTGAGATGCCGTACTGTTTAGCTGGGAATGCTTCATGTCTGCCAATAAGCTACTCCTAAAATTTGCCAGACGATATCCCGGCAGGATTCTGTCAACTGTGATGCTGGGCTTTTCTGGGGCTTTATTCAGCGGTATCAGCACTACTCTGATTGTACCAGTGCTTTTAAGTTTTTTGGGTGAAGCTATCGAGCTGCGCGGCGCTCCACCTCTAATTAAAACTTTGATGTATCCCTTTGAGGGAATGCCCCAAAATCAGCGTTTGATGTTGATGACAGGGGCGATTGTTCTCACAATTATTTTGAAAAATATTGCGAGTTATATCAATACTTTAGTAGCTACTTCTCTGACACGCTCTCTGACTTTTGATTTGCGAGAAGCAGGTTTGCGGTTGTTGTTAGAAGTAGATTTAGATTTTTACTCTAAAACTAAAGTCGGGGATTTAATTAATAGATTGGGCGGAGAAATTAGCCGGACTGCTGGTGCAGTTGGTACGGCGACTGGAATGTTTACTACCTCAATCACCGTTTTGGTGTTTGTGGGCTTGCTGCTTTCTATTTCGTGGAAACTGACGGTGACAGCTACAGTTCTGCTAGCGTTAGTTGCTTGGACAAATCAATATATTATTAACCGTTCCAAGTATTTTGGTCATCTGCTTTCTGAAATGTCGAAAGATTATTCGGTTAGGGTGCTCGAAACCATGACTGGGATTCGGCTGGTCAAGTCAACAGGGAACGAGGAAAGGGAATATCAGCGGATCAAGCATTTGATTCAAAGGCGAGAACAAGCGGATTTTCAGGCTCAGGTAAACTATGCGGCAATTGCCCCAATTAACGAAGTTGTTAATTTGATAGTTATTATTTTGATTGTTTTTATAGGTCGCACAATATTTGCAAATGAAATCGAGTCTATTTCTACTGTTTTGCTGACCTATTTATTGGTACTTTTTCGATTGATTCCTTTGATTTCTCAGTTGAACAGCGGGCGCAGTCAATTTGCAAATACGTCGGCTAGTGTAGAGGTGGTCAATGATTTTTTGAGCTGCGATGATAAGCCGTTTATGCTGAACGGTTCTGTGCCATACACTCATTTGCGATCGGGAATTCATTTTAATAAAGTATCTTTTAGTTATCCGAATCACAAAACTTTAGTTCTGCAAGGAATTGATTTATTTCTACCTCACGGCACTACTTTGGCTTTGGTAGGAACTTCGGGTTCTGGTAAGTCAACATTGGCAGATTTACTGCCGAGATTTTACGATCCTACTGAAGGTTACATCTCAATCGATGGTATAGATTTGCGCGAATTTGAGCTGAAAAGTCTCCGAAAAGCGATGGGTATTGTTAGCCAGGATACGTTTTTGTTTAATGCTTCAGTGCGCGAAAATATTGCTTATGCTAGGCCCCAAGCGACTGAGGAAGAAATTGTGGAAGCGGCGAAGGGGGCGAATGCTTATGAGTTTATTGAACTGTTGCCGGAGGGGTTGGATACTCAAATTGGCGATCGCGGTGTGATATTATCGGGAGGGCAGCGTCAGAGAATTTCCATTGCTAGAGCTTTGCTGCAAAACCCGGAAATCTTAATTTTAGATGAGGCTACGAGTTCGCTGGATACGGTTTCGGAAAGATACGTGCAATCGGCGATCGAGAAACTGAGTTGCGATCGCACAACCTTAGTGATCGCCCACCGCCTCTCCACAGTCCAAAAAGCCGATAAAATCGCCGTGATCGATCGCGGACAAGTAGTAGAAATTGGCTCCCACGAAGAATTGCTCGCAAAAGGAGGTTACTACACTCGCTTGTATTCAGTGCAGTTTGCCGAAGAAACCGCCCGCGATGAAGCTTTAATTAGAGGTTCTTACGAAATTCGCACTCGCCTGACTCCGATGATAGCTTACCTGAAATTGCTAGTAGATGAAATGGTAGATTCTCCCGAAGAAAGAGATGAGCTAATCAGAGAATCATATCACTCGGCTGCTAATATTTTCAAGACTTTAGAATTTATAGAAACTACGATTAAGCGTCAGACAGTTAACAAGTAGAAAATCAGTTAAAAATTCATGTCTAAATATTATGTATTTTTTACCAGAAACGTTTTACCGCAACCCAATGTAGCCAGCTTAGTTCAAGTTACGCACTCTGCCAATGCTGCCGCCAATCTCGGTTATCCAGCAGTTTTGGTATACCTCCGCAAAGGCTGGAGTGCTTTGAATCCGGTTGATTGGCTTTTTCCTTTTCGACCAAGAAAACCGGACGATCAACTTGCCAAAATCTACAATCTTCAGGACAAGTTAAGAGTAGCAGATTTGCCCGTACCGTGGCCGATAGATTTTTGGGACAGCAAATGGACGAGTGCGAGTACAATAGTTTGCAAATACTATTTACCGATTCACCTGCTTAAATCCACTAAAATCGTGCACACCCGCGACTGGAATTTTGTCAAAGCTGCCATTAAAAATGGAATTCCCGCTATCTACGAACAACACCACCACGAAGATAAGAAATTTGAGCCAGAAATCGTTCGCAATCCTCTATTTCAAATTGCAGTAACTGTTGCAGATACTGTGCGACACAGCATGATTCAACATGGGATGCCGCCGGAAAAAGTAATTATGCTGCACAATGGTTTTAACCAGTTGTTTCTGGCGAGACAAACAGCAGCAGCCCAGAATTGGCGGCAGCAATTATTAGCAGGTGACAGACAGCATTTAGCCGTGTATGCGGGCGGACTTTACCCGTTTAAAGGCGTGGATATGCTGGTGGATGTGGCGCAGGAGTTGCCGGAAGTTCAATTTGCGATCGCGGGTGGCAACAAATCGCAAGTAACAGCCTACCAGCAGTTAGCCAAAGACAAGCAAGTTAACAACATTAATTTTCTCGGCTACCTGCCTCAAAATCAACTAGCCAGCTTGTTGCAAGCAGCGGATGTTTTGACTCACCCTCACTGTTTGACAGAGGCCGCGACGTTCACATCTCCTTTGAAGTTCTTTGATTATATGGCATCGGGAACTGCAATTGTAGTGACGGAGATTCCATCTTTAATGGAATTCAAATCGGGAAATATCGCAGCAATTTGGTGCGAACCGGATAACCCATATAAGTTCGCGCAAAGCATTCGAGATAGTTTAACCAAATATCCCAGGAAAATCGAAGGTTATGCACAAACATTAGATTTTGTCAAGCAGTTTTCGTGGGAAAATAGAATTGAGAAAATTTTGGGTTATGTGGATGCGGATGTGCGATCGCAAATGATGAATTAGTCCTATTCCAATAATTTTAAAATCCCGTAGGGGCGGGTTTTACCAACAATCATCGCCTCAAATAAATCATCTCATAAACCCGCCCAGCCCACACGCGAAAACCAGATTTATTATTAGATATGAACCCAAAAATCATCGGCACAATCACCACCTACCCCGGCATGAATCAAAGCGATTGGCTGTGGCAACAAACCCCTCACAACTTTGGGAAATGGGGCAACATTCAAATGCTCGCCAACCACCCAGAACCCGACTTTTTACTCATGTATCAATTCGACTTTCCCCGACAGCCCAAACAGCAGTCATGGCTCGACAAAATACGCCAATATAGGCATCACAACCCAGAAAATGATATTCAAACAAAATTCCGTAACGTCCCCAAAGAACGGATTATTTACCTAATAAGAGAACCGCCTTTAGCAGAAGTAATTGAGATTACGAAAGCCAACTACGAACAAGCAAAACTTGATTGCGGTTACGTTTCCGGCCCTGACGATTTTGCACCCAACCCCGATTATATGCCCGCGATTTGGTATCACTCTAACTCATTTCGAGAACTCAACGAAATGCCACCACCAAATAAAACTAAATTCTGTTCTTGGATAACTTCAGGCGTTAGCCGCACAACCAATCATCGGCGCAGATTAAATTTTATCAAATTGCTGCAACAACAAGAATTAGATTTTGACCTTTACGGGCGAAACTTGCCAACTTGGGCGCAGGGAAACGGCACGGTTAACAATAAATGGCACGCCCTCGCGCCTTACTATTACAATTTGGCTATTGAGAATTATGCAGAAAATGATTGGTATGTCAGCGAAAAACTTTGGGATGCTTTGTTAGCTTGGTGTTTGCCGATTTATTACGGCGGTGCGGCGGCGGATAAGTTGTTGCCGGCGGGAAGTTTTTTGCGCTTGCCTAGTTTGGATGAGAAGGGAGTAGAATTTATTAAAGAAGTAATTGCTACGCCGGATTATTGGCTGGAAGCGAGGCAGAAAATTGCCGAAGCTAGGCAAATCATTCTCCACGAATTAAACCTGCTGAATTGGCTGTCCAATTTTGTATCTTAGGAAAAAGTTAAAATTTTGGTTCGTAGTGAGGACTTTAGTCCTTCTTTGATTGAGGCGGACTAAAGTCCTCACTACGAACCTTTTATTAGGGTCATTTGGTGGAGATAATATGAATGGAATTTGCACGCTAGCCAATGATACGGTTTCCGATCAATTAATTGCTTTACTTAACAGTATTGAAGTAATTTTAGGTTCAAATATTCCTGTTTGTATTTATCCTTTTGATGAGGATGTGCAGCAAATTCAAGCTGAAATAGCTCGGCGTCCTAATGTTTTTATGTATGAAGATATCGCGTCAATTCAGCGATGGGATAAATTTATGGAGGCAGCCGCGCCTGAACGCTTGAATCGCCAAAAGTTTCGGCTTTATGGCGCACACCGTCGTTTTTGCGCTTTCGATGGGCCTTTTGAAAAGTTTATTTATATGGATGCGGATACTTTAGCTATGAACTCGCTTGATGCGGTTTTTGATAAGTTAAATGAATCCGATTTTGTGGTTTATGATTTCCAATTTACCGCTCCAACTAAAGTATACAATTTTTTGTCTCCGAAACTGCTACAAATATTCGACCAAAATCGCATAAATTCAGAAATCTTTTGTTCGGGTTTTTACGGTAGCAAGCAAGGACTTTTTGAGCGCGATACTAGAGAATGGCTGTTATCTCAACTGCAATCGGGCGAGGCGGAAATTCTCTATGCAGGTGCGGGAGAACAGCCGTTGCTCAATTATATGGTGATGAAAACGGGGATGAATAGCTATAATTTTGCTTACAGTCTCCCGGATGGCGAAAAAACTGGGTGCAGCGTCACTTCCAAACATTTCCAAGCACGAGATAACATTTTGTATGATAAGGGAAATCGGCTGACTTATATTCATTATATTGGGGTGCAGCCGGATTTGATTCGGAGGGTTTGTGCTGGTGAAAATATTGAGTTTCCCTATCGCGATTTGTTCCTGCACTATCGCTATCTGCGGGAACCGTCCAAGCGGCCGATTTTTACGGAACCGCTAATGTCTTATGCTGATATTTCTTCGCTTAATTTGCTACAAAGAGTGTTGAGAAGGTTGAGGATAAGTTGATGAATCGTGGTATTTATATTGTTGCTAATGATAAGGTGATCGAAAGTGCGATCGCCCTTGCATCCAGCATACGTCTGTACAATTGTCAAGTACCAATTTTTTTAATCCCGTTTGACGACAATTATCAGCAAGTAGCGGCCGCACTCAGCAGCATCTACGGGGTGCAATTGTTCCCAAATCTGGGGTTTGTCGAACAGTTTACCAGAGAAATTGGCCAAACGTTCGATCGTACTTTTTTAGCCCTTCCCAACAAAATGCGGAAACTCTGCGCGTGGTTTGGCCCCCTCGACGAATTTCTGTACATCGATACAGACATCATCGTTTTTGAAGACATCGCAGCCAACTTAAACAAACTCTCAGAAGTAGACTTTTTTTGCTGCGACTATCACCACCTCAGCGAAAAACTGCGAAATATATTTTCACCTGTGGTAAAAGAACAAAATATCTTTACAGACTCACAACTTCAAGATGTATTCAACAGCGGTTTCTGGGCTTCGAGAAAAGGAACTATTACAGAATCGCAAATGTATGAAATTTTGCGAGAATGTTCCCAACATCGAGAATATTTTGACTTTACTCAAAATGTTACCGACCAACCTATACTCAATTATATGATTCTCAAGTTAATTCCCAAGCGCTGCAATCTTGTTAAAAGTTCAGCAGCAGAACCTGGAAGCTGGGCGGGTTCTCAACATTTTGAAGAAATAGATTATGTGCTTTATGACGGAGGGAAAAGGTTAAAATATATTCACTGGGCTGGGATACCAATTAAATCTGGTAGTCCTTATTGGAAACTTTGGCAACATTATCGTTATTTGCATGAGGAAAAACCTAATTTAATGCAAAGAATCTTTCGGGCTTTCAGTAGGTGAGAATAAACTGATATGTTGTATAATCAACAAGCTTTTAGGAACAGGCAAGATGCCTGTTCCACAATTAATAATTTTGATGGTTTTGAGCTCAAACCAGCTTTTAGGAACAGGCAAGATGCCTGTTCCACAATTAATAATTTTGATAGTTTTGAGCTCAAACCAGCTTTTAGGAACAGGCAAGATGCCTGTTCCACAATTAATAATTTTTCTTGTGGTGTGGGCATCTTGCCCGCACCTAAACAGTTACTTATTAACTAAAAAACTATGACTGATGGCATTTATATTCTGGGAAACGATGTGGTTTTTGACCACTTAGTCGCTTTATTGAACAGTCTCGAAGTCAACGGGGCGAAAAATATTCCTGTTTGCATCATTCCATACAATGATAACTTGCAAAAAGTGCGAGTAGAAATTGCCTCGCGAACCAATGTCACCCTGTTTGAAAATACCGATTCAATCCAATTCTGGGAAGACTTCGCGACTCAAGCTTGGACATCTCACCAAAAAGCTCAAAAAGTTTGCCAAGCAAAAGGTTGGCCGCCAGTTCGCTGTTTGGGAATGCACCGAAAATTTTGCTGTTTTGACGGCTCTTTTGACAAGTTTGTCTATTTTGATGCGGACACTCTGTCAATGGGTTCTCTCGATTACATCTATCAAAAACTCGATGAATTTGATTGGGTAGTCAACGATTTTCAATACAAATCAGACTTCAATTATGTGTTTGATTTATCATCGGAAAAACTCGCCGAAATTTTCAATCTTGAACGACTCGACTCTCAGATTTTTTGTGCGGGTTGGTTTGCTTCAAAAAAAAATATTTTAAATCGCCATAACTCAACCGAACTCTTAAACAAATTGACTTCGGGAGAAGCAGAAATTATGTCATGGCGGGGAGCAGACCAACCTTTATTTAACTATTTAGTCGCCCGCAGCCCTATCTCTTTTTATAACTTTGCTTATCATCAACCTGCACGAGTAACGGGCAATCATTGGTCTTCTCAATTTGATGTGATAGACTATGTTCTGTACGACAAAGGACGGCGGCTGACTTATTTGCACTACATGAGTATTGCGGCGGCAAAGTTTACTCGATTGTGTGCTGGCGAAGATGTTGATATTCCCTACCGAGACGTATTTCTGCACTACCGCTATTTGCATTCGCCGGAAACACAGCCAAAACTCGCGTCTCCAAATTTGCTGGTTCGCTTGCAGAGATATCTCAAAAGTTGGGCAATTCAAAAGTTTAATAATGTTCGATTGAAGTTGCGAAATTTCTGGGATAGATAATTTTTAACTGTACAAAGACTGAATCCACTCCCATTCACGCCTTAAACCTTGTTCTAAAGTAACTTGCGGCTGATAACCTAAGATTTGCTTGGCTTTAGAGACATCAGCGCTAGTGTGGCGCGCGTCTCCCCTGGCGGCTGCTGCAAAATTAATCCGAATTGGTCGATCGACAATCCTCTGTATTGTATCAACAACTTCCTTCAAAACTACCCGACTGCCGCCACCAATATTAAAAACTTCCCCCGCCGCTTCAGCAACCTCAGCCGCCGCTAGATTTGCCGCCACGCAATCGCTGATAAACGTAAAATCGCGGGTTTGCAATCCGTCGCCAAAAATTGAAATCGCCTCGTCAAACAAAATCGCCTTAAAAAACTTGTGAAAAGCCATATCGGGGCGCTGTCTCGGCCCGTAAACGGTAAAATAGCGCAGCGAAGTAGTCGGAATACCAAAATTTTTGTAATAAAGTCCGCACAAACGTTCGCCCGCTAACTTCGTAATTCCGTAGGGAGAAACAGGCTGCGGACAAGCATTTTCACTCGTAGGGAAAGCTTCAGCATTACCGTAAATTGAAGACGAAGAAGCATAGACAAACTTTTGTAAATTCGGCGCATCTTTTGCCGCTTCTAACAATACTTGAGTGGCGTTAATATTGCGTTCCGTATAACTGCGGAAACCGTCTCCCCAACTGGCGCGGACTCCCGCTTGCGCCGCCTGGTGAAAAATTACTTCTGTATCGGATAAAAGCACTCGCCAATTCAATGATAAAATATCACCCTCAATCAAGTCAAAACCGGGATATTTTTCTAATTGTGCAATATTCTTTCGCTTCAAAGCCGGATCGTAGTAATCGTTGAACTCGTCAACGCCTATTACCTTGTCCCCTCGATTTAACAGAGTTTCTACTAGATTAGAACCAATAAATCCTGCTGCACCCGTAACAATAAAATTACCCATTCGATTTGATATTTAAGATTTGATATTAGAATTTATCTACAGAAATTATTGCCTAAGTTGTGAGTCTCTTCTTTCTCTTCCTCTGTGTTCTCTGCGCCCTCTGCGGTTCAAAAAACCTCAAATTAAGAGCGTCTATGAGAAATATCAACCCCCCTTGTTTGTCAGAAAAGAGGGTTGATACTTAACTCTCATCCTTCAAAAGAATCCAGATCCAGCGCTTGGGAACCTCCGCGTTCTAGCTCGATCAAAAGCTTGCCTAGCTGAGTCCAAACCAGCCAGGCCGTTAGTAGCGTCAGGGGCAAAGCTAGAGCATAGGAAAGTAATTTTGGGAAGCCGAAAATCTCCATCCCTGAAGCTAAAAATATGCAAATTCCCCCGGCCATTCCCAGAAAAGGTAACTGCAATTGTAGACCTTTTAGGTTTGACAAAGTACGACTAGAACGATTTTTAGACCAGAGTTGCACGGCTTGTTTTAGCGTTGCTTCAAAGGCTAAGCCGGAGGCCATACCTGCTAATAATCCAGCAGTCATTAAAAAATAGGGAGGTTCTGGAAAATAATACACGAATAATTCCTTAATTTTTGGGTAATTGAAAAGTCAGTAGTCAGTGGTCAGTAGTCAGTAGTCATTGGTCATTAGTCATTAGTCGTTAGTCGTTAGTCATTAGTCATTAGTCGTTAGTCCTTAGTCCTTAGTCCTTAGTTAGTAGTTAGCAGTCAGAAGGAATTTTCGCCTGTGCTTTCTGCCTTTGGAAATCCTCGTATCCGGGACTTCCCTGTGGTCAAGAAAGGTAATTGGTAATTAGTAATTATCTTTTGACCAATGACCAATGACCAATGACTAATGACCAATGACTAATGACTAATGACTGATGACCAATGACTGATGACCAATGACTGATGACCAAAAATTAAAGCCGAGTCAGCGCGGCTGTTCCTGCTGTGGAAAACTCTGTCAAAGCGCTGAGAGCAACGTTGAACAGGCGGCTTGGTTGCAAGTCTTCCTTGATTAAGTTCCACAGGCGACGAACTTCTTCGGTGTGGAGCCGATCGTCCTCAATCAATGCCAATATCAATTGGCGTCTCAAAAACGACCCTTCCTCTGACAGCAAAAATTGCAAGCCTAGTTGGGCGGTGGGTAGCAGGTCGAAACTGCGATCGGATCGGGCGATCGCGATCATGTCCTCTAACCTATTCCACTGAAATTTGCCATCCTTGAATAATACCTCAATCAGGCGACGGCGCAATGCTGGAGATTCCCCGTTCAACAAACGGCGCGCGACGTAAGGATACGCCACCTCGACTATCTTGAAATCGGGATTCAACGTCAGGGCTAAACCTTCTTCTGTTACCAGAGACCGAATAATTAAGGCAAATTTTGCTGGCACTCGGAAAGGATAATCGTACATCAACTCCGAAAACTGGTCTGTAATCGTCTTGAAGTTAAAATCTCCGACATTTTCGCCGACAATATCACCGAGGACAGATTCCAATGCCGGGACGATCGGCATAATATCTGTATCTGGTGTCAAAAAGCCAAGTTTGATAAAATCCCGGGCTAACTGTAAATAATCTTTGTTAATCAAATGAACGACAGAATCAACTAAATTTTCTTTAATTGTTTCCTCCATCTGATCCATCATCCCAAAATCAATGTAAGCCATGCGGCCGTCAGCTAAGGCAAACAGATTTCCCGGATGGGGGTCAGCGTGAAAAAATCCGTGTTCCAGCAACTGCCGCAAACCGCTGCGGACTCCGACTTCAATTAAAGTATTGGTGTCCAAACCTGCGGCTTTTACACGTTCCATATCTGTCAGCTTGATGCCGTCAATCCATTCGAGAGTCAGAACGCATTTTGAAGTATAGCGCCAGTAAATACTCGGAACTTTTACGGTTGGGTCATCGGCAAAATTTGTCGCAAATTTCTCCGCATTTCGCCCTTCATTGATATAATCAATTTCCTCAAATAGTTTAATACCAAATTCATCGACTATTAAACAGAGGTCGTGACCGAGATTCAGTGGCAGCAAGGGGCCAATCCATCCAGCAGCCCAGCGCATTAAGTAAAGGTCAAGGCTCAAGACTGGCAGCAAATTCGGTCGCTGAACCTTAACTGCGACTTCTTCTCCGGTGATTAAACGGGCTTGATATACTTGACCGAGACTGGCGGCGGCGACGGGTTCGGGAGATATTTCGCTGTAGGTTTCGCTAATTTTGCGATCGAGTTCTGCTTCAATAATCTCGAAAGCTCGCACGGAGTCAAAGGGCGGCAACTGATCCTGAAGTCTGATCAGTTCTTTGAGAAAGTCTTTGCGGATTAAGTCTGGTCTAGTAGAGAGTGCTTGGCCGACTTTAATGAAAGTGGGGCCCAAGCGAGTGAGTATTTGTCGCAGGTGGACGGCGCGTTCCGGCTGGTGTGCTGCGACTTGGTGCTGCCAACTGTCCCACAGCATCCCGATGACGAAGCCCGCAAATGACCAAATAACGGTAATTGCTCGCCAAATTGCTTTCCAAGGACGGTTGCGGTAATATTGGGCGATCGCTTGTGGATCGTAGCGTCTAGCCTGAGTGAATTGATACTGAGGCACTCGTTTATTTTCCTCTGATTTTATGAAAATTACAGGTTAAAGTGAGAATTGGGCATCGGGCATCGGGCATCGGGCATCGGGCATCGGGCATCGGGCATCGGGCATCGGGCATCGGGCATCGGGCATCGGGGATTAGAAGTCGAAAGTTCCAACATTCTTTATTCTTCCTTCTTCCTTCTTCCTTCTTTATTCTTCCTTCTTCCTTCTTCCTGAAATCCGTTACATCCGTTACATCCGTTACATCCGTTACAGAATCCGTTGCCGAACTTCCTTCTTCATCATTGACCGATCGCATTGCAAGTTTTAGGCGAGCGGAAAATGCACCCGTTCGAGGCGGATTGCTAGCCTAAATTTGTTTCTTTTCATTAAATATAGTACATAAAAGTACAAGTGATCAGTCAAAATACTTAACCTCTCTCCCTGACCGCTGCACATTCTCACAACCCTGCAACCCTGCAATTCTTTTATCCTCCTGCGTTTGCCGTAGCTGTTGCCCTCGCACGAAGCTACTAAATCCTATCCGCCCTGTGCCAAACAATCTTTCAGCCCATAAATCGCCCGCTCTTGTTGATCCCTGGTCAGTTCCGGGAACATCGGCAAAGACAAGACCTCGCGACAAACTTGCTCAGCCACAGGCAACTGACCAGCTTGATAGCCCAAAGATTTATAAACAGGTTGCAGGTGCAAAGGTAGCGGATAGTAAACCATCGAACCGATGCCGCATTCCTGCAACTTAGTCCGCACCGAGTCTCGGAAATTGCCAGAGGGATTTGGCCCGTCTACTGCGCTTGTCAGCCGGATTGTGTATTGATTCCAAACACCTTTGGCTGGCGGCAACTCTTTGGGGACAGCAACTCCGGGCACGCGGGAGAGAAATTCGCCATAAACGGCTGCGATATCGCGCCGCTGGGAATTCCAACTGTCGAGATACCGCAATTTAATGCTGAGAATCACCGCTTGCAGGGCGTCTAAACGGCTGTTGCAGCCGATTTCTTCATAAAAATACCGAGAAGATTGGCCGTGTTCTTTGAGCATTCGCATGGAAGCTGCGAGGGCTGGGTCATTTGTCGTCACCGCGCCGCCGTCACCGCAAGCGCCTAAGTTTTTAGTCGGATAAAAGCTGAAACAGCCGACATGGCCGATGCTGCCGACTTTTCGAGACTCCCATTCAGCGCCGACAGACTGGGCGCAATCTTCGATTACGGCTAAATTATGCTTGGTGGCAATGTCCATCAACCGAGTCATATCTGTGGGTTGTCCGAAGATGTGAACCGGCATAATTGCCTTAGTTTTTTGGGTAATTGCCGCTTCGATGAGTTCGACATCCAGATTCAAAGTCGCGCTGTCAATATCGACAAACACGGGAGTTGCACCCACAGCGCTAATTGTCTCAGCCGAAGCGAAAAAGGTAAAAGGAGTGGTAATCACTTCATCGCCGGGGCCAATTTTGAGGGCTCGCAAGGCCAAAATCAGCGCATCGGTGCCCGAGTTGCAGCCAACGCAGTCGGAAACGCCGATGTAGTCGGCAAACTCTCGCTCAAAACTCTTGACGGCGGGGCCGCCTACGTAGCCGCCAGAGGCGAGCACTTTTTGTACCGCAGCGCCGATTTCGTCGCCAATCTGGGCGTACTGCTGGGTTAAGTCGAGGGGGGGAACATTATTCACTCTTGACACCACAAATTGCAACCATCATCAAAGCAAATTTTTACAGTAAAAATGTTTTTCAGAAACCATTATTCAAATATCTTATAGTTGGACGGGCAAACAATCACTTTATCGAAAGGGTGCGCGTGTGTTAATTCAGCTAGATTTTATGGATTTGGGTTGGGCTTTGGGGATGGTGGCGATCGCGATCGGGCTTTCGGCGTGGCAGGGATTGGGCTTGGAAGGGGCGCTGGCGATCGCGGCGGGGCGCACCCTGATCCAGCTCATCGGAGTCGGCTACGTGCTCGCTGTCGTGTTTGCCCCGGAGGGAAAAAATCCTTGGCTGGTGGTAGCAGTTTTAGCAATCATGCTGACAACGGCTAGCATGGTTGCCACTAACCGCATCAGCAAAAAAATCAAGCACCTACTGCCGTTAGTTTCTGGCTCAATTTTTATCAGTACGGCCTTGACTTTGGGCTATACAAACTTGCTAATTTTGCAACCTGACCCCTGGTACGAACCGCAGTATCTGATTCCCTTAGCGGGGATGATTTTGGGTAATGCGATGAACTCTGGGGCGATCGCGGGCGAAAGACTTGTGAGTACAGTTAACAGCAGCCAGTTAGAAATAGAAACCCATTTAAGTCTAGGTTCAACCCCGCAGCAAGCAGTAAAACAGTACCGCAAAGATGCGATCAAAGCTGGATTAATCCCGACATTAAACACAATGACAGTCGTAGGAATCGTCACATTACCGGGAATGATGACAGGTCAAATGCTGAGTGGTGTCAGTCCTCTCGATGCAGCATCTTACCAGATTTTGATTATGTTTGTGTTAGCGCTGGCAACATTAATCGCCACTCTGTTGTTGACTGAGGGATTGTGTCGCAGGTTTTTCAATCAAGATGCACAGTTGATAAAATGGTAATTGGGCATGGGGCATTGGGAATTGGGCATTGGGCATTGGGCATTGGGCATTGGGAATTGGTAATTGGGCATGGGGAATTGGTAATATGATGTAGGTAGGAACTTGCATTTGGCATGATTTTTTTGAACAGGCAAGATGCCTGTTCCACAAAGAGTGAGCTTATCTTGTGGGGTGTGCTTCTAGCCCGCCCTGCCCTAATTCAGGAGAATAACCATGATTCAAATAGCAACTAAAACACTAACGTTTGAAGAATTTGCGGAATGGAAGCCCGAAAACGGACGTTATGAACTGCACAATGGAGAGATTTTTGAAATGTCACAGCCAATAGGAGACCATGAAGAAGTTATCAGTTTTTTAGGCTCAGAGTTAAATGCTGAGTCCAGAAGGCTAAAACTTCCGTATATTTTCCCCAAACAAGCATTAGTTAAAAATATCGAAAGTGGCTCTGCTTATTCTCCAGATATTTTGATATTAAATCGCCCCAACTTAGCATCAGAACCTCTGTGGCAAAAATTCTCCACTGTGACTCAAGGAGCATCAATTCCGCTGGTTGTGGAAGTCGTCAGTACGAATTGGCAAGATGACTACATCAAAAAAGTAGGTGAATACGAACTAATTGGGATTCCTGAATACTGGATTGTGGATTATCTCGGTTTGGGCGGCCGCAGATTTATTGGTAATCCTAAGCAACCGACTATTTCGATTTATCAGTTGATTGATGGCGAGTATGAAATTAGTCAATTTCGGGGAGATGACAGGATTGAGTCGCCAACTTTCCCAGAGTTGAATTTGACGGCGCAACAAATTTTTCAGGCTGGATTGACTACGGCTGAAATTTCTGGAAATACCGATATCGGGTAGGGACACGGCATTGCCGTGTCCTGTATTAACTCTTTTACTCAGCAGATTCAATGATGGGAATTAATCGTTCCTCGATTTCATCAATATAGGCTGTTAACCCTGTCTGAACACCTTTTTTTCGCAGAATTTCCAGATCCGTTTCTTCCCAGCACTGTTGTTCGCGTTCCATCTTGCCACCTGTGAGCTTTTCCACAACAATTTTAGGATTTCTAATGCGATCGGGTTCTTCCAATGAATTAGAGCGTAATCTGTGTGATTCTTCGCAAGAATTAAACGTCAATTCGGTGGTTATCTCTTTAAGGATTTGTGCTTCCTCTTGATTAGATGGAACAAACCCATTCAAAACCCAGGATTCCCGCATTCTGTCGGCTGTACCAATAATAATGGCTAATTGAGTTTGTTGATTTATCTGTTCTGAACGTACTTGATCGATATATTTTTTTCGCTCAGGTTGATTATCTAAATCATGCATAAAAATAACTGCTTTAATCTCTCTCTTTTGTTTATGTTGTAGAAAGCTGATTAATTTTATGATTTTATTAGCTGATTGACCATCACTTTTGAATTGGCCATTGGATCTGATGGTGGGAAACTTGAATTTATCGGCAAGACGTTTAGTTATATCATCGATGTTTTTCCAGCAAGAATTCTCTGTGCCAGCTTCTAAACCACTCCATCGATATAGATGTTGCAGCATCTCAGCGTCTAACCAGTCAATTTTTTGCACTAAAGTGCGATCGGCTAATTTAGTAGCGGTGCGTGCGTCGGCGCTACTTTCGACAATCACCACAAACTCAATCATTGATTTCTGCTGCAATCACCCAATCTTCTCCCTCCGCATCCCAGAATTCTCCGGTGGTCAAAGTTTGTTTTGCCCATTCGACATCAGGATGTTCATCTAATCTTTTACAACGAGTCACACCGGAGTTGTTGTTACTTAATACATGGACTTGAGACGGAATAAGTTCATCGACAATGTAAGGAGAATGGGTAGAAAAAATAATTTCCAGGTTGTTGTTTTGTTGAATATTTTCCTTAAAAACAGCGATTAATTCTCGTTGCGCTTTTGGGTGGAGTCCCTGTTCGACATCATCTAGTAACACTAAATTAGGTTGATTGGGATTTATCAAAACAGTCAATAATCCGAGGGCGAGCATTGTTCCTTCGCTAATGGCATGGGCTGGAATGCGCTTACCAGTATTCATGTCTAGGACAACTTCTTGCCCTGTCATTTCCTGACTTTCTTCGTAGGAGATAGATTTGCCATCGACTTCGATTAAGCGTTGGCGATTTACCATAACCTTAGCTCGTTTCACGCCTATTTCGTGTACACCTGGTACAATCCGTTTCAACATTTCTTGTAAAGATTGAAATTTATCTGGAGCTTCGTCACGAAGATAGTCTAAGGTAGGTGCTAAGCCTGAACCATCGAACTCAACTCGCGGGGTAATTGCATCGCTGTAAGCTGCTTTAGCAAGATTAGTAGCTACTAGCTTAAGATGAACTGAGTATCTCAAAGATTGACGAATGGACTCGGGAGCATACATGAAGGAACTTGCCTCTCCTTGCATACTTTCCGGCTGTTTATCTGCCTCCCATAATAGTCTAGGAGACCAATAATCATTAACTATTTGTCTCCAGTCATAAGAAGCTTCCCAATCATTTCTATCTGGGTTTTTCCAAAAACCACTTGCAGTAACAGACATATTATTTTGCCCAATTGTTGTAATAAATTGAGGCGCTCTTTCATACTGAAAAATATTTGCAAATGATGAATTAGCAAGCCGACTGAGATAATGCAATGCTTGCAAAACTGATGTTTTACCAGAACTGTTTTGTCCTACGAGTGCGTGTAAGCGTGAATTGTCAAAATTAAGTTCTGTATCTTGATGACTTTTGAAGTTATGAAGTTTTACCTTTTCTAGCATTTGATTGCTAACCTAATTTTATACTTTTTGATCGCCGATATTGTAGTTTGTGTTAACGAAGTATAACTCAATACGTTTCAGATAAAGCCGATCCCCCCTAGCCCCCCTTAAGAAGGGGGGGACAGGAAGCGATCGACATTCCTCCGTCTTAAGGGGAGCCACAGGAAGCGCTCAAAGTCCCCCTTGCTTTCGGGGGATTTAGGGGGATCTGGCCTCGCATCAAAGCGAGATTTCTCAGCGGATGTTCTACTTCGGTTCGTGACTAGCAATCCGCTTACCATCGCCATCGTAAACCTGCATCGGAATTTTCGCGTTTTCGGCGATCGCCTCCAAGGCCTTTTGCAAAGTTTCAACGTGCTTTTCCACAGCTTGGCGACTCTTCACAGCATTGTTGTTATTTGCTTGAATGAAAGTTTGTTGCAACTTCTGCACGTAATCGGGAGTCATCTGCACCGCAATCAAACCGTTGCTAACAGTATAGTCGCAAATTTTGGGATTCCCTTTGCAAGTTTTATCCAAATCCGTGCGCGCTTTTTGCAAGTTTCTTTCTTCCCGCAACTTTACTTCTGCTTGCTGCAATGATATTTTGTAGGAATCAATCAGCGGCTTAGCTTTCTGGGAATATGAAGTAGCCGCCGGAACTTGCTCCGCGTAACTCAAAGCTCTGCGCCAGTATTCCGATGCTTTAAACCAGCCGTTTTTGCCCTCAAAAATTCGAGCTTCCGCTGCTAAAGTCACAGCTTGAGTGTACGCATTTTCCGAAATCCCTTCAACATTTTTGCGCTCCCGAGCTTGTGAAAGCTTGGTTTCGTATTTCGGAACTAACAGTTTACCTAGTTGATAAGATTGCGTATTGCTGGGAATTTCTGCTAGCGTGTCCAGGGCTTTTTCCCAACCTGCTTGCACTTGTCCCCATGTCTCGGCTGTCTGAGCTACTGCTTCGCGAGCTTCTGCTATTTGAGCTGTACTTTTGGCTGCGAGCAAGATTTTTTCGGCTTTTGTTTCTGTGCCCAGGAGCCGATTTCCAGTTGCTAAATTTTTCCGGTATTCCTTCGTCTTTTTCTGAGCATACGGATAAACTAAGCTGTCTTTGGGGATTTCTCCGAGTTGGGCGATCGCACTTTGCCACAGAGCTTGTGCTTCCTGACCGCTCTCGGCAGAATAAGGCGGATTTTGGGTTTTTTGGGCGGCTGATTGTGCGAGGCGCGCTGCATCGATCGCAGACTGGACATTTTGACTTTGCTCCCGATATTTTTCCATAGCGGTTTGAGCCTCACCGCGATGAATTGACCAAGCGGGAATCGGTTCCAAAAGGGCGATCGCCCCTTTTAGCTGTTCCTGCGCTTGGAGCGGGCTGTTAGCAACTTTTGACGTTTTCAGAGTCTTCGCCGAATTGTCGCTTAACTGTTTAGCATTAGCTAATGCAGTGCATTCTCCGACGACGCAAGGGCGGCTCAACAGGTAATAACCGCCTGCCAAAATTACCGCCGCCAGACTGACGATTCCGGCCGCAGCCAGCATCGCAAGCGGTGAATTCTTGGGTGTTTGGGAGACTGTTACCGCTTCCATATCCAGCGGACTGAAGGGATTGTCTGCGATATCTGCCGGGATTGCAGCTACCTTAAAAGATACAGGATCGGAATTGCTGGAACTCTCAGAAAAATCGGGCAAATATTCATCGCCGCCCGCATTTTCAACATCCGTTTCTAACGGCATCTCCTCCACTGCATCCGCCGTCTCTGCGGCATTGGCTGCTAGCACCATCCCCGTTTCTGCTGCGGGAATAGTCTCCGGTTTTTTCAGCACCTGCACTGTTCTTGGTCTTGACAAAACCGGGTGGTGCATGGTGAAAGAATGGAAAGCATAAGGCTGTTTTTGCCCGGTAATTTTTAGGCAAAGTCCAATCTGTTGAATAGCTTCTGGTTCTATTTCCAGAATCGCTGCTTCTAGCACTGTAAAAGTCGGTTTGGCTTTGAGAACTAAACTGCGCGGGTGTTCTCCCACCACCGTTAAAGATTCATCTTGAAAATCGCAACTGATATAAAGCGGTAAATTTTTAAATCCGGCTGCTTGCAAATATTTCTGCAACTTTACTTCTAAAATTTGTGCCTTGCTTTGTCGCGCTGCTACTGTCATATTTTCTCCTCTGTCTACTTTCACCACGTTCGATTTTAGATTTTAGATTTTAGATTTTAGATTGCGAAATTGTCGGTTTTTTTTGATTTATTTGAACTTTTGCACCGACCAATCCAAATCTTAACTCTTAAATCTCAATTTGCAAATTTTATTGCGATTTTAGACTTTATATTCTCAAACGCGAAATTGTCGGTTTTTCTCATTTGTTTGAACTTTTGCACCGATTCAGGCAAATCTCAAATCTCAACTTAACTGCTTCCTAGACTATGAGCCTGGTAACGAGTAATCTAAAATCTAAAATCTAAAATCTAAAATGATATCACCCCAAGCCCAACTCGCGCTTGAGCAAATTAATCGACTTAGAGCCGATGTAATTTTCGCAGCATACCAGTTGCGGGGGACGAATAATATCCTCTCTGGCAGCGTTAATCGCCGCTTTGACTGTAGCAACACTCGGTTGGTCGCAGAAAATTGTTCTCGCCGATCGCACGATCGAGTTAATCTTGTAGTCATCGGACAGCAAAGCCGTCATCACCAGCAAATCCTCACCCCGGAGGCTGTGAATGATGACTTCGGTCGATCGCAACATTCCCGGGCTCAGGCTGACTAAACCCAAATAACTATCCTTCGGCAAACCCGCCACCAACTGAATTTCCTGAACATAATCATAGATGTCTACGGGAATCACCCGCACCGAACGCGGTGCCGAAATCAATTCTGCTTCTCCGATAAAATAGCGGCTAGTGATCACAGTTCCCGAAGAAATTTGATCCAGAAAAGTACCTAACTCTTCCATCGGTACCAACTGTATAGGAATCCGCAGAGCTTGTTCGAGTTCTTTCGCCATCAGCTCGCCCACACCGATGTCTTCTGCGGGGGCTGTAACCACCACTCGGGCGCTGCACCGGAGACGCCAGTCAATTTCTGCCAAAAATAATTCCCTCGCTTGGTTGAGCGTACAGCCCTGTCCCAGCAGTTGATCCATACTTTCTTGCACTATTTTGTTGGCAAGGGGATATTCATCGAGGATCGCAGATTTTAGTTTGTTGCCGCCTTCGTGGCCTTGAGCGCGGACATAAATGCCCGATCCGGCTTGGGCTTCTACGAGTCCGGTATTTTCGAGTTGTCGATATACTTTGCTGATCGTGTTGCGGTGCAAACCCGTCTGCATGGCTAGCTGTCTGGTGCTGGGCAAGCGGTGCCCGGGCGGAAACTGGCGCGAGGCGATCGCAAACCTGATTTGATTGAATAATTGGGTAGATGCTGGAATATCGCTATCTGTTTGAATATGAAATTGAACCATATTAAAGGCTCCGACGACTTCTAATTAGTTTTTTTATAGGGTCGAGTACCGAACCTAGGATGGTTCGGATATCTCTGTCTATAGCATAATCTGATTTGGTTCATCTGCGGCGGGGGTTTTTGTTGCCTTGCGATCGGGGCTGATTGGCGATCGATCGCAGCCTCCCGAATTCCCCTGAATATTCAGGTACTTTCAAGTCTTAATTTTATAGCAACCGCCATCATCGTGAGGACGTTCTTAATTGCTGAAATCCATGCGGTAAATTCCCTATTCCCTCTATCCGTGACATCCGTTAAATCCGTTAACAAATCCGTTGCCGAACTTCCCTCTATCCGCGACATCCGTTAAATCCGTTAAAAAATCCGTTGCCGAACTTTCCGCTATCCGCGACATCCGTTAAATCCGTTAAAAAATCCGTTGCCGAACTTTCCGCTGCTACATTTACTCTCCGATTTCCATCTCGCTTCCTATCTTTCTACCCTTCAAGAAATAAGTCCGCATTTCGCCTTTACCTTTAATCTCAATCAAGCCCCGCTCTTCAAATTCATATTTATCTTGCAGCAAATCATAAGTATAAAAGCTAACTTGAATGCGGCCGGGTATGCCGTGAGATTCCATGCGGCTGGCTGTATTTACAGCATTTCCCCACAAATCATAAATGAATTTTTTAGTACCGATTACCCCCGCTACAACCGGGCCGCTATTAATCCCGATACGGAGCTCAAAATTCGCGTCTAGCTTCACATTCAATTCCTGAATTGCTACCAGCATATCCAATGCCATTTCGGCGATCGCCTCTGCGTGGTCTGGGCGTTCAATGGGAATCCCACCTGCTACCATGTAAGCGTCCCCGATCGTCTTAATCTTCTCTAACCCGTGCTTATCAGTCAATTCGTCGAAAGTTGAGAAAATTTCATTCAGCAAGTATACTAATTTGGTTGCGGGCATGGTGGTAGAAATTTGGGTAAAATTCACCAAATCAGCAAAAAGAATTGTGGCTTTTTCAAACTTGTCGGCAATTACCCCCGGTTCCTGCTTCAACCTATCTGCAATAGCTTCTGGCAAAATATTTAGCAGTAAACCCTAAGTTTTCCTCTGTTCTTTCCTGAGTGCCGATTCCATCTGCTTGCGCTTACTGATGTCATGAAAAAACACTGAAATACCGTCATGAGAAGGAAAAGCCCGCACTTCCAGCCACACTTTTAAGGGACGATAATATTTTTCAAAAGTCACTCCCACTTGTTTGGCTACAGCTTCATGATACTCTTCATAAAATACCGTATTTACAAATTCTGGAAACTCTTCCCAGAAATTTTTCCCAAAAAGTTCTTCCGGCGATCGCTGCAAAAATTGCGATGCTTTATAATTGACGTAAGTAAACCGCCACTGGGGGTCGAGAGCAAAAAAAGCATCGCTCATTCCTTCTAAAAAATTGACAATTTGCTCGTCACTAGAACGGAGTTTTGCTTCAACTTGTTTCTGCCGGAACTGCGCGCGCTTTAATTTAGCATAATTAATTCGCAACTCCATTTGGCTAATAATTTGCCTTCCTAAAGTCCGCAGCGCTTCTAGCTGTTCTGGGGTGAGATTGCGAGGAACTGTATCTATGGCGCACAAAGTGCCGATCGGGAAACCGTCAGGAGTTACCAGCGGCGCTCCAGCATAAAACCGAATATTTGGATTGGAAGTTACTAGGGGATTCCCCGCAAAGCGATCGTCTTCTAAAGCATTGGGTACAACTAGCAATTCGTTGGGATTTAAAATAGCGTGAGCGCAAAAAGCTACCTCTCTCGGAGTTTCTGGCGCTTCAGTACCTACTTTTGATTTAAACCACTGTCGGTTAGCATCTACTAAGCTGACTAAAGCAATAGGAGTGCCACAAATATAGGATGCTAAAGCTGTTAGGTCATCAAAAGCTTCTTCAGCCTCTGTATCGAGAACATTGTAGCGGTGAAGTGCTTTTAGCCTCTCCTCTTCGTTGCTGGGCAAAGGTGCAGATTGCATCGGGGGCGGCGCGACTACACGTTTGCGAAAAAGGCGCGCAAGTCTCCGTGCTGCGAATTTTTGGACTTGCGCTGCCAGTTTTTCAACGAGTACAAAAAGACCTATTTGCCAAGCTTTATTCATATTTCTTTATGTTAGTCACAAATGATGGAACTGCGGGCAATCGATCTAATGCGATCGATACTTATGCACTTACCGCAACTAACTCCTCAATCTCCAGAGCTTTTGTTGGCAATTTCCCTGTTAATACTTCTCTACCCCCTTCGCTGACAAGTATATCATCTTCAATGCGTATTCCCCGCACATCTGCGAATTTTTCCAACTCGTCCCACTTTACATAATCTTTATATTGGGCGCGAGTTTCTGGGTTATTTAAGATTGCTGGAACTTGATAAAATCCCGGTTCGATCGATACCAGCATTCCCGATCGCAAAACTCGATTCAGCCGCAAAAAACCCAACCCAAACCGACTGCTTCTCGCTCTCCCCGCTGCATAGCCAGCCAAATCCCCCAAATCTTCCATATCGTGAACATCCAAACCGATTAAATGTCCGATTCCATGCACAAAAAACAGCGCGTGAGCATCCATTGCTACCAAATCTTCAACATTCCCCCGCAAGATGCCCAAATCTACCAATCCTGACGCCATAATCCGAGCAGCTAACAGGTGAATGTCTTGATATTCCACCCCCGGACTAATTTTGTCAATACAAGCATCATGGGCTGCCAAAACCACATCATAAATTGCTCTTTGAGTCGGCGAAAACTTACCAGACACAGGCCAAGTGCGAGTCACATCAGCCGCCCATCCCATTGATGTTTCGGCACCGACATCTGCTAACAGCAAATCTCCTGCTTGTAGCGGATGGTGATAATGCTCGCTGTGCAGAACTTCCCCATGCACCGTCACGATACTGGGATAGGCATAGGTCATATTTTCCGAGATGATAACACTTTCCATTGCAGCGCGCACACCCGCTTCAATCTTAGCTGTTGGAGTTGCAGCCATCCCCGCTTTGTGAGCTGCCACGGTGACAGCCGCAGCTTGACGCAATTCGACCAAACTGGCTGCATCGTGGCTCAGGCGCAGAGATATGACTGCGTGAGTTAACTCTAAATCGATACCTGTTGGCGATTTGGGCGGTGCTAAAGGGCGATCAAGAATTTGAGACTGTTGCAACAGAGTCAAATTATCCTGAAGGGCGATCGTTGCTGCATTTGTGGATCGCGCTTTCAACTCACTCATTGTCCAAGCAGCATCAGCGCCAATTAGTTCAGCAATTTCTGCTCTTTTGGGCATTTCCCCGTGCCAAAGTGTGCTGCTAGGATCTGCGTCATCTAAGAACAGTTCTAATTTGCCCGATTCTAAGCGAATCGCGGCGTTTTCTAAAGGCAAACCAGCAAAATATAGAAAGTGACTGCTGGCGCGAAATGGATAAGTAAGTGCTGGATAATTGCGAGGAATGCTGCGCCCCGACCACAAAATTACCGGAAAATTAATTAAACAGGCCAGTTTTTGCCGCCGTTGGTGTAGAATATTTCTTAGCAAATCGTAGTTTTTATTTTTCATCAGTTACCAGTTAAAATTTTGAGTTTGGTTCGTAGTAAGGACTTCAGTCCTTTAATTCTCCGCACTAAAGCACTAAAGTCCTAACTTCCAACTTAGCAGCCATTTTCGCAAAAAGTCTAATCTTTATCTTATTTCCTGCTGTCATGTTTTTCACAGTCTTTTTTATCGTCTTTGCCGTCATCTCCAGCATGATTTTGTTCAGCATGAACTTTGCCAGACTGCAAGCAAAAAATGCTGAAAGCATTACTGCTAAAGCAATGCAGCAAGGATAATCCCCCCGCGAGCGGATAAATTCGTTGGTCTGGTTTTTGTTGATTTGGTGACAAGGGCGATCGCCTCTATTGACGGTTTTATCTTTGAGACTTTAAAGTATAAGTAAATTCACTGAAAAAAATATGAAAACTTCTCAGAAAGCTCCTAAAACTTCCGTGCAAATACGGGACTGGCCGATCGAACACTTACCGGGTGTGAGCAATGAAAACCAGTCTCAACTGGAAAACTGCGGCATCACCACAACCGCCCAACTAATTCGCATGACGAAAACACCCGCTGCGAAAGTGTTGCTAGCACATCAATTACAGATTGACATTCGATATGTTAATAAATGGGTAGCGATGGCAAATTTGGCTCGAATTCCGAGTGTAGGCTGTCAGTATTGCGGGCTGTTACTCCACGCGGGCGTTGCTTCTGCGGCTCAATTGGCTCAAATGCCCGTCGAAAGATTGCACCAACAAATCTTAAGACTGCACGTAGCGACAATGCAGCGCAATGACTTGACTCCTTCGGTCGATCGCGTGCAAAAATGGATTCAACAAGCTAAATTAGTCATTAGTCCTTAGTTATTGGTTATTAGTTATTGGTTATTGGTTATTTGTTACTTGCGGTGCCCTGAGCCCTTCGGCTACGCTCAGGATAAACTCCGCCGAAGGGTTATTAGTTATTTGTTATTTGTTATTTGTGTTGATTCTAATGCCCAATCCCTCCGCTTCGCTTCGCCCAATCCCTCCGCTTCGCTTCGCCCAATGCCACATTTCCCATTCCCAAATATTATGTCAATTCAAGTTTACGGAATTCCCAACTGCGGCACCTGCAAAAAAGCTTTCCAGTGGCTCACAGATAGTGGTGTTACTTACGAGTTCATTAACACAAAAGAACAGCCGCCCACTCGCGAAACAATTCACAACTGGGTAGCTGCGTTAGGTTTTCAACCAATGCGAAATACCTCCGGTCAATCTTACCGCGCTTTGGGCGACGAGAAGAAAGATTGGACTAGCGAACAGTGGGTGGAAGCTTTTGCTAAGGATGCAATGCTGCTGAAACGTCCTCTTTTTGTTAAAGATGGAACGGCTGTTTTAGTAGGTTTCAAAGCAGAAGTAATTCGAGAAAAATTGGGGCTTTGAGTTGGCTGAATTCAGGGTTTTAGCCGCCGCATATACTTCATTTCTCCCACGTTACTCGTGAAACCCCAACGCTCGTAAAATGGTATCATTTTCGGTAAACAGTTAAGACTAATATTCTCCACGGATTGGAGTTTGGGATGATTAGCAACTGCATCCATCAACACCCTACCCAGTCCACTCTTTCTCTGTGTCGGGTGGACAATCACATCAAAAATCATCGCCCTGTACACAAAATCGGTGATGACGCGGGTAAAACCAATTAGCCGTAGCTCGCGGGGCGGGACGCCATCGCCCTCATCGACCAAACCAATGGTAACATCAGTAGCGGCCAGCATTCTCACCACATCCTCCCGCTTCCGGTTGTCGCACCAAAACTCATTTTTGTACAAATCCATCAAGTCAGAAACCTGATTTTCGGTCAAAGTTGCGACTATGCGGTACTTATCCATGTTGTCGGTCATACTCAATTTTACCGTAATCTAGTTTAATTGCGCGATCGGCTAAATCAAAATAGCGGTCATCGTGACTGATGACAAACACCGTTTTCCCTCGCCGCTTTAACTCCGGTAACAACTGCTTGTAAAAAATATCCCGAAAAAACGGGTCTTGATCCGAAGCCCACTCATCAAACAAATAAATCGGCCTATCTTCCAAATAAGCAGTCAGCAAAGCCAACCGTTTTCGCTGTCCCTGAGACAAAGCAGTAGTAGACAAAACACCATCTTTCACCTGAACTTTATTATCCAAATGAAACTCTCGCAGATATTCAGCCGCCTGATTGTCCAAATCGTGATTAGTCATCCCCAAAAGCCTTTCAAACAGATAGAAATCCGAAAAAATCGCCGAAAAATGTTGCCTGTACCACTCTCTATTTTCATTGCCAATCGGCTGTCCATCTAGGAGAATCTCTCCCGATTCAGGAATGTACAAACCAGTAAGTAACTTAGCAAAAGTAGACTTACCGCTGCCATTACCACCGACAATAAACACCAATTCACCCGGATGAAATTTTAAACTAATTTCGCCCAAAACAAAATTACTGTCTTCCTTATCTCCCGGATAGCTGTGAGTAGTCCCCTGCAACTCCAGCATTTTCCAATCAGCATTTTTCACTGGTTGAAGCGCAGCAGTTATCTCAGATTGACTCGCCAAAGCCAATCCCATTTTTTCAATCTTCTCCACAGAAGTATTAGCCCGAAAAATCAGTGGCAACCTTTGCAAAATATTCTGAAACGGAGACATCAAATAGGTACTTGTCAGAATATAAGCTGACAAAACAGAAGTAGAAACTGGCACAAATTTCGGCAAAGCAAACAATAGCAAACCAATTAGCATGAAAAATAGCAATTGTCCGACTCCCGTCGCCACTGCTGCGGTATTCAGCGCCTGCAAATTGTAATTCCGAGAATCAGCAGCACTTACCTGCAACTCTTCATCAAAAAACTCCTGACGGCGCAACGAATGCAGTTTCAGTTCCTTAATTCCTTCAGTAATGCTCCGAAAATGCTTGAACAATATATCTTGTTCTTCCCGCGCCAAATCGAAGAATTTCCGCATTTTGTTGAGCAGCAACTGCACCGTGCCAATCATCAATCCTAAAAAAGCAAATACGACAACAAAAACCGCGCCCGAAATCGTACTTAAATAAAATAAACAGCCGACAACAACGGCCATATCAACGCAGATAAAAGGAATCAGAAATATAGTATTAGAAAGCGTTCCCACGTCATCTGTGAGAGTAGCCAACAAGCGGTTAGCGCCCAATTCTTCCAAGTGCCGCAAAGGAGAAGACAGAATCCCTCGGCTCAAACTCAGCCGCAGGTTGTAAACAGCTTCTTGAGAAAGGTAGATTAACAAAAATTGGGAGATAACGCCGGTGACGAGAGCCAAAACTGCTAATCCGGCAAAATACCAGACTAAATTCTGATTTGAATTGTCGCTGATGGCGCGGTTGATGAGAGCAATTAACTGAGCGCTGCAACCGCCGCTAATTAAGCCGGTGAGGATGGCGATGGAAACATTTACCCAAGAAGCTTTTAACAGTAGCCAGATTACATTCATCCGATTTTATTCCTATTTGGTAGGTGTTTGTAGTGAGGGCTTTAGTCCTCTGTAAAAGAAGGACTTTAGTCCTCACTACGAACCTATTTTGTTTTTTTGTTACAGGGTTTGCTTTTTCTGAGGACTAAAGTCCTCACTACGAACCTAATTACTGCTGCACTTCTATTTCCTCG
This sequence comes from Microcoleus sp. A006_D1, assembly GCF_036702805.1. Taxonomy (NCBI): domain Bacteria; kingdom Bacillati; phylum Cyanobacteriota; class Cyanophyceae; order Oscillatoriales; family Microcoleaceae; genus Microcoleus; species Microcoleus sp. A006_D1. The sequence goes on from NZ_JAUBVZ010000014.1 coordinate 42,438, forward strand.
GTTTCAAATACTACTTTATTGTAAATCTCGCTCATAGACATTTGCACTCCCAGCGCTGCGAAAGAAACTATTGCCGCTTCTCCCTCATATTCCTGAAACAACCATTGATTAGATTCATTTTTAATATACTGTGCGACTAAGAATTCGGATTGATTGACTAATACATACTCGCGGAATTCAGGAATCGATCGATAAAACCGAAACTTATCCTCTCGATTAACATCCTCGCTATACTTAGAAAGCACTTCTACAATCAACACAGGATTTAGTATTTCATCATTCCGTCCTTCCGTCAAAGCAGGTTCTCCTTCAATTATCATAATATCAGGATAAGTTCCCTGTCGGTATCGAGGAATCCACAACCGCAAACCGCTGATAAATACTTCTGCATTCTTCCCCTGCAAATCAGTATCCAAACCAGCAAAGATATTGCCTTTAATCTGGCTGCGATCAATCGTGCTGCCTGCAATTGGTACAATTTCTCCATCGCGGTATTCATTTCTAAACTCAGCAGTTTCCTCTAACAGTCGATACTCATCTGGAGTATAAAACTTTGGCTGATTTTTTACTAACATTTTTGCCTCATGCAGCACCGGAAAATTCACCGAATTAGCAATAAAACAAACATGATGTGCGTTGTCATGCAAACTGCGGGCTTTTTCCAAATCGTCACCAGCTTCAATTGTGACGATGGGATGCAAAATCACTTCAGTAAACCGAATCTTGCCATTTTTTTGTGCCATCTTGCCCGTCGCTGCATCCGAGTAAGAAATCACCCGAATCCCAGCACGAGCGCATAAAGCAAGATAGCTTAACATATGGCAAGCTGACAGTGCCATCAAAAGCAAATCTTCGGGATTGTACAGCGCAGCATCGCCCCGAAAAGTCGGGTCTGCTGAACCCACAAATGGCGGCTTACCTTCAATATTTATGGCATACTCGCGAGAATAAGCCTCGTAAGATGAAGTAGAACCTTGAGTGGCACCAGTCCAAACAGTATTGATGCGGTATAGGTGTTCTTTAGTCATTCTCAATTACCCACTTTTATCGGCGTTAATCTGCCTACATCTGCGGTTAAAAATCATAACTAACAGTATATCACAACAATAAAAAAACGCCCAACTTCACATAGTTAGGCGTTTTTAAGCTTTCAAAACCAGGTAAAATTAATCCTGGCTAGAAAACGAATTAGATTCGATTTTCGCAGCAGTAGCTACAACAGGTTGGACGTGACTCAATGCCGACTGCAACATGGGAGTTTTGGTAACAGCATCATTAGCCAAATTAAACAAAGGATTCGACAGAATACCCGCCAAAGTTGTCGCAACCAAAGTCAGTACAACGCTGACTTGCAAAGGCCGCATTCCTTGAAGGTTCCAGCGAACTTCGGGATAATTCTTCACCGCGTCCGACATCTCTTGAGGTTCTTTTACTACCATCATCTTGACGACGCGGATGTAGTAGTAAATCGAAATTACGCTGGTAATTAATGCCAAGATAACTAAGCCGTAAAGTCCAGCTTGCCAGCCAGCCCAGAACAGATAGATTTTGCCGAAAAATCCAGCCAAGGGCGGAATTCCGCCGAGAGAAAGCAGGCAAATACTTAAGGCTAAAGTTAGCAGCGGGTCTTTTTGATACAAACCCGAGTATTCGCTAATTTGGTCGGTTCCAGTCCGCAGGGAAAACAGAATGATGCAGGCGAAAGCGCCCAAGTTCATAAACACGTAAACCAACAGATAAAATATCATGCTGGAGTAACCGGCTTCTGTGCCTGCAACTAAACCAATCATCACAAATCCGGCTTGGGCGATCGACGAATAAGCTAAAAGCCGCTTCATGCTAGTCTGGGCGAGGGCAACCACATTGCCCAACACCATGCTGAGTATGGCTAAGGCTGTAAATACGAAGTGCCACTGTTCGATAAGTGCGGGGAAAGCTGTTGTTAACAACCGGATTGCTAGGGCAAAACCGGCGGCTTTGGAACCGACAGAAAGGAAGGCGACAACGGGTGTTGGCGAACCTTCGTAAACGTCTGGTGTCCACTGGTGGAACGGAACTGCGGAGATTTTGAAGGCGATACCGGCGATCGCAAAAACCAAAGCAACCACCAAACCGAGAGATTGACCGCTATTAACAGTAGAAAGGTTGGCTGCGATCGCACTTAGCTTAGTTTCACCACCAGACAACCCGTACAGCAGCGACAAACCGTAAAGAAACACCGCCGAAGAAGACGCACCAATTAACAAATATTTCAAAGCAGCTTCATTGGAACGCGGATCGCGTTTTGTGTAACCCGTCAGCAAATAAGACGAGATACTCAGAGTTTCCAACGAAATATAAATCATCACCAATTCATCAGCGCCGCTGAGGAACATTCCCCCCAAAGTAGCGGTGAGCAAAATGCCGATAAATTCCGCTAAAGCAGTACCCGTTTGTAGTACATAGCGGACGGATATCAAAATAGTGACAGCCGCAGTCAAAGCGATAATGCCGCGAAACACTAAACTCAAGGCATCGCTGTTAAAACCGCCCAGAAACGAGATGGTATCAACGTTATCCCACTGCAAACACAAGGCAGCGACGGCGGCCAGCAAACCCGCAACGGCAACGTAGGGAGTCCAATTAGAGGAACTGCGGCCTACGATTAAATCGCCGACGAGAACCACCAAGAGGGTGATGATGACAATTCCCTCTGGCAAGATAGTTCCAGCATTTAGCTGGGCGGCAAGAGTAGCAAAATCCATATTTTCACGCAGGTTGGGTAGTACAGGTCGAAACGGCTGTAATGGGCAGTGAACTTGTAAAAATTCTTTACCAAACTGGATTGTAGCGGATTACAGCTTCCCGATCCCAGTTGGGCGGGTGTTTGTTGCCGGGGAGGTGGCGGGCCCTGCGGTGCAGGAGTTCACAGGTGGCGATCCTGGGCTGGCGCGATCGCTCAACAATATGTATTAACAGTGGACAGTTGACAGTGGACAGTTGACAGTTGACAGTTGACAGTGGACAGTTGACAGTGGACAGTTGACAGTGGACAGTGGACAGTTGCATAACCCGAATCAAATCATTGATGCAGTAAGGGTATCGGCTCTATTCATGAAGTTATTTATGTCCTCACCGACGTGGCGGTTGCTATATCAACAGGAAGCAGCAGAGGTTGTCACCCAGGGTGCACGCTGATTGTGCCGTGTCTGAATATATCGGCGAGCGACGAATTTTTGATTTAAGAGCTTGCTCAACCACAGATGAAGCAGTTAAAAATCCTATATAATTGTAAGCTAATTAGCATTTTAATTTAGGGTTAATGCACAAGTTCGCGGCGGCTTCGGAGCATGAATTAATTGTGTTTGGTGCGGCAAAACCGGGATACCGCGATGAGGAAGTTGCTCGATGGATTGATTTTATGCGGTGCCAGAAGGTCGATCGAGTTTGCTGCTTGCTTCCTCATCGTAAGCTCATCCGCTACTCAGACTTGCTGGGAACCTACCGAAAAATCTTTGGGTGCGATCGCATCTGCTGGGCACCGATCGCAGATTTTGAATTGGCCGATCGCGAAATTTTAGTCGATCGCATTTTACCGTTTTTGGCATCTGCAAATAGCACGGGCGATCGGGTGGTAGTTCACTGTGGCGGTGGGATTGGGCGCACAGGACACGTCTTGGCTGCTTGGTTGGTCTGCGGGCGGGGTTTTTCTAACCAAGAGGCGATCGCGGCTGTCAAAAAAACTGGTAGAAATCCCTATGAAGCTGCAATTTTTGCTGTTTTCAAAGGTCGAAATCCGTGGAAAGTTGCTGAAAAACTTGATGCTTTGTTGGATGATTGCCGGATCGGTTTTGGGAATGAGTTATTTGAATAGATAAATCTTCGATCGATCGGTCAACCGCAGATGAAGGCTGACTAACGCAGATAATTTCAATGGACTTATGACGACTGACAACTGACAACTGACTACTGACTAATCAAGGCCGCTGTCACGGCTTCCGCGAAGGGAACAGGCGCATCAAGTTGCAACCAGTGGCTGGTTTCTGGTATGACGGTGGTGGCAATTTGGGGGCGGAGTACGTGGAGGCTGAAAGGCCAGGAGTTGGACGGCGCGAGGACTGCTGAGATTTGGGTGCCAGGAGTTACAAGGATGCGATCGATCGCACCGACGGCATCGCAGGCAAACATACCTTTGTACATACCGATCAGGCGATCGCGCGGCGTGGCTGCGAGGCGTGCGATCGTGGTTTCGCGCGTCGCAGGAGTACCGCCTTCGAGGGCTTGGGCGAATTTTTCCTCTGCTGCGGCGCGGTAGCCGTCGCCCGCCAGCGCTGCGAGGAAGGGAACCATCTGTGCTTCGTACACGGAGGGCGGCAGGTAGTTAAAGTCACCGGGAGGATCGGCGAGGATGATGCGCGTCACCCGCGTTGGGGCGGCGGCTGCGGTGGCGAGGACGACAAGGGCGCCGAAGCTATGCCCGACAAGGGCTACTTGCGGGATCTCCAGCTTGTCGAGGACGGCGAGGATGTCGGCGGCGCAGCTATCGGGGGTGTAATCGCCGTCTGCTGGGGGATCGGAGGCGCCGTGGCCCCGGAGGTCGATCGCCAGAATGCGCTGGTTTTGGCCGAGATTGGCGCGCAAAAGTGCGATCGTCTCGTTCCACACTCCGAGATCGTATGCCATACCGTGTACTAACAGGAGGGGGACGGCTGGTGGTGCTGCGCTGCTTGCCGCGCCCGTGTCGGTGAGATTGAGTCGCCCCGTTGGGCCGATCACAGTTGCAATGTGCATAAAATATCTGGACTTGAAGGTTGTGTTCTTAAAACGGTTTGTAGTGCGTCCTGGTGTCCGCTCTCCGGTTGCGGACTGTGATCGGGCACTACGAACGCACCGGTTTGTAGTGCGTCCTGGTGTCCGCTCTCCGGTTGCGGACTGTGATCGGGCACTACGAAATAGAAACGCGGGGTATTAATAATTGAATGTCGGCGCTCAACTTATTTTACTCAACTATCGCCTCATTTAAGCAAACTTTTCTTAAGTCTGCTCTCCCTAAATTTGCACCTCTTAAATCTGCATTTTTAAAGTTAGCATTGCTTAAATCTGCATAACTCAAATCTGCACCTCTGAGATTGGCATCTGATAAATTAGCTCCCGCTAAATTAGCCCTAACAAATTGCGCTCCACTCAAGTTGCTGCCACTCAAATTTGCTACTTTCATCTGTGCTGCTGTTAAGTTTGCTTTGCTTAAATTAGTGCCGCCCAGGTCAGCCAAATTCAATTTGGCATAACTCAAATCAATGTTTTCCAAGCAAACTTCACGCAATTGGGCGCATCTCAAGTTAGCATTAATAAAAAATCTTTCTCCCAGGGCGTAACGGCGCAGAAATTCGTCAACAGGCAGCCGAACTAAAATTGTTTCGCAAGCATTTTGGTAGCACCACGATGTCTCCAGCAAACTAGCGGCTGCTTCAATTGCTACCTTGTCACATTTAGGAAGAACCAAACTATTGCACCCATCCCACTCACCGTTGAGCATAAATGCCATGTCAGAAGCTGCTGCAATTGAGTGGCACAGCAAAACGGTTTCTGGTTTGGGTTGCAGCCAGTTGATCAAACCGAGCAAACTCTGGTTTTTCACTGTATATTCATGATTTGTTTGTCTTTGTTAATTATAGGTGAAATTATTTTTATAGCAACCGCCACATCGGTGAGGACATAAATAACTTCATGAATAGAGCCGATACCCGTACTGCATCAATGGTTTGATTCGGGTTATGCAACTGTCAACTGTCCACTGTCAACTGTCAACTTATAATATCTTGAAATGGGTAAGGTGCGCAGCGCGCACCTACCGTTAGAGTTCTGGGAATTAGTCCTAGATATCGCCGCAGGCAGAAGGCACTTGTCAGAATCTGACTGATGAGTGATGACTGATGAGTGACGACTAATCCGTTGTACTTACGTGGTCGATTCTCTCTAATTGCCAGAGAATTTGGTTGCCCTCGCGGCGCACCCGCGAAACTACCCAATTGCGCCAAACCCAGTTGTCTCCGCGACTGGTGACAGCGCTGGCATTTACATCCATCAAATCAGCCAGTTCAGAACTGGTAATCAAGTAGCCTTTGGTGGCCACTTCATCGGCGATGTGCAAGGTTTCGATCAGATTGCGAAGTTCCTGAACCCTCACCTCGCGGGGCAAGTTCTCCAGGGTATCGGCAGTTGAATCCATCATGGTAGAGTTGGAGATCGGAAGGTCAGAAGTTATGACATAGGATTCTATCGTTTTGTTACCAGTTGCGTCCGTTTCTGCCAAAACAATTGGGTTTTCCGAACCGAGGGGCGGTGTCGCCGCGCTCGCCCCAGCCTCGTCTGCTGTTGGTGGATGCTGTTGCAGTTGGGGAGTGAGATTGTGGGAGAAGTTGCGGGCGATTTCGTCGCACCTGTCGTTATAGAAGTCGCCGGAGTGGCCGCGGACGTGTTCCCACTTGACTTGTCGCGAATTCAGCTTATCTAGCAGGTGCCAGAGGTCTTGGTTGACGACATCTTTGCCTGTCGAAGTTTTCCAGCCTTTATTTTTCCAGCCTTGAATCCATTTGGTGATGCCGTTTTTAACGTATTCGCTGTCCGTGTAAAGGGTGACTGGTTCCGTTTGACCGGAATTGGCAAAAAATTCGAGGGCAGCGACGGCAGCCTGCATTTCCATGCGGTTGTTGGTGGTTTGAGGGTCTGCGCCCCCGAGTTCGTGACAGTTGCCGTCGGCGAAGCAAACGACTGAACCCCAGCCGCCGGGGCCCGGGTTGCCAGAACAAGCGCCGTCTGTGTACAAGCTTTTGATTTTGGGAGTTGTCATGAGCAATTAATTTGTTACTTGCGATTATTCTGTTCGCGGGTGCGATAATTGAGGAAAATTGCGATCAACTGTAGCTGCCATGAAAAACGCCAACTTAAAGATTAAAAAGGTCGGGCTATTTATTTGTCCGTTTTCTTTGTTAATTTTTAATACTTTCGCGCAGGCGCAAACAGTCGTGCCTGCTGCTGACGGTACTGGCACGGCTGTCACCCGCACCGGCAACCGCTACGATATCAACGGCGGCAGTTTGTCGGGAGACGGGGCGAATCTTTTTCACAGTTTTGGGCAGTTCGGCTTGAATGAAGGTCAGATTGCTAATTTTTTGACTAATTCGGCTATTCAAAATATATTAGCTCGCATTGCTGGCGGGAACCCTTCGCTAATTAATGGTTTAATTACTGTCACGGGCGGCAATTCTAATCTGTTTCTAATTAATCCTGCGGGGATTGTGTTTGGGCCGAACGCGAGTTTGAATGTGCCGGCGGCTTTCACTGCGACTACTGCTAATGGTGTTGGTTTTGGTTCTAATTGGTTTAATGCTGCTGGTACAAATAATTTTAGCGCGTTAGTTGGCACGCCAAATGCTTTTTATTTTGGAGGGACTCAACCGGGAAGTATTGTTAATGCTGGCAATTTGGCTGTGAGTCCGGGGCAGAGTTTGAGTTTGCTAGGCGGTACGGTTGTGAGTACGGGGCAGTTGTCGGCACCGGGCGGGCAAATTACGGTTGCTGCTGTTCCGGGTGAGAATATTTTACGGATCAGTCAACCGGGGCATTTGTTGAGTTTGGAAATAGCAACGGGCGGAAATTTTGGTAATTCTCAACAAACTTTAAATCCTGTTTCTTTGCCGCAGTTGCTGACAGGTTCTGGGCAAAATCAGGCGGCGGGTGTTGCGGTTGCTGCTGATGGTAGCGTGCAGCTTGTGGGTTCTGGTTTGCAGGTGAATTCTGGGGATGTGGCGATTGCTGCTGGGAATATGTCTGTGCTGCCGCAGGTGAATGCGGGAAGTGCGAATTTATGGGCTGCGGGAAATCTCACGTTAGCGGGTGCTAGGCTGCAAACTGCGGGGGATTTGAGCTTGTTGGCACGGGATGCGGTGCGGGTTCGCGACAGCGTGCAGAATCCGTTTTTGGCGAGGGCTGGGGGGAATTTAGAGATTAGGGCCGATCGCGCGATCGACATTCTCACCGTAAACGCCACGGGCGGCTTATCTCTTCCCGCGCAATTTCAAAGCGGTGGCAATTTGAGTTTAGTTAGCAACGGCGTGATTTCGGGGGATACTCACTTTGCTTCGAGGGGCAATTTTTCGGTGCGCAATCTGTCAGGAATGCCGGGAAATTTTGTGAGTTTATTTGACCCGATTATCAGTTCCGAAGGTGATGTTTTCTTTGGAGATTATACCGGGGTTTCGCTGAAAGTGGAGGCGAGGGGGAGTATTATTGGTGAGGATATTACAATTACTGGCCCGGATGTGGCATTGCGGACTGAAAATGTCAATTTCGACGACCCGGATATTGCGATTTTAACCAGGAGTCCGGCTTTGATTCTGCGGGCGGGTGTGGCAAATTTGACAAACCCTGTTAATGTTTCTCCTGACAGTTTAGGTGAGGATACAAATTTCACTGCGGAACCTGTTTTTAACAGAAATTTGATTGCTGTGGAAAATATTGTAGCAGGCGGGCCGGTTATTTTGTCGGCGACGGGAGATGTGGCGACTAGAGATATTAATGGCGGACAAATTAGCCTCGAAAGCAGGGAAGCTGGAGTAGTGGTTGGGGGCAGATTAACGTCGAGTTCGACAATTAATATTCAAGCTGTTAACAATATTATATTGACAAGTGACATCTCTCGCGGTGATATCAACGGCAATATTACTCTGAATACGACTGGGGGTAATATCGTAACGGGTGCGATCGACACTGGGAATGCTGGGGCGATCGACATTACAGCAGCCGGCAATGTGAATTTTGGGACTTTGCAGGGTTCTCAAGTTAATGTTACCAGCAACTCGGGCGCTGTGGGAGTGTTGAGAGAACCCAATACAATTGTCCCCAATACAACACCCGTCAACGTTACAGCCAGCGAGAATCTCACTTTGGCAGCTTCGGGCGACTTAACCGTAGGGGATCTCAGGGGTGCGACTGTCAGGGCTACCAGCAGCAACGGGAGTGTCGCTACGGGTGCGATCGCAAGTACGGGAGATGTGAGAATTTTAGCAAGACAGCAAATCAGCACAGCGCCAATAACTGTTAATCGGGCCGCCGGAAGTGCAGTTAGTGCGATCGTTCCGACAGTCAATCTAGACGCACAAACTAATATTAACGTGGCATCGGTTAATGCTCCCACTGCTACAATTGCTTTGAGAGCAACCAATAACTTAAATGCCGGAAATTTGCAAGGGGGAGCCGTTGATGTTAGCAGCAATACGGGGAATATTACCACTGCGAATACTTCGTCAACGGGAAATATCAATGTCAGGGCTGCGGGAAATGTAAATTCTGGAACTTTGCAGGGTATCGGAGTTAATGTTGCCAGCAATTTTGGAACTGTTGCTGCTGGTAATACTAATGCTACAGGTAATGTGGATTTGACCGCTTCTGGCAATTTAAATGCAGGGAATTTGCAGGGAGTTGGGATTAATCTTAATAGCACTACCGGAAATGTCACCGCTGGTAATATAACCGCTTCCGAAAAACTTGTAATTTCGGCGGGGAACCAAATTCAAGCAGGGATAGTTAATATCACTCGCGCCCCCACAGGCGCAGTCAATCCCCTGTCGGCGGTAACTCTGAGCGCCCAAAATAATATTAGCGTGGCAGCGATTGATGCTCCTGCTGCCAGTATTGTTGCGAGAACATTAAGTAACTTTACTGCTGGGGATTTGCAAGGGGTTTCTGTTGATGTTAATAGCGGTGGAAATATTGCGATCGGCAATACTTTGTCAACGGGAAATGTCATTTTACAAGCTGCGGGAAATGTGACTGCGGGTAATTTGCAGGGAGTTGCTGTTGATGTTAATAGCCGCCGGGGAAATGTCACCACGGGGAATATAAATGCTGCGGAAGTTGTGGGGATTTTAGCGGGAGGGCAAATCAGAACTGAGGCAATAAATGTTAATATTTTTGGACGCAATCGTACTTCTACGGTAAATATTAATGCTCAAAATGATATTAGCATTGCATCGGTCAATGCTCCGGGCGGTACGGTGAATATCGGGACTCCGGGTTTAGTGCGAGTGACTGGTACTTTTGACCAAAATGGCACTCCTGTGAGTATCTCAACGCTTGGCGGCAATCAACCCGGTACTGTTACCATCCGCCACGGGGGCGGCGATGTCAATCCGCCGATACCTTTTGGGGTGGGAGATGCGACGGTTAACGGGACTGCTGGGGCGATCGCCAGCAATACTTCTGGTACGATTACTGAGGGTCAATCTTTCATAAATTCTTACACTCAGGGCAATAGTGCGATCGTCACTACCAACCAACCAACTATTCCCGGCAATCCGAATAATCCCGACAATCCGAATAATCCCGACAATCCTAACAATCCCAACAATCCGAATAATCCGAATAATCCAAATAATCCGAATAATCCGAACAATCCGAACAATCCGAACAATCCGAACAATCCGAACAATCCGAATAATCCAAATAATCCCAATAATCCCAACAATCCGAATAATCCAAATAATCCCAATAATCCCAACAATCCTAACAGTCCGAATAATCCAAATAATCCCAACAATCCGAATTCGCCATCAGATAGAGGGCGGATTTTTCCCGAACCCAACCAACCCTTTACCCCCGAACAGCAGCAGAACCAAAATAGTATATCGCGAGATATAGGAAAACCCGGAGAAAGGATGCCGCCGGAAAGAATGCAATCTCCGAGAGGATTGAAAAATTTAATCGGTGCAAATGCCAGAGAACCAGTTTTTCAATCAGCATTTCGCAGCGACATCGCCAAGAACATTGATGCTGGCAAAATATCGGCAGCTTTGTCTCTGCTGGACAAATCTTTTAGCCAAGAATTCCAGGAATATTTCGGCCTTAACAGCAGCGACGAGTTGCTGTCTCCAGACGACATCAAAAAAAAGTTAGCATCCGTGGGCGCAGAAACGGGCACGAAACCTAGTTTAATTTATCTGTTTTCGCGATCGGACAAATTAGATTTAATGTTAGTAGATTCTTGCGGTGCAGTGGTTCACAAAAGCGTGTCGGAAGCAAACCGGGAAGAATTGCTGAAAGTTGTCACTGAATTCAGGGGTGAGATTACTAAGCCTGGGGTGCGGGCTACTACGAGTTATCTACCATCAGCCCAAAAGCTTTATAAGTGGATGGTTGAGCCTTTGGAGAAGGATTTGACCAAGTGCGAAACGGATACTATTTCCTTTGTGGTCGATCGGGGTTTGAGAGGTATGCCGTTTGCTGCTTTGCACGATGGAAAGCAATTTTTGGTGGAAAAATACAGTCTCAGCCTGATGCCCAGCATTAATTTAACAGATACTCGCTACGTAGATATCAGAAAATCTGAAGTTTTAGCAATGGGCGCGTCGCAATTTTCGGAGTTGAATCCTTTACCAGCGGTTCCTGCGGAAATAGCAGCTATTTCGCGAGAGTGGCCTGGAGTTAGTTTTCTAAATGAGGGTTTCACTTACGATAATTTGAAACGACAGCATCAAAGCCGACCTTTTGGGATTATTCACTTAGCTACTCACGGCGAATTTCGGCCTGGTGCACCGACTAATTCTTTTATTCAGTTATGGGATAGTCGGTTGAGGCTAAATCAATTGCCTGATTTGAGATTGAATAATCCGCAGGTGAATCTATTAGTTTTAAGTGCTTGTCGGACTGCGGTGGGTGATGCACAGGCGGAGTTGGGTTTTGGGGGATTGGCGCTGCAAGCGGGGGTGCAAACGGCTTTGGGGAGTTTGTGGTATGTTTCGGATGAGGGTACTTTGGGATTGATGAATGAGTTTTATCAGCAGTTGAAAACTGCGCCAATTAAGGCGGCGGCGCTGCGACAAGCGCAGATTGCGATGTTGCGGGGAGATGTGCGTTTGGAGGGCGGCCGATTGCGGGGTTCGAGTCGGGGTGAGGGGGTGGAGTTGCCGCAATCTTTGCAAGGATTTGCTGATTTGAAGTTGTCGCATCCTTATTATTGGTCGGCTTTTGTGATGATTGGGAGTCCTTGGTAATTGGGTTTGTAGCGGTTGAAGACGGCGATTGAAAAAGATTGAAATAGAAGAGTTGGCGGTTGAAGATGTCGGTTGAAGATGCGATTGAAGACGGCGATTGAAATCGCGTCTACACAGACAAAACCCGCCTCCGCGGGTTGAAGAGTGGGCGGTTAAAATTGGCCGTGTTATCTACGAACCTGTTTGATTTTGGTCGTTTTTTTTCGGTTTAGTCACGCACCAAGTGATGCCGGCTGCGAAAAGGGCGATCGCACAACTCAATAAAAACGAGAATGCAAACGGATGCAGGTGCATGACAACTGGGATTTGATGGTTTTGGACTGTCTCGAAGAGTTTGTCTGTACCGCTGGATGCTGCGATGCCTCCGGCTGCTAAACCTACGCCGATCGCCTGTACTGTGCTTTCTAGGCGATCGTCCCGATCTTTCTCTTCTTCCTCGCTTTTGCGGAGTGCGATCTGGTTTGTGCGATCGTTCTTGGCTTGTTCTATTTCTACTATGCCGCGGATTGAGGCGATCGCCTGTTCGATTAAGTCTGTCCCGTGGCGGAAGTATCCTAAATCTCCTGCAATTTGCGATCGGAAATAAGGAGCAGTTTTTATACTGAAATTATTTAATATAGATAGTTCTTCCTTATCTATTTTTATACTGACATCATTTAATATAGATAGTTCTTCCTTATCGGTTCCTAGTATATCACAAATTTTCTGCAAAATGTCAGTGTAATTGTTAAGATTTATCGCAATACAATTATCATAATCTTCAAGTTTTCGCAGCAGGCGAGTATATGACAAGCCTTTGCGGAGGAGAACTTTTAGCTGTTCCTTAAAACTCTGCAATTTTTCCGGTGCCAATGAACTGAACCCTTGGGTGAGTTGCTGCTGGAGATATTCTATATCGTCCTCTATTTCGGCGTATTCGCGATCGAGTTCATGGTAAACTTTGCGGCTGTCTTGAAAAGCTTTGATGATTTTGTTGCGGTGAAAAAACAAATCTAGTATTTCTTCTTGACAGGTATTAAAATCCTTATCTGTTTGTTTCTCGGCTAGCAGCCAGACAATCAGGTGGCGGTAATTCGCAATATCGGCAATTGAACCGTATTCAAAAATTGGACTACCGAATAATTTACCCGAACGGTAGAATGGAGGTAGTGAATTACCTTGGAATAAAGCATTGCGGCATTTATCGGCGAGGGGTTTTAGGAGTTTTAAATCATCCGATGAGTTTTCGGGAAGCCATGCGGTGATGAGGAGAGTTTGACCTAAAAAATTGTCATCGCCGCTGATAAGTAAAGCTTGATTTGGGTTGAATTCCTTGATTAAATCGACATCTTCATTATCAGCCGTGCCGTCTTCCGGGCAACCTATATTTAAGCAGAAAGCATAGCTATCTTGAATTTGTAGCGGCTGGACAAAACCTTCTATGGGCGGATTGCTGGTGAATCCCAGGAGGACATTTGGCAGCAAATCGTTGCGGTAGCTGTGAGATTTTTGGGGGAAAACTAGATTGGGCGTTACCGTTTTATCCGTGAAGTTGGCGAGGATGTTGTCGCAGTGTTTCCACAGAGGATTATTGCTGCCCTTACTGTCATTTTGCAGTTGGAAAGCGTATAAATAAACATTGGGGGCAGAAATTTTGTAACTCATGTTATTGGCACAGTGGCTAGGATTTGGGAATTCGTTTTTTTAGATTTTCGGGTAATTCTGGGTAGCGGTTTGATAATCTTTCGTTTTGTCCTTCTATTTTGGTGGCTTTCGGCTGGAGTTTTCTATCTTTTCCATCTTGTCTATCAATTAAAATGATCTCATTTGTTATTTCAGGATAGTCTTCACACCAATTGCCAATGGCATCGGCTACTTCCTGATTGGATGAATCCGCCATCTGGGATATCGTGTTGTTGAGATTTGCTAAAGCGTCAACCGCCCCGAATTGTTCAAATAATTCGGGTTTAGTTTCAAAGACTTGCAGGAAACCTGAAATAAACTTTTCGTCGTCTGTCATGGTTGATTTCTCTTTGAATTATAGTAAGGTTATCGTTTTCTAAATTTAGCACTAAGGTCAAAGAAACCGGGTTTCTTGCGATAAATCTCAAGTGGAACAGAAAATCTAGGAAGAAACCCGGTTTCTGAATCCTGGTGAGTAAGCCCTCAACTCGGTGGCCAAGAAACCGGGTTTCTTGCGATAAATCTAAAGTGAAACAGAAAATCTCGGAAGAAACCCGGTTTCTGATACCAACGCTTATTGTCCAACCGCGCAGAAAGGTGCCCAGTACATAGGAGATTGGTAAGGTTGATAATCCTGTTTGAAACCGCGCCTGTATCTGTTTTGAATTTTCTCCTTGTGTGCGCTATTCAGCAACTCCGAGGCTGCTACCCATTTTAGCAAATCTCCGACGCTTAAATCCCGCAGCCACAACTGAGACTCGCGCAAAGCGATAGACACAGCGGGCCGACTTTCTGAACCCAAAAGTTCATAAAATTTTATCATTAAAATCGCCGTAGATACGTCATTGACAGCCCACAAAGTGCTGAGTACACTCGTCGCCCCGGCATAGAAAAAACCGCTAGTCAATCCGATATACTCATCTGTGGTATTTCTAGCATCGGTTAACGCTGTTTCGCAGGCAGAAAGCGCTACTAAACGGCACTTACTTAACTGCAAATCAAAGATTTCTGTCAGAGTCAGGCATTCTGTGATGTCGAAGGTTTCGCCTCGGCGGGAACGAATGTAACTTTTATTCTCGGAGGGAACCCCCCCCAGCCCCCCCTTGCTAAGGGGGGGAGTTTGATTACCTTCTGTCTCCTCACTTACCAAGGGGAAATCTTCTGTTGTATCGCCACTTACCAAGGGGAAATCTTCTCTTGTCTCCCCCCTTACCAAGGGGGGATTAAGGGGGGTTATCTTTGCGCCGGCTAGGATTAATGCGGATTTTTCGGGATTGAGAAAGTCGAAGAAGCCGTGACAGGAAAAGTGGGCGATGTCGGCATTTTGCAAGCTGGCAATTTGTTGTTGCAATCCTGTTTTGCTGGCGTTTTGCCTACTCAATACTTCGGCGGGAGTGAAGGATTTGGCAATGGCTTCGACTTCGATATCGGTGAAGTCTAAATCTTCTGTGGGGTTTTGGATGGCAAAAAATTTGCGGGGTGATGTGTCTTCTGCTGTCAGCTTTACCCGCTGAGATAATTGCAAAAGTTGGCAACTGGGAGTGTATCTCACGCCGCCTGGGAAAAGTTCGAGAAGACATCCAGTTTCTACGGTTTTGTCTGCTTTTTCTAGGCTGCTGGTGAGGGCGTGTAGGGGGAATAGGTGCAAGTATCGGAAGGGAACTAAGATTAATTTTTGGCAGTTTTCGGGGAGGCGAGAAATTATTTCGTCGATGTGCAGAATCTGGGCTAATTTTTCCAGGCGGCTGTCTAGTTGGTTTTTCCAGTTGTCGTATTTTTCCTCATCTTTGATATCGTCGAGATATTCCTGTTGTAACTTTTGTAATGCTTGCAAGTCTTGATAGGAAGATTGCCAGACATCCGGTTGAGGAGAGTCGCGGGTTATAATGAAAACTTTAAAGCCATTGTAAGTAATGTACCATTCTAAAATTGCTTCATTTTCAGCTAAGAGGCTGCGAATTTCTGCAAAACTAATCCGCTGTACTTGGCTGGGGATGCTGCGGACTTTGTGAAATAATTCTACGAGGTTTCTGGTTTTGCTGCGTTCGATGTATTCTAGGGCGGCTGTGGAGTTTTTCATGTCTAGGCAAACTTCTACCATTGACTGATAAAGTTTATTCCATTCTTCTGCTAATTTCTGTCTGTCTGCTTCGCCGCCGATAATGATTTCACTCCGCATTAATTCGACCGTCTCGATGGCAGAGTTAAAGGTATTGTAAGCTTCTGGGAGTTGGGAATTATCCTGGTAGGTAACTCCGAGACTATATAAGGTGTTAGCATTATTTATAGGAAATGCGTCGCGGGTGTGAATTTCCAAGGATGCCTCAAAAGCTGCGATCGCCAGTTCCAGATTCTCGGCTTTTTCCCCTCTGATTCTGTTGTGGTAGGCAGTCCCCAAATTATTTTGAGTTCCTGCCCAATCTTGAGGAAATGCCTTGCGGGTGCGAATTTCCAAGGATGCCTCAAAAGCTGCGATCGCCAGTTCGAGATTCTCGGCTTTTTCCCCTCTGATTCTGTAGAAGTACGCACTCGCCAAATTAT
>NZ_JAUBVZ010000014.1:58769-143945 GCF_036702805.1 Microcoleus sp. A006_D1
GGTGTAAATTTCCAAGGATGCCTGAAAAGCTGCGATCGCCAGTTCGAGATTCTCGGCTTTTTCCCCTCTGATTCTGTTGTGGTAGAAAGTTCCCACACATAATTGAAACATTGCCCACTTTTCCGAGTCAGCTTCGCGGGTGACAACAGTTAATCCTATCTCCAAACAAGCAATACTAACCTCTAAATTACTTGCCCAACTGCCTTGACGCAACTTATAAAAACTCATACCCAAATTGCATAAAAAATTAGCACGATTGTATGCTTGTTTTGCATCCAAGGTTGCCAGAGTTTCAGTTGCCCACTCTCGCAAATATTGGGCAAAATCCTCATCTATTAATTCTAGGTTAGCTTGCAGGATCTCGATTCGTTCGTCGCTGGGACAGGTGACGAGAGATTCAATCAGATTTTGATAGGCTTGGCGGCGTGCTTCGTTCATTGCTTACAACCCATGTTTTTAGAATTTTACATTCTTTGTGGGGGAAAAACAAGGGGGAAATCACGGGTAAATTAAAACCGCGCGGTTTCAACCACCCGGTTTATTTACGGAGGAGTTGGCGCTGACTTAGGATGTTTTCCTGCATAGTAAACAAGCACTTTGCGTTTGTCTTCATCCGGCACATAAAATACTCTGTCTGAACTTGTTACTTCATATTCCCACGCACCTTGATAAAGTTTGCCTTTTAACGGAAAAACTCTCTTAGGTTTTCTCACCATCGGGCTAGTACATAAATCCTGATAGCAGCGACGAGTATTCTCAGGAGCACGTAACAATAAAGCCTCCCAATCCCGGTTAACCCGTCTGTTTTTCGCTACTACTAACCAGGGCGATTCAGATAATTGCAGGATAACATCGGTTGCGTTTTCTTTAGCAGATACGGGTGTTAGAGGTGCTGTAAGTGCTTCTTCAGGCGGGATTACCCACTCAGAAATCACGGGTACAGGTGCGGAAACTTCTTCAGAAGAAACCCCGCTTTCAGAATCATCTGGAGTGGGTGGAATTTGCGTCATAACTGAGTCGATTCAGTAGTGCTTTCTCTTTGAGGAGGTGTTAGCAAAACTTCGTCAATTTCATCGCTGAAAGCTGCTGCAAGTACCGGGCTAGAAATTGCTTTAGCGCTTTCATGCCATTCATGAATTACAATCTCAATCAGACTCCACGCCCCAGGTTCCGATTCAGCAAGTCGGTAAGTTTTTTCTAATTCAGCAATCAATTCGCACAGTTCATCTGAGTCAAATACTGTCAGCCACTGATAGGGATGTTCAGAACTAATCGCTTCTCCCAATCGCAGCCGGTAAGCAGCCGCCGTCACCTCAAATACAGTCAAAGAAAGCGTCGCAGCTTTTACCCACAGCGCCATTTCTTCGCGGCGCAACAAAGCAAAATGCTGGTCATTACGAGTGATAGTGACAGGGTGCTCCATCGCCAAATCCAGAACTCGATGCGGTTGTTGGTTCAATTCCGTTGCGGTAATTAATTCATCGCCGTAAACAAGGCGCGAAGATTCACTTAGCATAGTTTTTGTGTCTCCATGAACTTAGCTTGTCAATCTATGTGTAGTATAGCGCTTTCTAATTCAGCAATCAATTCGCTGAGTTCATCTGAGTCAAATACTTTCACAACTTACGCACGGTTGGCCAGAAACCGGGTTTTTTCCGAAAATCTTTCGGTGTAGTCCACAGATTAAGTAAAAAACCCGGTTTCTTAGATGGTGGTGCATCCAGGACTGATTTTTGTGATAGCAATTATGCAACATCTTGCTATCACAAAATTATTGGGCGGAGTGAAACGGAGGGTTGTTTAGACTGTGTAGGCTGGTGCGTCGCTGTGAGATTGTCGATTTTTATTCAGAGATTTTCAAGGGCGACACACGCTACAATTTTTTATCTTTGATTGGCATAGTCCTTCGCCGGACACGGCAGTGCCGTTTCCCTACAGATGATAGGCTAAATATGAAAGATTGAGCGCTAACTTTCAGAATTGGTATTTAAGGCGGCGGTAGAGGGCCAATCAGATTTTGAGCTAATTCGAGAAATTCTTCAGCTTGGGCGATCGAATCTGCTGCTTGATTACCCATTACAGCATTCATTTCGCCATAATCTCCAGCATTTCGCAATTCCTGCGATCTAATTAAGAATTGGTGAAATTTTACAGGTACTCTTCCTGTACGAGCAAATTCTCGGCCAAAGGCGCTGATAACTGCGGAATGTTTGGAAAAAGATAATCCTTCACCCTCTAGAAATGCTTCAGCAATATAAAACATCGTGTAGTAGGCGCGAGAAGCTGCATAATCTGGATATTCACTATCCAACATCAATCTTGCTGCTGAAAGGCTTTGACGAGCTTTCAGAAGTAAGTTTAATTGATCGGGTGTCATATTAAAATTCCCTCTCTACGAATATTTCTGAGCAAAGGGCCTTGATAATTAGTAAACCGTTCCTCATTCATAAAGTTGCAGCTAATTACTACGTCATTTTGTAGGGATAAATCTGCTACAATTGGGATAGTTCGATCGATTTCTTCACCGATTTGGACTGGTGCTTTGAGAACCACCAAAACATCAATATCCGAGTCGGGATGGGCATCGCCGCGCGCTTGGGAACCGTATAGTATCATTTTGGTCAGCCGATCGCCATACAGGAGCTCAAATTGATCTCGCAACTCGGTTAAAATAGTCTGGAGCTTATCGTTGACGTTCATATTGGCGATCGATAAATGGTTTAAGGGCGATTCCCTACGGGATAGCTACGCTTCACGGACTCAGCCTGTCAATCTACGTACAGAGTATAGTCTAAATCCACAAAGGGCGATCGGTCAAAACCGTGCACTCTTCAACCCGCGGAGGCGGGTTTCGTCTGTGTAGACGCGGTTTCAACCGCCGCCAAAACCGTGCACTCTTCAACCCGCGGAGGCGGGTTTCGTCTGTGTAGACGCGGTTTCAACCGCCGTCTCAACCGCGAACAAACCCCGAACTCAACCGCCAAATCATCTACGAGAAATATCCCAACATTCTCGCGCAATTTCCCAATCTTCCTGAGTATGAACCACCAAAACCCGCACCGCAGAATCAACCGCCGCAACATCATCATCAACCGGCGAATTCAAATTCTTTTCCCCATCCAATTTTAACCCAATAAACCCAAAAACCTCGCAAACCGCAGCCCGGACAACCGCCGAATTTTCCCCAACACCCGCAGTAAAAATCAAAGCATCCAACCCGCCCAAACTCGCCAACATCGCCCCAATACCGGCCCGCAAACGGTGCACATAAATATCCAAAGCAAGTTGAGCCCGATCATTGCCATCCTTAATAGCCTCCGCAACCAGCCGCATATCGCTAGAAACCCCAGAAATCCCTTTCAAACCAGAATTCCGATTCAGAATATTATCTAGTTTCTCAGGACTACAATCCGATCGCCTTAACAGATGAATTATGATACCAGGATCGATCGCACCCGATCGACTCCCCATCATCAAACCATCCAAAGGAGTAAAACCCATCGTAGTATCAACACTCCGACCGCCGCGAACCGCCGCCAGAGAGCATCCGTTGCCCAAATGACAGCTAATCAGCCGCAAATCGGCAAAATCGCGGTTCAGAATTTCAGCAGCCCTGCGAGCGCAATATTGATGGCTAATGCCGTGAAAACCGTAGCGGCGAATTCCGTTTTCCAGCCATTCGTAGGGGCCGGGATAAACAAACGCAGCGGGCGGCAATTGCGCGTGAAAAGCAGTATCAAAAACAGCAACTTGCGGCACATTTCCGAGGATTTTCTCAATGGTTTCGATACCTTCCAAGTTAATCGGATTGTGGATGGGAGCAAACTCAGATAAACGGGCGATTTCCTGTTTTACTTCCGGCGAAATCAGCGTACTTTGCTGATACTTTCGCCCGCCGTGAACCACGCGGTGGCCGACAATATCAATCTCGTTTAAACTGTTAATAACTTGAGTTTCACCGTGCCACAGAGTCTCTAGCATTTGAGCGATCGCCCCGGCGCGAGAATCCGAGGTAAAGTCTTCCTCAAGCGTATGGCCCGCAGCAGTTTTGACTTGCAACTCCCCCGCACCTTCGCGCTGAGTCCAGTCTATTTTTGCTTCCCAGAGAGGTTGTGGCGGGCGATCGGGAAGCGTGTCATTTAGTTCGTACAAGCAGCTTTTTTGACTGCTAGAACCTGCGTTTAAAACTAATATTTTCATAGGTTAATTATATTTGTACAACAACTGGAAATATCAGGACACGGCAATGCCGTGTCCTTGCGATTCAACTAAGTACCGGGTAAATTGCGGAGAGTTTCATCCATGTACGATCGATCGCCCAAAACCTCCAGCAGCGGCCCGCGAACATCAAACTTGACAATACTGACCGAAGCTGCTAACGCGCCAATGCGATAGCGATAACGTCCCAAATCAATCCCCAAGAGACTGCAAAGAATAATCCGAATTGTAGCTTTGTGCGAAACAACCAGCACATTTCCACTCTTGTACTTTTCCTCAATTTCTCCAACAACTAACAAAGCTCTATTAGCAATTTGCACAGAAGTTTCGCCGCCATTCGGTGCATTCCAAGCAGGTTCAGTCAGCCAGTTAATATAATCTTCAGAGTATTCTTGTTTGACAGCTTCTAGCGTTTTGCCTTCCCACATCCCGTACTTAATTTCCTTAAGTCCGTCGCGAAGCTGCATTTCAATTCCTAGAGTATCACACAAAGGTTTTGCAGTTGCGATCGTGCGCTTCATGGGACTGACAAAAACAGCATCCCAAGGCAACTTTGCGTAAGTGGCGGCAAACTGTTCTGCCATTTGAGCACCTTCGGGCGTTAATTCTGGATCGATAGCGCCACAGAAACCGCCTGTTTTGCTGTAAGTCGTTTCACCGTGTCGCAGAAAGTAAATTTTTAAGCTCATGAGTTAATTGTGTGTGAATTTTACTATATTAGCAAAAGAGTTTAAAAAACTCCTTCAAATCATCAAGTGCAGGATTATCCCAATCCCAAATATTTTTTTTGTGTTCCATAACATAATCAAACCCTGACATACTGCATTTCTCTCCTGCTCGTTTCTGTTCCTTCTTTGAGCAAGTATCATACCTGAGATAGATGCTCACCCAGAATTTATCAAAACCTTTGATATCGATTGTCTTTCCCTGACTTTCTATGCAAGTTTTCCAGCTATCCAAACAATCAGCATAAGGAGAATCTCTAGCCTTTATTGCCTTTAAAAGCGTTTCCAGTTCGCCTTGACCTCCAACATTTGTAAAGTAACAAGCCAATCTTGCATTTGTTCCACTCTCTCCGCAAATATCGATAAATTGTTTAGTGCTTGACAAGCTTTCAGCTTCAAACACTTCTTTTATACATTTATTTACCAATTCCAGCCGCTCTTGCTCTGAATCGTTATCAATATCAATAATAATCCCTATTTTTTCTATATCTCTTTTTTGCAGGTCGGCTTCTAACTCTTTTAAAGTAGTGATTAACTTGGTTTCGCTCAAGCCTTCCAAACTTTCATAATCATCTATATAAATAGGTGGTTCTACCTGGATATCGCAGTTAAGTTTCTCAACCATTGCCTTCATGAAAATTGCATCATTTTTACTTTCTACTATGACAATATTACTCACCTCTCACTCCTTTTTGATGCTCTAGTGCGTAATTCAATGTTTCCAAATCGCGTCTGATGCCGATTATTTGATTTGTTTTCGGTTTCCTTGCTAGTTCAAAATATGCGCTGCTACATTCCTGATTGGGTTCTAAACCAACATCAGCAAATGCTTGCAGCATCTCTAAACTGTGAGTTGTCGCAAAAATCTGCGTATCCAGTTCAACAGCCAACCTAAACAGAATTCTCCAAAAATTTCGATGATTAGTATAGTGAATGCCATTTTCTATTTCATCGATTAGCAGTATTTTGTGTTTAGCGTTTACCAATTTAAGCATAATATATGCAACTCTATTCATTGCATCTCCAAACAATGAGAGAGGCAAACGCTTTTCGCCTTTTCTTCTCAAGTAGAGCGTGGGTTCCCCGATCGAAAAACTCTCTACCGATTCGATCGCCGGATCGATAACTTGAAAAGCTTTCAAAACTTCGCTATCTTTGTCATCCAAACGGGCGCGATCGTAGGCTTGTGTGAGTTCTTTTCCCGAAATCCTGATAAACGAGGGAATGATTGGTACTTCACCAGTAGTAGGAATGCTATCAGTAGTTATTCCATCTGTGTCACCATTTACATTTATTAAACCTTTGGAACTAGCAATTAACAAGTCAGTGCTGCTACTGACCCAGAATGTGCTTTCATTTGATTTGTTTGTGTGCGATGTACTTAAATTAAGAGTTTTTCGATCAATAATTTTTGGATCTATAGGCTGGATGGTAAATTGATTGGTATCATTATTTTCATCTGTTCCAATAATTAGTATAGATTTGTCTTTTTCCAGTACATGAAATAAGTTGTCCCAGGCTTTGTCAGGCATAGCTTTCATGGCTAATAATGACTCTTTTCTTAGCTCTCTTAGTAATAGTATGCTGCTAGGTTCTGGAACAACATTGAGAAAAATTGCTTCTAGCAAGGCTGTTTTGCCAGCATTGTTTTTACCACCGATTAAATTGACCCTTTCAAATCCAGAAATTTTGATTTGCTCAAAACACCTAAAATTTTGGATTTCTATTTCTTTAAGCATTACCGCCTCTTTTGAATGTACAAATAAATCATGGTTGATTTATGCTAAGATAACCTAAATATTACATTGTTTTAATTATATACTAAACGAATGTCATGCAGACTATAGACCTATTTGAAGTCATTGAACGTCATCCAACCAAGGTGAGTGGTGCATGGGTATTTCGGGGAACGCGCGTACCTGTTGCCGCTTTTTTCGAGAACCTTAAAGATGGAGCCTCTATTGACCAGTTTCTCGAATGCTTTCCGGGGGTAACTCGCGCCCAAGTTGAGGTGCTACTCGATCGCGCACTAGCCTCATTTTAGCATCATCATTAATCATCACTCTCTAATCTTCCTCTGTGTTCTCTGCGTTCTCTGCGGTTAAAAAAATCCGATCCAACCGGAATTAATGTGATTCATACTAACAGAACTTAGGGGAAAAATGGAAGGACTTTAGTCCGCATCAATCTAGCTGAAGAAGGACTAAAGTCCTGACTACGAACCTATTACCCAGGTGCACCCGATCGCACACCTTGATCTCCCGTCACCTCCGAACCTTTAGTTTCCTTCGGCGCATCCGACGCAACCGCGCCACCGTGAGGCCACTTCCAGTCACGGATTTCCGGCATATCATCGCCGTGTTTAGTGATATACTCCCTGTGATCGATCAACTTGTCCCGCATAGCCTGTTTGCCGTAAGCTGCTACAGAACTCAGTTTCGGAACGCGATCGAGTACATCACCAACTAAATGGAATCGATCGAGATCGTTAATCACCACCATATCAAACGGCGTAGTAGTCGTCCCCTCTTCCTTGTAACCCCGGACGTGAATATTCGGGTGATTAGTCCGGCGGTAAGTCAAGCGGTGAATCAGCCAAGGATAACCGTGAAAAGCAAAAATCACAGGCTTATCTTTCGTGAACAAAGCATCAAAATCGCGATCGGACAAACCGTGGGGATGTTCGCTAGTAGGTTGCAGCGTCATCAAATCCACCACATTCACCACCCGCACCTTTAACTCAGGATAATCTCGGCGAAGAATGTCAACAGCAGCCAAAGTTTCCAGCGTCGGAACATCACCCGCGCAAGCCATCACCACATCCGGTTCGCCGCCTTTATCGTTGCTAGCCCATTCCCAAATGCCGAGGCCAGTCGTACAGTGTTTGATCGCAGCATCCATATCCAAATACTGCAAAGCCGGCTGCTTCCCTGCAATAATCACATTCACATAGTTGCGGCTGCGGAGACAGTGATCCGTTACTGACAGCAAAGTGTTCGCATCCGGCGGCAAATAAATCCGCACCACCTCCGCTTTTTTGTTAATTACGTGATCGATAAAACCCGGATCTTGGTGAGAAAAACCGTTATGGTCTTGCCGCCAAACGTGAGATGTTAGTAAATAGTTGAGAGATGCGATCGGTCTGCGCCAAGGAATCTCGCTAGTAGTTTTCAACCATTTAGCGTGTTGGTTGAACATCGAATCAATGATGTGAATAAACGCCTCGTAGCAAGAAAAAAATCCGTGCCTTCCTGTCAGCAAATAGCCTTCCAGCCATCCCTGACAGAGATGTTCGCTGAGGACTTCCATCACCCGGCCGTCGGGAGACAAGTGCCCGTCGTCTTCCGGCAAAGTTTCCGCCGCCCACACCCGATTCGTCACCTCCAACACCGCATCGAGCCGGTTTGAAGCAGTTTCGTCGGGCCCGACAATGCGGAAATTCTGGTTTTCCTGATTCAGTTTCATCACGTCCCGCAGGAAGCGGCCGGAAGCGCGGGTTGCTTCTGCCATTACAGTCCCCGGTTTTTGCACGTCAACGGCGTAGTCTTCAAATTCCGGCATTTTCAAGTCTTTCAGCAGCAGACCGCCGTTAGCGTGAGGATTTGCCCCCATCCGTCGATCGCCCTTCGGTGCAAGTTCCGCCAATTCTGCAATCAATTTACCCTTGTCGTCGAACAATTCTTCGGGCTTATAGCTTTTCATCCAATCTTCCAGGAGTTGGACGTGTCCGGGCTTAGAAGCCATTTGTGCTAGCGGGACTTGGTGCGATCGCCAAGAGCCCTCAGTTTTCTTACCGTCAACCTCCTTGGGCCCAGTCCAGCCTTTGGGAGTTTTCATCACAATCATCGGCCACTGCGGGCGATCGGCATAACCATCAGTCCGGGCTTTTTCCTGAATCGCCTTAATTTCGCCGATCGCAGTATCGAGAGTTGCAGCCATCAACTGGTGCATCGTCTCCGGGTCTGAACCTTCGACCCAATAAGGCTTGTAGCCGTAACCCACCATCAAACTTTCCAATTCCTCGCGGGGAATGCGGGCCAACAGCGTCGGATTAGCAATTTTGTAGCCGTTCAAGTGCAAAATCGGCAACACAGCCCCGTCCCGAACCGGGTTGAGAAACTTGTTAGAATGCCAGCTAGCAGCCAGCGGCCCGGTTTCCGCTTCCCCGTCGCCGACAACGGCCGCCACAATCAAATCGGGATTGTCGAAGGCCGCGCCGTAAGCGTGGACGAGGGCGTAGCCGAGTTCGCCCCCTTCGTGAATCGAACCGGGAGTTTCCGGGGCGACGTGGCTGGGGATACCGCCGGGAAACGAGAACTGTTTGAACAGCCGTTGTATCCCCTCTTCATCTTGGGAAATGTTCGAGTAATATTCGGTATAAGTGCCTTCGAGATAGGTGTTAGCCACCAAGCCCGGCCCGCCGTGTCCTGGGCCTGCGATGTAGATGGCGTTGAGGTCTTGGGCTTTGATGATGCGGTTGAGGTGAACGTAGATGAAGTTGAGGCCTGGAGTGGTGCCCCAATGTCCGAGGAGTCTGGGTTTGACGTGTTCGAGTTTGAGGGGTTCTTTGAGTAGCGGGTTGTCGAGGAGATAGATTTGTCCGACGGATAAATAGTTGGCCGCCCGCCAGTAGGCGTTCATTTTGTGCAGTTCTGAGTCGGAAAGCGGCTTTAATTGCGGGATCTCGGTGGTTCCTAGCATCATCGGCGGTTGACTCCTGAGTTTTGGTTGTTTCTTTGGTAAACTTTGTTTTGAAATTAGGAATTCTGGGAGATCAGAAACCGGGTTTTTTGCCGAATCTGCGGGCTTCAACAAAGTATTTTTGTGAAAAACCCGGTTTCTTTGTCGGAGTGCGTAATTTATATTTACTCCATATTTCACAAGCAAACAATTGAATTCTACCAATTTTATCTAAATCCAAGTTTAAATCAACGTTAATTTTTGAGTAACAAGCGCGCTACGATAGCGGCAGAAAAGCCGGAGGTTGTGGGGGGGTAAAAGCCAGCAACAAAAAAATACTTCTTTAGGTAGATGTGAGAATAATTTATATTAGATATGCAGGTTTTCAATTGTGGAGCTATAATGAAAAAGTTAAACATTAAATATGAAGGGGGCCTTAATGCTACCTGTTAAGAAAAAACTTGTCACCGATGAAGCAATGCGTCCAGTTGCAGTATTGATTGATTACGAGGACTGGCAGAAAATTGAGCAATTGTTAGAGACTCTGATAATTCAAAAGACAGAAGAAAGTAATTTAGCCAAGTATGCGGGTGTCATTAAACTAACTCAAGACCCGTTAGATTATCAGAAACAAATTAGGGAGGAGTGGGATTGAGTCAAGCTTTAATTGTGTTAGATACCAATGTAGCTTTGTACTACTTGGGCGGTCGCTTAATAAATCCATTACCAGCAGGACAATATTTTGTTTCTGTGATAACTGAGATAGAGTTATTATCTTACCCTAGTCTCAGTTCCGATCAAGAGGTGCTGATTCGTGATTTCTTGACTAATGTTACAGTGGTTGGGCTGGATAGTAATATCAAGGATTTGGCGATCGCATTGCGGAAAACTTACAGGCTCAAACTTCCCGATGCCGTAGTTGCAGCAACAGCCAATTTTCTCAATGCAATGCTGTTGACGAATGATCTCAAACTGACTAATTTAACAGAGATTAATACTGAGTCAGTGCAAATTTTGTAAAAAAGGGCGATCGCACTTTCATCGAGGTATTGCAAAAAGTGCGATCGCACTTTTGTCCGGGATTCAAAAAAAAGGCGATCTCTTTTTTATCTCTTTATTATCTACCAACGACCTTCTGATTGCAAGAAACCTAACTAATAGGGCGATCGCCCTACAATATCAAATACATACATAATTAATAAATCAAATAAGCTCTATGACAATCCCAGAATTAGAAGCACAACTCAAGGCCTTAACGCCAAGGGAGAAAGCAGAGGCAATTCGCATTTTAACCCAGAGTCTCAAAAACAGCGGACGCTCTATTACAAAAACTCCCGCTGTGATGGGAGGCGATGCTTGTATTGACAATACTCGCATTCCCGTTTGGTTGCTCGCAAGCTATCGAAATGACGGCGCTACCGATGCTTTTATCCTAGATTGCTATCCCCATCTGGGTGCCACTGATTTAGTAAATGTTTGGGCTTATGCGGTCGCTTATCCTGATGAAATTGAGGAAGCAATTAGGCTGCAAGACGAGGCTGACGAAATCTTAGATACACCTGAAAATATCCAATAAATCTACGATCGCGCTACAATAGCAAATACATACATATTGCATAAATCAAACAGGTTGTATGACAATCCCAGAATTAGAAGCACAACTCTTAGCCTTAACGCCAACAGAAAAAGCTCAAATTATCCAATTATTAACCCAAAATTTAGCTAACACCTGGCAAGGAATTAGCAAAACTCCCGGTGTCTGCGGCGGTGATGCTTGTATTAGAAAGACTCGCATTCCTGTTTGGGTGCTAGTGAGTTTTCGCCGCTTGGGTATGAACGAATCCCAACTCTTAGATAACTATCCCACACTAACTGCTACTGATTTAGGAAATGCCTGGGCTTATGCGACAGCTTTTCCCGATGAAATTGAAATAGCTATCCGCGAGAATGACGAGGATTGAGATAATGGCGCGTCTTTATGCTGACGAACAATTTCCCAGAGTAGTTGTAGAATTGCTGCGCCAGATGGGACACAACATTCTGACAGTGCAAGAAGCCGGAAAGGATAATCAAAAAATTCATGACGAAGAAGTGTTAGCTTTTGCTGTCAGTTAAAATCGGGCTGTTTTAACTCTCAATCGCCGTCATTTTATCAGACTGCACAGCTTACAGCCTCACCATGCTGGAATCATTGTCTGTAGGGCAGAGGATGATTTAGGCAGAATGGCTGCTAATATTAATGAGGCTATTTCCTCACTTGAAACATTAACAGGTCAATTGATTCGAGTTTATCGATCGGCGCCGCCGTCTATATCTTAAGCCGATCGCCACAGGCTAGTTGATATGGGCAGTTTGTGCGATCGCACATATGGCCTTTTTGGCGACTGAGGAGATTTTAGACCAACGCGAGGTCAGGGATAGGGTGGGTGGTGCGATCACGCAACGGCACTCAGCAGTCACCGTTGACCTTTGATTGAAGCCCTCACTCACCGCGATAAGCTAGAACTAGCAGCAGAATTAATTCACAACGTTTTGCAAGAAACCTAAGTAATAGGGATATCGCCCTACAATATAAAATACATAGATAATTCATAAATCAAATAAGCTCTATGACAATCCCAGAATTAGAAGCGCAACTCCTAGCCTTAACGCCAGCAGAGAAAGCAGAGGCAATTCGTATCTTAACCCAGAGTCTAAAAAACAGCGGACGCTCTATTACAAAAACTCCTGGCGTGATGGGTGGCGACGCTTGTATTGACAAAACTCGGATTCCCGTGTGGTTGCTCGCTAGCTATCGCAATGACGGCGCTACCGATGCTTTTATCCTAGATTGCTATCCCCATCTGGGTGCCACTGATTTAGTAAATGTTTGGGCTTATGCTGAAGCTTACCCTGATGAAATTGAGGAAGCAATTAGGCTGCAAGACGAGGCAGACGAAATTTTAGATACACCTCAAAATATCCAATAAACCTATGGCGCGTATCTATGCAGACGAACACTTTCCCAGGCAAGTCGTGCAGAACCTGCGTTCTTTGGGGCATGATGTCCTGACTGTTCAACAAGCAGGAAACGCTGGACTACCTGATGAGGATGTATTAGCATTTGCGATCGTTGAAAATCGGGCTGTTTTGACCGCCAATCGGCGCGATTTCTTTCAACTGCACAAGCTGCAACCTGACCACTGCGGTATTATTGCCTGTACGCGAGATGACGATATTGCTAGACTGACTGCTAATATTAATGATGCGATATCTACTGCTGAGACACTCACGGGAAAAGTGATTCGAGTCTATCGTTCTGGGCCACCGTCTATCTCTTATTAGCTCTACTTCTTACTAAATTTCTAGTAGCGCGGTTTACGGACATGAGGATGCTATAACTTTAGCATTAATTAAGGTGAAAATCCGATCTAGTTCTAGTAAGCTTGCTAATTCTACAACCTCTTCTGAGGTTAAAAGACTAGCCTTTTTTCTCTCGGCTAATTCTTCTAATCTGGCTTGCAGGTTTTCGGTAAATTTGAATAAGTAAAAATCTCTGACTTTCTGAATCGAAATCTCCCGATCGATCCAGTAGGAAGGTTGTACCATAAGTTCAGCTATCATGGTGATTCAATTACTCCAATTACTACATGGATATTTGTGATTATATCATGAGAACGAAAGGATTACTTTAGAAAGAGCCGACCTACTTACGCACGGCGCGATCGAAGAAACAGAGTTTTTTACCGAATCTGTCTGCTCAAACAAATTATTTTCGCAAAAAACCCGGTTTCTGACCGTACAGTGCGTAAATTCTGCTAACTTGACTTAGTTTCTTTCTTAGTCTTTGTCGCAGTCGCCGTCTTTTTAGCAGTAGTTGTTTTCTTAGCCGCAGTTTCCGATTTCGCCGCAGTCGTCGTCTTCTTAGCAGTAGTTTTCTTCGCCGCAGTCTTCTCAGTTGCAGTCTCCGACTTCGCCGCCGCAGTCTTAGTTGACTTCTTCGACTTACTGCTAGACTTACCGCCGCCCGCCGCTTCCTTAGCTGCTAACAAATCCAGTGCTTTTTGTAAGGTGAAATTCTCTACAGATTCATCCTTAGACAAAGAAGCATTGATATCGCCGTGTTTCACGTAGGGGCCGTAGCGGCCGTCGTAAACATTGAGGAGTTCTCCCGATTCTGGATGCGCGCCCAATTCCTTCAAAGGTGTGGCTGTTTTGCTGCTACCCCGAACGGCTTTCGGTTGCGCTAATAACTCTAATGCCCGATCGAGCGTTATAGTCAAAACATCATCCGGCGGCTTGATCGATCGATAATCCTTACCAACCTTACCCTGGTCGTGTACCACATAAGGCCCATACATCCCCAAATTAGCCTGCACCTTAGACCCCGTATCCGGGTGAGTGCCCAACAGGCGAGGTAGAGTCAACAAACTCACCGCCATATCCACCGTCACGCTATCCTTATCCGTCCCCTTCGGCAAAGAAGCCCGCTTCGGTTTCTTATTAGTATCCGAAACATCCCCCAACTGAACATAGGGGCCGTAACTGCCAATCAGCACATAAATCGGTTCCCCAGTGTCCGGGTGAAGACCCAATTTTTCCGGGCCTTCCGTCTTTTGTTTTAACAGAAAATCGACTTTTTCCGGGTCTAAATCTGCCGGAGTCAAATCCTGGGGAATCGATGCTTTTACCTGGCCTTCTTCATTTTCAGATTCCAGGTAAGCGCCGTATTTACCGATGCAAACTTTTGCCGTGATATTCTCCAATATCACAGTTCGGGCAACTTTAGCATCGATTTGATTTTCCTGTTCTTTAACTTGGGTGGCGAGTCCCATTTCCCCTGTATAAAACTTTTGCAAATACGGCAGCCATTTCGCCTCGCCGGTGGCAATTTCATCGAGGGTTTGTTCCATGCGCGAAGTAAAACCGGTGTCTACTAAATCGGGGAAATGTGTTTCCAATAAAGTGGTGACGGCGAAAGCAGTAAATGTCGGAACTAGGGCGTTAGCTATTAATTTCGCGTATCCGCGATCGACAATTGTACCGATAATACTCGCATAGGTACTCGGACGGCCCACCCCTTCGCTTTCCAGCATCTTCACCAGAGAAGCTTCCGTATAGCGGGCGGGAGGTTGAGTTTCGTGGCCAACAGCCCCTACATCCTTACAATTAGGTTTATCACCCACCTTCAGCGCCGGCAAAATCACCTCTTGGTCTTCCAGCGCCGCATTCGGGTCATCGGAACCTTCCACGTAGGCGCGCAAAAAGCCCGGAAAATCAATGCGTTTCCCGCTGGAACGGAAACCGGCATCTTCTACCTGAGTTAATACCGTGACATGAGTTTGGCGCGAATCCGCCATTTGCGAAGCGACAGTCCGCTTCCAAATCAAATCGTAAAGGCGGAAATCAATCCCATCCAATCCCGTTTGCTGCGGAGTCCGAAAAGTGCTGCCGGCGGGGCGGATAGCTTCGTGGGCTTCCTGGGCGCCTTTGCTTTTCGTTGTGTATTTGCGCGGTTGGGGACTGAGGTATTCGCTGCCGTAAAGTTCTTGCACACAACTGCGGGCGGCGGTAATCGCCTGTTCGGATAAATGCACCGAATCCGTCCGCATATAGGTGATAAAACCGCGTTCGTACAAACTTTGGGCAATTCGCATGGTTTCCCGCGCACCCAGTCTCAGCTTCCGGTTAGCCTCCTGCTGTAAAGTCGAGGTCGTAAACGGCGGCGAGGGTTTGCGGGTGACTGGCCGTTCTTCGATATTGCCGACAGTCCAGGGTTTGTTTTGAATGCGTGCGAGTAAAGCCCGCGCCTGGTCTTCGTTCAGCAAAAGTACGCGGCGGCCTGCGATAATTTGCCCGGTGTTTTCATCGAAATCGCTGCCGTTGGCAACTTTCACATTCCCGACTGTGACGAGTTTGGCATCAAATGCACCCGCCTGCCCCTTCGCGGGAGGTTTCGGGGGGGTCAAAGTTGCTTTCAAATCCCAGTAGCTACCTTGGCGGAAGGCGCGGCGTTCGCGTTCCCGGCACACCAACAGGCGTACAGCGACTGACTGGACTCGCCCTGCGGACAAACCCCAGGCGATTTTCTTCCACAGTAGCGGAGAGAGTGTGTATCCGACGAGTCGATCGAGAATTCGGCGAGTTTCCTGGGCCTGTACTACTCGATTGTCGATATCGCGGCAGTGGGTTAGGGCATCGCGGATAGCTTCGCGGGTGATTTCGTGAAACACCATCCGCTTGATGGGAACTTTGGGTTTGAGGATTTGCAGCAAATGCCAGGAAATGCTTTCGCCTTCCCGGTCTTCGTCAGTGGCTAGAATCAGTTCTGTAGCGTCTTTTAGCGCGTCTTTGAGTTCTTTAACAATTTTCTTTTTATCTTTGGGGATGACGTAGAGGGGTTCAAAGTCTGCCTCCACGTTGACGCCGAGTTGCGCCCATTTTTCTCCTTTAACGGCTTCTGGTATTTCTTCGGCGGAGGATGGGAGGTCGCGCACGTGGCCCATAGATGCCTCTACTCGGTAGGTGGAGGGCAGGAAGTTGCGAATGGTACGGGCTTTTGTGGGAGATTCGACGATGACTAAGGTTGACATGGCATCTTTTATATATGGATGGCGGCGCAGAAGCGAGTGTTTAATTTACAGAGTGTATGTCAGATGTCAAGGCTTATGGGAAAAGTGATGGCTTATTTTCAAACTACCTTAATTTGTAAGTTATTGCCGATCGGGTTGCAGGATACAAGCTGATGGGATTTTACTGCTGTCGGCGCAGAGGCTGGGAACCCTTGTCTCTGCAAGATGCAACGGATGTCTCACCTGACTTTAGCAGAATTGCGGGTCATTGGATGCTGAGACTGCTGGATGCGGGCGGATGGTTCCTCAATTTTAGATTTTGGATTTTAGATTTTAGATTCGGAAAGATTTGATGGTTTCCCCGCAAAAAAGACTTGAAATGCGATCGACCATTTGACAAATTCTCGATCGCATTTACACAAGCAGTCGATCGCACTCACCAGCTAACCTCAGATATTGTGGGACTAATTCTTGATACCATTTTGGGAGCGCGCTATTATAAACACTATGCGTATCTTGTCCCGCAGCACCCTACGAGACTTCTGGGAGTTTCATCCAGATGTTGAAGAAGCACTGAAAACTTGGTACTACGAAGCATCTCACGCGGATTGGCAGAGTCCAGCCGATATTAAAACTGCTCATCGTAATGCCAGCATCATTGCTAACAATCGTGTAGTTTTCAATATCAAAGGCAATACCTATCGACTGATTGTGGCAATTCGCTATGACATTGGCCTTATTTTTATAAGATTTATTGGTACTCATGCCGAGTATGACAAAGTAGATGCGGAAACGATCTAAACAGAGGTTGATGTATGGAATTACACCCGATTAGAACTAAAACAGATTATCAGGAAGCCCTGCGAGAAATCGAATCACTGTTTCATGCAGCCCCCAATACCCATGAATGCGATCGATTAGATATCCTCAGTACCTTAGTGGAAGCCTATGAGAAGGCACACTTCTTCATTGAAATACCCGATCCAATCGAAGCAATTCAATATTATATGGATACCCGTGGATGGTCTCGTCATGATTTGGATGTATGTCTTGGCAGTCGAGATAGCGTGTCTGAGGTGCTATCTCGTAAACGTTCCCTAACCTTGGAGATGATTCGGAAGTTGAATCAAGAATTGGGGGTTCCGGCTGAAATTTTGATCCAGCCCTATCAGTCGGTACAAACCCCTGCCTAATAATGCCCATGCACACCGATCGCCCAACCTCTATTGTTGACTCATGGCGATCGGAATATTGTGGAAAATATCAAAAATATTACGCCAAATATCTTGAAAACTATGGCATTTGAATTTGACCATCTCTTCATCCTCACTGATATTGGTGCTGACGAAGCCGATCGTTTATCATCATTCGGTTTAGTCGAGGGCGGCTCTAGAATTCATCACGGACAAGGTACAACCAATCGCTGTTTCTTTTTCCATAACGCGATGTTGGAGTTGTTGTGGATTCACGATCCAGAAAAGGCGCAATCTGAGCCAATTCGCCTGACTCGTCTTTGGGAGCGATCGACTTCTCGGCATAATGGCACCTGTCCCTTTGGCATCTGTTTGCGTCCAGCCAGAGGTTCTGAGAACACAGTTGCATTTTCTAGTTGGGCATATCATCCGCCTTATTTCCCTGAAACGATGAGTATTGCGGTGGCCACAAATAGTGATAATTTAAGTGAGCCGATGCTGTTCCAAACTCCCTTTGGTAAGCGTCCAGATCGAGACCCTGCTGAGAAGTTACAGCCTTTGAATCACGGTGTTGGTTTCCGCGAAATTACTCGTGTAGAATTAGTCAGTCCTAATGCAAATAATCCGTCACCAGAACTTCAGGCAGTAATTGATACAAATCAGGTCAAGTTACGACTCGGAACAGAGTATTTTGTGGAGCTGGGTTTTGATGGAGAGGTGCAGGGGAAACGGGTAGATTTCCGGCCGGGATTGCCGCTTATTATCAGTTGGTAATGTAAACCCGCCAGCTAACAATGAGTTCTGTAAGCTGTCGGTGTCATGCCCGTCAACTGCCGAAACTGTTTGCTAAAATGACTGTGGCTGTTGAATCCACATCCAGGCAATTTCCATAATCGATCGCTCTTTTTGCGTCAACAACTCCTTCGCCCGTTCAATCCGTTGCTGGAGCAGATATTGATAGGGAGCTGTTCCGATCGCCACTTTAAACAAATGGCTGAAATGAAATTGACTCATACCCAGCAATGCCGCCAAATCAGCCGCTTAAATCACTTCTCGATAGCCTAGGTTGCTCAAATGCTGAGTCAAAAAATCAATGAAGATTTGAACTCGTAGCGAATTTCGGCGGTTAGGTAAGTAAAGGGCATAGATGCCCGTATCGAGATTTGCTTGAGGATGGAACTGAAAATCTGTAAGCACAGCTTGTCACCTGCCAGATTGAATGTCTTCGCCAATCAACCAAGTTGGCATCAAAATTAGACCTGCACCATCAAGGCAGAGTTGACCTAGCACTTCAGCATTATTCACGTTCAAGGAACCGTTAACATGGATCTCACAAACCTCATCGTGACGCTTGAATCGCCAAATTTCGTAGCCGGTGGCGTAGGTAAAACATAAACAATTGTGGTGAACCAAATCATCTGGATGAGTCGGGATGCCGTGCCGATCGCAATAAGCTGGACTTCCGCACACTAAACGACTATGAGATGATAGCTTGCGGAGAATCAGATTCCCACTCTTGGCGATCGAGATTGCCAATGCGGATCACCAGATCGATATCTTCTTCTACCAGGTTGGCTAACCCATCGCAAAGAGCGCAGATCCAGTTTGAATTCTGGATACTGAGCCAGAAACTTGCCTAAGAGTGGGGCAATATGAAGCCGTCCAAACGCCACAGGCAGACTCGCCCGCAAAATTCCGCGAGGAATATCGCCCTGCTCAATCACAGAAAGAGTTGCGGCTTCCACATCTTGCAAAATCTGCACTGCTTTGTCGTAGTATTTGTGTCCCTGGGTGGTCAAGGTAATGCTACGGGTAGAGCGATTGAGCAACTGCGTGTTTAACATTGCTTCCAGGGCGTTCACTTGTCGCGTGACTGAAGAAACTGCTAGGTCTAGCTGACGTGCGGCTTCTGAGAACCCGCCTGCTTCCACTACTTTGACAAACGATCGCATTGCTGCGAATTGATCCATCGATCGCCATCCTCTATTTTTGCAAAAAACGCAAAGGTGTTTAGCACATTCGATATATTAACATTTTTTATGAATGCAATTAGAGTGGAACTGTGAGTTATTAAATCACCACTAGGAGGAAACGATGACATTGACGATCGCCATTACCTCAGATTTCATTTGTCCCTGGTGTTTGGTCGCAGAAACGCGATTGAATCAGGCAATTGAACAATTGAATTCACCTGTTGAAATTCAACGGATTTGGTATCCATTTGAGCTAAACCCAGAGATGCCTGAAGCTGGGATGGATCGCAAAACTTACCGCAGCCAGAAATTTGGCAGTTGGGAATACTCGCAGGCACTCGATGCCAAAACGGTGCAAGCAACCCAAGCTGACGGCATCGCATTTCGCTACGACTTGATGACCATTACACCTAACACGCTGAAAGCACATCGCTTAACGTGGTTTGCAGGAAAACAGGATAAAGCAACAGCAATGGCAGAACGCATTCTGAAGGCATATTTCACGGAAGGACAAAATATAGCTGAAGTTGAAACCTTAGCGAATCTAGCGGCTGAAGTAGGCATTGATGCAGAGGCGGCAAAAGCCTTCTTGTTGTCTGATGCAGGGATACAAGAGGTGCAGGAATTGAAACGTCTGGCGATCGCTCAAGGGGTTCGTGGTGTGCCTTATATCCGTATTGGTCAAGAAGTTTTGTCAGGCGCTCAATCGCTTGATGTCTTTCTCTCTGCCTTGCAAAATGCAGTGAATGAATTGACAACTGCTTGAACAAAAAGCGAACACGATTGATCCAAATGGCAGCGATAACACCATGACAAATTATTCAGGCTCATCGTCTAATCCCCGCAGAGTCAAACTCTATGGACAACCTAATTCAGCCGCCGCCTACGAAATTCGCGATTTTCTTAACCGTACCGTGGTTGAGTTTGACTGGATTGAACTGAGCAACGATGCTGACTGCGATCGAGAACTTAGCCTTTCAACGTTGAGTGATATCCGCTTACCTGTTGTTGAATTTCCAGATGGAACGCAACTATTTGCCCCGACCATTCGAGAGATTGCTCAACGGCTCGGCTGGGTGACGCAACCCAAATTCAGAGAATACGATCTGTCGATTTATGGTGCGGGTCCTGCCGGATTGAGTGCAGCCGTATATGCCGCATCTGAGGGTCTACGCACCGTTCTGATTGAGCGCCACGCTGTTGGTGGACAAGCGGGCACCAGTTCTTTGATTGAGAATTACATGGGGTTTCCTGAAGGCATTAGCGGTGCTGATTTAGCGGAACGCGCCCGCCAGCAGGCAGTCAAATTTGGCATCGAATTGCTGCTGTTGCGCGAGGGGATGAAATCAGAATTTCGAGACAATCGCATCTACACGGACATGGCAGATGGCAGCAAAATGATTGCCCGCGCCAACATCTGTGCCACGGGTATTGAATACCGACGGCTTAATCTTCCCAATGAAGACCAGTTTCTCAAAGTCGGATTGTTTTACGGTGCGGGTGCAAGCGAAGCGCCTCTGTGTGGCGGCGAACAGGTTTTTATTGTGGGTGGCGGTAACTCAGCAGGTCAAGCTGCCATGTACCTTTCGCGCTATGCAGAAAAAGTAACCATGCTGATTCGCGGCGATACGCTAGCGGCAACCTTATCGCAGTACCTCGTTGAGCGCATTACCCATCAAAGCAACATTGAGGTGATCTTTCAGGCTCAGGTAACTGGGCTGGCGGGTGATACCTCGTTGCATCAGATTGAAGTAACCAACTGTCGCGATCGATCGACACAGAAAATCGATACTCGACGGTTATTTGTTTGCATTGGCGGTGCACCGAACACGGAATGGGCAAAGGATACCAACATCATTCGCGATCGGGCAGGCTACCTGGTAACTGGCTCAGATTTGTTCCAAGAGGGTCGCCCACCTGCCTGCTGGACACTCGATCGCGATCCGTTTTTTCTGGAAACCAGTGTTCCCGGTTCTTTTGCTGCGGGAGATGTGCGACATAATTCTGTGAAGCGGGTGGCTTCAGCCGTGGGTGAAGGCGCAATGGCGGTCACGTTTGTTCATAAGTATTTAGAGGAAACCGGATGAACGCTACAGGAAACCATGCGATTGTGATTGGTGGGTCATTAGCTGGATTATTTGCCGGAACTCTGTTGCGATCGATCGGCTGGCAAGTGGATATTTACGAGCGATCGCCCCACACCCTCGACAGTCGCGGCGGCGGGATTGTGCTTCAACCGGATGTGTTGGAAGCGTTTCAACGAGCAGGAGTAGGGTATCAAGCCCCTTTAGGTGTGGTGGCGCACGAACGTTACTATTTAAACCGAGACGGCAGCATTGCTCAACGAATGCCGATGCGTCAAACCTTAACCTCCTGGAACTTGCTCTATGGCTCAATGCGGCGGCATTTTCCGGCTGAACATTATCATCAAGGCAAGCACCTGACTGAGATTCAGCAAGACGGGACACGGGTGACTGCGATATTTGCCGATCGCACCCGTGAGACAGGCGATCTGCTCATCGGGGCGGATGGCCCAACTTCAACGATTCGCCACTTGCTTTTGCCTGACTACACGCCTCAATATGCTGGGTATGTTGCCTATCGCGGCTTAGTTGATGAACGGGAACTCGATCCGGCAACGGCGAAACTGTTGACCGAACGATTTGTATTTTATCAGTTTCCAAATTCGCACATTCTGCAATATGTGATTCCAGGAGAGAATGAATCGTTGATTGCGGGGGAACGCCGCTTCAACTGGGTTTGGTATGTCAATTACGACCAAACAACCGAGTTGCCACACATTTTGACCGATAAAAACGGTCAGCGTCGGGATTATTCGATCGCACCTGGAACGATCCATCCGACTGTGGAACAAGCGATGCGATCGTATGCCGATCGCGTTTTAGCGCCTCCATTCCAAAAATTAGTGGCAGCAACCCAAGAACCATTTGTACAAGCGATTTTGGATCTTGGCGTGCCACAAATGGCGTTCGATCGCGCTAGCGTTGCGGAGCAACATCGCATTGCCCTGATTGGCGATGCTGCTTTTATTCCCCGTCCCCATACGGCTGCTAGTACCGCCAAGGCTGCTGCCAATGCGATCGCCCTTGTGGATGCTTTGGTTGACTCCAATCATGATGTACCCAAGGCACTGGAGGCATGGGAAGGCGATCAGCTTGCGCTGGGAATGCGCCTAGGGAAATCTGGACAGGCTTTGGGAGAGCGATCGCAATTTATGTACGGTAAGGGGCGAACGGAGGGATAACCGATGAAGTCATTCATGAATCTGAATCGATTTGAAGCCTTCAGCGATGGGGTATTCGCGATCGCCATGACGCTACTGGTGATTGAAATTAAAGTACCAGATTTGTCTGAGGCAACTGCATCGACCGCAATTAATGCACTAATTCATACCGTGCCGCATATTCTTAGCTACATCACCAGCTTTTTAGTCATTGGCGTTCTGTGGCTCAACCATCATGCTCTGTTTCATTTGCTGAAGCGGGTCGATCGCAGTGTCTTGACAATCAACTTAGTGTTGCTCATGTGCATTGCTTTTATTCCCTTCCCAACAGCCCTGATCGGTGAATACGGCCGGCTCCAACCTATTGTGATGTTTTATGGTTTAACGCTGTCGCTCACCGGAATAGTCTACAATGTCCTGTGGTTTTATGCCGTTCGTCAATATCTCTGGGGTCATCCTCAAGTCGATCGCCGTTTCATCTATCAGGCTTCTCTTTGGAGTATTGGTTATCCCATTCTTTACTTAATTGCTTCGCTATTGTCATTTAACAGTACAACCTTGAGTACAATCCTCTATATCCTAATTCCACTGTTCTATCTATTTCCCAGCGCAATCGATCGACAATTGGTCAGCCTACCCGATGAGTCCTGAGACAATCTGTATCTCTACCAGTAGATTAAGATGCAATCCTGGATCGACTCTATACAGGTTTGGCGGTAGCGATCGCGGTCGAACAATAAGCCCGCTCGCCGTTCGAGTCGATCTGTCGCCGCTCAATTTCATCTTATACTGCGTACTGTACAAAAGCATGGTTGTTTAATTTGCTCTGTAGGCTGTAGGCGTCATGCCCGTAAGCTGCCGAAACTGTTTACTCAAATGACTGTGGCTATTGAACCCACATCCAGGCAATTTCCATAATCGATCGCTCTTTTTGCTTCAACAACTCCTTCGCCCGTTCGATCCGTTGTTGCAGCAAATATTGATAGGGAGCCGTTCCGATCGCCACTTTAAACATATGGCTAAAATGAAACTGACTCATACCCAGCAATGCCGCTAAATCTGCCAGCTTAATATCTTGACTTAGATGTTCGTTTATGTATTCCAAGACTTGAATAACTTGACGCTGAGATCAACCACCCTCGTAAATTGTCAGGCGCGGTTTGGCAGTAAAGTATTGTCTGAACAAATGCACTGCTAAGATATTTGACAGCGATTCGATGTAGATATTTCCGCCTAAATTCTCCTGTTGCAGTTCCGAAAGCAGCATCATGCCGATCGACTCAATCTGCCGATCGCGCGTCCGAAATTCCGGGAGTAACTCAAGCCGATCGGGATTCATGTCAAAGGCTTCTCTAGCAACGCTTTCGATGAAACGAGATGCAATGCGAATCTGCATCGGGCGATCGTCACTTTCCCAACGGGCAAAACACGGTATCTTTGCAGGCGTTATCGAAATGTCGCCTTTCGCGTACAGCCCAGCGTAGGTTTTTCCTCCCTGGATTTGCAGCAGGCGCACTGGGCGAGGTGCAAGAGACAAATTAATTGTATGTTCATCCCTGTAATGACAGTTCCCCTCACCAGTCGGCGCATCGAATTGCTCAACCCAAATATTCTCCCAAGCCCGATGTTGGCTAGACACGAGCGGCAAGCTGGCACATTCAATCTGGTTGGTGGCAGTCGTCTTCATGGTGCAAACCCAATTCCTTTAGTTTCGATTGTACTGCTAAACAAGATTGACACAAAGTAGACAAGACTGACATCAACGACACATTTAAAACTTACTTTCTGCTTCTTTCTAGGAAGTCCTCTCCTTAACGCCAACGATCTGATAACTGAGATTCCAGAGCCGGAACTCGAAAGGCTAGAACTGCGATTGAAGAGTTAGCAATCCAGCGGTAACACAAATTATTTCCAACTTTGCTCTGTTGCCTCATCTGCGGGAAATAAACATTCAATTCGCAATTCTTGCAAAGTGATATCGTAAGAAGTGCCTAAAGTGGCGATCGTTGAAAAGAACTGCAACTCTAACGGATGTCGCTTGAGGTGGACAGTCAGCAGCAGAGTGCTTTGTGCAACTCGGTTTGAGGTTTGCCAAATATCAGAGACACCCGGATAGCTCATCAGTTCATAGAACAGTTCAACAGATCGATCGCTCTGCCCGTTAGCATTTACTAACCCATGTTGAGCTGCTTCGTTCATGGAACCATAGGGCGTGCTCATTGCTTCACGATGCACCCGTCGCAGCAAAGGCCCTGCAAAGTCCTCCCAATTCACCACAAACGGGCGCAACCCTTGGGGATGAAACATCACTCGCATCAAATTGACTTTTCCATCTTGGCAAAACTGACTCTGCAACGTTTCTAAGTCGATAAAAGCAGCCAGCAGTCGATCGGCAGCATCGTTAGTTAACACTAAGTTCCAATAGCGATCGATCGCAAAAGCCGGATACGGTTCCTGTTTGTGCAACATAAAATCCAGTGCTTTGCGAATTGCCGTCATTTCCGTAGCCGAAAGGTCGGTTTCAGTGTGGATGGGCGCAAATCCTGCGGCGCCGCCATCAAAAAAATCCCCAAAAAATCGACAATCTCATAACGATGCACCTGATAAAATACAAGATACAAAGTCCGCAGCGATTAAAATTTTACGTGACGTACAACAGCAAAAATTATGTAAATAATGGACTTTTTAACTACTGGATATTGAGAATCAGTTATGCCCAATTCTTCAATCGAAAATCAAAAATCGAAAAGCGAAAATAGCATGAGTCCCAGCTTGCGAACAGTAACTGCTACCAGATATGTCACTCCCTTGCGGGAGGGCGGCTCGCTACCGGCGATCGTCGAAGCCGACGATGATGGTTTGTACGTGCTCAAATTTCGCGGTGCGGGCCAGGGAGCCAAATCTCTGATCGCGGAGCTCGTAGCGGGGGAAATTGCGCGCGCCTCCGGGCTACCAATCCCCGAACTCGTGTTTGTGGAACTCGATCCCGAACTCGCTCGCACTGAGCCCGATCCGGAAATTCAAGATTTAATTCGCGCCAGTGCTGGCCTCAACCTCGCCCTCGACTATCTCCCCGGTTCCATCACCTTTGACCCGGTAGCAGGCAAATCCGAGGCGGATCTTGCCTCAGAAATTGTCTGGTTCGATGCTTTTGCGACCAATATCGATCGCACGCCGCGCAATGCAAATATGCTGGTATGGCACCGCCGGCTTTGGCTGATCGATCACGGTGCAGCTATGTACTTCCATCATACTTGGAAAGATTATCGATCGCGCAGCCGCGATCGTTTTCCCGCCATCAAAGACCACGTTTTGCTGCGCTTTGCTAGCACCCTCGAAGCGGCAGATTTAAAAATGACTCAGATGCTAACAGCGGACATCATTCGCAGCATCGTTAAACTGATTCCTGATAGTTGGCTGGTAGCAGGTTCTCCCTTCAGCGACAGCAACCAACATCGCGATGCTTATACCGAGTACCTGCTAAACCGGTTAGAATCACCACATATTTTTTTGGAGGAAGCGATTAGTGCCCGATCGATGTCTGTATGATTACGCGATTATCCGCGTCGTTCCCAAAGTCGAGCGCGAAGAGTTTGTCAACGTCGGCGCCATTGTTTCTTGCGGTGCAAAAAAATTCCTCGAAGCCCGCATCGAAATTGACGAACAGCGCTTGATGGCGATCGACTCAACCTTGGATCTGGAACTGATTCGCAACCACCTAGCGGTCATTCCCGTCATTTGTGCGGGCGGCAAGGAATCTGGCGCGATCGGTCAACTTCCCCACAGAGAGCGCTTTCACTGGCTCGTAGCGCCCCGCAGCACGATCGTTCAGACATCGCGGGTACACACCGGTTTTTGCGAAAATCTACCGGGCGCGATCGAACGCTTGCTCGATACAATGGTGCGATAGTTTCGCAAGGTAGAAAGATCATGCAAATTGAACCGACAAATATGACTTTCCCTCTCTGGGGTTTAGCAATTTTCATTTTGTGGACGATCGCAGTCGTCATCCTGCTGATAGCAGTCAGGATTCGGCATCTATCTGCGGGCGGATCTCCCAAAGATTTCGGAACACAGAACGATGAAAGCTTGCTGTGGCGACTATTTCGAGTACAATCCAACTTAATAGAAAACTTGCCTTTGTATTTGGGAGTTGTTTTCCTGCTAACAGTTAGGGGCGTCTCAGGAACAGCCGTAGATTCGCTGATTGTTGCGTACATCGTATTTCGGCTGGTGCATTCAATAGTTCACATCGCCGGCCTCGATCCCAAGTTTCGGATAGTGAGTTTAGCAATTCAGTTAAGCTGCTTAGTTGCCTTAACTGCAATGGCAGTTTTATAGTTGAGGAATCACAATTATCTGCGTTCATCTGTGTTCATCTGCGGTTTCCTCGAATTGAATCAAACAAAGTTTATGAACCGAACATTTCGCGCGATCGCTCTGATTGTAATTGTATTAAGCTGCATTACTGCTGTTATAGTTCAGACACAGCAATCGGCCTTAACCGCGCCAACTCCAGCCCTGGAATCTCTGCGAGGGCGTGGAGATGTGGCTCAGACAGTGAATTTTGCACGGCATTTTCAAGAGCTGGGAGTTGAAGGGGCGATCGCCATTTGCGACTTGAAGGGCGATCGGCTTTACCAACACAACCCGCAGCGCAACAGCACAGCTTTTTTACCCGCATCTACATTTAAGATTCTCAACTCTCTGATTGCCTTAGAAACAGGCGTAATTGCCAATGAACTTGCAATTCTAACTTGGGATGGAATTCAAAGGCAAATTCCCGCCTGGAATCGAGACTTGAATATGAGAGAAGCCATCAAACTTTCCGCCGTCTGGTTTTACCAAGTTCTCGCGCGCCGAGTCGGACACGAACAAATGCAAAAATGGGTAGCCAAAGCCGATTATGGCAACCAAAACATTGGAAAAAAAGATGATATT
This sequence comes from Microcoleus sp. A006_D1, assembly GCF_036702805.1. Lineage (NCBI taxonomy): Bacteria > Bacillati > Cyanobacteriota > Cyanophyceae > Oscillatoriales > Microcoleaceae > Microcoleus > Microcoleus sp. A006_D1. Next base: position 86,295 of record NZ_JAUBVZ010000014.1, read on the forward strand.
GATAAATTTTGGTTAGAAGGAGAACTGCGAATCACACCCAACCAGCAAATTCAATTCTTGCGCCGTCTCCAAAACAACGACTTACCCTTTTCCGAGCGATCGATCTCTCTAGTTAAAGATATCATGATTGTCGAACAAACTCCCGATTACACAATCAGGGCAAAAACAGGCTGGGCCGGCTTTGGAGAACAAACAAAGGATCAAATCGGCTGGTATGTCGGTTATTTAGAGCAGAATAAAACTGCTTACTTTTTTGCCACAAACATTGACATTCGCAGTACAAAGGATGGAGCAGCTAGAATCGAGTTAACGCGCCGTTGCTTCAAAGATATGGGGCTGCTGTAAATGCGTTATCTGTTTTCCAATCACAAACCTGTAGATAATTCTTCTAAAGTCTTACCATTTCATATCTTGAAAAATATCTGCGTGTATCTGTGTTTATCTGCCTCGATCTGCGGTTTCCCCATTGCTCAAAAAATCACGCAATAAGTTTACCAATTATTAATTACCTTTTGCCCAACCATACCAAAACTCAAAATCTTTTTAATACTTAACAATTTATTTTGCGAAATACCGATGACAACTGCTGTATTAAAAGGCTAAGCTAGTTGCAAGCTTTGGAACTAGGGATGCACCGCAGCAAATTTCACTCGCCTTTAAAATATGGCAAAAGAATTAGCAATAGACACTCGCGGACTCACCAAACAATTCGATCGCCATATTGCCGTCAATGACATCGATTTGCAAGTCGCCGCCGGAGAAATCTGCGGGCTCATCGGCCCCAACGGTGCTGGCAAAACTACTTTGCTGCGAATGTTGGCCTCCGCTGAAGAACCGACTACAGGGGAAATTTATATCAACGGTAAGCGCTTGTTGCGCGATCGAGCTAACCCCACTCTCAAACAGCACATCGGCTTTCTGCCCGATGACTTTCCCCTTTACGACGACTTGACTGTGTGGGATTATTTAGATTACTTTGCCCGATTATACAACTTGCGGCAGCCCCGTCGCCGAGAACGCATCTATGCAGTGTTAGAACTCGTGCAATTAACCAACAAGCGCAACAGCTTAATTTCCACTCTGTCGCGGGGGATGAAACAGCGCCTGAGTTTGGGGCGCACTATTATTCACGAACCGCTGTTGCTGCTGTTGGACGAACCGGTTTCGGGTTTAGATCCGATCGCGCGATCGCAATTTCGCGAAATTATCAAAGCTGTGCAACAAGCCGGGATGACTGTAGTCATATCATCCCACGTTCTCAGCGATTTAGCCGAACTTTGCACCTGGGTAGGGATTATGGAACTCGGTTATCTTGTCGAAAGCGCCCCTTTGCAAGAACTTTACAAACGCCTGGGAAAACAGCAAATTTTCATGGCAACTTTGGGTGATTTAGCAGCGCTGACATCGGAATTAAAAAACTTTCCTTGGGTAGAAAGTTGGGAAATATTGCCGGAAAATCAGCAGGTGTGCGCTCATTTTTCTGGAAGCCGGGAAGATGCAGCTAATTTATTGCGATCGCTCGTCAATGCTAACATTCCCCTCACCGAATTTCACTGCACTCAAGAAGATTTAGAAACTATCTTCCTGAAAATGGGACATAAACAAGCATCTTAAATAAATCTCCCCAATTCTAATTCTTCACTCACTACTCAAAACAATTACCTATGAGACTCAACTTGCTAGACACAATCGGTAACTGGAATTCCCAGTTATTTCGAGAACTCAAAGGCCGCCTGAAAATGGGCAATATTGCGATCGCCAGCGTCCTTTCCCTCAGCAGTCAACTGGTGCTGTTTTTGTCTTGGCGCGCCCAGATACCCATTGTCCCTCCCGTCTCTGAGGGCAATTACCCCACTCATCACCAATTCTGCACTGGATTTGACGGCAACACCAAAGGTGACGGAATCAAGTGTATCCAAGATGCGACGGGAAACTTTATCATTAACTGGCCCTATTGGTGGCTAGAAATATTCGTTTACTTGAGCATATTTAGCGCGCTCGCACTATTAGTAGCAGGCACTTATCTGCTCGTCAGCGACTTAGACAAAGAGGAACGCCGAGGCACGCTCAACTTTATTCGCCTCAGTCCCCAGTCTGCCACCACAATTTTTATTGGAAAAATTCTCGGCGTCCCAATTTTACTGTATCTAGCAGCAATTCTGACTCTACCGCTGCACATCTACAGCGGATTAGCAGCTCAAATACCTCTGCATCATATTTTATGTTTCGACATAGCAATGGTAACTAGCTGTGCTTTATTCTACAGTGGCGCAATGCTATTTGGCTTAACAACCAGTTGGTTAGGAGGGTTTCAACCTTGGTTGGCTAGCGCTGCGGTTTTGACTTTTATTACCACAGCTTTTTATGCACCGTTAGTCGGCAATGCTGCTGATTTGCTAACATTCTTGTCTCCGGCTGCTGTCTTCAAACAGGTAGTTTATCAAGTTTATTCGCCATCCGATTCTAACCCTGGTCGGTTCATTGAAAAATTCAACAATCTCGAATGGTTTTATTTGCAGGTTGGCGAAAATATTTTGGCTTGTACCGCCTTATCTTTATTGATTGCTGCGGTTGCAACGTACTGGATGTGGCAGGGATGGCAACGTCGCTTTCCCAACCCGATCGCCACTGTTTTGAGTAAGAAGCAAAGTTATTTGCTGGTGATTTGCTATCAGTCAATAATTTTAGGATTTGCACTTCAATCAATAAATAGGGGGTACGGGCTTAACAGTATCATCTGTTTGTGGATTCCAAATTTGATGGTGTTTTTAGCTTTGATTGCGGCTTTAACGCCGGAAAGACAAGCTTTGTACGATTGGGCGAGATATCGCCAACAAATCGTTCCTAGCAGTCGTAAATTGTGGCGCAGATATCCGATACTCGATTTAATTTGGAGCGAAAAAAGTCCGGCATCATTGGCAATGGCAATCAATCTGATCGGTTCAACACTGATTATAACACCTTTCCTAATGATGAATGAAAACGCTTTTCCCGCCACCATCGCCTTCATAAATCTCATCCTAATTTACAGCGCCCTCACCCAGCTATTCCTATTTGCAAAAATCAGAAACCAGGAAATTTGGGCAGCCTGTACAGTCGGAGGCGCTATCATTTTGCCGCCAATTATTTTGTGTATGCTTTCCGTCACTCCAGAAAAAGCTCCTTTAATTTGGGTCTTTTCAGTCTTTGGGGGCTCGATTCTGGAGAGCGCGTCAGCACATACCATTTTGCTCTCGATACTCGGCCAGTGGACTGTCTTGGTGCTGCTTAACCTGCAATTGAAGCGGCAACTCCGACTCGCAGGCGAATCAGCCTCTAAAGCGCTGCTGAAGGCTTGAAAAGATTAAGACGGCGGTTGAAACCGCCTGCTATTTTTGAAATTGTCGGACGTTTCAATCGAGAAGGGATCTGTAGGGTGTGTCGCCATTGAAAATTCCTCAAGAAAAATCGATAATCGAGCGAGCGACGCACCTAGATTCTTCAATAGCCCGTGCAAACAACCCTCCGTTTCACTCCGCCCAATAATTGTGTAAGGTGCGTCGCCATGAAATTGTCGATTGAATTTAGGAATTTTCTTTCTTCGACGCACCCTACAAATACTTTTGCTCTTATGCTTTAAAAAATCTAAAGATATCGCATTAAGGATATGTAACAACAGGATAATATGATTACTTTGAATACCCAGTGGATTTTCAAATCATATTTTTGTTCAAGGAAGTAGTGGAAGGGAGGAAAGACGGCTAACAGCATGATGAACCAAGCCAAAGCTCCTGCCTGGTAAATCTTGCTTTCTGTATAGGAAGCGAATAAGAACACTCCGAAGCAGACAGAAAAGTAAATTGATAAAAGCCAACTAATTAATTGACAGACTATGCTCATAAAGCTGACATTTTTTAACAATATTTGTGTGTGATATGGCCTTGCTCGATTAAGTGAGGTACGCGGGTGAGCAATTACCAGAGATCTTGCATTCATTAGCTCTCATATCTTGAAAGGAATCTGCTACATTGTCGGTCATTCACTAACTATACTTGCGGCCGCGCCACTGAGTAGGCTGATTAAACGCAGAAATCAGAATTCGCACAAACGCTAACGGATCGGCTAAAGGTGACAGCCAAAACAGCCATTTACCCGATGCCTGAGTGCGATCGTACGAAGGAGCGATCGCAAAACACAAAGCCGATCGCACCGCCACCAAAAACACGTTCAATCCCCACAGCCAAAAGTGCGGAAACACGCCAACCGCCGGCACAGAACCAGATAGCAAATAGTACAGGACGATCGGCACCGGCAAACCTTGAACCGCCAGCAACAGCCACAAATCGCCCCAAATTTGACCGCGAGAAGCAGCATCTTTCAAATCGAGCGATCGCCCCCACTCGTTCCAAGTCTCGATCGCCCCCTCATACATCCGCACCTTCAAAACCTTCGCCCCATCCAAAAACCCCACCTTAAAGCCCTTAGCAGCAGCATAGCGAGCCAGAGTCACATCATCGCAAAAAGAACCTTTTGCGACCTCATAGCCCCCTAAAGCCACCAAAACCTCGCGCTTACACAAGAAACACTGACCGTTCGCCATCACCCGTTCCGGCACATCTCCGCCAGTCCCCGTCGGCCCGAACCGATAAACCAAAGTCATTAACAGCGCAGGTTGCAGCCACAACTCGCCCGGATACTTGAGGATAAACTGCGGTGATAGCGAAATCAAATCATAATTTCCAGCAGCAGCCGTTTTCAGCAAACTCGCAATCAAACCCGGATGCGGCTGAGTATCCGCATCGATGCCCAAAATCCACTCGCACTTCTCGGAACTTGCCAAAAAACCCGCATTCAGCGCCCACGGACGCCCCACCCAGCCCGCCGGTAGCGGATCGTCGTTAATCAAGCGAAACCGCGGGTCTTTTTCGGCGGCAGCTTTGACTAAATCCCCTGTTCCGTCTACCGAATAGCTGTCAACAACCACAACCTCCCGGAGCTCGTAACTTTGGCGGCTCAATCCTTCCAAACAAGGCGCAATTCTCTCTGCTTCGTTCAAAGTCGGCACTACCGCCGTACAAGCGCCCAACAAGTCCAGCGTCGGCGAATCGGGTTCTAGGGGCGGGATGCGCGATGGGCCTTTGATCAATCGCGACATTAAAATGGCGGCGGCGGGTAATTGCAGCAGCAGGAGCGCGACAGGGATGATGCTTGTCAAGAGATTTGGGATGTGGTTGGGGGCGATCATAGGATTTTAGATTTTAGACTTCGACTTCGCTGAGTCGAACGATTTTAGACTGCGACTTCGCTGAGTCGAACGATTTTAGATTTTAAATTGAAGAATTGGGAATTACGGCTGGTATCAATTTAAAAAACTTAATAAAATTTTGGCTTCAAACATATTACAGGAATTGGGCATGAAAATATTGCTGCTGAAAAACCCGGTCTCTGGTAGAAACCGGGTTTTTAAATTAGCTCAAAATTTCGTGTAAATTTTCGCCAAATCAGCCGCGATCGCACATCAGCCGCTTACTTACGCAAAGCGCCCACGCGCTGAGATGGAATTTCAGCTTTGAGAGCAGATTCTAAAGACGGAATTGCTTCTGTTACGTCATCTACTGCGGGTTTAGCGATCCAGCTTAAGGCGATCGCCGGAACTACACCCAGAAGCACAGCTAGCGATGTCGGGAACCAGAACCGAGAATCCAAGGAAGTTACAGTGATAATTGCTCCGAAAGCAAAGTTTACCAAATAAACAATTAACGGCAAACCCAATTCAGCTCGCTCTAATTTAATCGAGCTTTTTCTCCAGAAGAAAGCTGCTACGGACATAAACACAGCGCCAGTGCCCATCCAGCCCGCCAAATTGCGGTAAGGCATCCCGAAGAAAGCTCCAAGTTCCTCAAACTCCCAAAAAGGCATAGAAGTTTGACTCATCGCCGGATCTAGTACAAAATCCCAAGCTGTCAGCAGCAAAGCACCAAGGGCGATCGCCCCTATTTGGCGCACCCAGTTGAGTTCACCTTTACCACCAGCGACTCCAGCGCGAGCAATTATGTATGAAACCAGTCCTAGATAAAACCACGACAGGGGAATTGTAAACGGCACCAGCCCTGCAACTTTGTAACCCAAACCGCTCAAATAGTGGTAGTTACCGAAGGGAAAACCGGTACTCGTTCCCAACAATTCGCTACCCAAGGACAAAAACACAGAAGGCAGCAAAAATGCCAGAGTTGTACTCGTACCCAACGTCCGAAAGGCATAGAGAGCAACCGCGGCTGCACCAAAAATGATATAAACTACTCCACCCCCAGCCATCCCCCACTGGAACAAAGTTTGCCCAGCGGGCGGTAAACTCATCACCAATTCGGGACGGGGTAAAATCAGCAGTAACCCTGCCAATCCAAAAGCCATTGACAAGACGTGGGCAATCAGGCAAAAGCGCTCAGCAATCAAAAGTTGCTTCATGGGACTCCTCGAAAAAAAATATTAGATGCAAAAAGCACTCGTCACCAGTTTACAATCTTTAACAAAAAACCAAGCATTTAAGTGATTAGTCATTGGTCATTGGTCATTGGTCATTGGTCATTGGTCATCTTGCCCGCTCGCGTAGCCGAAGGGTGGTCATTGGTATTGGTCAGTTGACGGTTGACTGCAAGCCCGATGCCCGATGCCCGATGCCCCATGCCCGATGCCCGATGCCCGATGCCCCATGCCCGATGCCCGATGCCCGATGCCCCATGCCCGATGCCCCACTGGGAATTGGCATTTTTCCCAGACTGACACGCAGCGCCCAGAAACCCGGTTTCTTGGTAATGGATTGGCTGCAACAAGCCTAGACAAGATTGCAAAAATAGCGAAAATTTTTTCCCAGGCCAGTTGACAGTTGACAGTTGACAGCTTGGGAAAGAGAAGGGTTGACCAATGACCAATGACCAATGACCAATGCCCCATGCCCTATGCCCTATGCCCCATGCCCCATGCCCCATGCCCGTCTTAAATTATTGCCAATTCCCCACGAGCACGAAAGGTGCCCAGAAATAGGGATTTTGATACTCTCGGTTTTTCAGCAAGGTTAATTGAGCGTTGCGGAGGGCTTCAGCTTTGCTGGTTTTAGAAGAAGCAAGCTGCTTGTAAAACTCAGTCATAAAAATAGCTGTAGATTCGTCGTTGACTTGCCAAAGCGTGGCTGCGGTGCTGCGGGCGCCCGATCGAATTGCGGCACCAGCCAAACCCAAAGCCGCCCGGTTATCGCCCGAAGCCGTCGCGCAAGCACTCAACACCAAAAGCTCGATCGGCTGTTGGTTGTCTCCAGTGCGATCTCGCAGCAGCCGATCGAACTCATTGACATTCACTTTCTGATCCCAAGTCACAATAAAAGTATCCGCCGCATTCGAGCTAAACTGACCGTGAGTTGCTAAATGGACGATCGGGTAAGACAAAGCTTTAATGCGATCGTGCAACCGCCCGCTCACAAAATCTTGATTCAGCAGCCCGCTCGCCGGCATCTGCGCTGCAATTTGTTCAATTTCCCGCTTCACCCCCGGCAAAGCCGAGAAGCCTTGACGCGCTTCCGAGAGGGCAGCGGTAAGCACTTTTAACTTGACTTGACTCAGCGGTTTCGGTGCCAGCAATTGCAGTCCCGGCGCTAAAGCAATACTGTACTTTTCTACCAAAAACTTTTCGCCATCGTGCAGCACAGCCATCGGCAGATTGCGAATGTTACCGTCGAGTACAAATACCAGAGTTTTAATCCCGCTGGCAGTCAAATCGGCCTCCGCAGGGCGGATCAACCAGTCATAAACCTGTTGGACAAGCGGCAACCTGTCACGGGGAAAAGCAGCAGGCCTGATGGCATTTTTGGCTTGTCTGAAAGCAGTTTCTAACTCGGCTTGAGACTTCTTAGTCCTGTAGCGGCGCAGAGGTTTGCCGGGAATTGACAAAATTACCTCCAAACGATCGCTCAAAATAATCGGATAAATCACCGCCGCTGTCGGATCAATTTCCTCGATCGACTTTGGTTTAGCATCAGCACAAGCATCCCGAAAAAAGTTATCCAATTCCGCCAACTGCAAAGATTCCACCGTTTGGCGCGCCTGCTTTAACTTATCTTGACTGGGAGATTCCTCTGCCAAAAGCAGCCCGACTAATTCCCGATAAACCGGTTCGGCACTTTCCCGAAACGAAAATTGCACTTCGGGATTGACTGTCACCAAATCGCCCCGCAGAGAAGACAGTACATTCACAGCTTGAGTATATTGGGCGATCGCCCCTTCTGTATCTCCCTGAGCTTTCCGAATTCGCCCAAGTTGCCAAAACAATTGGTAAGCAATATCGGGAGATTGAAACGCCGGCGCTAAACTCAAAGCCTGATTTGTAAACGTTTCTGCCTGCTGATTCTGCTTTTGGATTTCCGATAGTTTGCCTTTGGCTGCCATAATATAAGCTTGTATTCGTTTGTCGCCCAAACTGTTCGCTGGTTCGAGAGATCGATCGAGCATTTTGTCAATATCAATTAAACTCAAAGTTTTACCAGGCGACTGAGCTAATTTCATCAAGCTTTGAGCCAGATTAATTTGAGCATAAAGTCCGGCGCGATTTGACGGAAGTTGAGCGACTTGAGGCTCGATGGAGCGCCAAAAAACCTGTGCCTCCGACCAATTTTCGCGATCGACTAACAAACTCAATTCGTTCAACTTCGCCTGAATTTGTAGAGGCGATGTCACTGGAATTGCTGCGGCCGATCGAGCATAATATTCTAGGGCCGAGCGTTCCAACTCAGTCCGCTGTTGGACAGTCAAACCCGGTTTATTGCTTTTAGCCCGTTCAGTATTGCCCAGATTCAGAGAAATTGCCGCCTCCTCTTGTCTAACGCCCAATTTTCCCGCCGCTTCCAGTCCTGCTAATAGCAAATCTTGCGATCGTTCCAGTTGTCCTAAAACTCGGAACACCCGCCCTAAAGCATTAATTCCCCGGACGTTTTCAACGGAAATCGGCTGATTTTTTAAACTTGCCAAACCCGCAGTTGAAATTTCACAGGTTTTGTTTTCCAGTTTGAACGAAGCTAACAGAATTTTGCAAGCTCTGGGGTAAAGTCCGAGAGTTTCCCACGCTCGACTTTGATTGATTTGAACTTGAAAAAGTTGGTTTTTGCGATCGAGTTTCTCGAATATTTTAGCGCTTAAGTCGAAATTGTCGATCGCCTCTTGAGTCTGCCCCCGTTCGAGTTTAATCTGTCCTTGAATATTCAGAGTTTCCGCCAAAATCCGCTGTTGTTCGGGAGTTGTCGGTTGCGATCGCACAACTGATAAACTAGCATTCACAGCTTGTTCTGCTGGTTCCCAAAGTGTTAACTGCCCGTAGGTGGCAGCTAAATTGCTCAAAGCCGTGGCGCGATCGAGATTTTGACCTTTTGCCTCAAAAGCCGCCGCCGCTTGCTGCAACAGCGGTACAGCTTCCGAAAAACGTTCCGAAGTGTAGAGAGTTTTAGCTTGTCTCAGAAGCTGCACTCCTTGTGGTGGCTGAATCTGGGCAACTCCGGGAGGAATCGCCACGGCTAGCAGACAGGATATCAGAAATAAGATAATTGCTTGTCGGAGCGATCGGGTAAACTTCATATAAGCTTAGAGCACTTGTATTTTAAATCGATTGAAAACCCCAGACCAAAACCTGTGGGAGCGTAGATGAGCACCAATATTTATCCGCGTTGATCCGCAGTAAAAAACATCTTGTCAGCGCGGCGGACAAACAGAATGCGATCGAGGATTGCGAGAGTCAGCAGCATTACCCCGATTGTCTCCAACCAGCGTAACTTCTCCTTGAGTATTCACCACCCAACCCCGCGCCGGAACAACTTCCCGATCTTTTTTCCCCGCTTCTTCCCTCTTTCCTCTATCCGTTAAATCCCGTACAGTGCTCGCTGCCGAACCTTCCACCCACGGAAACGGCGTTTCTGCACTGCTGAGGGCATCATTCGGACTCGGTGGCACTCCCCCTTTTCCAGTAATAGTAAACTCGCTTTTTGCCCCTTTAATGCAGGGATTTGCCGCAATTAACGCAGCCGGATTCACCACATTTTGCGGCAACTCTACTAAACCTTGAGCCGGATTCACACCAGAAGAACTAAATGTTACCGCCCCTTGCAAAGCCGGGCCAGCGTTTTGGGAAATAGCAGCAATGTCGCTGGTGGGAACTAAAGAAGTAGGACTTACTTGCAAAGCTGCAAATTGAACATCTGTTAATTCCAAATTGCCTCGCACTTGTTCGCGGCTGACTGCCGTAAAGCCCAAAACATTGGGGACATTGACATTCACGCGGCCACCGGCTGCGCTGCGAGCATTCGCAGTAATATCGCTATTTTCCTTGGGTAAAGCAGCCAAAGTATCGCTGTTAATATTGATATTTCCACCCTCAGAAGTACCTGCATCTGTTGTAATTCTGCTCCCGCGTCGCAACTGGATATTTCGCGCTTGCAGGTTAATATTTGCCCCGACACCGGATACAGTCGTGCCGTCAATACTGGCTTTGTTGTCGAGGGCGATCGAACTTGCGACAACATTAATATTACCACTGCGTCCCGATCCCAAACTCCCAACAGCGATCGTCGCCCCATCCCGGATAGTCAAGCTTGGGGTAGTAATGCTGATGTTTCCCGCCGCGCCCGTGGGGGGAGCAAGCCCAAATAAAGTCTGATACACAATCTCTCCAGAAGCGGTTGCTATACCGGAAGCAGAGAAATTATCTTTGGTTCCAATCAGTTTTACCGATTCCGAAGCATTGACAATGATATTTCCGCCATTACCCTCACCTAGAGTAGATGCTCCTATTGCCGCTGCACCTTCAAGAGTCAATCGCCTAGTATTAATCCTCAAATCTCCAGAATTACCACCCGCAACAGTCCCGGTAATTAATTGACTGCGAGCAATATTAGCAGCGGATAAGCTGTCACTTTGGCTGCTACCAGTTAGTGTCACAGAGTCGGTGGCATTTATGGTAAGGTTTCCACCCCTGCCGATAGCAGGAATCACACCAGTTCTAGATGCAACTCCGCTGGTAGAACTGATCGACGTTCCCCCTTCTATCAGTACAGAGCGTGTATTAATTTCTATATTTCCCGCGTTTCCCGTACCGCCAATACTGTTAGTGATAATACCAGTACCGAAGGAACTATCTAATCGGTATTCTGTGAGTAGCACCGAGTCAGAAGCTCTCACGATTAAGTTTCCACCATCACCTGCACCCACAGTTGCGCTTGATATAACTGACCCATTACGCACAGTTAGCTTTGCGGTATCAACTATTAAATTGCCTCCCCTACCTCGATCGATCGCGGTAGTGAACAGCCCCGATTCGCTGACGGAGACTGATTCAGAAGCTTTAATTGCCACATTCCCCCCTGCTCCTGCACCGTAACTCGGGTTGATGATTAACGCGCCTTCTCGGAGCATTAGTTGCTTAGTATCAACTGTAATATTCCCCGCCGCACCCGCGCCCACTGTCCCGACAGCTATGCCGCTTTGCCTGGTTAAAAAGCTAGAAGTTCCTGTTGTGCCGGCATCGAGAACATTGCTCCGAAAGTTATCAAATCCAATTCCTGTAATTTCTACAGCATCTGTCGCACGGACGCTGACATTTCCTCCGGCTCCCGTCCCGGTAGTACCAGTTGAAATAAAGGCTTGGCCTAATATTCTTAACTGTGCTGCATCAACTGTAATATCGCGGCCGTTGATACTTCCCAATGTATCGGAAACTAGGGAAGCCCGATCGCGCAAAATCACATTTGAGCCCCGGAGTGCGATCGAGCCACCACCAGGCCCGCTCGCTGTCACCGCCGATAAACCTGATAATTCAATGTTGCCAAATTTGGAAATATTTGTATAGTCTAAACCTAATCCTATGGGCGTGATATTGAAGCTTACCAAACCCGGACTGGCGACGCTTCCTAATTGAATGTTACCGCTAAAAGCGCTCGCAAAACCATTATCAAAAGTTAAATTTCCTCCTACCAATGCTAAGGTTTGACCGGGAGTAACTGCTAAACCCACTGGTATTTCTGTACCTTCAATAACTTGAGTAACTCTCGAAGCGTTGACAATTGCACCGGGATTGTCTCGAAAGCTTAAACCCACAGGAATGTTAATCGCTAACAATGGCACTGCATTAGGATTAGCAGCACTAAATTCAAAGCCATTATTAAACACAACTCCGCTAGCAGTTGAACCCATAAATGAACCGCGTAAATCTAACCGTGCATTCGGGCCGAAAACAATTCCTTTCGGGTTAATTAAAAATAAATTAGCATTGCCTAGAACTCCCAAATTTCCTAAAATATTTGAGGAGTTACCGCCCGTAACGCGGGTGAAGATGTTAGAAATTCCGTTAGGATTTTCAAAATAGCCTCCCCGCCCTTCATTAATGTTGAATTCGCGCAAGCTGTGAAATAAATTAACGCCGCGAGTTGCACCGCCAGTGATTCTATCTGAGGGTAAATTGTTGATAGTATCGGGAACAATGCGCGAACTTTCCGCGCCCAAGCTGCCGTCGGGGACGATTTGGGCGATCGCACGAACGGGAAAAAAGCACAAGTAACAACTCGCAAATAAAAGATAAATCGCTGCTGAAATATAGTATTTGTCCCGGTTTTTTAGTTCGTTGATTTTGGATAGTTGCCAGAAAAAGATATGTTGGAAAACCATAATTAACCTATTGTTAGCTGACATTCGGCGAAAAAATTTTAAGCATAAGCTATTTTGAGATCATCGGGGCGGACAAGCCGACACTGGATTCCTCGTGCGCCCTGAAAATTGACCCGCATCGTCAGAAGCCACCAGCGTAACTTCCCCTTGAGCATTCACCACCCAACCCCGCGCCGGAACAACTTCTTGAGCTTTTTTCTCCATTTCTTCCCGCATTCCTTCTTCCCTCTTACCTCTTCCTTCTTCTTCCTCCCTTCTTTTCACCCTGAGCGAAGCCGAAGGGCCTTCTTCCTTCTTGCTTCTTCCTTCTTCTTCCACCCACATAAACGGTGTTTCTGCACTGCTGAGGGCATCATTAGGACTCGGTGGCACTCCCCCCCGACCAGTAACTGTAAACTCGTTTTCTTGCCCTTCAATGCAGGGATTTGCCGCAATTAACGCAGCCGGATTCACAACATTTTGCGGCAACTCTACTAAACCTTGAGCGGGATTCACCCCAGAAGAACTAAATGTTACCGCCCCTTGTAAAGCTGGGCCAGCACTTTGGGAAATAGCCGCAATATCGCTACTCGGAACTAAAGAAGTAGGACTTACTTGCAAAGCTGCAAATTGCGCGTCACTGAGATTCAACCTGCTTCTGACTTGTTCGCGGCTAACTGCTGTAAAGCCAAAAACGTTGGGGACATTCACATTCACGCGGCCGCCGGCTGCTGTGCGGGCGTTGGCTGTGATATCGCTGTTTTCTTGGGGAATAGCCAGCAAAGTATTGCTTTTGATGTTGATATTGCCACCTTCAGAAACACCGGCATCGGTGGTAATTCGACTTCCGCGCCGCAATTGGATGTCTTGCGCTTGCAGGTTAATATTTGCTCCGGTACCGGATACAGTTGTACCGTCAATCCTGGCTTTGTTGTCAAGGGCGATCGAACTTGCGACAATATTGATATTACCAGCGCGTCCGGTTCCCGTAGCCTGCACCGTGATTGTAGCTCCATTTGTGACAGTTAGCCGATCGCGCGCATTCAAATTCAACGAGCCGGCATTTGCTGTAGCATTGGGATTAGTACCGAATGTCTTGCCAACCGAGGCATCAATTGTACTAACAAACAGACCGTTATTACTGGTGCCGCTGACTAAAATGCGATCGGCATTAACAGTAATATTCCCCACATCTCCCGTACCCAAAGAACTCGTAGAAACTATCCCCCCATCCCGCACAATGAGGCTGGGCGTATCAACACGAATATCCCCGCCCCGACTAGAACTCAAAGTGCCAGAAGTCAGCGCGCTAGCATTCTGAATTCCGCTAGTCAAAACTTGAGAAATACCTGAAATTTCTACTGATTCAGTAGCCCTAACCGTTAAATTTCCAGCAGGCCCGCCATCCTGAGAAAACAAAAACCTGCCAACTAAAACACCCGTTCCTAATGTAAACGCAGAACCGCCAGAGAGACTCAACCGCTTGGTATCAACATTAATATTACCAGCACGTCCGGTAGAACCGATAGTTAGTGTGCTAATTCCGGTTGACACAACTGTTTTCGGGCCGCTGTTAGACAATTCGATTGATTCAGCAGCTTTAATATTAATACTCCCAGACGGGCCGCTGCTGTAACTTGTAGTACCCAGAAGAGAACCGTCGCGCATAATTAATCGACTGACATCAATACTAATACCTCCTCCCGCCCCGGTACTTTCTTTCGTCGTCCCGTTGTTGACTCCAGAACCCACCATTTCAAAAGTATTGGCGCGAACAATCAAATTTCCGCCCCGGCCAGCACCAAAAGTTATCCCGCTACCGAGTACCCCATTGTTGAATAGCAAGCGTCCGGTATCGAAGGTAATACTCCCCCCAGCACCAGCACCTGCACTAGCATTAAACATCGTAAATAGCGGGCCAAACGGGTCTGTGGTTCCCGATACCAAATATGTAATTGCCACTTGTTGAAAGGCATCAACTCCCAGACCGCTCATTTCTATTGAATCAGCAGCGCGGAAATTGATATTACCTCCGGCACCATCTCCTAAAGTCAAAGTAGAAAATTGCGTGCCGTTTTGCGATCGCAACTTTTGGGCGTTGATATCGATACCTCTACCATCAATATTGCCCAGTGTAATCGCATAAAATCGCGCAGCGTTCAGGGTGATATTTCCACCTTTTAACTCTACTCTGCCGCCACTGGTGCCGCTGGTATTTATGAGCGTTCCATCGGATATTTGAATGTTGCCGAAGTTCTGAATTTTCTCATAATTTAAACTTAAATTTCCATTTTCCCCCGCTGTAATTGCCAAATTAACTAAACCGGGACTGGCTGCACTACCGAGCAAAATTTGTCCGCCATTGGCGGTTAAATTGCCGCCTGGGATTTGGATGTCGCCGCCAATCAGTGCTAAAGTTTGACCTGGATCTACGGCTAAACCAACTTTATCTGTAATCGGAATTGGCACGGAAGATGCTGGCAGGTTAATCTTTCCCGTCGCCGTCGATTGATTGACAATTGTACCAGGACTGTCTCGAAATCTTAAACCCACGGGAATATTAACTGTTAATAGCGGTGATGTTTGCGGGTTGCTGCTGCTGAATTCAAAGCCGTTATTAAACACAATACTGTCAGCAGTTGAACCGATAAACGAACCGCGCAAATCTAACCTAGCATTCGGGCCGAATACAATGCCTTTCGGGTTAATTAAAAATAAATTAGCATTGCCTAAAACTCCCAGAGTTCCTAAAATATTTGAGGATTTACCGCCCGTGACGCGGGTGAAGATGTTAGCAATTCCGCTGGGATTAGCAAAATAAGCTCCCCGCCCTTCACGGATGTTAAATTCGCGCAAGCTGTGAAAGAGGTTAACGCCGCGAGTTGCACCGCCAGTGATTCTATCTGAGGGTAAATTGTTGATCGTATCGGGAATTGTGCGCGAACTTTCTGCGCCCAAGCTGCCGTCTGGGATGATTTGGGCGATCGCACTTCCGGGAAATAGCAAAAATAAAGCACAGACTAGGGAGGAATGCAAGCGAGACATAAAAAACTCCTATCAACGATCAAATTTATCTGTGTAAGCTCATCTAATTTATCTAAAGTGTTTGAATTTGGCTGCTGAGTACAATTTGCTCGACAGTGATTTCCAATTCTGAAAAAGTGGGGGAAATAATCCGCTGATTGTCTCTAAAACTTTGAACTACATAGCGGTCATTTTCCAAAGAGTAAACGAAAACGGTGGGAACTTTGGGATTGCCTAGATAAGCCCGAGAAGCGATCGCCAAATAGTCCACAATCCAATACTCACGAATGCCGAGCCGTTGATACTCATCTAGCTTATCAACATAGTCGTCTTCCCAGTTAGTCGAGGTAACTTCTACTGCTAATTGGATTGGTTCGGTAAGAGCTCCGTAACCACGTACATTGCTATTCCATACTGATGCTTTAACCACGCCAACATCAGGATTTCTGCCTTGTTCTTGTCCTGAAGCTTTGACTGTTCTAATCACTATATCTTTGTCAACAATATAGTCAAGTTCTAAGCGGCTGATTTCATCGTTAAAGCCACATACTAGAAATCTTGCCACATTTTTATCAGCTCTAATTGATTCGACTTTGACAATCTCCCCATTTACAAGTTCGTAGATGCCAGATCCGTCTGGGTATTTTTGCAGGAAGTCTGCAAATGTTAATTTAGTTTTTGTCTGAACCATAAGACAATCCCTCTGGTGTGAACTACTTTATATTTTAGAACATGGTTTGTAGTGAGGACTTTAGTCCTCAGATGCGGACTAAAGTCCGCACTACGAACCTATTTTTATTTCAGATGCGGACTAAAGTCCGCACTATGAACCTATTTTTATTGTTGTCGCTTTCTAATAGCTAGAAGGGAAAATAATTAATCCGAAAGTAGATGCCTTTTTCTTGGAAAGTTCGATCGCCCGACGATCGAGCATTAATCAAAGGAATACCATAATCTAGACGCACATTCAACCGATCGCCCATTTGCCAAATCAGCCCCACACCTGCACCCAGCAGTTTGTCAGAGTCAGGATTCGGTTTTTCTCCTGAATGGTTCCAGCCTACCCCAAAATCGACAAACGGAGCGACTTGTAACAATCCTTTGACTTTCGGCACCCGCCACACCGGGATTCGCACTTCCGCAGATGCGATCGCACCGCTATCAGTTAACAGCAAATCTTGGCGATATCCGCGCACACTTTGCACGCCACCGATCCCGATTTGTTCGAGGGAAAGCAGCGGGCGATCGGCTAATTGAATGTCGGAACGCACAATCAGCAAGGTTTCCGGCGCTAGCAGCCGCACATACTGGGCTTGTCCGCGCCACGACAGAAAGCGACTGTCTGGGCTGCTGTTATTCACAGTAGCGCCCAAAAAATTAGTACCGACAGAAAACTGCGATCGCGCCGCGATCACTTGTCGGGTATTCCGCTGCACGTATTCCTGAAAAAACCGCACCGCCGAAACCCGCGTTTCGCCGCGCTCGTTTGCTCCCGCCGACAGCGCAAATCTTTCCCCCAACAGGAATGTGTCGCTTTCTTGCCGCGAAAATGTCACTCCCGCAGCCAAAGTGCGATCGGGCTTTTCGACAATCGGCTGGCGGTAAGTTAACTCGTAAGTCCGCGATTTTCCCTCGATTCCAGCACCATCAAAGGGTTGCTCGATCACGTTGGTGCTCGCCGCACTCGCAGCAAACCGAATCGTGCCGTTGCGCGCGTTGACGGGGACTGTGTAGCTGCCGTTGAATTCGTTGCTGCCGTCGGTGTTAGCATAGGATACCTCTAACCCGTCGCCCAAACCGAGCAAATTCGCTTGATTGACGCGCACACCGCGCCGAAAACTGCCGACGCTGGGCGATCGATTATTGTCTGCAAACACTTCACCGCTAAGGCTGTCTGCTTCTTTGATCCGCACTTCTAAACGGCTGTTTTCCGGGCGGCTTCCGGCTTGCAATTCGGCGGAAACATTGGCAATTAAGGGGTCGAGTTGCAGCATTTGCAAGGCTTCCAGCAGCCGATCGCGATTCAGGGGCCGTCTGGTAGCGCGCTCTAGGCGCGATCGCACGTAATTTGCATTTAAGCGCCTGTTTCCACTAATCTCAATTGCATCTAATCCGCCTTCGATAATCCGAATTTTCACCACACCTCCTTCTCTCGGAAAGGTTTGGTTAGCGGGAATTACAGCGCCGGAATTGATGTATCCTGCTGCTACGTATTTTTGAGTCACAGCCGCTTCTGCTGCGATCAGTTCGGCAAAGGTGATTTCGCGCCCCGCAAACTGTTGCGTAACTTCTGCGAGTTCGCGATCGCTAAAGGCTGTATTCCCCTCAAATTCAAAGCGCGAGACCCTAATTGTACCCGGAATCCCCGGTCTCATGTCGCCGGGAACTGGTATTGGGACGCTGGGTTGGAGGGGAGACGGCGGCGGAGGTTGCGGTGCTGTTGGTGCGGGTAATTCCGGCTCTCTCGGTTGAATTGGGTTGGGCAGTTGGCTCAGTTGCGAATCTCGATCGGCATCTAAACCCGTTTTTTTGGTGTCAATACTTTCTTCTAGTTGTTTACCGGGTTGAGAAAGCGCGGTTTCTTGAGCTTTTGTGTCTAATGTGCGATCGACCGAATTTGCCGTTTGCGACTGCAATTCGGGAGCAGACGCAGGTAACTGCGTTTTCTCGTCAGCGTTTGTCAAGTCTTCGCGGCGGCTGATATCGGTGTTGGTGGGAAGCAAAGCGCGATCGGCTCCGCTGCTGACTGCTGCCAAATCCTCCACATTTGAGGTCAAAATGTCAACGGTGCTAGCGAATGTTTGGGTTGGTTTGGCCAACCAAACTAACCCAAACATTCCCGCGATTAAAAATAGTTTTTGCGATCGACAATTCATAGGCTATAATTATTTTCTCTAATAATGGGGTGCCAATATTTTCAGGAATGAATCGCCCTCAGCTTAAAATCAATCTTAACCGCAAAGAAAGCAACAGCCCCTGCCACCAAAAGTTGTGGAACGGTTAAAAACCAAAAGGTCGATCGAGCTTTTAGTTGATCCGCCAAAACTTACGCAGCAACGGGGTGCAGATCCGAAAAATATCGTGTAAGTCGATCGCAAATCCTCAAATAATCGGTTTGGGCGATCGTAAAACCAGAGATTTGTAAAGGTTCGTAGTGAGGACTTTAGTCCTTCTGATTGCGGACTGAAGTCCTCACTACAAACCCATGTGCAGACTAGGTTTCAACCGCCAAGTCTTATTTGGAATTATGCAGAAACGCCCGCACTAGCAGCACCCATTTGAGATCCATCAGCCAAACCCACCAACTTAGCGCTCAACTCCCACATCCGATCGCCTTTCTCATCATCGCGCGCCTGCGGAGAAACCTTCTGCACAAAAGACTTACCATCTTTTTTCTGGCGGTTTCCCCAACTCCAATAAGCCCCAGATTGCTTGTATTCCGGATCTGCAACCACCATCGCCAGCCTTTCGCCCGCCAACTCCTGCGACACATAACCGCCGGTGATATTCTTCTGAAACAGCGGGAAAAGTTTCTGAAATAAAGGATAGTGATTGCGAAACAGTGGCGTATCCGCGACGCATCCCGGATACAGCGAAGTGAAATTAATCCCGGTGGATTCGTGAAAGCGGCGGTGCAATTCCCGCATCGTCAGCACGTTGCAAACTTTGCTATCTTTGTAAGCCTTGACGGGTTCAAACTTCTTGCCGTCAGCCATCGAAACCGGGTCTTTAAAACCCGCTTCAAAGCCCTCAAAATTTCCCAAATCCGGGCGCGGCGGAATCTTCCCGCCCAACTCGTCTGGATTGTGCGTCACGGTTCCCAAAATCACGATTCTGGCATCTTGATAATAGGAAGGCTTCATACTCTCCATCATCAGATTGCACAGCAGGAAATGACCCAAATGATTGGTAGTCATCGTCAACTCGTAACCTTCAGGGCTCCGCTGGGGTTCCTTAATCAAAGGCATATAGATAGCCGCGTTGCACACCAAAGCGTCTAGAGGCCTGCCGCTTGACTTGTATTCCCGAGCAAAGCGGCGCACGCTTTCCAAATCGCCCAAGTCAATCTGCATAATTGTGAAACTGTCTTGAGGTATGCCCAACTCTTGGGCGGCGTCTCCGGCTTTGCGCACGTCGCGACAGGCCATGACTACGTGCCATCCTTTGTCTGCAAGGGCTTTCGCGCCGTACAAGCCGACGCCGGAGGATGCGCCGGTGATGATAACCGTTGACTTGTGATTTTGTGCCATTTTCTTAAAAATGCTTCCGCTATTGATGATTTTGGGGCATCTCAAAAGCTGAGCTAGCAGCTTGGATATTTTGAGATACCCTCAGGTTAATAGGATAGGCGGAAACGTTGTGGATCTCAACTGTTAAAATAAGTTTATAGTTTAGTATTCTGCCAAGAGCTATGCGGTCGATCGAGCAACTGACAGAGGAAATATTGTCTTTGCCTAGTGCATCAAGAGCACGAATTGCAGACAAAATCGACAATCTTACAGCGACGCACCTGACAAAAGAGTTGAGTAAACAAACCCAACACTTTTTTTGTAGTAAAATTTTTGAGAAATGGTATTAGTTTTAATCAAGCAGCCAACTAAATAAACCTTCAACAGTAAGATTGAATTCTCTCGCAAATTCTGGCACTGGTAACAGTACATCGGCTTCATCATAAAATGCTGTTGGTCGATCGCGCAAATAAATAAATACACATTGCTCAGATGGGTCAATCAGCCAACCCATCTGCGTTCCATGCTTCAAACAGTGTAGAATATTTTTCGTTACCTTAGTTTGGCTTTGGTCGGGCGAAAGAATTTCAATCGTCCAATCTGGCGCAATTGAGAAAACATTAGCCACTTCGCCATTTTCCTTACGAGGAATCCTGTTCCACAGGAATACCGAAACATCGGGTATAATCGATCGCCCACCAAAAGTGCAGCGGAGTTCTGAGAAAGCTCGTGCAATCTTCTGGGATCTTACAACCGAGTTGATTGCAGGGGACAATTCTGTCTGAAGTGCACTATGTTCTCCTTGTGGCATTGGTTTTTGGACGATGCCTCCATTGATGTATTCGCTGGCTGGTTCCGTTTCTGGCAGCTTCAGAAACTCTTCTAGGGTAAGGGTTTTAGTGGGAGTCTGTACCATTTTAAGGTTTCCTGAACAAAGGCGAGTTGAGATTCCTATAGTTGTAATTCTACTTTCAGGCGATCGCGAGTGCGATCAAAATGGTGTCGCCACCTGTAAGCTGAGCCTCGATCGCAACTGCGGGTGCTCGAAGACAAGTTCCCGTGCGTGCAAGTGTAGCCGGTTCGCAGCAGCGCGACATCCGTACAGGCGATCGCCCAAAATCGGTATTCCCAACCCTCGGACATCCGCCGCATGAACCCTCAATTGATGCGTGCGCCCCGTCAACGGCAAAAACTCCAGGCGATCGTAATTTCCGTGTTTCGCCATTACCCGAAAGCGAGTAACGCTGGGTTTTCCGCACTCCCAATCAACTTGCTGAAGCAGGGAATTTTCCGCGTCTTCGGCGAGAGGCAGTTCGATAGTCCCCACTTGTTTGTTCGCAGTCCCCGAAAGCACCGCTTCATAAACTTTGTGAACCTGCCTTTTCTCAAATTGCTGCCTGATTTGACTGGCGGTTTCTTTGTCCCGCGCCAGCAGCAAAATCCCCGATGTTCCCATATCTAACCGATGCACCGCAGTCAGTTCTAACCCGTCCGGTAACAAGTTCCGCAAGCGACTCAGCACGCTATCTTGATTTGCCAAGTAACGGCCGGGAACTGACAGCAACCCCGAGGGTTTGTTGACCGCAATCAACCATTTGTCTTCATAAACAATCGGCAGCATTTGCTGGGGATTGGTAACGGGCAAGATGCCCGTTCCACAATAATTTTTATGGCTTGTGGGGTGGGCATCTTGCCCGCCCCAAGAGAGAGTCTCTGCCTCCGCCACAGGTGTTTTTGCAACGGGCAAGATGCCCGTTCCACAATAATTTTGATGATTTGTGGGGTGGGCATCTTGCCCGCCCAAATCTTGAGGCTCTGCCTCCGCCACAGGTGTTTTTGCAACGGGCAAGATGCCCGTTTCACAATAATTTTGATGATTTGTGGGGTGGGCATCTTGCCCGCCCCCAAAAGGCGGATTTACACTTGTTTTTGACACGGTTTTTGACAGAATCTTACTATTAGCTGGCTCTGAAAAAGCCGGGTAAGCTTTCGGTTGCGAAATACTTGGATTTTGAGCTAATCCTGACAGCAAAAAACCCATCAATGGCTGACACCGATCGCCACAAGCGCCATAAAATTCTCCCTGAATCTTATCACCGGATGGCGGCCCCCACCAAAACTCAGCCATTGCCAGCGGTTTCAAATTGTGTACTGCCGCGCAGTGCAGCAATTTTGGGGCGCAGCAGTCGCCGGTACCAGTGGGAATAGAATTAGCTGGCATTAATTCCTGGAGCGATCGCGATTTTCCCAAAAAATTGACCAGGGTGTAAGCCACGTGCATCTGCGCCTGAAGTTCGCGGGAAAGTTCTTTTCGCCGCTGTTTCAGCCCCCGCATCCGCTCGTCAGCAGCTTCTATTAATAGTTTTAGCGGCTGCAATATTTCATCCCGCTGCCGTTTCAATTGCCTGCGTTCAATTCCCTCCAAACGGCTGGCTTGATTCAGTTGTTCGATCGCAATTTCCAGTGTTCCTGCTGCCAGAGTTTGACACAGTAACTGGCGTTTTTCCGATCGCTGCTGCTGGCAATTGCTGTGGCGCGCCTTCAAAACTTGCAATTGCAATTCAAACTCGCCACATAAAGCTTCATACTCTTGTCGCTGCGGGAGTTGATTGAGTAAAATAAGTTCCTGTTTCATCGTCTCCAGTTGAGCCACCGTGCGGGCTTCCTCGAATGCAACTCGCGATCGTCCCGGAATCGGCGGCACCCAGCCGTCAACAACGCTGCAACCGTTGAGCAGCCCGGAAAATGCTTTGAGTATCCGCAGCTCTCCCCAAGGCATCTCCACCAGCAATATGCCGTACATCTTGCCTTCGCGATCGTAGAAATCGTCAGCAGCCAGGTACTGCATCAAACCCCGGGCGATTTCCTCAGACATCCGAGTGCGGGGCAGTCTCAGCAGTTCGCCGCTTTCAGGACAACAGCCTTCGTAGCAATAACTGGGGCCAGAGTCGATCGCCCCCGAATGACAGTCGGCAAAGCAGTCCGTGAAATCTAAAAGCGCGTGCAGAACGAGCATATAAAATTTGGTTTGAAATCTGGATGAGGACATATTTGTATGTGTCCCGACCCTATTGTACAGCCCTGTACCGAAAGTAAAACCGCTGCCAAATTTTATACATATATAATCAAGGATAGTTAAGTAAAAATAATGAGTGGCAGCAGAACGGATATGATAAGTTGGTTTCTTGCACAACAGCGAGTTAACAAAAGCGTAAGTTAATATATAAGACCGCCAGCTTGTTATCCCACTAAATTTTTTATATGTAAGGCGTATGCCAGACCTCTCGACTTCGGCCACAGAAAACTCCTCAAACCCCCAACCAGCTCTGCTGCCGCCGATTTTAAGAATTTTGGCAGCATTTCCAGATTACGATCGGGGCAACAGACAGTACGCATCGGGAAGGTACGAAGCGGCAATCATTTGCTACGGAAAAGCGGTGCAAATTAAGCCGGACTGGGCCAGGGCGTGGCTGAATCTGGGCAAAGCTTACAAGCAACTGCACTCCTACGCAGAAACCGTGGCCTGCTGCGATCGAGCGATCGCGATTATTCCGGAAGAATACTGGGCTTGGATGCTGCGCGGGACAGCACTCTTAGGTTTGCAAAATCACTCAGAGGCGATCTCCGCTTTCGATCGAGCAATTCAAATCAACCCCGAAAAGCACGAAGCTTGGTATCAGCGGGGCAGAGTTTTAGAAGAATTGCAACAATGGGATGCAGCAGCAAGCTGTTACAAAAAAGCCACCCAAATTCATCCAAATTTGCCCGCGATGTGGTACCGGCAAGGCAGCGCGTTGCTGCAAGCGGAGCGCTACGCCGAGGCCGTGGCCGCCTACGAGCGCGCCCTCAAACTCGTCCCCACTAACTGGGAAGCTTGGCTGAACAGAGGTTTGGCTCTGATGAAGGCGGAACGCTACGCTGAAGCTGTAACTTCTTACGATCGCGCCATTCAACTGCAACCACAAAACAGTCTGGCTTGGTTCAATCGCGGCATTGCTTCGGCAAAATTGCACAAATACGGAGAAGCAGTCACAGCTTACGATCGCGTGCTGCAACTGCAACCCAACGACTGCGAAGCTTGGTTTTATAAAGGCATGGCCCTGAGACACCAGTGGCGCGATGGCGCGATCGCTTGTTTCGATCGCGCGATTAAAATTAATCCTGCTTATCCCGAAGCATGGATCGGGCGCGGTCAAACACTGTCAGAATCGAGAGATTACGAAGGGGCGATCGCTGCTTTCGATCGAGCCATTCAAATCAATCCGAATTTCCCCGAAGCTTGGCTGGGTAGAGGCATCGCCCTAGCAGAATTGGAACGCTACAAAGATGCGATAATCGCTTACAGCAATGCCCTACAAATTGAGAGTAATTTTCTAGAAGCTTGGAATGCGCGAGGCGAAGCTCTGGAAAAATTGCAGCAATACGAAGAAGCGATCGCCTGTTTTGATAAAGTAATCTCTCTGAGTTCCGAAGCAGAAATCACCTCAAAAGTAGGTTTGCAGCAAGGCGCAGCCCTGGAAAAATTGCAGCGTTACGAAGAAGCCGTCGCAGCTTACAACCGCGTCATTAAAATCGTGCCAGACAGTTTTGAAGCTTGGTTGAAACGCGGCAACGCCCTGTCAAACTTGGAGCAGTACGAACCAGCTCTAGCATCCTACGATCGAGCAATTACTATCTGGCCGGACAACTATCAAGGCTGGGTGCAGCGAGGCCTGGTGCTGGGGAAAATGCAGCGCCATTCCGAAGCACTCGTCGCCTTTGACCAAGTTATTCAACTCAAGCCCGACAACTGGGAAGCTTGGGCGCAGCGCGGCGACGTTTTGCAAAAATTGCAGCGGACTCAAGACGCCATTAGCTCTTACGGAGTCGCCCTAGAAATCAAACCCGATTACTACGAAGCTCTAGTCAGTCGAGAAGAATTGAGACTCAAAAACGCCATCCCAGGAAAATGGTAAGACAGTTGACAGTTGACCTGGGACAGTTGACTGTTGACAGTTGATTACCGCTGAGGGAATGCTGGGAAACAAACCGCCCCTGATTCCCGATCCGAGTCACTCGGTGGCGCTGTTGGGAAATATCGCAATTCAACAGGAAAGTGTGGTAGTTGTTTTGAGCGAAAGCGAGGTGCTTTGATAACGCCTTTGAGAGTTTTCGGATTCATTCAAGAATCCCCGTGGCTTCAGCCCTGGGGAGTATCAAGAACACTTGATGTCGGAGATTTCCCAACAGTACCCTAAATAGAAAATTCTGACAACTAATTGCTGATTCTGCTGGCTTCATGTTATAGTAATTATTCAAGAATTAAATTCGGTTGCGTAGTTTGTTGGTGTTTATTTACAAGCCTATCTCCGAATCTAACTCTCTGCACCTTAAGGATTCTAGAGATTTTATGTCGATTTACGTTGGTAATCTTTCCTACGAGGTGTCATCAGACGACCTCAGCCAAGTATTTGCCGAGTACGGTACTGTCAGCCGTGTCCAAGTGCCAATGGATCGGGAAACAGGCAAGATGCGGGGTTTTGCTTTTGTCGAAATGGCAAGCGAAGCAGAAGAAGCAGCAGCCATCGCAGCCCTAGACGGTGCTGAGTGGATGGGCCGCGACTTGAAAGTCAACAAAGCCAAACCTCGCGAAGACAACAAACGCTCCTCCGGTGGCGGCGGTGGCTGGGGCGACAAGGATCGCTCTTCACGACGCTACTAAGCTTTCAGACTGAAAATTAGAATTTTGGTAGTTGACAGCAGGTGCGAATGCTGATGTTTTTTTCGGGTTGTTCGACTCGTCAAAGATAACTCCCAAACCTCTAAGTCAATTTAGCCCCCTCCTCCGAGGGGGCTTTGTTTTTGGGGCAAAATCCCGCGAGGTAAGTAGAAGGTAGAAGGAAGAAGGCTTTAGTTATCTGGGAGAGAAGGAAGAAGGTGCTTCGGCTTCGCTCAGCATAAAAAGAAGAGATACACAACCAGCTTGAGCGCGATCGGTATTTTAGATTTAATTAAGTGGATTTACTTACGCCCGCAGCGCAGCGGACAGCCTAACTGGCGATTAGGTCTCCTGTTAACTCCTTTTTTCAAGAAGCTTTCGGGATTTCTGGGCCCAACTCCTGTAAACTATCTAACTAGAATTAAGCAAAAAGAAAAGTTACAATAACCGCAAAAGTGATATTGCTCAAAAAAAAACAATCTTTATTAAAAATTAGCTGACAAAACTAGCCAGACCCGCAAATCAATAGATTTTGCCTGAATAAAGATGTCCAAGCTCTACAGCACGGCCCAACTCATTAAAATCCTCGAGGAAGAGCGCCAAGCCTGCTTGCACGGGCGACGCCTCAATTTGACTGAAACGGATGCTACAGGGAACCCCGTGATCGATCGCTTTCTCAAATCTGAGGGCGTTCAAAAGTTCACTGCTTATCAAAATTTTAAGGCTGCCGTGCACGAATACCAGCGGGAACATCAAGTTTCTGGGATTGTCTGGCGGGAAATGACGGTTAAAGGCAATACTCTACGCTATCCGGCCGTCAATGACGAATTAATCGCTCTACCGATTGATTTGATAACGCTGAAGGCTGCTAAGACTGCTATGTTGGAATTCTGGCAGCGGGTAACTGCGGGGATGGATTTGTATTTGAGTATTAACAGCGGGAAGGATTTTAGATCGATCGAGCCTATCGATGTAGAGGCTGTAGCCCAGCGCACAGAATGGGCGAGTCTCTCGAAGTGGGAAAAGTTGGATTTTCTGGAAATTTTGTTGCAGTTGGGCTGGGGGAAGCCGGAGGAAGCCTATTACAAGCGGGGATGGCCGACATCGGGCAGCGAGTACATTCACGCCGTAAAACCCGGACAGCGCCCGATTTGTTAACAGTTGACAGTTGATAGTTGACAGTTGACAGTTGACAGTTGACAGTTGACATTAGCGAGGGAAAGAAACCGGGTTTCTACAATTTTTGGGTTGAGTAACGAGAAATATCGCCAGAAACCCGGTTTCTGAGGTCGTAAGTGCATCCATTAACTTCTGAATTATTACTTCAGGATTCACCTATGAGGGTAAAAAACTAAACTGGTGCGTACTACGTTCCTACTTCTCAACTAATGACTAATGACTAATGACAACTGTCAACTGTCAACCCTTCGAGAAGCTCAGGGCAAGCTGTCATCTGTCAACTGTCAACTGTCAACTGTCAACTGACAAAGCATCAAGCCAAACCACTGATTTGGATCTGTCCAAACTTGCACCGGCTTTAAACCACGCTGCGAAAGTTCTTCCTGCACAGTATTGAGATTAAACTTGCGGGAAATTTCGCTGCGGATAGTTTCTCCAGCAGCAAATTCCACCGTTAAATTCAGAGTACGTAAGTTCACGGTTTGCGCTTTCTTACTTCTCAAGTGCATTTCAATTTGACATTCCTTTTGATTGTAAAAAGCCCAATGCTCGAACTGTGCCAAATCAAAATTTCCCTCATACCTCCGATTTAAATGCCGCAGCATATTCAAGTTAAATGCTGCCGTCACTCCTTGACTGTCATCGTAGGCGGGCTCTAAAATATCTTTAGATTTGTCCAAGTCAATTCCCAGCAAAAAATACTCTCCGGGCTGCAATGCACCGACAACTTGCGAGAAGAATAAATCGCATTCTCGATGGTTGAGATTGCCGAGGGTACTGCCGAGAAAGCAAATCATTCGGGTTGGCAGCGGCGACGGGGTAATTTTAGCTAAGGCTAATTCGTAAGTGCTGACAAGTCCGTGAATCTGAAGTGATGGATAATCTGCCAATAGTTGACAAGCGCTGCTTTCTAGGATAGTAGGGCTGATGTCGATCGGCAAATAGTGCAGGGGATATTCCCGTTGGCTGTAAGCATCGAGGAGAATCCGGGTTTTGGTGGAACTGCCGCTGCCGAGTTCGACGATTTCGCACGGGCCCGTCAAATTTGCGATCGCCCCCGCGCAACCCTGCAAAATCGCCGTCTCAGTGCGCGTCAAGTAGTATTCCGGCAACTGACAAATCAACTCAAACAGCTTCGAGCCGCGATCGTCGTAGAAATACTTGGGAGGCAGGGATTTGGGGTTTTGAGTCAACCCACTAACTGCATCGCTGCCAGCATTGATTTCTGCGGGTGTGGGTGCTGCTGCGCTCACCAGGCGCTCTAAGTGCAGTCGGTTTTGCTTGGTTGAGGCTGGGCTTGTCGTGTCGGACAGTCTTGGGGATTTCATAGAGTAAAATTAAGATGCACCAATGGGTATAACACACAGTCGCGTTGCCAAATATCGCGCTCAAGCTAGATTTTTCATGCCGATCTCCGTTCTGTATTTTCTCACCAGATGGCGATCGCATCCGCAAATTAAAATTCAACAAATATCAACGTAAATCATTAAATCATTTACAAACCTTTTTTAAGCTAGTATTTTTACAGGGGGAAATTTTTGGTGTTTAACAAACAAATATTGTCTAATATTTACTATAAATTAAATTTGTATTTAAACAATAAATTTTCCAGGTTCGTAGTGAGGACTTTAGTCCGCATAAAATTAGAGGACTCGCATTCCTCACTACGAACCTATGTGATTGTAGTTATAGCGCAGCGAAAACCAGCGATAATTTGCCGCACGCCCGGATAGTACCAATTCCGAAAAGTCGATCGCATTGCCTGAGGAAAAGTCGCCCAACTCCCGCCTTTTAAAACCCGGTGTTCTCCATCAAAATAAACTTCCGAGTATCCCCTGTAAGGATAACTTTCAAATCCCGGATAGGCGTCAAAGGTGGAAGCTGTCCATTCCCAAACATTGCCCAACATATCGCAGCAGCCGATCGCACTCGCTCCCTTTGGAAAGGCATCAACGGGCGAGGTACTGGCAAGATGATTGCTATGATTGCACAGGCTGGCATTTGGCGGTGATTCTCCCCAAGGATAGGTGCGATTGGTTTGATTTTCCGCATCCCAACTCGCGGCTTTTTCCCATTCGGCTTCCGATGGTAAGCGCTTGCCGGCAAAGTTGCAGTAGGCTTCGGCTTCGTACCAACTAACGCCACAAACTGGATGGTTGTTGAAAGCTGGATTTTCTGACCAGTAAAGCGGGCGATCGACTAAATGAACTTTTTGCCATTCCCAGCCCTCAGCAGACCACCAATCAGGGTTCTGATAGCCGCCGGATGCCATAAAATCTCGGTATTGAGCGCAAGTGACGGGATAGCGATCGATCGCGTATGCTTCTAAATAGCACAAGTGGCGCGATCGCTCATTATCCAAAGCCTCAGCAGCATCGCTTCCCATATAAAATTCCCCGCCCGCAATTGCGATCGCCGAATCGGTAATGGGTAATTGGGAATTGGTAATGGGTAATCGGTAATCAGTAATTAATCTTCCTTCTTCCTCTTTGCTTCTATCCGTTACATCCGTTACATCCGCTACAAAATCCGTTGCTAATCTTCTTCTATCCGTGACATCCGTTAAATCCCGCACATTGCTCGCTGCCGAACCTTCCTGACAGTGCATTTGCAACACAAAAGCCACCGTTTCGCAGTGCTGGCTTTCGTGCTGAATAATAAACCGCCAGAGACGTTCTTGCTGGTCGAGCGGTGCAACTTCCAAATAATCTAACACCTTTTTTCTCACCGCATCCAGATACAATTCAACTTCTGGGAACGACGGCAAAAAAACCCGTTGTTTTTTCGGCAAAATATCAGCAGCAAACAGTTTGTGATACTCAGGAAAAACGGGTTTCAACCCAGCACACCGCTGCAACAGCCACAAATCCTCAGTATAAGCAATGTGACCTAAGTGCCAGCCAACCGGACTGAAATCTGGATGAGCTTGGCGGCAAAAAGTATCGCAATCGATGTCTGCAAATAGTTTAAAAGTGCCGCGGCGACACTGCTGCAAATCGCGATAAATTGCCTCTTTACAAGATTGGATAGATTTCGATATCACCGTCTACTCCGGTACTGATAATGCTTTGGGCTGGACACTCGTGCCAATTGCCAACAAATAAAGGCTCAGAAGCAATCATGACAGAATTGGGGAAATTTAGATCGTCCCGTAGCCAATAAAGGGAAGGAGGGGTTTTTGGGGAAGCAAAGCGAGAGGCAACGAGCTGGTGTCCGTCGCTGATAATGATATTAGCTGAAAATTCTACTTGCTGAGCGTTTGCTAGCTCTGCCAAGGTTTTCAGGGAGTTTTGCAAAGCAGTTTCTAGGGTCAGATTTGCCGCTGTTAATTCATTGACAAATAAGCCGAAAATGTGCTCTGAATCTGTAGTGCCGTTAATTGATTGATAAACGGTATCGCACAGGCGATCGCGAATTGGTCTGTAAAGACTTTTGCGAAAATTCTGCACAAAACCGTTGTGTACGAATAACAGGCGATCGTGCACAAACGGCTGACAGTTGCTCAAATCTAGAGCTTGTCCTGAAGTTGCACTGCGAACATAGGCGATCGCGCATTTTGATTCAACGTACCGGCTGATACTCGGAAGATTGATGTCGTTCCAAATAGGCTGTACATTTTTATAAGTAAACGGGTCAGTATCTAGGTGCGGGTGATACCAACCGATGCCAAAACCGTCAGCATTAACCACGCCCGAAGTCATTTGGCGGGGCTCGTAACTCTGCACAATTAGCGAATGTTCCGGCTTGTACAGAAGAGAATCAAGTAAAATCGGCTCGCCTAGGTAGCCAAGCAAACGGCACATAAAATTTTGTAAACAAACTAGATTAGCATTGTAGGCCATTAGCCGAAAAATTGCCGCCTAGCCCATCGAAGAGCGGTGACAGCGCCAGTTTTTTGTCGGCGGCTGCCAGCATCTCCGTACAAACGGTACAGTAAAGAGAGAACCCCAGCAGCACAAGGAGACTCTTGAATGTTCCTCGACGAACTCATCCCAGTGGTCAAAGAATTGATGCAACAGCCGATCGCCTTTGCGGGCGGATTTTTTTCAGGCCTGCTTCGACTCAACCTTCACGAAGATCCCGTTAGAAGCTGGATCGACGATCAAGCAGGTTCAACTTCCTACACTGCTCCTTCCGCCGAAGCCACCAACGCTAAAAGCACCGGGCCTCAGTCAATCTCGATCGACTAAGCAAAAGCACTAACTATTGCAGTCAGTACAAAGGGCTTGTCAGTGTGACAAGCCCTTTGACTCAGGTGCGATCGCCCGCGTTGTAAGCTAGATGGCACTTGACAGTAAAATTAACAGGTTATTATATGTAACAAAACAAGTTCAGTTCGATCGACATGACTATTTATATCGGAAATCTGTCTTACCGCGCCACCGAAGAAGACCTAAAAGCAGTATTTGCAGAATACGGCACGGTCAAGCGAGTTGTCTTACCTACCGACATGGAAACCGGTCGGATGCGCGGTTTTGCATTTGTGGAAATGATCGAAGATGCCCAAGAAGACGCTGCAATTGCCGGATTAGACGGTGCAGAGTGGATGGGGCGCCCGCTGCGAGTGAACAAAGCTAAACCGAAAGAAGAGGGAAATCGAGGCGCAGGTATGAACAGGAACAGCGGATATTAATTCGCGATGCGGCGGTTGACATTTTCTCGGAACCCACCTGATGCGCCAGTGTGCAACTAGCTCCGAATTGCTAGCAGTTGATTTTGCCGGTGCCATGTCAAATCCGCTGCACAAAAACATCGACCATTTACCAGAAAAAATTGGTTTAAAGCTGGAACCCTTGTAGGCAAAAATTAAAATCAGATTATTCATTACTCCCATCCTCTTCCTTCGAGGTAGAGGTCGCCCTCATCTGTCAACTGTCAATTGTCAACTGTCAACTGAATGAAAGGAGCCTGCGGTATGGTTTTAGTACAAGAATTTGATGCCAAGGAATGGGTGAAAACGCGCAGTTCCCTAGACGGTGAAGCCACATTTCTCACCTGGAACGGTGCTATTTACTCTTTTGTGCCCAACGAACCGAAAAAGCGCTTGTTCAAAATAGTTGGCATGAGTGCAAGCAGGTGTATTGCTGACGGCGATGGCGGTTGGAAATTTACCTCGCGAGAACTAACGTACTATCTCGACCCCAACAGCGGAGAAATTCTCCACAAATGGGAGAATCCTTGGACAGGAGAAACCCTGACGGTTGCTCACGTTGCTAACAACCCCGTCCAAGGTAATTTTAAAGGAATTTTCCCGGCGAAAGTAGATGCAGAAATTACGACTTTTAGCTTTGATTTATTTCCTAACTATCCCAATCCTTTAGCTGACGATGGGAGATTTGTTGATTACAGTCCAAATCCCATCTATCAAGCAGCGGAATTATTTAAGCTGACAGTGCCCACACCGGAATTATTAAATCCCGAACTTGTTTCAGTTTCTCAAGTAATTCTGAGTTGGGATAGAATCGGGCCGTGGCTGGCGTGGATGAAAATGGGAAATCTGCCGGGTAACATGATTTACAGCGCTACTGGTTCCAAAGTCAAGAGTTGGACAGATTTACCTCAATTGCTGCAAGATGAAATTAGGAATCGCATCCCTTTGTATAAAGATGCGCCGCCATCGCAATTAGATGTGGAAGATATGACTTCTTGGATTTATTTTAAACAGAACTTTGACGCTTATCTGGCGGGTGAAAGATTCCCTCTCCCAGCACCAGAAGTATAAGCCTATAACAGCAGAAAATTGGTTCGCAGTCACCACTTTAGTCCTTAAAATCCGAGGACTAAAGTAGACTTGCATTGCATTCATTCACAAATTATCTTGAAACTATCTGCGTTTATCTGTGTTCATCTGCTTGAAATCTGCGGTTCCTGTATTAATCAAAGATTTATGCAATTCAAGTCTAGTCTTCACTGCGAACCTGATTCTATCAATGTCCAGAAATATCCGTCAGGAGCGGTGAAGGAAAAACTGGGTTCCCCAAATTCATTGGGGACTATTTCGGTGATTTTTTGTGCGTTGCTGGCTTTGACTCGGTGAAAATATTCTGCGATGCTAGACACTCGATAGGTGTACAGCGACATTCCCAAACAGCCGGGATTCGCGTGATTAAATCGATCGCCCAGTGCGATCGAACTCGGGAACCTCAGAATATACAGTCTACCCGATCGCGCGGCCGCAAAATCTGTTTTTGACGCTCGCGGGTCATCAAAAGCCGTCACCACAAATTTTTCGCCCGGGTGAAGATCGAAAATCTCCCTTCCCGCGAGGGAAGATTCAAAAGTAGTTTCTACATCGTCGCGGGCGCGAATCAACCCCAGAACTTCTTCATAAAACAACAATGTTTCTTTGCTGTCATCTTGAATTATCATGCCCATGTGGGTAATTTGACTCGTTTTGAAAAAAGCATTTTCATCAATTTTCCCATAATTGGGAAGCGCATAATTGAATCTTTGAAAAAAAACTTGCCGAGTCAAAGGCTGCAAAAGCATCATCTCGCGCACGCCGACAGCCGCCCCGATAAAAGGACGTGCTTTTCGCTCTTTGTTGTAAATAACCTCCCAGCGGGGAGAGGTATATTTGACAGGCAAATTGGCGGACTGGGCATCTTCGGCATGGTTGAGAATATTCAACAAATCAGCAGTTAAAGTAGTAGCCCAGCGGTTGCCTTTTACCTTCATTGACAACATTTCCAAACCGTCGTTGGTAGATTTTTCCCAAACCATCAACCGAATTAATCCGTGATCTGCATCTTGGTGATCGAGTCGCACAGAGCGCACTTTTGAACGAACTCCATACAATTCGCCAGCAGCAGATGCCGATAATTCTCCGATTTGACCGATGCGATATCCAAATTGCTCCCAATATTGAATTTGTGGAACCGCATCGGTAACGCCGATACACACTTCATAAATGCCTGCGATGGCAAGGGGCTGCACTTGATTCATACTTTTTGATAAACACAAAATTGACGAATTAGAGTCGGAAAACCCGATTTCTTCTCGGATACCTCGCTACTAAAACCAAGATTTATGAGGAGAAATTGGGTTAATGAGCGTCAGTCTTAGAAAGAGTAAACTCTGCCTTTTTCGTCAATATAAACTGACCGATCTTGTCTGTTGCGGCCGTCTGATGTGGTGATGCGAATCGTCACCAGGTTTTGCTTGGCGTCAACGGTATAATCGTATTTTAAAGTTGTGGTTCCTCCTTGAACATTAATCGGAATATTGGCAATGTCGGCGGTGCGGTTGCTGACACGAACAAGGATGTTTTTGCTGGCTCCAACGGGCAAGGATGACAAGCCAACACCTGATTCGCCGTATTCTAGGTTTAATCCCGTTTGATTTAACAGTCTGAGGGTAACGTTGCGAGTAGTGTCAACTTGCGCTTGAGGTTGCCAAAATCCAGGTTTCATCCCGCCGTCTGTTGCAGGTTGAGATAATGCTGGATGGGGATTCAGACAGCCGAGGGCGGCAAGTATTGCTGCGGTTGTAATAATTTTTGATTTCATTGTTTCTACCTAGGTTAAAGCGTTAGTGATATTTCTATCTTAGCTTGAAAATCGGATGTTTTTAATTTAGGACTTAGGTTCCCAAACCCGTTATAACCAAATACGGTTCAGTTTATTGCCCGGAGTTCCCCCTAAATCCCCCGGATAGTCGGGGGACTTTGAGAATATTCTTGTCCCCCCCTTTTTTAGGGGTGTGCCAGGGAGATCGGTCTTAAATAAACTGTATTCCAGTATAACCGAAAAAATCAAGGATTGAGGGTGATATATCTATGCAGAAACCGGGTTTTTGTAATCATGATTAAATATTGTTGCTGTTTGCATCGGAATAATAATTTTTGTGCTGGGTTCGCCAAACTTTTTAATTATTAACGATCGATCGCGCGGCTTCTAGGAGCAGGCGCTGTTCGGCGCGGGCGATCGCCCTGCAAGTCTGTTCTACAGCATCGACATTCACCGAAATAGACGAAATACCCCACCGTACCAAGGAGTCAACTGTCTCAGGATACAAGGCGGTGGCGTCGCCGCAGATCGAACAAGGAATGTCCGCAGCCCTGGCCTGTCCGATCAATTGTTCGATCGCCCTCATCACTGCTCGATCGCGCCCCTTGAAACCACCTGCTACCTGTTCGGATT
This sequence comes from Microcoleus sp. A006_D1, assembly GCF_036702805.1. NCBI lineage: Bacteria > Bacillati > Cyanobacteriota > Cyanophyceae > Oscillatoriales > Microcoleaceae > Microcoleus > Microcoleus sp. A006_D1. Next base: position 121,216 of record NZ_JAUBVZ010000014.1, read on the forward strand.
CGCGGTCAATGCCTAACAGAAATTGAGTTAAATCATTGGTGCCGATAGAAATTCCTTGAACCCCAGCTTTTACGTAATCTGGCAATAAAAATAATACCGAAGGAACTTCCGCCATCATCCACAGTTGAAACTCCGGAGGCCGCTTTTTCCAAATTGTTTCTAAGCGCTGGCGGCAGTAGGCAAACTCGTCCACAGAGCGCACAAAAGGTAAAATTAAATTGACATTTGTATGACCTGAGTCGTAGACTTTTTTAAGTACGCACAGTTCCCAATCAAATAACTCCGGTTCAAAGGTATAACTGAAACTGCCCTGGGTACCAGATTCGCGCAAATCGAGGGAGCGATAAAATATCGGCCGCGGCGCCACCGCAGCAGCAAATAAACTGAGACAATCCGCCATGCGCGAGACAAATTCCGATTGTTGGCCGTTTTGCAGCCAAACTTTGGGGTTTTGGCAGTCCAAAGCTTCCAATGCCATCAATTCCGATCGCAGCAATCCGATGCCGTCGATTGGCAGATTTCTGAGGCGATCGATCGAACTCGTTTGGCTGACATTAACTAGCAGTTGAGTCGCCGTTGGCGCGCCCCAAACTGATTCGGCAAATTCAGCCCGTCGAGGTTGAGATGCGGGATTGGACGATCGATCTGATGTTGAAGATTGATAATTGGCTATTGACATTTCTGCTGCTGTAGTGTAAATTTCTGGATTTTTTTCTAGTTCCCGAAGTCGATCGCCATCTGGTTCGGCGGTGGCAAAAACTTGTCCGCTATCGCCGTCTACCAACACCCAATCGCCCGAGGCGATCGCCCTCGTGGCCCCAGCAACTCCCACAACGGCAGGAATCCCCAATTCTCTCGCTAAAATAGCGCTGTGTCCTGTCATGCCTCCTTGTTCCACAACCACCCCAGCAGCAAGTTTCAGCCAAGGCAGCCAATGCGGCTCGATTTTCTGCGCTACCAAAATGCCTCCGGCTAAGAATTCCGCGTTTTCTGGGTGAGAATTCGTCATAACTTGGGCAATTGCTTCGGCTTTGCCTGATGCGGCTGCTAAACCTCTGAGAATTGCCGGAATTCTGGCTGGGGCGATCGCATTTTCCCGTACCGACGCGATTTTTTTCCCTTTCAAAAGACGAACTTGAGTAAAATAAAACTGCGGTTCGTCATTGTTTTCTGTCTCGCTGATTGTCCACTGCAAAATTAAATCAGAGTCAAATTCTGCGACAACTTTATTGCTCAATTCAATAATTTTTTGCAGTTGCGATTCCTCTAAAACATATTCAGTTTGTGATTCCTCGCCCAGCGCCAAAACTTCCAGGCAACTGTCAGCAAAATCAGGAATTAGAAATGCAGAATTTGCAATTTGGCTGCCTTTAAAATTCTCAATCAGTGATTTTTTTGTCTGGTCTCCTTCATCAGCTTTGAGATTGTATGCTAATGTTTTGTAACCCAGCCTCTGGAATTTAACCGCGCCTGTTTCCGGCTGCACTTCATAGTAATCGGGGATAGTTTCTCCCCTAGCGAGGGACATTCCTAAACCGCTGGTGGCTTGGATTTCCCACGCTGCACCCGCGTTCGTTTTCACATCGCCCGCCGCGCGAGCTCCTTGAAGTGACTGCACCAAAACTGCGGGATTGATTTCCTGTATCCTCAAACCGCACCGCTGGAAGTAAAATAGACTTCGGGCTCTGAACATTTCTGCCCAAGCTCGTTTGAGTCCTGCTTCAATGGCTTCTGGTTCGGCGCGTACTGCGTGAGATTCCAGGATTCCGGCTGTTTTGGGGCTCCGGGAAGTTAGGGAAGGGCGAAAAATTAAGGCTTTGGAGTTGGAGTTTAGTTGACTAACCGCAGACTCTAGGCCCGATAGCAGTGCATCTGGCAATTTGGTGGCGAGAATTTGGTGGCGGATGCTGCGGGCGATCGATTGCAGTTGTCTCGGTTCATCGACATTCAAGTGTAGCGAAGAGTGCGGCCAGTCAGCAAACAGCGGTTCTAGCCAGTCGATCGACTCCAAAAACTGCCAAAATGTTTTAGCCGGCACGACAAAACCCGGTACAACGGGATGATTTTGGGCGAGTAAACAGCTCAAGTAAAATGCTTTTTCTCCCACTGCATCTCGGTCTGAAAGTTGAATTTTGTCTAGCCAGTAGAGGTTTGTCACGCTGGGAGCCTGTCCTTAGAAACTGATTGAATTTTGATAGTTTTTCCCATTAATCACTTACCACAATTTTAGGATGAACAAGCGAAAATGGACGGGATTAGTCAAATCTTTTGTCAATCTATTTCTTAAGTCTAACTGTCCTCTTTGTCAGCGATCGGCTGCCGAAGAGTTTTGTCCCTACTGCCACAAGCAACTTCAGCGATGTCAGTTAGCCGATCCCGGTCGATTTTGGGATTCACAGCAGCCTGTTTTTGTGTGGGGCGAGTATGGCGGAACTCTCAAACGGGCGATCGCAGCTTTGAAATATGAAGGCAATCCGCAATTAGCCAAACCTCTCGGCGGCTGGCTGGCAGAAGCTTGGCTGAGTTATCCCGAATTAGCTATTGACAATCTAACAGTTGTACCGATTCCCATGCACAAAGAAAAGGTCAAGGAGCGCGGTTTTAACCAAGCGGAACTTTTGGCGGAAAGTTTTTGCGAGTTGACTGGTTTGCCTTTGCAGCGGCACGGTTTGGAGCGGGTGAAAAATACTCAGGCTTTATTCGCTCTGACACCACAGCAGCGAAAAGCGGAAATGAAAGATGCTTTAAGTTTGGGGAAAGATTTTCGCCGCCGTCTCCCGCGCGATCGAGTTTTGTTAGTTGATGATATTTACACTAGCGGTACTACGGTGAAGTCGGCAATTCAAATATTGAAAGATTCGGGAATTTCTGTTTATGGAACTGTGGCACTTGCAAGTCCGACTAAGAGCGATCGGTAAGTGGTGACTGACTTTAATTTTAAACAGGTTTGTAGTGAGGAAATGATATTTATCAGGACTTGCTAAGAAGATTTTTTGGGGGAAACGAACCGCGAAGACGCGAAGGACGCGAAGAAAGAGAAGAGAGAGAGTTTAGGCCGAAAGCGGGAATTGGTTGCTGATGTTCCAACGGCTGCCGTCGTGAAGCAGTAAGGTTAACGCGGAAGCGGTAAACTCAAAGTGGATTTCACGCCCTGCAAATTCCAACCAAGCCGCTTGAAAATTCTCCCGAGTTAAATCGCGAAACGCTACTGTCATGTGCGGTACAAATGGGCGACTTTGAGAAAGTCGATCGACTATTCCCAAAGTTGCCTCGATATAACTCATCAAATCTTTGTGAATCTCCAGCAATTCGGGCGATTTGACAACATCAGCGTAAATGACGCGGGGCGCGAAAGCAGCAAAACCGGATAGAGTAACCGGAATTGACAGCCGATTTGCCGAAAACTCCTTCAAACTTTGCTCTAATGTTGGAACATCCTCCGCTAACGAGTGAAAAGGAGGTTGCAGCGTGATGTGCGGCGGCGAATTCAAAGCACCGCGGCTGTTGTAGTGTTCCGCAAAATACAGTTGAATCTCAGTAATGTGCTGTTCAATATCGGGAGGTGGCACTAGGGCAATAAAAAATCGCTGTTTTGACTGGTTCATCGAAAATTTGGGTAGAAACCCCGTCCTTTTAGGACGGCTTTAATTAGCTAGCTGATTTTAAAGACTAGATACTACAATGTGAGCATGACACAAAAAGCTTTCAAGTACCGATTCTATCCGACTCCTGAACAAGAAACTCTGCTCAGGAAAACGATGGGTTGCGCTCGATTAATTTACAACCGCGCTCTCGCCGCAAGGACGGAGGCATGGTACGAACGGCAAGAGCGAGTCGGATACGCTGAAACTTCAACAATGCTAACTGATTGGAAAAAGCAAGAAGACTTGCAATTTCTGTCGGAGGTTAGCTGTGTGCCATTACAACAAGGTTTGAGGCATCTGCAAACCGCCTTTACGAATTTCTTCGCAGGACGAGCAAAATATCCGAACTTCAAGAAAAAGCATCATGGTGGCAATGCTGAGTTTACTAAGTCTGCTTTTAAATGGAAAGATGGACAAGTATTTCTGGCAAAAATCGCTGAGCCATTAGCTATTCGCTGGAGTAGACAAATTCCCGAAGGCGCAGAACCATCAACAATCACGGTAAAGCTTTCGCCTGCCGGAAGATGGTCGGTGTCGATGCTTGTAGATATTGTAATCGAAGCATTACCCGAATCTCCCAATCAAGTTGGTTTGGACTTGGGTATCACTAGCTTGATTGCTTTGAGCAACGGCGAAAAAGTAGCTAATCCCAAAGCGTTCAAGGCGAAGCGCCGTAAACTGCGTAAAGCTCAAAAAGCCCTCAGTCGCAAGCAAAAAGGATCTAACAACCGCCATAAAGCCAGGCGTAAAGTTGCTAAAGTTTACGCAGAAATTAGTGACGCAAGAAGTGATTTTATTCATAAGTTAACGACTCGATTGGTGCGCGAAAACCAAACCATCGCTGTTGAGGACTTGGCTGTGAAGAACATGATAAAGAATCGGAAACTTGCTCTTTCAATCAGCGATGCCAGTTGGGGTGAACTAATCAGACAGCTTGAATACAAGTGCGATTGGTACGGACGCACCTTAGTCAAGATCGACCGCTGGTTTCCGAGTTCTAAGCGCTGTGGACATTGTGGACATATCGTTGATAAGTTGCCTTTGAATATCAGAGAGTGGGACTGCCCGAAGTGCGGTACACATCATGATAGAGATTTAAATGCGGCTAACAATATTCTTGCCGCAGGGCTTGCGGTTAATGTCTGTGGAGCGACTGTAAGACCAGAACAGAGTAAATCTGTTAAGGCTGGTGCTACGAAGCAGAAACCTAAGTCGTAAGTCTTAGGAATCCCCGTCGCTAAAGCGCGGGGTGGATGTCAAGGGATAACATCGCAGTTAAGAAAGGATGATGGAAAATGGAATATAGAGCATTTGCCCTAGATCCCATTGCTCATCACCCATTCCCAATCTAAAATATAAAATCTAACATCCAAAATAAAAATGCCTTGGTTTGTCAAAATTGAGCAAGGAATTGTCGAAAAGCCTGTCTTTGACCAATATGTGCCAGCTCACAGAGCTTATGTCCGAGAGTTGATTTCTAAAGGACACCGAGCGAAAACTGGCTACTGGGCGAGGCGGGGTGGCGGTATGTTGATGTTTGAGGCGGGTTCGATGGATGAGGCGAAGGCGATCGTCGCTGAAGACCCGCTGGTGAAGAACGGTTGCGTTGTTTATGAAATTTATCACTGGTGTGTGGTTGAAGAATAAATAACTGTGTTATACTCATAAATGAACTGGACCCACGCGATTCCAACGCCCAAATTTTGTCAGGACCGGAAGGTAGCAGCAACACGGGATGCTTGTAATAGGCGTGGTCTCCGGTTCACCCTGTTTTATGAGGTATAGCTCCTATGCCTGGTTTCGGAGATATTTTACAGAAAGCAGTTTACCTTGGTGTCGGGCTAGCTTCCTACGCTGGTGAAAAAGCTGGCAGCAAGTTAACTGAATTACGCACTGAAGCCCAAAAGCTGGCAGACGAATTAGTCAAGCGGGGCGAGATGTCAACCGAAGAAGCTCGTCGCTTTGTTGATGATATGGTGCAACAGGCTCAGCAGCAGCAACCGCCAGTAGAACCCGCTGGAGACAAAAAACCCGCTGAACCTCGGCGTATCGAAATTATTTCTGAGGAAGAAGAAGTTTCTGCAAAAGAGACTAAAGAAACCGGCGGCGTAGACAAGCTCCGCGAACAGGTGCAGAATTTACAAGACGAATTGCGGCGACTGAAGCAAGATTAAGCTACAAAAAGCTCGCAAAGCACAAAGGGAACTCAGGATAATACTCTTGAGTTCCCTTTTTGAATATCTCCCCTGTCAGATGTGGATGAATATCGGGTAATACGTAATAGAATAGTCCTGGATGCACTAAGTAGGTCATTGCCAAAAAAAAATAGTATCTTGTAGGGGCGGGTTTAGCTAAGAATTTATGATATAACCCCAGACATAAAGGCAAAACCCGCCCGACCCATCTTAGCTTCGCCTGAGGCTGGCTGCACTTGTCTGTTAAATATTTTGCAATAGTAAGCTGTCAAATTTATGGAAGATTGGTCTAAAGATTTTTTTGAAGTAATGGAAAATGCTGTCTCTGAAGTAGAGCATTTTTTCACCGACATGAGCGAAGAGTTTGTCGAAATGCTGGACATTTTGGCTCATATTTCGGAAGAGTTTACAGACCAAGTACAAAATAACCTGATTAGTGAAGTTGACGGTTATTTAAATGAATTCGATGGTTATTTCAATGAATTTCTCGAACCGATAATTGAAATTTGCCGGGACTTTGACCCGGAGTTTGATGAGATAGATTTGTCGATGGTGACTTATGTAAACCCTTCGCCGACTCAGCATCCGGTTTGTCGCGGTTGTACTAACTATCACGGTCAAGTTTACGGCGGAAATTTGTTGGTTTGTGCGATGCACCCTACTGGTGTGGAATCGGAAAGTTGCGCTGATTGGGAAGCTGACAGCGATGGGATTTTTTAAGGCGATAGTTGAGTTTTTGAGGGTTTAATCGCTTATGTTAACGTCAATTCAGTCTCCGTCAAAGATTTCTTTGGAAGAGTTTCTGCTGCTTCCAGAAACTAAGCCTGCTAGCGAGTATGTTGATGGTCAAATTTATCAAAAAGCTATGCCGCAAGGAAAACACAGCACGTTGCAAACCCGTTTTGGGAATAGAATTAATCAGGTGGGAGAATCGCAAAAGTTAGCTTTTGCTTTTTCAGAATTGCGCTGCACTTTTGGGGGACGTTCTATTGTTCCAGATATAGCAGTGTTTGAGTGGTCGCGCATTCTTCTCAATGCTAATGGAGAGATAGAAAACAGGTTTAAGATTGTGCCGGATTGGACAATTGAGATTTTATCGCCGGATCAAAATCCAACTCGGGTAATCAATAATATTTTGTTTTGCTTAAATCACGGTGCTAAATTAGGTTGGTTGATTGACCCGGAGGAAAAATTAGTTCTTGTTTTTAAGCCGCAGCAGCAACCAGAGGCGAAGGAGGGCGAGGATATTTTACCTGTGCTCGATGTGCTGTCTGGTTTGCAAATGTCGGCGGATGATTTGTTTGGGTTGTTAAGTTTCGATCGCGCTTAAGCTACATTTGAGTATAGGGACTTTTGCATCTAACGGCATTTAAAGGTGAATCGCGATGGCGGCTAATCATTCGCAATTTGGGTTTCCGAGGATACCGCCATCGCTGCAATTGCGGCCGTATCAGCAAGCGGCGGTTGATAATTGGTTTGCAAATCAGGGACGCGGTACGCTGAAGATGGCGACGGGTAGCGGCAAGACGATTACTGCACTCGCGATCGCGACTGAATTATATAATAAAATTAACCTGCAAGTATTGCTCGTAATTTGCCCGTACTGCCACTTGGTGAATCAGTGGGCGCGCGAATCTGAGAAATTTGGTTTAAAACCTATTTTGGCGTTTGATAGCGCCCGTAGTTGGCAAAATAAGCTGGCTGCGGGTTTGTATGAAGTGCGAGCCGGCGATGGGGCATTTCTGACGATTATAACCACAAACGCTACACTAATGTCCGATAGCTTGCGATCGCAACTCCGATATTTCCCAGAAAAAACCCTAATTATTGGAGACGAAGTTCACAACTTAGGCGCGCCCCGTTTAGGACAAAGTTTGCCGCGGAATATTGGACTACGCCTCGCCCTTTCTGCTACCCCAGAAAGACACTTTGACGAAGAGGGAACCGAGTCTATTTTAGATTATTTCGGCCCAGTGTTGCAACCCGAACTCACCTTAGCCGATGCCATCCGCCAAAAAGCATTAGTACATTATTTATACTATCCGATTTTAGTAGAATTAACCGAATCAGAAACCCGCAAATATTCCTATTTAACTAAAAAAATTGGCTGGGCGCTGTGGGGCGATGAAAAAGTAGAACCAAACGATGCTTTAACAACTTTATTAATGCAGCGCGCCAGGTTAATTGGGGCGGCGGCTAATAAATTAACAGCTTTGCGAGAACTAATGATCCACCGTCTCGACACAGCCCATACATTATTTTACTGCGGCGATGGTGCGATCGAAGCAGGTGTGCGCCGAAGTAACAACCGCCAACTAACAGAAACCGCGAAATTATTGGGTTCAGAATTAGGCTATCGAGTTAATACTTATACGGCGGCGACTCCTTTAGCAGAAAGAGAACGATTGCGCCAACAATTTGAGAGTGGAGAATTGCAAGGTTTAGTCGCGATTCGGTGTTTGGATGAAGGCGTTGATATTCCAGCAATTCGCCATGCTGTAATTTTAGCAAGTAGCAGCAATCCGCGCCAGTTTATTCAGCGCCGAGGACGTATTTTGCGGCCGCATCCGGGGAAGGAAAGGGCAACTTTATTTGACATGATTGTTTTGCCTCCATATTTGGGTCGGGAAAGCTTAGAAGTTGAGCGCAATCTGCTGCGAAAAGAGTTGAAGCGGTTTTTGGAATTTGCCGATTTAGCTGACAATGCTGGGGAAGCTAGGGTGAAATTGCTGCAAATTCAGAAGCGTTACGGATTGTTAGACATTTGACATTTATTCAGGTTCGGTTTATCTTAAAAAGATAGAATTATTTTATTGCAGTTTGAGTTGCTAGTTTAGTTCGCGATCGCACTTACGAACTCAGAAACCCGGTTTCTTCCTAAATCTCTCGTTACTAAACGCAAAACTCGTAGAAACCGGGTTTCTCGCCCCCGATGCTTCAGCCCTGTAGATTTTAATATTTGCCAAAAAATATGACTGAAAATCTGAATGAAAATTTGATTATGGCTTTTAGATATGAAGATAGTGCGATCGCACCCGTACCGATCGCCATTTTAGCAGAAAAGCGTTCCGGCTATCACACGGACAAAGATTTAAGCGACGTACAAGCACCAATTACTAACGCCCCGCCGGAAGTCCGACAAATTATCGAGCGCGTATTGGAACTTGAAAAAGATAAGCTGTATATGAAAGTTCCCCGCTATATTAGCGATGACATTTTGAAAATTATCAAGGAAGCAATTGTATGAAGCTAATCTCAATTGTTCTATGCAATTTTCGGCAATTTTATGACCAAACCCCCGAAATTAAGCTGGCTTGGGGCGCGCAAAATATTACAGTGATTCACGGCAATAATGGTGCCGGAAAAACTGCTTTAATGAACGGCTTTACTTGGGTGCTATACGAAAAATTTAGCGCGGCTTTTGCGGCGGGAGAACTATTAGTCAATAAGCGAGCTATTGCGGAAGCAAAACCAGGCAAAAAAGTAGATTGTTGGGTAGAAATTATCTTTGAACATGACACAAATCGCTACAAAGCAAGACGTGTTTGCCGCGTTTATAAAAGTGAAAATAATGTAGAACATAGCAAGAGCGAATTGTTCCTGCAAGTATCAAAAGATGACGGGCGCTGGATGCCGTCGGCGCAGCATCCAGATGATATTATCGGACGGATTTTGCCGGAAAGTTTGCATCAATATTTCTTCTTTGACGGTGAACGAATCGAGCAAATTGTCCGTCACGATAAGAAAGCAGAAATTGCTGAAGCTACTAAGGAATTGCTAGGAGTAGAGGTATTAAGTCGCTCAATTCGACATTTGGGAGATGCCAGAAAGTCTCTAGAAACAGATTTAAGAATGATTGGTGGTTCCGAAATTAAGAAGCTTTTGAAAAACAAGCAAAAATCTCAGGAAGAATTAGATCAAATTTCGCAAAAACAAGTAGAAATTGAGCAAGAATTGACGAATCAAGGTGAAATAAAAAAAGTAGTCAACGGTAATTTACTGGAACTCAGCGGTGCTGCTGAATTGCAAAAATTGCGAAATGAATTAGAAATGCAGCAAAGTTTATTTAAGCAACAAATTGCTAGGGCTTTAGATGCTATCAAACGAGAAATCTCGGTGCGTGGTTACGCGATGTTTCTGTCGGATGCGGCGGCTGATTTTGAAGTGCTTGTCGGGGGTTTGCGGGAGAAGGGCGAGTTGCTTTCGGGGATTCAGCGGCCATTTTTGCAAGAGTTATTAGCGCAGCAGCGATGTATCTGTGGTGCCCAATTGGTGGAGGGTTCTGAAGCTTCCAAAAATATCACGGGTTGGATGAATAAAGCGGGTGCTGGCGATGTGGAAGAAACTACGATCCGAATTAGCGATCGCATAAATGAAATCGACCGCCAAATAGCTGATTTTTGGGACGAAATCGATCGCCAACAAGGCAATATCAGTCACGGTAGATCCGAACTTTCTCGCGTGGAAACGCAGTTAGACGATATTCACACTAAGCTGAAAAATTTCCCTGACGGCGATGTCAGCCGCTTGCAAAAGCGCTTGGATGAGATTGAGGCAAAAATTGGCGACTTGCACCGGGAAACAGGCTCTAACCAGCAGCAGATTGAGAGTTTGACTGCCCAGGTGGCAGCTTTGGACAAGCAAATCGACAAGCAGCAACTGAATGAGGAAAGGCAAGTGCTAGCCCAGCGCCGGATTGCTGCGACTCAGGATGCGATCGATCGCCTAACTGAAGTGCGATCGCGATTAGAAAAACAGTTTTGCTCTCACTTAGAAAAGCGGGTGCAAGATATTTTTAGCCAAATTTCTTTTACTCCTTACATCCCGAAGTTGAGCGATAAATACGAACTAACGCTAGTAGAAAATACGTCGGGTAAAGAATCTTTAGTTGCGGCTTCTACGGGAGAAAATCAAATCCTTAGTTTGTCGTTTATCGGCGGGATTATTGAGGGCGTGCGCGAGTGGAGTCAAAAGAATACTTTGATGGGCCCGGATAGCAGTACGTTTCCAATTGTGATGGATTCTCCCTTTGGAAGTTTGGATGAGATTTATCGCAAGCAAATCGCGAATAAGCTGCCCAAATTGGCGAATCAATTGGTAGTTTTGGTGACAAAAACTCAGTGGCGCGGAGAAGTTGCTCAAGAGATGGAAAGTTGCACCGGCAGGGAATACGTGCTGGTGTACAATTCTCCGAAGGCTGATTGTGAAGAAGATGCGATCGACTTGGGCGGAATGCGCTATCCTTTAGTTAAGCGCAGTCCGAATGAATTTGAATATACGGAAATAGTAGAGGTGGATTATGGCTTCTAGTTCGGTAATTACACAGGTTTTGGAAACGGATATTTGGGTGAAAGCGACGTGGGAAGAGTTTCTAGCCTTCGCTGATGATTCAGCTTGGGAAAAAGGCAAATTTTATTATTATCAAGAACACATGAGGGTAGAAATGTCACCAGTAGGGCCATTGCACGGCAGCGATAATTCGATTGTTTCCTATGTGGTTATTCTGTTTGCTATGTTGAGAAACATTCGAGTAGTTCAGTTTGCAAATACCAGTTTTCGCAAAGCAGGTATTCGTGAGTTTCAACCCGATCTAGCTTACTACATCGGTTCAGATTTAAGAGTGCCTCCTAAAGACAACAATTCACCTGTTAATTTGGATCAATACGATCCACCTAATTTAGTAATAGAAATTGGTGCATCTTCTTTTAATGATGATTTAGGCAGCAAGCGGTTGCTTTACGAAGACGCAGGAATTAGCGAATATTGGGTGGATCGTGCGAATAGGCAGGAGGTTTTTGCGTTTGCGATCAATGGCGGAGGTAGCGGTAGAATTCAAGAGTCGCGGGTTTTACCTGGGCTGGAAATCGCGTTAGTTGAGGAAGCTTTGAATCGGAGTCAAACTCAAGATGATGGCGAAATTACTCGCTGGTTGATTCAAACTTTTAGTCAAGGTTGAAAGGAGTTTGGCATGGAAAAAGAGTATCATAAGTTGGTGCGCGATCGCATTCCTGAAATTATTCGCGAAAGTGGGAATGAATGCGAGTTTGTCATTTTGTCCGATCGCGAATACCGTCAAGCTTTGCGCCAGAAATTGATTGAGGAAGCGGCGGAAGCGGCGGCGGCTGATGAGGATGATTTGTTGGCGGAATTGGCTGATTTGTCTGAGGTGATGGATGCGCTGATGCTGAGTTTTGGCGTTTCGGGCGATCGACTTTTAGCCGAAAAAACCAAGCGCCGGGAAACTAGAGGAGGTTTTGCAAAAAAAATTATGCTGTTGCGAACCTTCTGAAAATTATCGGCGTTAATCTGTGTTAATCTGCTTCACATCTGCGGTTGTTCTATCAATCAAAAATTAGATATTAATCCCAATGGCTGCTAACAAAATTAGAATTGCTAAAGATAAAGCCGATTTAGTCAAATCCTTAACTTTATCGGATAACAACTCCGGCCCTTTTCAGACTTACGCCGATGTGATTGCGTTTGCTGCATCCTTGGGAAATAAGCGGAAAAAGCGATCGCCTTTGGGGGAAACTTCTAAACGCGAACCCGGTGCGATCGATGTTGATATTTTTGTATCTAGAGGTTACGACATGGCGATTAAGCTAATTGCGATCGCCGAAACCAAAAATCCGCAAATTCTGTCCCATCTTGATGAAAAATCGGAAGCCGAACGCTTGCAAATTTTTGAAGAATATGCTAATGGCGGCCTGGAAATTTTGCGAGAAGAGTTTCGGGGTGCCGCTGATTATACCGATCGCCTTTTGTTGTTCTTAATTTCTGAAAGAGACAATAAACATCGGTCAAATGAAGAATTCGATTTAAGCAAATTCTTATTTTAATAGGTTTTCAATGAAGCACATACCATATCATATCATCAAAAGATACTTAAAGCAATCTGTAAAAATTCTCGCTTACAGCTACTCAGTATTTATTATCTGCTATTTTATTCTCAAACTAATCTTTTGGGATAAATTGTCGATTATTGCCTTGATTAGCACTTTTCTGCCCTTAATTTTATTTCCGATTTTCCTACTTCCCCTCGTCGGAGTCTCAATTATCAAAAAAAGATGGTTTTCTATTATTTCTGCGATCGGCTGCATTATCCTAATAAGTTGGCTGCACATTAAATACTTTTCACCTGCACCAATAAACATCACATATTCACAGCCCAGTATCAAAATTTTATCCCACAACGTCGGTTGGTATACAACACAATCACCAACTTTATTCAAACTAATTGAACGCGAAAAACCCGATATTATTTTTTTACAAGAAATCGTCCAGAAGCATATCGAAAGAGCCTTCACCTGGTTAAAAGCAGACTATCCCTATCAAATTGGGATTCCCCCGGTAGGAATTCTCAGTAAATATCCGATTGTCTCCAGTGAAATACTGCACTTAGCCGGCCATCCAGAAACGCAGCAGCGGGCAATTATTAAACTTAACCAGCAAGAAATAGTCATTTATAATATGCAAGCTACCGGGCCGTGGTTTAAAATATATAAAAAATTGCGTTTTCTCAAAATTCCAGTTTACAAATATGGCAAACGATCGCCTGAAATTCAAGATTTAGTGCAGCGAGTCGAGCAAGAAACTCTGCCCGTAATTGTCGCGGGCGACTTTAACATGACAGACGAAACTCAAGACTACTATAATGTGCAGAAAGTTATGCAGGATTCTTTCCGAAAATCTGGATTTGGGTTTGGTTTTACCTGGCCTCACGGTTGGCCACTTAAGTTATTGGTGAAAAGCTCGAATTTGAGATTAAATTATCCCGTTTGTCGGATTGATTATATTTGGTATTCCAAGCATTGGGGTGCTAAATCGAGTTCTGTTTTGGAGGCAACCGAGTCCGATCATTTACCTGTAGGAGCAGAACTTATTTTGTTAAAATAAAGGAGAGTTTGCTGATGAGCCAAGTTAACTATAACGCAATGTCGAATACTGAATTGAAAAAGTATTTTCTGAGACATCGAGGAGATCGAGCCGCTTTTCAGGCGTACTTAGACAGAATCAATCAGCATCCGCTGAGGATTATTGCAAGTCCCGGCGATCCTGATTTTGATCGGAAAGTTCAAGCCGCAATTCGCCAAAAATTAGAAGCGGCAAAAAATAGCAGCAGTTAGCCATCTAACAAGTCAAATACAGTCGGCGCTTGAAACTTTGTGATAACGAGAGGAACATCCCATGCAAATTACCCTCACCATTCCCGATAACTTAGAAGAGCAGCTTCTTGAGAAAGCTAGCCAACTCAACCTGCCGATCGAAACCCTGATTTTGCAATCCCTGCGTCAACTCTTTGAAAAAGACGAAAAGGAGCAATCTAAAGCAGATATCCTCAACAGCCTCCTGATTGCGCTTCAAGAAGTAAAAGACGGCAAAGTTCACCCGATCGCAGAACTTTGGGATGGTATTGATGTCTGAACTATCATTATTCAGGTTATATTGTCGGCTCAATTGAGGAACTACCACATATTTTTAAAAGTATGAATTTAACAAAATTTTACTTTTGAAGGTAGTCAATACCAGTCTGCGATCGCGAGTCCCGAAACTCTAGAAAATTCCTTGACATTGTGGGTAACGAGAGTCGCTTGAAGGGCTACGGCTGTCCCTGCAATCAAAACATCAATCGGGCCGATGGGAGTACCTTGTTGCTCCAACTGGGCGCGAATTGTAGCAGCCGCAACAGCAGCATCGCGATCGAAAGCAATAACGTTAACTCGGCTCAAAAGTTGCTGAAGTTGTTGGGTGCGTTTTGCCGGGGAATTGGATTTAGCAATGCCGACTTGCAACTCAAAAACAACGATCGCAGAAACGACTATTTCCTGGGGTAAAACATTAGCAATGTTTTGAGCAACTTGTCCTTGACCTTTGAAATAGTAGATCAAGGTGTTTGTATCCAAAACGTACATTTACAGACTCTCCCGCAAAATGTCTTGCCCAGATTCAGCACGAATATCTTCGAGGGATGGAAAATCTTTTCCCCAAGTTCCAGCCAGGGAAAAAACAAGTTCAGTCCAAGGAATCGGAGAGTCTACAGTGTCTGTTTCTTGGTTCGCGCTAAAATGCTTGGCACAGACGAATTCAGCGAAAGTGAGAATTTCGCTGGCTTGTTCTTTGGGAAGGGTTTTGACGATTGTATAAATCTGTTCAGCGATGGTCATAATCTGGTTCTAGATCAGGTGCAGTTTCAATTATACAAAACTAATTTGCTTCCTGCTCAGTGTTACTCGCTGTGGACTTTGCCCAATAGAAACTTAGCTAAGCACAGGTGGTAATCCCACCTCTTTCGGATGTACAAACCTGCTATTAAAACTAACAGCTTTATCCTCAAAAGTTCTCGCTTGGGCCACAGCTTGCCGCAAATGAGCCCGATCCATATCATCGTTAATTCCCGCAACCAAATATACAATTAACTTCGTCGCCAAATCCCTTCCAGAAACTAACATTCGCTTTTTATTCGGATCGTACAAAATCCCGTACCACGCAGACTCAGGATTATCCATGTGGCTAAATCCTTCATCCACATCATACCTGCGGAGTTTGTCGAAAATAGATTTCAGCGAAAGTTTCTTTCTAAATGCTAGAATTCCCAAAGCATTAGCTAAGGCAATTTGACCGACTGGACGAAACAAAATATTTCCCTCGCCCCCCGGCTTTTCAAAACTAAATCGGCGCAATTCTGCTGTTTCTTCGCCGCTTTCAATTCTTTGATAGCTGGGCAAAGTTGCTAAATGATCGAACAATTTATTAAACTCTTCTATTCCCTCTTTCAGTTCCTCATCTTCGGGACGCATCGGAATTAAACCTTTTCTTTCCGGCTTCCAATGCGGGAATTTGTATTCTAAATACCGTTCCGACATATCTTGCAGCGCTTGCAATGTGGTTAACACCGTTGATTTGGCTGCGACTGTCGCGCTGTCCCAATTAACGCGGGGATTTCTGTTTTCTTGTTCTTTTAATAAGGGATGGGTGACGGCAATTTTGCGGGCGCAAATGGCAAATCCGTTATCCTCGTTTAATAATGCTAGCTGTCCCTGACTCAGCGTCACCGCCATGAGGTTAACGTGCACAAAGATCGATCGCACGCGCCGTTGTGCTTGCTGTCGCGTTTCCCCCGCCACAGCCGCCGGGATAAACTCAATCCCGATTTTTTCGTGAGCTAATTTATACACTGTTTCGGGGTCAATTTGATACTCTTCTGCTAAATCTTCCAGAGTAATTGCAGCGCCGACAGGTTTTTTATTTTTGTTGTATCTTTGCAGGATTCCGGTTTTAATTAAACTCATTAAACCTTGAACTCCCATCAGCCGATGCTGGCCGTCTAAGGCAAAAATCGAGACTTTTTGAGATACATTCAAAAGCCCTAAATTTTCGTTTTTGTCAAAGGATGTGAATTCAGCGGCTGATTTAGTTGCTACGCCGTTTTTATCCCATTCTTCTGCTAGAGGATTGTCTACCCACGGGGGACTGACGACTACTAAAACTGCGGGGAATTTGTGCGATTTTCGGGCGGCTAAATATTGAGTGAGGGCGGCTTGGCGCGACCAATCTAAGGGGCGCTGGATAATTTCGTCAATGGTTTCGTCGTCGCGGACGATGTTGTTGGTTTGGAGGTCGAATTTTTGGCGGAAAAGCGGCATTTGCGAGGCGAAACGGACGCGAGAATCTAACCATTCTAGGGTGACTGAACCGATGTAGGCTTCGCTGTTTCCCATCTGGGTTTTTTGTACGAAAATGCGATCGTCCTTTCCTAAATAATTGTCTAATAAAAGTGCGATTTCCTGTCTTTCGCGATTTTCTTTTTCCAAAAAATGGCTAGCGAGGTCAGCCGCTGGGTTGGTAGTCATTGGCAGTTTTTATATAATTAGGCTATTTTTTCAAAAATATCATAGGTTAAAATTTATGTCAAGCCTTGTTTTTTAAAAATATTTCTGAAATACTTGACTTATCTTGCTATAGCCCGGACACATACCACAAGCCAAACAAAAAGTCAATAAATGTTAATTCCCATTCCCGATGCCCGATGCCCGATGCCCGATGCCCGATGCCCAATTCCCAATGCCCAATTCCCAATTATAAAATATGTCTACTCCTTCTTTTGAATACATTTTGCCGGTAATCCGGGGAATTCAAGCGGGCCGCGAATATTACGTATCGATGTGTCCGGTGCGTTTTTTGCCGAAATTGTTCCCCTTAGATTCTGAAGAATTGCCGCCGTCTCTGCGGGCGAAACGCGCGCTTAATCATGCTAGAATTCCCGAAATTGCTGATTATTTTGTCAAGAATTCTGGGAATTACACTTGTGGGGCAATTGCCGCTTCTATTGATGCGGATATTACTTTTGAAGCTGTGGGAAATCTGGCGGAAGAACGCAAAATCGGTCGTTTGCGAGTGCCGATGGATGCTAAGTTTACTATTAATGACGGACAGCATCGGCGCGCGGCTTTTGAGATAGCTTTGAGGGAAAATCCGCAGTTGGGATATGAGACGGTGGCGCTGATTTTGTTTCTCGATATTGGGTTGGAAAAGTCGCAGCAGATGTTTGCTGATTTGAACGGTTTTCAAGTTCCTTTGGAGTCGTCGCTAAGTCTACTTTACAATCACCGGGGCGATGCGGCTTTTGTCCTGAAATCGGTTGTTAAGCAGGTTGATGTGTTCCGGTGTTTGACGGAGATGGAGAGGGGGAGTTTGAATGGGCGATCGCCTAAATTGTTTACGCTAAGTGCGATCGATCGCGCTATGATGGCTTTGCTATCTAATATGCACGGCATCAAACACGCAAAACCCCCTCGTTACCGCGCCACAAAACAGGAAAAAGAGGCAGAACTTACTCGCCAAATACAACAGGCGGTTAGTTATTGGAATGCGGTTAGTAATTTCATTCCTGATTGGCAATTAGTTCTGCACAAGCAAGTTGCGGCGGGGGAAATACGCCGGGATTCCGTACACTGTCACAGTGTTGTGTTGGAGAGTTTGGGGGAAGTTGGGGCGGTTTTGCTGTCCGCTTTTCCTGAGAGTTGGGAGAAACATTTGAGCCTTTTGCAGCGGGTTGATTGGTCGATTTCTAATCCTGATTGGGAGGGAGGATTTTTGGTGAAAGGGGGAATTTCTAAGTCGAGGGCGAGTGTTAATTGGATGACTGATTATTTGAAGGCGAGACTGGGTTTGGAAACCGCAGATGCACCACAGGCGCTACGCCCGTGATACGCTAAAATCTGTGATTTTAATTAAAATAGCGTCGAAACGGTTCTGCAAGAATGCCCAGAATTTGGTCTAACTGAGTAATGAAATATTCAGTCAAATCAATTTTTAACAACTGATTTTCTAGGATTAGGAATTTCCAGTTTGTACCCGTTGAAACCGCTCCATAAATCGCAGATTGTTCTTGCCCTTTGCGAGCATTAAATATTTGAGCTGCTGCCATCTGAGCCGCACACTGTCCCAATCCTATTCTAATATCGTTGTCTTTTGCTTCCACCAATGTCAAAACTGGAGCAGTCACCAATGATTGATTGCTCGACGCACTGAGGAGAAAGTCACAAGCCCCTGTTAATCCTTTGCTCTCTTCTACGTTAAATGTGTTGCCGGAAAAGTAGCCAATTTTGTTGTTAAAAGTGCGCCGTATTTCGAGTAAAATGGGAGTGATGATTAATTCCGATCGAGCTTTTTCGGTGCTGATACTTGAGGCTAAGTCTAAGGTTTCGTCTAGGGTTTGCTTGAGACGTTCTGAAGGTGCGATCGGGGTAATTTGGCTAAATAAGTGGGGAATGTCTTCAACGGTTAGATCCAGGGTTGAGACGGCTTGGTCGATGGTTTTGAAGTCGCTGTAGGACATATTTGATTTGGGGGTGGGAGAGATAATTATTTTGACCGCTGCTTGAGGTAAAGCTACGCAGATAATATTGTTAAATCCATCCCAACTCGGCTTTTGCTGCCTCGACAGCCATTTTTACAGCACTAGCACTTGCTGTTATTTTATAGGATGCTTTTGGATTACTAGGGTTAGATAAAACAACATTTCCCTCCCAAATATGGCTTTTTCTAGACCAATCAAGTTGTGCCAATTCAGATACTTTTTCAGGATCAAAATCTTGGCTGCTATCTGTGTCATAGGTACAGTATAGCAACCTACCTAAAACTTCTAGCCCTACACTTCTACCTAAGACACAGTGTTCCTTAAACTGATTCACATCTTCAACACTCAAATCTTCAACGCTGGTTTCAAAAATATGTCTAGTATGACTACATTCTGAAAACAAATTCTTAAGACATATAGCCAAAATATTTGAGGATTCGGCAACGTCATAGTCTTTAAGTTCATCAATTGGGCTGTCACTAAACGCGCAACTCACCAATTTAGCTATGAAATTAGTTGTGTATATAAGTTTCCTTTTACTGTCTGGATTAGTTTTAATTTTATCTGTTTTTCCATGAAACATTGGCACTTTTTCAAGTAAGCTTTTGGTAATACCAACCCTGCCTTCAAACTCACCGAATGATAAAAGCAATGATTTATCCAGTTGTTTGGTCTGCGCCATATCTCGGAAATCCGCCTGACACTGGTTAAAATCTTCCTCTAAAACCAGCGTAATAGGGAAATCATTATCACCTACTAACTCGCCGTCACCACTTTCAATTAACTCGTGAATAGCGCGCTTGCGATGCTGTCCATCAGTAATATCTAGCTTGAAACCACGAGGAATAACTACTAGACAAATTCCCCTACCTAGTTCTATAATTTCAATCTTTTGAGGATCGACATTTGCTGTCAATGTCCCCAAAATCCAGGGTTGATCGTTTCTAGCGCGCTTAAGAATATATTGTTTTACTTCCTCAGCATGACCCTTGATCTCTGGGCGATTCTTACCAGAATCAGGATCGTTGCCAGTTGATGGTCTTGCCTGGAGGAGGGTAGGCAAGTCATCAGCCGGGATATTGATTTGCACCATCTTCCGCTTCCCCTGCTGAAACATTAGCCCTGGATAGCACTTCTGACGGTGGTACTTGGCAAAGTAAGGCTCTAGAACTTCGTCAAGTTTCTGGCTCGAATCTGTCTCTGGGTAATTGTTTTCTGGCATAATGCGGGTAAAAATTTATTTAATTATTATAACTTTTTGACGGTACGTGAACCAGGGATGCTATTCTGAAAAGGGCAAATAACAATAGACACATGGATCAGTATGCTAGCAAGCAGATTGTATCATAAAAATTAAAAATTAGCAAGATAGGAGTTTTATAACGTGATAGAAGTTCAACAGATGTTATTATTTGAACCACGAACTGTTCCGGAGTTACTCGAAGAGATAAAAGCGCTCACTAAAGAAATTCAAGAATTATACTGCTTAGACGCTATACCTTGGTTAATCGGTTGGAGTGGCGGGAAAGATAGCACCGCAGTATTGCAGCTTATCTGGAACGCGATAGCAGCACTTCCGATAGAGAAACGTACAAAAACTATCCATGTAATCACAACTGATACTTTCGTTGAAAATCCGATTATTTCGACTTGGGTACGTAAATCTTTAACTAAGCTCAAGATACTTGCTCAAGAGCAAAAAATGCCTATTTCCCCGCATCTGCTGCATCCAGAGGTGAAAGAAACATTCTGGGTATGCTTAATTGGTAAAGGCTATCCAGCGCCTCGTAATGGATTTCGGTGGTGTACCGATAGGATGAAAATTCAGCCTGTAAATCAATTTATCCGAGACTTGGTTCGAGTACATGGTGAAACTATTGTGGTTTTGGGTACTCGCAAGGCTGAAAGCACTAAACGTGCAGCAACAATGAAAAAGTATGAAGCAGGTAGATTGCGCGATCGGCTCAGTCCTAATTCTCGTTTACCTAACTCTTTAATTTATACCCCTATTGAGGATTGGCGTGATGATGAAGTTTGGCTGTACCTAATGCAGTGGGACAACCCTTGGGGAAATAACAATAAAGAATTATTTACCATGTATCGAGGTGCAACAGCAGACAATGAGTGTCCTTTAGTTGTCGATACTTCTACTCCTAGCTGTGGCGATTCTCGCTTTGGCTGCTGGGTGTGTACAATGGTTGACAAAGACAAATCTATGGAGGCAATGATTCAAAATGATGAGGAAAAAGAATGGATGCAGCCTCTTCTCGATATTCGCAACGAATTAGACATTAAAAACGATCGCCCAAAAAGAGACTTCCGACGCATCTACGGTAGAGTAGAACTGTTTGAACGCAACATGGGCGACGACAAAACCTCCGTCGAACCCATCCCAGGGCCCTACACCAAATTTTGGCGAGAACACTGGCTGAGGCGAGTCTTGGAAGCACAAACCCACATCCGCAAAACCGCACCAGAAGAAATGCGCGACATCACCTTAATTACCCCGGAAGAACTTAGCGAAATCCGCCGTATTTGGTTGGAACAAAAGCACGAATTTGACGACAGTTTGCCCCGGATTTACGAAGAAGTCACGGGCGAACCGTTTGCAGATTCCCGCCCCGCCGCCGAAAGGAAACTCCTAGGTAGCGACGAATGGACTGCGATCGCAGAAATTTGCAGCGAGGACGAAATGCACCTGGAATTGATGGCAAAACTCCTCGATACAGAACGCCAATATTACACAAAACCACGCCGTACAGGCATTTACGCGGATTTGGACAAATGCTTTGAAACCAGTTCGCGATCGAAGGAGGAAGCGATTGGTAACGCCCACTATCAACGCAACTTAAAAACAGCGGTGGAAGATGTTAAAGCAAATCCGACTGAGAAGATTCAGCAAGTCAAAACTGCGATCGCCCAAACCAACATTTCTGCAAAAAACGATACCGTCGATATTGCCAAACTCAAAGAAGAACTTGAAAGCAGCAGTCAAAGTAAGCAGCTATCTTGGGCCGATATCAAATATTCTACTCCAGAGGTAGGAGAGGGAAATACCAAAGATTAGGACGCAACCGCCTGCGGTTAAACCATAAACGTGTTGACATCCGCTATATGCGATCGCATATAATGGTTGTCAACTAACCGCAGCATTACCAAAGCCTCATCGTTTAAATTACTAAATTTTTACGACCATGATAGACCCTAATATTCCCCATCAGGATATGACATACAGCATCATCGGCTGTGCAATGAAAATACACCGGAGGACGCAAAAAGGTTTAAGAGAAAAACATTACCAAAGAGCATTTGATGCAGAAATGCTTGAATCCGGTATTACCACAGAAATGGAGTATCCCAGACAAATCTATGACGGTCAAGTTTGGATGGGAATCCTCTATCTAGACCATTGGGTCAATCAATGTATTGTAGTAGAGGATAAAGCCGTAAATTATCCAATGACCGACAAAGATCAAGCTCAAATAATAGCTTACTTAGCAGCGACAGGAGCACAAGTAGGTTTATTTATAAACTTTGGGCGCAGTAAATTAGAATATCACCGCATTCTCCCACCAAAAACTGTACAAGGTTGGCAGAAACACATTCAACCACACTTGTGGCGGCCGAAAACAAGTGGCAGGGGTTGGACAAGAGGAAGTGCAGGAACATATGAAGAAACAGATGCCAAACTCCCATTACCTCCCAGTATTCCGCCCCAAAACCAGGAGGAAGATTCAACTGATGCGATCGATTGGTAGCAAAGGGGGAGAAGATTAGCAGCGGATTGTGTAACGGATTTAACGGATGGTTAGCAACGGATTTTGTAACGGATTTAACGGATGGTTAGCAGCGGATTTTGTAACGGATTTAACGGATGGTTAGCAGCGGATTTTGTAACGGATTTAACGGATGGTTAGCAGCGGATTTTGTAACGGATTTAACGGATGGTTAGCAGCGGATTTTGTAACGGATTTAACGGATGGTTAGCAGCGGATTTTGTAACGGATTTAACGGATGGTTAGCAGCGGATTT
>NZ_JAUBVZ010000015.1:0-139024 GCF_036702805.1 Microcoleus sp. A006_D1
ACCAATAACCAATAACCAATAACCAATAACCAATAACCAATAACCAATAACCAATAACCAATAACCAATAACCAATATTATTGATATGCGCGCTGTATTATTGCTAGTGATTGTAGTAGGGCTAACTATTTTTTCCCTGCAAAATGTGGAGCCGGCATTATCGCTGGTATTTCTGGGAATTCGATCGCCCGCTTTGCCCTTATCTATCTGGATTTTGCTCAGCATGGCGACGGGAGTTGTCACGTCTTTATTGATTTCTGCTTTGCTCTCCTTTTCAAATTACCTGTCTCAAACACGAGATCGCAGCGGCCGCAATAGTCGCAGCCGTGATACTGTCTCAGCAGACAGGAGAACAGCTTACGCGCCGCCTCCGCCTCCCAGAAAACAGGAGATTGACCCGGATTTTGAGATGGAAAATAGCCAAACTTCCTATCGAACTGAGTACGGGACACCCGCAGGCTACACTCCGCAGACTTTCCAGCAAGAAACTCCAAACCCTCCTGCTGCAAGGAATTACGCTCAACAGACAACTGTTCAAGCCACAGACGATGAGGATGATTGGGTTTCTGATGGCTCAAAATCTGGCTCTCAAGGAGGCGATGATGATTGGGGGGACGATCGCGATTTTGTCGCTAAACCACAGGTAAATGACGTTCCAGCGGCAAATCCCAGGGCTTACGAAACTAAACAGGAACCGAAAAGCAAGTCTTGGGCTGGCTCGGTATACTCTTACGGCTATCGAGATCCTAATCAGTCTGGGGTGGGACAAACTGAGTCTGTCTACGATGCAGAGTATCGGGTGCTGGTTCCCCCGCAAGATTCCATACCTCAACCTGCTGATCAAGCGAAAAATCCTAGTGCAGAAACAGAGGATGATTGGGGATTGGATGAGGATGATGTATTAGAGGACGACTCACGCCCCAGCGGCGGGCCGATTAACCTGAAAAAATAGCAAAATATCGGAGGATTGGGCGGTGGATTTGTTGAGGGGAGTTAATATCTATCTCGTCGGGATGATGGGTGCGGGAAAAACGACGGTGGGGCGGATTTTGGCAAGGGAATTCAAATACCGTTTTTTTGATACTGATGAACTAATTGTTCGAGTTGCTAATCAGTCAATTGCTGAGATTTTCGATCGCGAAGGGGAAGAGGCTTTTCGGAAATTAGAAACTAAAGTGCTCGCCGAATTGTCTGCTTATCAAAATTCGGTGGTTGCTACGGGCGGCGGTATTGTTGCCCGATCGACAAATTGGGGTTATTTACATTACGGTATCGTGGTTTGGCTGGATGTGCCTGTAGACCAATTGTGCGATCGACTGCGTTCAGACAGCACTCGTCCCCTGTTGCGGGAAGGCGACCTCAAATCTAAGTTGCAAAGCATTTTGAGCGAACGAGAGCGTTTCTACGCTCAAGCAGATGTCCGAGTTTGTATTTCAGGAGGCGAAAGGCCTGAAGAAGTGGCGCGTCGGGCGATCGAGGAAATCAAAAAAGTTCTAGAAGAAGGAAGAAGGAAGAGGGAAGAAGGAAGAAGGAAGAAGGAAGAAGAAAGCAATTAAGAACATCCTAAACGTCGGGCCCGGTTGCCAGATCAAATCAGAAACCCGGCCTGATATCAATTGATACGCTCAGAAACCAGGTTTCTGGAAAAATAACAGGTTTCTGAGGACTTTTGAATTCCGTAAAAATACTGATTTCGGCCTGAGTGTGTCCGTTTAACCGCCCAATGTTTGGGAATCAACCGGGTTTGAATGGATGTGGCGCGTAAGTTTTATGAGGTGTGAAGATGTGGCGATGGGAGACTTTGTGCAAGAACTGATGGCACACTCATCTGATGTGTTAAAGTCGGCTATTGATTTGTGCAAAAAAATAAAATGGCCCCACCGCGGTCGGGCTGTAGGGCGCAAGGACAGTTAAACGCTAACCTCATTCTCGGGAAATTTAGCATCGATGCTATGCTCCTATGTGACGATTTTGCGATCGTCCATTGACTCATCAACTCTCCCGTATCAAAAAATGTAACCCAAGAGCGATCGAATTCAACCTGTCCTATTCTAAAAACAATACCTCATGCAATTCTGACGAGCAGCTCCCTAAAGCTGCTTTTTTATTGCGATCGAGTTTTTGGCTGCTACACTTGCACGCGGAGAGGCAATAACATTTTAGTCAGAAGGAAAAGGGAAGAGGGAAGAAATTCCCAACTACCAATTCCCGATTACCCTTGAAATATTCCCAATCTGCCTGTTCTTGACAAAAACTCGATCGCTCCGCCAAACCCCACACCTGTTAAAGAAATAGTAGCTAACACCGCAAAAGCCCGCCAATTTTTCCAACCAGATAATTGAATATCCAGTCTTGCCAAAGCCCCGGCTGAAGTCAATACTAAAACCGTCACAAAAAGGTGCAGCCATGCAACAATTACCACTGCCACAAAAGCTCCTAAAATAATAGAAAAAAAAGCACCTACATCACTCGAAAACCACCGCATTATTAAGGCTTTTGTATCCTTCAGCGGGAACGACAAGGCCATAGCTAACACTAAAACAGCAGCTATGGCTAAAAACCAAGTCAGGTGCGGGGGAACATCAAACTCAGATAATTTCCAGCCAAAGGTGAAATAAGTAAGAAAAAGTAGAGTTAGGGAAAGCCAAGAATTTTTTTTCATCCGCTCGACAAATTAGGGAAACCAAGCAAAAAAAGATGACCCCTAAAAATTCGCGCACGGCCTTAGAGGTTGGTAGAAATAGCTTGCACCGGACAAGTAGGGATGCACTGCTCGCAAACGATACAGCGCGATCGAGCAAACGTTAGTTTAAAGCTTTCTGGGTCAAGGGTCAAGGCTTCTGTGGGGCAAACCCCCGTGCACAAGCCACAATGAACACAGACATCTTCGTCGATGAGTATTTCCCGGCTGGCTAGGGAAACGCCGATGTTTTGCGATCGCATCCAGTCGATCGACGCTTCTAGTTGGTCAATGTCCCCTGATAACTCAAGCACCAGTTTGCCCACTTGATTCGGAGCCACCTGAGCGCGGATAATGTTGGCTGCAACATTAAAATCCTTTGCCAGTCGATAGGTGACAGGCATTTGGATCGATCGTTGGGGAAACGTCAGCGTTACCCGTTTTTTCACTTTAACCTCGGTAATTTACAAACAATCTTTCTGATCTTAAGTTTTAACGCACTTGAGTCTAATTACTGCTATTAGCCAGATTTTATCTGAGATTTGCCCGATTATCTCAAAATGTGGTATATTTTGAAAATGTTATAAAAAATAAAAACATAAAAATAGAAGCGCCATTTATTTGTATGAGTCTAAATTCGCCGAACTCAACTGCTGCCCCCGCACCCAAAGATTCCGAAATAAAAGCCGCTGCGCGCGTCAGAAACTTATTGATCGTGTTAGCAGCGATCGCCCTTTCAATATCCATCTTCTTCGGAGTGCGAACTCAAACGCCATCAAGCAGTCTCACCGAAATGGCAAAAGCCTCAGCACCGCTAGAAACAGCTTTAGCAAACGGCAAGCCGACACTCATGGAATTTTATGCTGATTGGTGCGGTAGCTGTCAAGCAATGGCTAAGGACTTGAGCGCCATCAAACAGCAATACGCCGAACCAATGAATTTTGTGATGCTGAATGTAGACAACGACAAATGGCTGCCAGAAATCACCAAATATCGAGTAGACGGCATTCCGCACTTTGTCTATTTGAACGATAAAGGCAGCCGCGTTGCAGAAACAATCGGCGAAATGCCGCGCAGTATTATGGAAGCTAACTTAGAAGCTTTAATTGCCGGAAAACCCTTACCACACGTCCAATCTTCTGGTCAAGTTTCTGATTTTACTCCCCCCACAGGGCCTGTGAAAACAAGTAGTTCAGACCCGCGCGCCCACGGCAGTCAAGTACAGTAGAAGAAGTCATTAGTCATGAGTCATTAGTCATGAGTCATAAATAGAACCGAAAAGTTTAGGGGCCCGCTAGGAGTGGCAGCGCCACAAGAAAGTTTAGGGGTTGTGGAACAGGCAGAAAAGCCTATTGCTATTTGTGATAACTTACAGAGATTCAAAAGCCGATCGCAACTTATGTCAATTTCCGTTTTGGGCGACTACCTCTAAAGGAATATTCAAAAAAACCTTTTTCATAAATTATTAAGATTTATTATACTACTTGTAGGGTGCTATAAGAGGGCACCTTACCCAATGCAAAAACTCTCACCGTGGGGTGCTGATGGCGCACCTTACCCAGACTAAAAATACCCAAACTAATCGCACTTTTTATCTAACTAAAAAAACCCAAAAGCCAACACCAGGCAAGCAGTGAACCACCAAAAAATAGCGAGGAAAATTGCCAAATGACCGCCGACAAAACCGGATTCAGCATTAGCGCGATCGCCATTCGCCGCCACATCGGCACCCTCATGCTGACACTTGCCATTATAGTCGTGGGCATTTTCTACATCACCCAACTGCCTGTTGACTTGCTACCCTCCATCACCTATCCCCGCATCGGCGTGCGCCTCAACGCCCCCGGAATCTCCCCAGAAGTCGCAATAGACGAAGTTACCCGCCCCCTCGAACAAGGACTTTCCGCCACCGAAGGCGTCATTCAAGTTTTCTCCCGCACCCGCGAAGGACAAGTCAGCGTCGATTTATTCTTCAAACCAGGCGGTAACATAGACCAGGCCCTCAACGACGCCACCGCCGCCGTCAATCGCATCCGCAACCGACTTCCCGACACAGTTGAATCCCCCACCCTCTTCAAAGTTGACCCTTCCCAGCAGCCGATTTACGAATTTGCCCTCACTTCCAACTCCTTGCAAGGAGTTGATTTGCGCGTATTTGCCGACGAAGAATTATCCAGAGAATTAAACGTAATTCCAGGAGTAGCAGCAGTTGACGTTGCCGGCGGCGTGCAAGAAGAAATTCAAGTAAATATTGACTTAAATCGCTTGCAATCTTTGGGCGTTAGTATTTCCGATGTTTTAAACGCCCTCGAAGCCCGCAACCTCGACACTTCCGGCGGGCGGCTGCGGCAAGAAGCAGCGGAACCTTTAACCCGCACCGTCGGGCGATTTAAAAACGCCAAAGAAATTCAGGCAATTTCTTTTCAAGCATCGGGTTCCAATCCGCCAAAACGAGTGTTTTTGCGAGATTTTGCTCAGGTAATTGACGGTACAGAAGAAGAGCGAGTTAAAGTATTTCTCAATCAGAAAGCAGCCGTAAAAATCACCGTTCAAAAGCAGCCTGACGCCAATACAATCTCAGTTGTAGACGGCATCAAAAAGCGGCTCGAAGAATTAAAAGCATCCGGCACAATTCCCGAAGGTACGACTATCGTCAACACCTTCGACGAGTCTAAGTTCATCCGCGATTCTATTAGCAACGTCCTATTTTCTGGTTTAACCGGGGCTGTTTTAGCGGGGGCAGCAGTTTTGCTGTTCCTCGCTTCCCTGCGCCAAACTTTGATTATTGTCCTGGCAATTCCCCTGGCAACTTTAATGGCGATTATTCTGATGGGAGTTTTTGGCCTATCTCTCAACGTCTTTAGTTTGGGCGGTTTGGCGCTGGGGGTGGGAATTGTGGTGGATAACTCGATCGTCATGCTGGAGAATATTGTCGAAGGAACCAGCAATAAAAACAGTGCAAACGGCAAGCGCTTAAGTAACAAGCAGTTGATGCAGCAAGCAGAAAAAAGCAGCCAAGAATTAGAATCGGCTTTATTTGCTTCCACCATCACTAACTTAGTTGCCGTACTGCCATTTTTGCTAATCGGCGGCTTAGTTTCTTTGCTTTTCAACGAATTAATTCTCACAATTAGCTTTTCCGTGGCCGCTTCTCTGATTGTGGGATTGACAGTGGTGCCGATGATGGCTTCTCGATTGCTAGCCCTCCCGGTATCCAGCGGTTTGAGCAACTTTTGGCCGCTGCGGGCGTTCGATCGCGCTTTTAGCAATGCGACGGCCGGTTATGGTAAATTTTTATCGGGGATAGTGCGCTGGCGGTTGATAATCGTCACAGTAGCGATTATTGGATTGGGCGGCGGCAGTTGGCTGATGGCAAGTCAAATTCCCCAGGAAATTTTACCCAGAATTAATACAGGCCAAGCGAGATTATTTGCTTTGTTTCCCGCAGGTACTAATTTGGAAACAAACCAAAGAATCATGGCAGAAGCTGATAAAATTATCCTCAGCCAACCAGAAACTCTATACACTTTGACGACGGTGGGCGGGCTGTTGTTCGGCAATAATACGATCGAGAATTTGCTCAGAGGCGGCTGCAACATTACACTAAAACCGGGCAGCAATACCTTAGCTTATGTAGAGCGAGTTACGCAAGAATTGAATAAAATTGATTTGCCTAAAAGGACTCGGTTGCGACTGATTCCTGAAAATGTGCGGGGTTTAGTTTTGACTAATTCACCGGTGCGCGGTGCTGAAATTGATATCCTACTTCAGGGCGAAAACGAACAAGTATTGCAGCAAGCTGGCCGCGACATTTTGGGAACTTTAGATAAGCAGGTAAAATTAGCTCGTTTTCGCCCGGATGGAGATCCGCAGCAGCCAGAAGTGCAGATTCGCCCCAACTGGGAACAAGCGGAAATTTACGGGTTGAGTGCGAGGCAAATTGGAGAGGCGATTCAGACAGCAATTCAAGGTGCTGTTCCCACGCAATTGCAGCGGGGAAACCGTTTAGTTGACGTGCGAGTACAGTTCGATCGCGCTTCTGTCAAGTCTATTTCGGAACTTAAATTGATCCCTTTAACTGCTAGGAATAATGCTCGCATCCGGTTGAGCGATGTGGCAAATATTCAGGTGGGAAAAGCACCGGGGGAAATTCAAAGACTCAACCAACGCCAAGTTTTCTTGATTGCTGGGAATATTAATAAGGGCGCGAGTTTGGGCGATGCTTTGAAACAAGTGGATGCTGTTTTGGCGGACATCAAATTGCCGCCGGGAGTGCGAATTATACCGAGTTCTGCTGCGGAAACTAACCGGGAATTGCAAAGTTCGCTGATTGTTTTGGGTTCTTTGGCTGCGTTTTTGGTGTTTGTGGTGATGGCGGTGCAGTACAATTCGCTTGTCGATCCGCTGGTGATTATGTTAACGGTGCCGCTGGCTTTGGCTGGGGGGATTTTGGGGCTGTATGTGACTAAAACTGCGATCGGCGCGACGGTAATTGTGGGCGCGATTTTGCTGGTGGGGATTGTGGTGAATAATGCGATTATTATGGTAGAATTGGCGAACCAAATTTTGGAAGATGAAAAGGTCGATCGGACGACAGCAATTCTCAGGGCTGCACCTCAGCGCTTGCGTCCGATTTTGATGACAACTATCACCACAGTCTTAGGTTTATTCCCGCTAGCTTTGGGAATTGGAGACGGTTCGGAATTTCTGCAACCTTTGGGAGTTGTAGTATTTTCCGGTTTGTCCCTGGCGACGCTGCTGACGCTGTTTATCATTCCCTGTTTCTATATTTTGCTGCACGATTTCTTTGGGATGTTTGCAGCGAAGAAGCCGCAGCCCGCCCCTATTCCCGCACAGAAAACGGCGGGAAAGACTACAAACTTATAAAATGTAGCGTGCGCAATGCGCACCTGACGATAAATATCCCCTTTACTCTTCAGTCTCGCGTTGCGCGGACTTTGTTTGTGTAGTGGCGGTTTCAACCGCCGACTCTTATCTTGAGTCGTATTGACATTAGGATAGATTTATGTTACAAATGTAATACATAGACCAGACAAACAAAATAAATTCAACAAAAATGCCCTACGAAAAATTAGAAATATCCGCCCCAAAACCAGTATTATCCTGGGCAAATCACGCCCTGGGCGAACAAGAAACCAAGATGGCTGCTAATGTAGCATCTTTGCCATTTGTATTCAAACACGTCGCCCTAATGCCAGACGTACATTTAGGAAAAGGTGCTTTAGTCGGTTCAGTAATTGCCACAAAAGAAGCAATTATTCCGGCTGCTGTCGGCGTGGATATTGGTTGCGGGATGATGGCTATGAAAATGCCATTTAATGCCAACAAATTAGAAGGCAAACTCAAACAAATTCGCCTCGAAATCGAAGCAGCTATTCCCGTGGGATTTGCAGAGAATAAAGAAGTCGAAAAAACTGTCACCAATTGGCAAGGATGGCGCGATTTCAAGGAACTGCATCAAGGAGTCCAGCACCAAGACAATAAAGCTTTAAAACAGTTGGGTTCCCTCGGCGGCGGCAATCATTTTATTGAGGTTTGCGTTGACACAGAAAACTCGGTTTGGCTGATGCTGCACTCAGGTTCTCGCGGTATCGGCAATCTGCTAGCCCAACAACACATCGAGACTGCTAAAGATTTAGCTAAACTGGCAGAAATTAGTTTGGCCGACAAAGATTTAGCTTATTTTGTGGCAGGTACGCCGGAGTTTGCGGCTTATTGGCACGATTTGCAATGGGCGCAGGATTATGCGAGTTTTAACCGCGATATTATGATGAATCGGTTTAAGCGAATTGTGGAAAAGCACGTCGCGGGCGGCAAAGTTACGAAGCCGCTGTTACAGGTGAATTGTCACCACAATTATGCGGAAAAAGAGGTGCATTTTGGGGAAGATGTGTATGTGACTCGCAAGGGTGCTGTGCGCGCGCAAGTTGACGATTTAGGGATTATTCCGGGTTCGATGGGGGCGAAATCTTTTATTGTTAAAGGTAAGGGAAATGTTGAAAGTTACTGTAGTTGCAGTCACGGTGCGGGGCGGTTGATGTCTCGCACTAAAGCGAAGAGTGTATATACTCTGGATGATTTTGTGCGGCAGACTGAGGGGGTTGAGTGTCGTAAAGATGCGGAGTTTTTGGATGAAATTCCGGGGGCTTATAAGCCGATCGATGAGGTGATGAGTCAGCAGTCGGATTTGGTGGAGGTTGTGGCGACTCTGAAGCAGGTTGTTTGTGTGAAGGGTTGATTGGGGGAAGTTGGTGCGATCGCCCGTTAGCGAAGCCCGCCCCTACGGGGGCTACGCCAACGCAGAGGATCGCACTTCTGATGATACACTTAGAGGCAGGAGTCGATATAAATTCAGGTTTGAGGAAAACTGTCATGATAAATATTGAATATCTTACCAACAAAGACGGCGAGGCGATCGGAGTAGTGATTCCGATTGATTTATGGCGACAACTGTTACCTACAGGAGAAGCTTCAGAGGAGAATCTGGCTGAAGCGGTAGAAGATTATTGCCTCAACAAAGCGATGAATGAAGCTGTGAATACAACCTTGCTAGGTAGAGCCGAAGCATTAGCTTATTTTGAGGAGTAATTATCTTGGAAGTTCAATATCGTGAGGCTTTTCTAAAAGACCTGAAGCAATTAAAGAGTTCGACATCATTGGTTGAGATATCGTGGCCGTAAAAAAATAATCTTGAACAAAAAGAATTAACTTATGAAAATTATTTCACTCCAATTAAAAAATCATTTTTTAGGTTGGGATTTTGATGAAATCAAGTTTTCATCAAATTTAACCCTTTTAGTAGGCATATCAGGTGCAGGCAAAACCCAAATCCTGCGTTCAATTATCGATTTAAAACGTATTGCAAATGGAAAAGCTATCAATGGATTGGAATGGAAAATCATATTTTCTACTGTAAATGGCACTGAATTTATTTGGGAAGGTGGTTTTGATACTGTTGAAACCAATGAACTAAATTTTGATAACCCTGAAAAAGACAACCAAGATGAAAAAGAAAAACCATCATTTATTTATGAAAAGCTGATTTCAAAAAATGAGGTTTTGTTTGAACGAAACAAAGAGCAAATAAAATTTAAAAACAGCCAAATGCCCAAACTTTCTTCTCATCAATCAATGATAATCTTGTTGAAAGAAGAAAGTGTGATCAAAGAAGCATTTGATGCTCTCAACAAAATAGAATATCGCGACCATACTATAAAAGGTGTGCGTTTTAGAAGCTCAAAGCAATCTTTGCACTCGCTCAAAAACAAATATCAAACCTTAGAGAGCATAGTAAATAGCGATGAGGATATTAGAACTAAGCTATATCTGACTTATGAAAATAAGTTAGATGTTTTTGAGACAATTAAGTCAAGATTAATTGATGTTTTTCAACAAATCGAAGATGTCAAAGTTGAGCCTTTTAAAACAGACGAATTGCCCAAAGCAATTGCTGCGAATATATTTTTTCCTGTTATTTCTATCAAAGAGAAATCTGTCCCAAAATGGATTAGGGAAGATAGGATGTCTTCGGGTATGTTACGCACAATTATTCATCTTGGCGAAATTTTTCTTTCAAATGAAGGTTCGGTAATATTGATTGATGAATTTGAGAATAGTTTAGGAATAAATTGCATTGATATATTAACTGATGACCTGATTCACGAAAATAAAACCTTGCAATTTATTGCCACAAGTCATCATCCTTATATTATCAATAATATTCCCTATGAATATTGGAAAATTGTTACGCGACAAGGCGGACACATTAGAACCTGTAATGCCTCAGATTATCATCTAGGTAAATCTAAACAAGACGCATTTATTCAGTTAAACAAAATCCTCGAAAAACAATCGTAGTATGAATTTGTATTTTGTATTTGAAGGGAAGACAGAAGCGATTGTTTATAAGAAGTGGTTATCTGTGCTGCTTCCAGAGTTGACGGAAGTGGATAGTTTTGATGCGGTAATTCAGAATAATTATTATTACGAAAGTGATATGGGCGTTCCCAGTTGCTACAGAGTTACTGCTAATGCTATCCAAGAAATTAACTTATTCCCTAAATATGATTACTTGGTGCTATTCACAGATGCAGACCGTTTTACAGTTTCCGAAAAAAAAGCGGAAGCTGATGGGCAAATTAAGTCAGAATTAAAAGATAAACCGTTTAAAACTCAACCAG
Source organism: Microcoleus sp. A006_D1 (assembly GCF_036702805.1). Lineage (NCBI taxonomy): Bacteria > Bacillati > Cyanobacteriota > Cyanophyceae > Oscillatoriales > Microcoleaceae > Microcoleus > Microcoleus sp. A006_D1. The sequence goes on from NZ_JAUBVZ010000015.1 coordinate 10,882, forward strand.
AAAATTGCAAACTTGAAGTTATTGTCCAGAAAGTTTGTATGGAAACTTGGTTTTTAGGCAATCGAAAATTCTTTGTGAGAAATCCACAACATAATGAAATTTTGAAGCAATATATCAAATATTTTGATGTCAGCCAAGGTAATCCTGAAGACTTAGCGAGTGAATTTGTCCAAAATGAAGAAAATACAAAGGATATTTTTGGATATAAAACAAAAGCTCTGTTTCATGAAGGTTATCTTAGAGAAATTTTCAAATAACGTAGTTTCGCTTCACAATCGCATTTATCTTACAGTAAATCTAGACCGAGAGAAGTACAAGAAGAATATTACCTTAAACAACTCATAGCGAGAATTGAGGCAAATTCAGATCATTTACTTAGTTTTCAAGAATTTATAAAGTTTTGTTTAAACATCAAGGGGCAACAAAATAAATAACACATCACTGATTTAGATTTTAGATTTTAGATTTTAGATTTTAGATTTTAGATTTTAGATTGGGAATGCCGATCCGGTAATGGTTTGAAGCTTACCTATAGTTGCATTTTTTGGGAACTGATTAATTTTTCGGTTTGTAGTGACAGTTACATCCAGAAGTGTTCTCTAAGCTGTTGGGCATTTAAATTGCATATTCGGAGCGGGATCGCGTGCCCACCCCACAAGAGTTTGATTAATTCTTGACACACAATTTAAATACAGAACAGCTTAACAAGCCATCTGCTGCCACTCTTTTTCTAGCAAGCGCAGCAGTCTTGCATCGCCCTTGGCTGCGGCTACTTGTTTCCGCCGATCGAGAATATTGCAAATATGCATCCGGTGGACTTGCGCCACATCCGCAAATGTCGGCGAAGATTCAACCGTCGAGTAAGCGGTGTGAACTGCTGCGACATTCTCCAGGGCTTGAAAATTTCGCTTTGTGGTAGAGCTGATGCCGCCATATTTTTTGGGGACAGGAATGTGTCTCGGATACCGATAGTTCCAGTTTTGACCCCGATATTTGCCCGCTACTTCGCCTTCGAGCATATCGACTGTCGGAATGTCGTATTCGTAGTTTGCGCCGCGGTAAGTGAGTTGCATATTTTTTGATCCTTATATCGAGATAAAAATGGAAATGGGTCAAGTGTAGTTTTGTTCGCTAAAACTTTTATAGTTTCTGTATTCGATTATACTGTTTTTTAAGTAAAATGCGTTTATTTACAACAATTAATATTTTGAGGGGAGAAGGCAAGAAAAAACCCGCTAAGGCGGGTTTAATCAAGTTTTTGGCTAATTTGAGCCGGACTAGGCTCGAAACTGCTTTGGTTTCAAATAACTACCCGACTGTTACTTGATCGGTTTGTACGCCTGTCGCGCCCTGTTCAGCAGAGGCGATCGTCACTAACTTGTCGAGAAGTTCCTGACTGGCAACTTGACCTTTGAGAACAACCGTGCTGCTGAGTTGAGCAACCCAAACAGTCTCGATATCAGCAACCGCTGCGTCGTTGTCAAAAGCCAAAGCTACGCGCTTCGCCAAGCCACTTTCGTCAAAATTTCCGTCTGGGCCGACTTTCGCAGGGGCGATGGATTGCGCTTGGGCAGCTTGCTGTACTACTTGTGCCATCGGTTCAGCCTGGGCTTCAGGCTTTTCGAGTCCGAACAGTCTTTTAAACCAACCCATAGTAGTTTAGTCTCCAGAAATACACTTTTTATAAGATACCTCTAGAATTCCAAAAGACTTGTAATTGTTGCAAAACTCAGCAAAATTTCTCAAAATGTTTTTGCAGCCCGACTTTCAAAATCTAAAATCTTCAATGGTATCTCTATGTTGATGTTGCTATTTTATGTAGGGGACGATCGCTACGCCGCAGATTGCAGGCGCGTAGTCGAAGTAGTTCCCACTGTCACCTTGAAAAAACTCCACAACGCGCCGGAATACATTGCCGGTTTGTTTAACTACCGGGGACATCTCGTCCCGGTCATCGATTTGTGCCAAATGATACAGGGTAGGGCAGCCCGCGCTTACTTGAGCACGCGCATCGTCTTAGTCAATTGCCAGTTTCCCGATACTTCTGAGGGGAACGGCGGCAGTTTGCGCGGCCCCCTAATTTTAGGACTGATGGCGGAAAGGGTGACAGAAACTCTCGACAAACCGGAAACTGAATTCGTTAGTCCTGGGATTAAGGTTGACAACACTCCTTATTTGGGAGAAATGATCGCAGACGATCGCGGTATGATTCAATTTGTCAGGGTAGAACATCTGCTGCCAGAATCCCAAACCAATTATTTGCTTCCCCAGCCAGAAAAGTGAAATATTAAGGGATTCGGCACTTATGAAAGAAAGTAGAAGGCTTTCGGGAAGATAACTGTATCGCATACTTGCTAGTATTTATGCAGAAGGCAGATTGCTTGGCCGACAATTACGAAAAAAGTTTATATTTTCAATGCAAATTTCCGACCGAAAATCAATGACACAAGTAGCAATTGAAGCTCTACTCAGACAAAAAATTGGTTTGGATGCCCTGACAGTTGGTTCTAATACAATTACTAGAGCAGTGAACCGTCGGATGGCAGATTGCGGTTTGACGGATATAAATATTTACTTGACAAAATTGCAAACATCCCTGCAAGAATTAGAAGAATTAATCGAAGCTGTAGTGATACCGGAAACTTGGTTTTTTCGCGATCGCGAGCCTTTTGTTTTTTTGAGCCTCTATGCGCTTTCCGAATGGTTGCCGAAAAATCCCGGCAAAACCCTGCGCGTGTTGAGCCTTCCTTGTTCGACGGGGGAGGAACCTTACTCGATCGCGATCGCCCTACTGGAATCTGGTGTAAATCCGAGAAACTTCAGCATCGATGCCGCAGACATCAGCAAAGTTGCTCTCAAAAAAGCTCAGCGCGGAGTTTACGGGAAAAACTCTTTCCGCGACAAAAACTTAGACTTTCGCGATCGCTATTTTACTCCGCTGGCGGGAGACCTTTATCAGTTGAACGACTCGGTGAGAAGAACAGTTAATTTTATTCAGGGTAACATTCTAGACAGCTATTTTTTAGTTAACCAACTTCCCTACGATGCAATTTTTTGCCGCAACGTGTTAATTTACTTTGATGGGACAGGCAGAACTCAGACTGTGCAACTTTTAAATCGCTTGTTGAAACCAGCAGGAATATTGTTTTTAGGTCACTCGGAAAGCGGGCAAAAACTGCCTGATCAATTTGTTTCGGTGCGTCATTCCCTAGCATTTGCTTACCGCAAAACCGACATTCCCGGCGAGCAAGTGCAGGTTGAAAAAAAGCAGACGAATATCAATTATTCTGCGCTGGTTCGGGAGTCGAAAGGCGCGGAAACTAGCGAGAATGTCCGCAGTTACAATTGGGAAACTGGTAAGAGTAAATCCTTAACAGACGATCGCAAATCTCTGAGGGAGGGTGATAATTCGCAGATTTTGCCAATTGGGGCGATCGCCCCAGCAGCAGACGCTGGCAAGTCTGCAAGTGCGGATTTAGACGCAGCGCGCCGTTTTGCCGATCGCGGACAATTGCAGGAAGCTGCCAAACTGTGCGAAACTTACCTCAGTCAAAATCGCACGAATGCTGATGCTTACGTTTTGTTAGGTCAAGTTTACCAAGCTTCGGGCGATCGCCAACAAGCCGAGCAATCTTTCCAAAAAGCAACTTACCTCAAACCCGATCACTATGAAGGGCTAATTCACCTAGCTTTACTCAAAGAAGAGCGAGGAGATATTGCCGGTGCTGCGATCGTCCGCCAGCGCATTCAGCGAATCGAAAAATAGCCCGATCGGCAATAACAGAGAACTCAATCATGAACAACTTTTTCAAGAATATGACTTTGCAAAGACGCATGATGGCTGCGTTTGTGTTCATGGGGGCGATCGTGCTTGTTATCGCTTTAGTCGGTGCCAGCGGTAATTTTAGGTTATCGGCACACCTGGGGTCCCTCGCCAACAATGCTTATCCGAGCACCGTGGCTTTGTGGAAAATCAACGAAGGACAAACACAGGTACAGTCTTCCGATATAATGCTGCTCAACGCAGCAATTAATGCTGACCAAAGACGCAGAGAAATCGCGAGAATAAATACTGCTTGGAATCAAATAAATCAAGGCTTTAAAGAATACGAAAAAATCCCGCGCAACGAGAAAGAAGACAAACTTTATCAAAAATTTAAACCGCTGTGGCAAAGATGGACTGATGCTCACCAACAATTCCAACAACTAAATACAGAATATGAAAAATTTGGCATTTTCAACCCAAGACAAATCCAAATTAATTTGCTCAAAGAGGGTAAAACTAAATCACCTGAACTAGCAACTGCTGCATCAGCAGTTGAGGTGCTTAACAGAATGAACGAAAAAGCTTTGAATGAGAAATTAACTACATTTCAAGCTGCAACTGAGGGAATGCTGGAACTCCTCAACTACAATCGCCAATTAGCAGCAGATTCGGCAAAAGCTGCCGCCGAAGATATCACTCAAACTCGGTTCTGGGTGCTTTTAGGCACGCTGCTGGGCCCTTTAACCGCTGTACTGTTTGGACTCTACTTTAGCAATACGATCGCTAAACCTTTGGGGGCTAAAATTGCGGGAGTTGTGGATGTAGCACAGAAAATGTCGATCGGCGATTTGACAGGAGAAATTCATGTCAGCGAGACTAAAGACGAAATCAGCAAATTGCAGAACTCATTCCGCAGCATGAATCGAGGCTTAGCTGCATTAATCAAGCAAGTGCAAACATCGGGAATTCAAATCACTTCATCAGCCACCCAAATAGCAGCTTCTGGCAAAGAATTAGAAGCCACAGTCAACCAACAAGCAGCCTCCACAAACGAAGTTGTAGCTACGGCGAAAGAAATCGCCGCCACCGCCGGGAAACTCGTAAAAACTATGGATGAAGTTTCTCATATGGCAGAATCAACCGCTCGGGAAGCTAGCACCGGTCAAAAAGAGTTAGGTCGCATGGAAAATACCATGAAAGTATTGGGAAATTCTACCAATTCTATCTCGAACAAGCTCGGAACAATTAGCGAAAAAGCTAATAACATCAACAGTATTGTGACGACTATTACGAAAGTAGCAGATCAAACTAATTTACTTTCCTTAAATGCGGCGATCGAAGCCGAAAAAGCCGGAGAATACGGCAGGGGTTTTGCCGTCGTAGCCCGCGAAATTCGCCGCCTCGCCGACCAAACAGCCGTTGCCACTTTAGATATTGAAAGCATGGTTAAAGAGATGCATTCAGCCGTTTCTACTGGGGTGATGGAAATGGATAAATTCTCAAATGAAGTCAGCCGGGGGGTGGAAGATATTCGCAACATCGGCGTACAGTTAGCCCAGATTATTGAACAAGTACAATCTCTTACTCCCCGCTTCGATTCGGTAAATCGAGGTATGGAAGCTCAATCGGAAGGTGCTCACCAAATTAGCGAAACGATGGCCCAGTTGGCCGAAACTGCTCTACAAACTGCTGATGCTTTGCGCGAAATTAATAGTTCGATCGCGCAATTGAACGAAGCCGCTCAGGGGATGCGGCAGGAAATTTCGCGATTCAAAGTCAGTTGATAGTTACTCCTACCCAATAGTCGTCACTATCGAACAATGTCAAATCTCAAATCTCAAATTTTATAATATGATGTGCGGATCGGCCATAGTAAAAAATGTTTGTAGTGAGGACTTCAGTCCTCCTAGTCTGAGGACTAAAGTCATCACTACAAACTAATTTTATATTTTTCATTTTATCGACATGATATCGGTTATTGCTAGCGCCCAAAGGAGATGTAAATTAAGTGCAGAAAAAATTAACGATTAAACAAGTTTTGTGGAGGGGATTCGGCACAATTTTTCTGTTAATAATTATTGCAAACTTCGTAGCAAATCACACTAAAAATACTTTAGTTAAATCTTTAGATAACGTTACTTTGAGCTATAAACTTTTGCAAGAATTGGCAGAGTTGGATATGCTGTTGTTGGAAGCTGAGACTTGTCAGCGCGGTTATCTGTACACGGGAAAAGAGAATTTTTTAGACCCATACAATGAAGCAAATGCGAGCATTAACGTGCAACTAGCAGAGTTGAGAGAGAAGATTAGAAACCCAAAAAAGCAAGAAAAACTCGGCGAACTACAAACCCTGATTAAAGAAAGAATAGATTATATAGAAAAAACTATTCAAATGAGAAAATCAGGTCGAGAACAGGAGGTAAAAAATATAGTAAGTGCTGGAACTAAACTGGAAATTATGGCAAAGCTGAGGGGGAAAATTACAGAAATTAAGGAAACCGAAAATCAATTCTTGGCTGACAGGAATAAATTAGCCCGGGAAGCTGAGATTTTTTCAACTTACATGGTATATCTGAGTCAATCAGCGTCGCAAACGGCGGGCGCATTGCGCGAAATTAATGGTGCTATCTCTCAATTAAATGAGGCATCTCAAGGTCTGCGTCAAGAAATCTCTCGGTTTAAAGTAAGCAGTAAGGAAGCATAAAATGTTTAAGAATATTAGTTTCAAAAAACGGCTGAATGCAGCGTTTATATTTCTAGCGGTGATTGTTTTAGCAGTGGCTTCTATCGGTTGGAGCGGCAATGCTCGGCTCGGCGGACACATTGATACGCTAGCTAATAATTCCCTGCCTAGCATTAGTGGATTGTGGAAAGTTAATGAAGGACAAACGCAAATTGAGTCGTCGGAACGGGCTTTGCTGAATATGGAAATCAGCGCTGAGGAAAGAAGCGCTGAATTGAGGAGGATTCAGAAAGCTTGGGAGCAGATTAATGACGGCTTCAAAGAGTACGAAACTACACCTAGGGAGGCAAATGAAGATAAGGTATATAAAGAATTGCAGGCTAAATGGGATATCTGGAAGAAAAATCATGAAACGTTTTTAGATTTTAATAAAAAATTTGAAAGTTTGGGAATTCTCAACCCATTTAAAAGGCAGATCGAACTGATCGGCCAAGGGAATACTAAGTCGCCCGATATCGACGCAGCTAGAAGGGCAGGGGCGTTTTACAATCAATTGAGCGATCGCGCAAAAGCGAACCGCCCCTCGTTTGAAGCAGCTACTAACTTAATCTTGGAAGATATCAAAATCAATGAAACTACGGGAGAACTAGCTAAACAGCAGTCTAAAAACGATATTGCTCAAACCACATTCTGGGTGATTTTGGGCATGATTCTCGGGCCGCTAACGGCGGGACTGTTTGGGCTGTTTCTCACGAGCACGGTATCCCAAACTCTAGAAAATCAAATAGATATGTCCGGCATCAGAATTAGCGGTTCTACTAACCAAATTGCTGCTTCTGGTAAGGAATTGGAAGCGACGATGAACGAACAAGTGGCTTCGACTAATGAAGTAGTAGCTACGGCTAAAGAAATTGCTGCTACTGCGGTGCAACTTGCGAGGACAATGGATGAAGTTTCCCAGATGTCGCAGCAAGCTGCTCAATCTGCTGGCGGCGGAAAACAAGAAATTGGTCGCATGGAATCCACGATGAATAGATTAGCAAATTCTACCAGTGCAATTTCGGGTAAGTTGGGTGTTATTAGCGAAAAAGCTAATAATATTAATAGTATTATTACGACGATTACGAAGGTGGCAGATCAAACTAATTTGCTTTCGCTCAACGCGGCTATTGAAGCGGAAAAAGCGGGTGAGTACGGGTTGGGTTTTGCGGTTGTTGCTAGGGAAATTCGGCGACTGGCAGATCAAACAGCGGTGGCTACTTTGGATATTGAAAATATGGTTAAAGAAATGCAGTCTGCGGTGGGAGTTGGGGTGATGGAAATGGATAAGTTTACTAATGAAGTGCGCCGGGGGGTGGAAGATGTGCAAACTATTAGTTTGCAGTTGGAGTCGATTATTCAGCGGGTGGAAGCTTTGACTCCGCGTTTTGAGGAGGTGAATGAGGGGATGGATGCGCAGTCTCAGGGTGCTCAGCAAATTAGTGAGGCTATGGTGCAGTTGAGTGAGGCTTCTTCGCAAACTGCGGCGGCGCTGCGGGATATCAATGGGGCGATCGGGCAAGTTAACGATGCTACACTCGGTTTACGTCACGAAATGCTAGCGTTTTTAAAGTAAATAGGGCTGATTCTCATCAACTCGGTTTCTTAGAAGAATAACAGGTGTGCCGAGGATAAATCTAAAATCGATTTTTTTTGTAAAAAAATAGGAGCGGATATGAAGACAATCTAAAATCTAGCATCTACAATCTAAAATCTAAAATCTAAAATCTAAAATCGAATGACTGATGATTGCTGGAATCGGATCGGAGTTGGGGGCGATCGCACTTGTCCTCAATTGATAACATTTATTCACTGTCGCAACTGTCCTGTGTATTCCGACGCTGGCCGGAGTTTGCTGGAACAGGAATTGCCGGCAGGGTATCTGGAAGAGTGGACTAATTTATTGCGATCGAGCCAAGGAGTAACTAACGCTGTCACGGCTGCGGGTACTGTATCTGTAGGTATTTTTAGGCTTAGCGGCGAATGGTTGGCTTTACCCGCTCAACTGTTTAAAGAAGTGACGCAGATCTCTGTTATCCACACTGTGCCGCACCGCAGCAATAATATACTTATTGGTTTGGTGAATATTCGGGGTGAAATTCAGTTGTGCATTTCGCTAAAAGCACTTTTGGGATTGGAAGCGGCAGATGCCAGCCGACAAAATATTAGTCCTGTTGTTTATGAGAGGATGGTAGTTGTTGAGAGAGAAGGCAGCCGCTGGGTGTTTGAGGTAGATGAAATTTATGGCATTCACCGCATTCTCCCGGAGCAAATCAGAAATGTGCCGGCTACTGTTTCTAAGGTGCCAGAAACTTATACTAAAGGGATTATAAGTTGGCAGGGGCAAAGTGTTTGTTATCTGGATGATGATTTGCTGTTTTATATGTTGAATAAGAAGATTGTCTGACGCAAAACCGGGCGAATGGAATCGGGCGAATGGCGAATGGAATCGGGCGAATGGAATTCGCGTCTACACAGACGAAACCCGCCTCCGCGGGTTGAAGACCGGGCGAATGGAATTCGCGCCTACATGAACAAAACCGGGCGAAAGCGGGTTGAAATAAATTAAGGAGTAATAAAAAATGAGTAATCAAGATATGAGCAATTTCTCCATGATGGATTTATTTCGCATGGAGGCGGACAGCCAAGTAGAAATATTAAATGAGAACATTTTGGCGCTGGAAAATAACCCGAGTTCTCCTGCTGAACTGGAATCTTTGATGCGGGCGGCTCATTCTCTCAAGGGCGCGGCGCGGATTGTGGGACTGGATGCTGCTGTGCGAGTCGCTCATGTGATGGAGGATTGCTTTGTGGCGGCGCAGTCGGGATCGATCGCTCTAGACTCACCAGATAAGATTGATGTGATGCTGCGGGCGATCGACCTTTTGGCCCAAATCAGCCAGATCCCGGAAACGGAGATCGAAAATTGGCTCCCGATTAATCGATCGCAAGTTGAAAGCTTAGAAACTGCCATTTTAGCAATTATCAATAACGAACAATTAGATTTTGACAGCCAATCTGAAGCAGAACAAATAGAACCAGAGACAATTTTTGAGAGCCAAATTACGCCAGAACTGGCCTCGCAATCCTATCTTGATTTTACCATAGAAACAACAGATTATCCACAATCTAATTCAGATATTTATCAAAAAATATGGCCAGAGTTGCCGCAGGTTGAAACTCCCGAAACTCGGCTGCTAAAAACTGATTTACCCATGTTAGCTTTGTTTTTAGCAGAAGTAGAATCGCAATCAATACTGTTAAACCAAACTTTACTAGCTCTTAAAAATAATTCCAATGAATACTTAGACTTGGACTCCCTGCTCAAATCTGCTCATTTAATTAAAGGTGCTGCTAGAATAGTTCAGTTTAACCAACTTATCAAGCTTGCCGGGGCAATAGAAGATACATTTGTGGCACTTCAAAAATACAAAGCTAGCTTAAATGTTAGTCAAATTGATAGTCTGCTTGTCGGAGTCAATGTTCTGGAAGATATGCAGAAAATCCCGGTTCTGGAAATAGAAAATTGGCTAGAAGAAGGAGAGCAAAAAATAGATCGCATTGTCGCAGCTATCAATCTGATTTCTGAAGCGACAAAAACTGAAAAAGTAGCAATACCAGCCAATAAAACTAATTCCCAAATAACACCGACAGCGCAACCACAACTTCAAAATACTACTGCTGAACTAACAGAAACCAGCGGTCAAATTTCCCAAACTGGCAACTCTACCGCAGTCACTGTAGAGCAACTATCGACTCAAAGGGCGCTCGGCAAAACTGCAACTGCCAATCTCAGGGAAAATGCTCAAAAACCTAAAACTGCTGACCGCGTAGTGCGAGTTAATGCGGAAAACTTAAACCGGATTATGGGTTTGGCGGGCGAATCCTTAGTAGAAGCAAAATGGCTGCAACCGTTTGCTGATTCATTATTGAAACTGAGAACGCATCAAGGACAATTGTATAATTTGCTGGAAAAGTTGCAGGAATCTTTAGGCGATTCTGTCCTGGATCAGCGGTCGGAAGATTATCTCAGCAGTGCTCGAAAAAAAGCTAATGATTGCCGCCACATTTTGTCCGATCGCCTAAACGAACTAGAACTGTTTGCCCGCCGTTCTGCCAACTTGTCTGACCGCTTGTACCGAGAGGTTATTGCCAGTAATATGCGACCGTTTGCCGACGGCGTGCAAGCTTTTCCGCGAATGCTGAGAGATTTAGCCCGACTGTTTGGCAAACAAGTAAAATTTGAAGTTGTTGGCAAATCTACTCAGGTCGATCGAGATATTTTAGAAAAATTAGAAGCACCGCTGACGCACATTTTGCGTAATGCTCTGGATCACGGTATCGAAATGCCCGAGGCGCGTTTAGCTGCGGGGAAACTGGCCGAAGGTAAAATCCGGATGGAAGCTGCACACCGGGGCGGGATGCTGTCAATTACGGTCTCGGATGACGGTTGGGGAATAGAACCGGAAAAACTGCGCCAAAAAATTGTGAATAAAGGTATGGTGAGTGCGGAAATGGCGGCGAATTTGACGGAACCGGAACTGATGGATTTTCTATTTTTGCCGGGATTTTCTACTGCTAGTCAAGTGACGGAAATTTCGGGGCGCGGCGTCGGTTTGGATATTGTGCAGAGCATGGTGCAGGAGGTTGGTGGCATTCTGCGGGCGGTATCTGTGCCGGGAAAAGGTATGAGTTTTCATTTGCAGTTGCCGCTAACTCTGTCGGTAATTCGGACGCTGTTGGTGGAAATTTCGGGGGAACCTTATGCTTTTCCGCTGACTCGGATCGATCGCATTTTGATGGTTGAGAGTGCTGAGATTGCGATCGCCGAAAACCGACAGTATTTTACTATGGACGACCAAAACATTGGTTTGGTGACAGCTTATCAAGTGTTGGAATTACCGCCGCCGCTTCAGAAGTTGGATGTGGTACCCGTGATCGTTGTCAGCGATCGATCTAGCAGTTACGGTTTAGCTGTAGATAAGTTTTTGGGCGAACGCGATTTAGTTGTCAGGCCTTTAGATCCGCGTTTGGGTAAGGTAGCGGATATCAGCGCCGCTGCTTTTATGGAAGACGGTTCGCCGGTGCTGATTATCGATGTTGAAGATTTGGTTCGATCGACTGATAAACTGTTGACTGAATCTCGGTTGCAAAAAGTTAGTCAAACTGCACAAACTGCTGAATCAACAACTCGCAAGCGCGTTTTGGTAGTGGATGATTCGATTACTGTCCGAGAAGTAGAGCGAAAACTTTTAGAAAATCAAGGATATGAAGTTGAAATTGCTGTTAATGGGATGGACGGTTGGAATGCTCTACGCACGGGGCGTTTTGACTTGGTAATCAGCGATGTTGATATGCCGCGCATGACTGGAATCGAGCTGGTTAGTCAAATTAAAAATCATTCTGGTTTAAAGTCGATTCCGGTAATTATTGTTTCTTACAAAGACCGGGAGGAAGATAGAATTAGAGGCTTGGAAGTGGGAGCGGATTATTATTTGACTAAAAGCAGTTTTCATGACGATACGTTGTTAAAGGCGGTGGTTGATTTAATAGGTGAGGCTTGAAAAAAAATCTCTGGTTAAGTTTTTTTAATTAAAAAATAAAAATGAGACCCAAATGTGGTATGAATAGTGGTATGGTGCGCGATCGTTCGTAATTTAATCAATAATTCAATACGCTTGGGTGAAGCCCGGAGATCCCCCCTAACCCCCCTTAAGAAGGGGGGGACAAGAAATTGCTCAAAGTCCCCCTTTTTAAGGGAAATTTAGGGGGATATCCGGGCAATAAACAGTGTTAACCGAACAGTATCGATCGGCAATTGAGAGCCTGTTTGCTGACTCACCCTACAAGTTTTGTTTTAAAGAAAATTTCTCAGCCTCAAAAACTGTATCAGCCGACTCTGCTAACTACTTGTAACTGAAAATTAATAAAAATATGACCAATTTCAACATGAAAATAGCGATCGTCAACGACACGCTGATTGCTGCTGAAGCCTTGCGTCGAGTTTTGGTGACAGTACCGGAGTATGAGATTGCTTGGATAGCTGGCAATGGGGCTGAGGCTGTAGAAAAGTGCGCCCGCAATACCCCGGATTTGATTTTGATGGATTTGATTATGCCGGTGATGGATGGTGTGGAGGCGACGCGCCTGATTATGAAGCAATCTCCCTGCGCGATTCTGGTGGTGACATCTTCGGTAACGGGTAATGCCGGCAGGGTTTTTGAAGCTATGGGATATGGAGCTTTGGATGCTATTAATACGCCGATTTTGGGGTTGATGGGCAATTCCCCAAGCGGCGGGTTGGAATTGTTAAAAACTATTTCTAAAGTCGCTAGATTGATTGGCAAAAGTAACTCAACTTCTATATTTCACAGCGCAACTCCCAAATCCCTGACTCCGCCGCTGTTGGCGATCGGCTCTTCGACTGGCGGGCCGCAAGCTTTGGCAACTCTGCTATCGGCTTTACCGGCAAATTTATCGGCGGCTGTGGCGATCGTCCAACACGTAGATGCTGAGTTTGCTCCTGGTTTGGCAGAATGGCTGAGTCAGAAAACTAAGTTGTCGGTGAGTGTGGCAGTTGCCGATCGACCTTTGGAAGTCGGTAAGGTGGTGATTGCCGCGACTAACGACCACTTAGTATTACAATCCAATTTAACCCTTAAGTATACGAAGGAACCTTTAGACTATCCTTACCGCCCGTCAGTAGACACTTTTTTTCAAAGTGTCGCCCAACACTGGCCGGGTAAAGGGGTGGCAGTGCTGTTAACCGGCATGGGCAAAGATGGCGCTAAAGGACTCAAGGTTTTGCGATCGGCCGGCTGGCACACAATCGCCCAAGATCGGGCTACCTCAGTAGTTTATGGGATGCCGAAAGCGGCGGCCGAGTTGAATGCGGCTGTGCAGGTTTTACCAATTGAGGCGATCGCCCCAGCCTGCATCAAATATTTAGTGTAGAAATTATTACAGATGTTTGGGCCATATGGCTTAAGGTCTTGAGCACAATGGCCGATGACGTGCGAGACTTTCGCCGAGGATCATCTATCTATGGGGTGGTGTTTTGGGATTTTGTCGATCGTGCTTGTATCTTGCAGAAGTCCGTAGTTTCGCGGGCTTCTGCGCGGAGGGCACTCGGTAACTGTAAGCAGCGCCGAAGCCCGCTGACCCCAAAATTAGCGATCGCAGCGGTTGCAATAAAAATCAAGCGTGCTAGGCTGTGTAAAGATTTTACAAAAATCAGCTTGTAGCATTTTACAAACCTGGTATTATCACCTGGTAAGGGTACTTAAATAACACCGGGTCGCTATTGACAATTTAAAAAATATTAAGTAAAAGTTTTGAGCCTCTCCAGACAATGGCTGTTGCCAGATCCAGTTATGAACTTAACTCACTCTCAGGCTATGGAAGTCGATCGCCATGAAGCAGTAAATCAACCAGAAATCCAAGCATTCAACGGCAACCTGGTAACGTTAAAGTTTAAGGATAGGGGAAACGATAGAAAAAATGCAGTTACAGCCAGAGATAGCGCCATTGTCAGTAACATCAAATTCGATAGCAGCCCCCATTCTATTGACTTAAATTTCCCCTTAAATTCAGCCCAAAAAAAAATATCCAGCTTGAGCGAATACACTGTCACAGTTTTACTGGTTGACGATCAGGAAATAATCGGCGAAGCAGTGCGCCGAATGCTTGCTAATGAAAAAGATATTAAATTTTATTACTGTAACGATCCGGCTCAAGCCATTAATAAAGCATTAGAGGTGAAGCCAACAGTAATCCTCCAAGATTTAGTAATGCCAGAAATAGATGGATTGCAGTTACTGCGCTTTTTTCGAGCGAATTCGCTGACGCGAGACATTCCGATGATCGTGCTCTCCAGTAAAGAAGAAGCCTCACTAAAAGCGCAAGCATTTTCCTTGGGCGCTAACGATTATTTAGTAAAATTGCCCGATCGAGTCGAGCTCATAGCTAGAATCCGCTATCACTCCAAAGCTTATATGCACCTGTTGGAAAGGAATCTCGCCTATCAAACCATGCAGGATTATTTACAAAAATTAGAGATAGAACAAAAAAAATCTCAAGAGTTGTTACTAAATATATTGCCAGAGGCGATCGCCGAAAGATTAAAAAAAGAACAAGGCATAATCGCCGACGAATTCGCAGCAGTTAGTGTCATGTTCGCTGACATTGTGGGCTTCACCCAGTTGTCAGCATCGATATCGCCTAAAAAATTAGTACATTTACTCAACGATATATTTTCCAAATTCGACGCACTCGCCGAAAAGCACGGTTTAGAAAAAATAAAGACTATTGGCGACTGTTATATGGTAGTAGCCGGACTGCCAAATCCCAGAGAAGATCACGGAGATGCGATCGCCGAAATGGCCCTAGATATGCAAGAAGCCATTGCCACATACAGAGAAAAGCTTGGCATCACTCTCAGCATCCGCATCGGCATTCATTCCGGGCCAGTCGTAGCCGGAATTATCGGCACGAAAAAGTTTATTTACGATCTGTGGGGAGATACGGTAAATACCGCTTCCCGTATGGAATCTCACGGTATCCCCGACGGTATTCAGATTACGGAAGCAACTTATTTGCTCATAGAAAACAAGTATGATTTTGAAAAACGCGGTTTAATCAGTGTTAAAGGTAAGGGACAAATGGCTGCTTATTTGTTGAAAGGAAGATTGGAAGTTGATTTTTAATGGGTAATGGGTAATGGGGAATGGGTAATTGGGAATTGGGAATTGGGAATTGGGAATTGGGAATTGGGAATTGGGAATTGGGAATTGGTAAGTGGGAATGGGGAATTCTTAATTGATGGGTGTGAGATATGAGTAGACCAGATTTTGAGGATTTGGATGTTTACAAGTTGGCTGAAAAATTGGCAAATGAGGTTTGGTTTATCGTCAAAAAATGGGACTATTTTACAAAAGATACTATGGGGAAGCAACTTGTACGCGCCGCCGATAGCGTTTGCGCTAATATTGCAGAAGGACGTGGCCGATATAATTATCAAGACAATCGGCGTTTTGTCAAGATTGCCAGAGGTTCTTTGTATGAAACAATCAGCTTTTTGAGACTAGCATATGCCAGAAAATTGGTGGGAAGTGAAGAGGTAAAAAGATTCCAACCAATAATTGATGAATTGTCGCCGAAGCTTAATGCTTATCTAAAGTCAATAGGTAGCAATGAAGAAAAATAATTGATTAATAATCAGGGTATATATAGCAATTCTTAAGTGAGTGAGGTACAGATTGATAATTGGTAATTGTAATTGGTAAGACAACTGGCGAGTACCTCATGAAAGTTGAGAACCGCTATAAAACATAAAAAATCACCAATTACCAATCACCAATTCCCAATTCCCGATTACCAATTACCAATTCCCGATTACCAATTACCAATTACCAATTACCAATTACCAATTATTAAAGTTTATTAACTTTGTAGATAATATTGTTCTGCTTCCGACCAATTCAGTTTAAGTAGCGAATCATCTCCACCTGGAAGCTTGACAATCGGCTTAGTTACTTTCACACCCAAAGCGCTAATAATCTGCGCTGCTACAGCTTTCGCCAATAGCGGCGGTACAGAATTTCCGACTTGGCGGAAACCGTGCCATTTTGTGACGTGAAATCTAAACCAGTCAGGGTAGGAATGCAGTCGCGCAGCTTCTCTGACTGTAATGCACCGAGGGGCGATCGGGTGAATCGGCCTTGGCGAAGTATAAGCGCCCCTCGCCCTGTCGGTTCCAGCCCTGAGAGTGTTGCAAACTCCGTCGGGGTGCAGCTTGTAAAAACGGGTAATCGGCTCTTTTTCGCCGTGTTTGGCTGCTGCAAACCTTTCCATACATTCGGGAGAATGTTTGGTGCGCCGGCTAGAAGAGAGGATTTGCCGATCGTACTGGCGATCGTAAGAATAATCATCATCCAAATCATCGATGCCGCGCATTATACTCGCGTAATCATTGCTGCAATCTCCGTACTCCGCCACTACCCAATCTCGGTGCAGCAACTCGCTGTAAATTTCCACTTCCGGCAAATCTCCAATCGCATCCCAAACTGTCGGGACAGCGGGTAAATTAACTTTCTTATAGCGTTTAGGAAGTTTCTTTTTCGGCAGGAAAGTAGTTGGCTGAGGATATTTTGGTAGTTCATAGCCTTCTTTGCACCCAATCAGAAACAATCGTTTGCGAGCTTGCGGCACTCCGTAATGAGCGGCGTTGAGAACTTGGTAGTTTTCTTCTACTTGATAGCCTGCTTCCAGAAAAGAGCTAATTAAAAGATTCAGGAGTTCTTTGTGCGGGCCAGCCACAATTCCCGGCACATTTTCCATCACAAAAAACTTGGGTTTTAACTCTAAAACCAAGCGCTGAAAGTGGAAAATTAGAGAATTTCGCGGATCGTCTACATCGCGCTTCCCCATCAGCGAGAATCCTTGACAGGGCGAGCCGCTGATTACTACGTCTATCTGGCGCCGCCCGATCGCCGATTTTGTCCGAATTTCCGCTCCTGTGAGTTCTGCGACATCTTTGCACAAAATAGAACACATCGGGAAATTAAACTGGTGTGTAGCGCAGTGAATTGGGTCAATTTCGACTGAGGCAAGTACGTCAAAACCTGCTTGTTCAAAGCCCAGCGTCATGCCGCCTGCGCCTGCAAATAAATCAACAGCGATCGGTCGCTTTTTCCGATTGCTTGGCATAACATTTCTATACTAAAATTGCTTTAAGAAGCTGTATTTAATTTAACATTTTTGATGATTTCGGCAGCCGCGCGATCGCACACACCGACATCTCCGAGACTTTCGCGCATTTCCCGATAACCCGCTTTTATTTGCTGGCGTCGATCGGCATTTTGCAGCAATTCCAGTGCGTGGCTGACAATATTTTCTACAGTCGCCTCGTCTTGCAGCAACTCCGGGACAATCGGCTTCATGTGCACTAAATTGGGCGGAGAGATAAAAGGAATCGACAATTTCAGCACGTGGCGAGCAATAATCGCCGTAATTCGACTAACGCGGTAGGCGACAACTTGCGGAACGTCGAGCAAAGCCAGCTCTAAATTAACAGTACCAGATTTGGTAATAGCCAGATCGGCAGCCGCCAAGATTTCCAGAGTTTGATTTTCTAACAAAGTAGCCCGCAAACCGTAATTCTCGATCGCCTGTTCGATTTTGCTGCGGAAAGCTGCTTGAGAAAGCGGAATCCAGAAATGAACTTGCGGCAATTTAGCTTGAATAATTTGAGCAGCCTCAAATATAACCGGCATCAGGTACTTGAGTTCTTGCTTCCTAGAAGCGGGAATTAGGGCGACTGACACCTGTTCCGGGTCAATTCCCAAAGTTTGGCGGGCAACTTCCCGGCTGGGTGCAGATTGCATTCTATCCACCAAAGGATGACCAACCCAACTCACAGCAGCTCCTTTTTTCTGATAATAACAAGCTTCCTCGGGGAAAATCGCCAAAATTCGATCGGCAATATTGATAATCAATTCAGTATTGCGAGGAGAAATCGAGCAAACCCATTCTTGAGGTGCGATGTACCAAACCACACGCATATCAGGCAAATAGCGGCGAATGTAGCTACCAATACCGAGATTTGGAGTCAAATAATCAATCAATACAACCACATCGGGGGGTGATTTTTTGAGATATTGTTTAGCTATTTGCTGAACTGCGATCGTTGGCCAAATATACGGTATCGATTCTATAATACCCATAGAACCAATGCCTACAGTATCGCCTAAAATAGTAGCCCCAGCTTCCGCCATTTGCGGGCCGCCCAATGCAGTTATTTCTAACTCCAAACCAGTGGCGACAGCGTGACGTTTTAAGGCAGCAACTAACAAAGATCCTTGCAAATCGCCAGAAACCTCACCAGTGCTGATGAAAATTTTCATATTTGTTAATTAAACTCTGACTTTAAACCGGTGATATTTGTTGTAATAATTCAGTCACAGCATCGTATTGATCTGGCATATTCGTACAGTGCAATAGTGATTAGACAAGATTGCCTAAATCTTTGATAGAGCCAGTCAACCGCAGATTTGAGGCAGATTAACGCAGATTAACGCAGATAATTTCAAGATCAGAAACCGAATGAGTACAAGAGGTCTCATTATAAAAAATCTTGCTACAAAACAAAATTTCGCTTGCTTCGACAGGCCCGAAGTGTCAGGTGCGTCGCAGATCGAAAAGTCGATAAAATGTATAGATTTTTCATGGCGACACACCCTAGAAATACTCTTGCATGATTTTCATAATTGGTATTATTTCTTGCTAGGAATCAAACCGCGCCGCCCTTTGCTGACAGACTGCTGTACAAATCTCCGCAGGTGCAGCAAGTGCGGGTTTTCTGGCAACAAATCCAACTGTTCCAAAGCTTGATTGAGAGTGTAGCCAGAATGGTATAAAATCCGAAAAGTTTTCTTCAAGACTAGCAAATCTTCTGGAGTCAAACCTGCGCGTTCGAGGCCTATTTTGTTGAGAGCTCGGACTCTCGAAGGATTCCCCTCGATTAGCATATAAGGAGGCACATCTCGATCGATCCTGCTCAAGCCACCGATCATAGATAGGCGGCCGATGTGGACAAACTGGTGTACGCCCAAAACACCGCTCAATCGGGCTTGAGACTCGATTTTGACGTGTCCGGCTAGGGCTACGGCATTGGCGATGATTACTCGATCGGCAATATCGCAATTATGACCAACATGAACATAGGCCATCAATAGATTATGATTGCCAATTGTGGTGCTTTCTCCGGCTCCAGTAGCGCGGTTGATTGTCACGTATTCCCGAATCAGATTGTTGTCGCCAATTGTCACCCTAGTCAGAGAACCTTCGTACTTCAAATCTTGAGGTTCTAAACCAATCGCCGCACCGGGGAAAATTTGATTTCGAGCGCCTATTTCTGTTAGCCCGTCGATAATTGCATGAGCGCCAATCTTAGTTTCCGGCCCGATTTTCACTCTTTCCCCAATTACAGCATAAGCGCCCACTTCTACAGTCGGGTGGAGTTCGGCGCGGGGATGAATCACAGCAGTTGGGTGAATCAAAGTAAGCATTTGTCAGTTCTTTGCTGGTAATTGGTAATTGATAATTGGTAATTGATAATTGGTAATTGATAATTAGTAATTGATAATTGGTAATTGATAATTGGTAATTGATAATTCGCCCAACCGTTTTTAGTTGTTAGCTATTACCCATTGTCGATTCCCATTACCAATTCCCCATTCTCCATTCCTGATTAGCAAATTTAATCTACCATCGAAAACGTCAATTCTCCTTCACAGACTTTTTGTCCGTCCACTTCAGCAATCGCCTGCATTTTTCCGAAGCGGCGGCGTTTTACCCACAGCAATTCTAGAGTCATCAGCAACTGATCGCCCGGTACAACCTGACGGCGGAACTTGACTTTATCAATCCCGGTAAACATCCACAATCCTTGCTCGATGTCGGGTAACTGAGCGAGAACAATACCGCCAACTTGAGCCATCGCTTCGACAATTAATACCCCAGGCATAATCGGCCTTCCGGGAAAATGCCCTTGAAAATGTGGTTCGTTGAAAGTCACATTTTTGATTCCTACAGCCCGCACTCCCGGCACATAATCAACAATCTTGTCTACCAGGGCAAAAGGATAGCGGTGAGGCAATATTTTCTGGATTTCTTCGATAGTAAAAGTAGATTTAACCGCTGGAGAATCTTTACCGTTTTCGGTGGGAACGGATTCAGAATTAGCAGTGTTGAGGGTGTTAACTTCAGTCAGCGTGGACATTGCTTGAAGACTTTTGAGTGTGGTAAAAACGCAAGGGATTGCGTCTTGGGTTGTGAATTCTAACTGTAAACTATAACTGTAAATTGGCTAGAACTTTTTATGCCTAACTTGCGTGTAGCACTGCCCAAGCTTGGGAGTTCAGGGCTTTGGCGAGTTGGACGTGCAGGTTGTGACTGGCTTTGTAAGCCAAGTAGTGAGCTTTTGGCAAAGTTCTCAGCAGACTGAGGTCGCCTACTAAGTCTAAGATTTTATGGCGCACTGGTTCGTTGGCAAATCTCAAGGGCGGGTTGAGCCAGCCGGAGCGATCGCAAACTAAGGCGTTCTCTAGGGTACCACCTTTGATCAAACCTGCTTGTCGCAATTGGTCAACTTGGCGGGCAAGTCCAAAAGTGCGGGCTGGGGCGATCGCGCTAGCAAAACTTTCTACCTCTGGCGACCAACTGTACCATTGATTGCCGATCGCCTGTTCCTCAAAATCAATTCCGTAGCTAAACCGAGTTTCCGCTGACGGCAGGGCCGCAACAAAAGCATCGCCGTGACGCACCCACACAGGCTCTGCAACAACGAATGACGGATGAGAGTCTTCCTGGCATTCTTGAGGAATTAAGCCGGTATGGGCGATCGCCTCAACCCAAACCAGAGCCGAACCGTCCAGCAGCGGCACTTCGGGCCCATCAACCTCAATTCGAGCATTATCCGCTCCCATCCCCGCCAAAGCGGCTAAGAGATGCTCTACAGTGCGAATTTGAGCATCGATACCTACGAGTTCAGTCGAAAGTGCAGTCTGACCAACCGCCTCAATTTTTGCCGGAACGATCGGAGCACCGGGCAAATCAGTTCTGACAAAATAACGGCCTTCCCCAACCGCAGCAGGCAAGACTCGGACGCGAGTTGGTTCGCCGCTGTGCAAACCGATTCCTGACAGTTCAAATTCAGCTTTTAAGGTACGTTGAGTCATTAGTTATTGGGAATTGGGCGAAGCGAAGCGGAGGGATGGGGCATGGGGAATTGGGCATCGGTAATTGGTAATTGGTAATTGGTTATTGGGCATCGGTAATTGGTTATTGGTTATTGGTTATTGGTTATTAGTTATTCGTTAATTGCTACCAATTACCAATTCTAAATGTCCAATGCCCAATACTTCGACTACGCTCAGTACGAGTGGCCAATGCCCAATTTCCCATGTCCAAAGCCCAATTCCCAATGCCCAATTCCCAATTCCCAATTAGAATCGCTCGCCAATCCCAAAGTGAATTTGATTGTCACCGCTGTCGTTGATACCGTAATCGATCCGGATCGGCCCTAACGGAGATTGAATCCGCACGCCGAGGCCGTAACCGTAACCGCTACCGGGCTTTCTGCGGACACCGGCCGGGTCGCCCGGGACATCTTTGCCCGTGCCCAAATCGGTGCCAGCATCCAAAAATAGCGCTCCGCCGATAAACGAAATAATCGGGAAACGATACTCAACGCTGCCTTCTAGGAAGCTGCGGCCGGCTCCCAGGTCGCCTTCGTTGTATCCGCGCACCGAGTTGGCGCCGCCCAAAGCAAAAGCTTCGTAGGGAGGCAAATCTCCGAATATGGTGCCGGCTTTAAAACTGAATGCCAAGGTTTGGGGGCCAGGGGTAAAGTTGGTGTACTTGACTGGTAGGTAAAAGTTGTAGCTGGCGCGCAGGCGGTTGAGCAGGATGTTTCCGGAACCTACAGGAATAGACTGTTCGACGCCAAACCTGAGCAGGGAACCGCTAGTGGGGCGCACGGGGTCGTTGCGCCGATCGCGCACAGCACCTGCTTGGAGTGTTGTCAAGTCGTCGGTGCCAGAATTGCTAAAACTTAACTGGTTGCCGAGTTCGTCCTCGGCTACGCGCCTGCCCTTGCGATCGGCAGTTGAGACTCGCTGGTACTGCAAGCCGACTGAAGCAGTCCACTCAGAATCGGCAAAAGGATTGCGCGACAGAGGACGGGTAAAATTGATGCCGGCGCCGGTGCGGATGATGCGCGGTCGATCGCCATTTGGCAAATAGACTTCCCGATCGCCGCCGTCAAAAATCACGCTGATCGATCGTCTGCTAAACGCATTAATCGTATAAGAAGTGCGGTAAGGATCGCCCGCAATCCAGGGGTCAGTAAAACTCAAGTCAAACAGCGTTTGGCGTTCCCCGAGTTGTACTTCAGCCCCCAATTTTTGGTTTCTACCGAACAAGTTTTGCTGCTGGTAACTCAGCGTACCGAACAAACCCGTCGCCGAGCTCAAACCCGCACCCGCCGCCAGAGAACCAGTATTTTTCTCAATGACGTTGACAATTACCCTTGCCTTGCGGGGGTCAGTCGCGCCCGGTTCCAAAGCAAGCCGCACGTCTTCAAAAATCCCCAAACCAAATACCCGCCTCAAATCCCTTTCCGCCTTAGTGCGGTTAAAGATGTCTCCGGGCTTGAGTTCTACTTCGCGGGTGATGACAAAGCGGCGGGTGTTGCCTCCGATCGGCTGACCGGTGGCATCCGTTGGCTCTCCCTCCTTGTTCAGGAAGCGGACATCAACGGATTCAATCTGGCCTTCTGCCACTAGCAGGGTGACAGTGCCGTCGTCTGCTACTTGCGGGGCATCAGTGATTTGGCCCAAAACATAGCCATTGTCTTGATACCACGCATTAATTTTTTTCACTCCCTCCTCAAACCGACGGAGGTTGAGAATTTTGCCGTATTGATCGCGGAAGCTGTCGTCAATTACGGTTTGGGGCAGCACTTGCTGACCGGTGATTTTGACTCCCCGCAGCACCGGGTTTGCCTGCACGATAAAAGTCACCCGGACGCCCAACGGGGTGTCTTCCGGTACTGCGCGCACGTTTCTGAAAAAGCCCGTGGCAAAAATGGCGTTGATGTCTTGTTGCAGTTGGGCGCGGTTTGTCGTGCGTCCCGGTTGGGTGCTGATGACTCGGTAAATCTCGCTTTGCAGGTCTCCCGTCGCCCCGGTGATGGTAACTTCTGCCACTAGCACTTGCGGTTCGGCAGCCCCGGCTGGTGCGGGGGCTGGTCTGGGCTGCGGTGCTGCTGGGCCCGAGGGCAATGTTGGAAGGGTGTTAGCTGGCGGTCTGGTCGGGGCAGGTCTAGCTGGGGCAGGTCTAGCTGGGGCAGGTCTGGGGGGAATTTGGGGGTTTTGAGCGATCGCCCCTGATTCGTCCTGTTTCCGAGGCTCTACCGCAACCCAGGCGGGCGTTTCCGCGGCTTCCGATGTGGGGATGAGGCTGCCCAGTTGCTGCTCTGGCAGGGGATTTTGGCTGCTAGAGACGGGGGATGAGTTGGATTCTAGCTCGGGTTTGAGTTGAAGTCCAGCAGGCGAAACCGGGGAGGCCGGTTCTGTGACTCGGTTTTGGGGTTCGCGGTCGTTCTCTCCTCTGCCAGGGGCCGCCACTATTTTGAGGGCTTCCGCTTTGCTGTTTTTAGCTGCTTTGCGGTTTTGAGGAGGATTTTGGGTTAATTCTGGAACGGGGCGATCGGATAATTCGATCGACGGGGCGGGGGTAACGGCGGCCACAGTCCCCTCTGCTGATTCAGAGTAGGATGTTTGGCCGCTTGCAGAATTTGATAACCCGAATGTTGCTGAGACAGTAAAAACTGCCACCAATACAGCAGATAAGCGCATTTTTGTTCACTTTTTTGGGCAATCCACACACCACATTATTCGTCATTAGTCATTAGTCATTAGTCATTAGCCATTAGCCATTAGTGATTAAGTCGGTTGAATTTCGCGCTGATCCCAAAAACGGATACAAGCCCCCGACACTGATGAGGGTCGAGTCAAACATTTTAGACTAAGGTTCAAGCTCCCAGATTCAAAGCTGCAAGTAAATCTCAAATCTCAAATCTCAAATCTCAAATCGACTGACCGTTAATTGATGACTGTTGACCGCTGATTGCTGACATCGAAAGCAGAAGGGTGACAAACTGTGCAATTGTACCGCATTTCAAGCCTCTAGACTTTCTGAGCTAGAACCCGCTGGAGAACTTGCTGGTAAGCGGTTTCTACCGATCCCAAGTCGCGCCGGAATCGGTCTTTGTCCATCACGCGGGCGTCGGGGTCGGTTTCTGCGTTGTCCCAGAGGCGACAAGTGTCGGGACTGATTTCGTCGGCGAGAATCAGATTTTGATGTTGGTCGATACCGAATTCCAGTTTGAAGTCTACCAGGGTGATGCCGCACTGGGTGAAAAATTCTTTGAGTATTTCGTTGATTTCGCGGGCGGCGATTTCTAGTTGGTCTACTTGTTCCGGGGTGGCTAGCTGCATTAATTGCAATCTGCCTTTTGTCAACAGCGGGTCTCCCAAATCGTCGTTTTTATAATAAAACTCGACCAGTGGCGGATTGACAATTGTGCCGAGGGCGAGTCCGGTTTGTTTGCACAGGCTGCCGGCGGCAATGTTTCTGACGACGACTTCTAAGGGCAAGATTTGGACGCGGCAGACTCGCATTTGGTTGGGGGCGGGCGTGTCGATGAAGTGGGTGGGTATGCCTTTGGCTTCTAGCATCCGAAACAGGTGGGCGGATATGGCATTGTTGATTTCGCCTTTGCCGGCGATGCTGCCGCGTTTCTGGGCGTTAAAGGCTGTGGCGTCGTCTTTGAAGTGGGTCAGCAAAATTTCGTTGTCTTCGGTGGAGTAGAGGATTTTGGCTTTGCCTTCGTAGAGTTTGCGATCGGGTGACATGGCGATTAATAATCTAGATTAGTTGGAATTTTTACAGTAGCTCGATCGCGGATTATATCATTTTTGATTTTTTATTTTAGATTGAATAATTGGCAACGACTGATTATGTATGGGTTTCGAGCTGACCTACAGTTGCAGTCTTTTTTTTAACCTGCATCACAGGGGATTTAAGCCCCAGCCTAAAAACTTCGCTGTCAACTGTCAACTGTCAACTGTCAACTGTTAATGCGATGATTGGCTCGATGGGGTCGCAAGCCTGTGCCCTTAATTCCCTGGCGCGAGTACGCCTCTAGATATATACCGCCAACGGCTGAGGCATAAATGATTCTTGACAAAGCACAATAGAGATTAGACCTGCTGGGTTCGCGATCGGTGCTGACTGAACCCAGCCAAGCATACTGGCGCTTAAAAAACATCTGTACAATGGCTGATTTATGGAAGAAAAAAAAATTCATATCCTTTTGGTAGAGGATGATGAGGTTGATGTGATGAACGTCCGCCGCGCGTTCAAAAAAAGTAACATCGTCAATCCCCTATACATGGCTTCAAACGGATTAGAAGCTCTGGCTATATTGCGCCAAGAAGGCAAAATAGAGCCTGCAATGCCTCAAGCGCGCCGCTTGATTTTGCTGGACTTGAATATGCCGAAAATGAACGGCATCGAGTTTTTGCGAGAATTGCGGCTGGATGAAAGTTTGAGGTCGATTCCCGTGATCGTCCTCACAACTTCTAATGAAGATAGAGATAAGGTAGAAGCTTATAATTTGAATGTAGCTGGCTATATTCTTAAGCCTGTCACTTTTTCTAACTTTGTGGAAGTTATGGCTACCCTCAACAAATACTGGATGCTGAGCGAGATTCCCTGATTTAGGTAAAACTTAACAGAAAAAATTCAATGTGGCTGTTGTAATGTTTCAGGGTGCATTTCTTTTACATTTTTTTGTAGGCCGCAGCTTTTTCGGATTAATCCACGATTCGGTTTTTATGGACAAACTTATTAAAATTCTGATAGTTGATGACGATGAAGTCGATCGGATGGCGGTGAAACGCTACCTCAAGTCCGCTGGGATTTCGGTAGAAGTTACTGAAGCAGAAGACTGCGCCGAGGCCATGGCAAAACTCTCGGTCAGCCAAAATTATAGCACTGCGATCGCCAAACTATCCAAACTAGATCAATCTCAACATTTAAGCGAGGTTGAGGAGACAGAGAAATCTCTGCTGTTAAATCAGATATTTGACTGCAAATTTGACTGCGTATTCCTCGACTACCGCTTGCCTGACGGAGACGGACTGACTTTGGTGAAAGCTGTACGGGAATCGGGACTGAAAGTTCCCTTAATTGTACTCACCGGTCAAGGGGACGAAGAAATTGCTGTAAAATTGATGAAGGCTAGAGCTTCTGATTATATCGCTAAAGGTAAGATGTCTTCAGAGAGTTTGTCCCGCAGTTTGCACACTGCCCTTCGCGTTTACCGCGCCGAATCTGAGGCGTTTCATACCAGTCAAAAACTTAAGGAAAGCGAGGAACGCTACAGGTTAGTTTTAGAGGGAGTTAATGACGGAATTTGGGATTGGGATTTAAGTAAAAATGATGTTTATTGGAACGATCGCCTTTTGGAAATGATCGGTTTGCCGCGGGAGCAATTTGGCAGCACTATGGATGCTCTCTACAGCCGCCTGCACCCCGAAGACAAGGACGGCATCGTCCGGGCGATCGCAGCTCACTTAGAGCAAGAAATCGACTACAATGTAGAATTCCGGCTGCTGCACTCATCCGGTGCTTACCGCTACTGCACTTCTCAGGGAAAAGCTCAGCGGAATTCCCAAGGAAAAGTGCTGCGGATGGCCGGCATGATTAGCGACATTACCGATCGCAAACAAGCCGAAGATGCTGTAGAAAGAGAACGGCAGCAACTGAAACAAATTATTGCCTGCGCCCCCGTAGCAATGGCGATGTTCGATACAGAAATGCGCTATTTAGCGAACTCTAACCAATGGCTGACTCAATTTAATTTTGAGTGGCAGTCCCTGACCCACCTCAGTCATTACGAATTATTTCCAGATACACCAAATCGCTGGAAAATGTTGTATCAACAAGTGTTAAAGGGTGAGCTAGTTTCTGTGAGCGAAGATCCTTGGGAACGAGCAGACGGCTCTGTGATGTACCTCCGCTGGGCAGCTCACCCTTGGTACAATCCCGATGGCCAAGTGGGGGGAATGGTGATGGTGGCACACAAGATTAATGA
This sequence comes from Microcoleus sp. A006_D1, assembly GCF_036702805.1. Classification (NCBI taxonomy): domain Bacteria; kingdom Bacillati; phylum Cyanobacteriota; class Cyanophyceae; order Oscillatoriales; family Microcoleaceae; genus Microcoleus; species Microcoleus sp. A006_D1. The sequence continues at coordinate 38,095 of NZ_JAUBVZ010000015.1, forward strand.
ATTGGTGGAAGCGCGGGAAAGTGCCCTAGAAGCGAGCCGGGTGAAGTCGCAATTTTTGGCGAACATGAGTCACGAAATTCGCACTCCGATGAATGGGGTTTTGGGCATGGCTGAATTGCTGCTGCGCGCTCATCTAGAACCGAAACAGCGGGAGTGGGCTCACACTATTTACCGCAGTGCCGAACATTTGCTGAGCGTGATTAATGATATCCTCGATTTCTCTAAGATTGAAGCGGGAGAAATGCGGCTGGAGAAGTCTGATTTTAATTTGGATAGCTGCATTGAATCGGTGATAGAAATGGTGGCGTCTTTGGCTGAGGAAAAAGGTATTGAATTGAATGTTTTAGTTGACAGTGCGGTGCCGAGAAAGTTGGTGGGCGACTCGGGCAGGTTGAAGCAAATATTGCTGAATTTGACGGGAAATGCCATAAAATTTACCGATCGCGGTCAAGTTTTCGTTCACGTAACTGTCAAGCGGGACAAGCAACTGGCCGATGGCAAACAAGGCGCAAAATTGCTATTTTCGGTGCGGGATACTGGGATTGGAATTTCGCCGGAAGGGCAAACAAAGCTGTTTCAATCTTTTTCTCAGGTAGACGCTTCTCCGACTAGGCTGTACGGCGGCACGGGTTTGGGTTTGGCGATTTGCAAGCAGTTAGTGGAGATGATGGGAGGTGAGCTTGGGGTACGCAGTTTTCTCGGCAACGGTTCGACTTTTTGGTTTGCTGTACCTTTGGAAAAACAGTTGCAAGTTGAGCCTCAGACTGCCGAACTTGCAGGTAAGAAGCTGTTAGTAGTCTCTGGAAGCGCTTTGAGAAGGGCGGCGGTGCGATCGCTCGCTCAAAGTTGGGGTGCCCGCTGCGACGAGGCAGAAACTGCTGCTGCTGCTTTGACTTGGTTGCAAAATGCCCGGGGCGGGATTTCTGAGCATTCGGCGTCAGGGGAAAAGTGCTGCGATGCGGTGCTTGTGGATTTGCAAATGCCGGATTTGGATGCGGAGGAATTTGGTTTGAAAGTGCGATCGCTCTCAACAGTTGGCTCGTTAATCGCCATGACTGCTTTGCGGGAACAGCCGAAAGCTGAAGCGCTTTGCGGTGTGGGTTTTAGCGGCTATTTGATCGAGCCCGTGCGGCCTTCCCGCTTGCTTGAAGCTTTGCTGACCCCGATAAATGATGATAGCTTGGAGGCAGTTAATACTTGCAATTTCCCAGCAGTTGATTCTCAATATATTACTCCCAATTCCCCCTCAGCGCTGAGAATCCTCCTGGCGGAAGACCACCCGATCAATCAACAAGTGATTGTCGAACAGTTGGCAGCTTTAGGCTATGATGCTGACTGTGCGGCTAACGGTCAAGAGGCGCTGGATTTGCTGGCACAAAAGGGCTATGATTTGGTGTTAATGGACTGTCAAATGCCTGTACTTGACGGTTATGAAACGGCGAAAAAGTTGAGGGAACGAGAAAAGGGCGATCGGCATACTTTTGTGATTGCTTTAACTGCTCACGCAATGCCGGGGGAACGAGAAAAGTGTCTGGCGGCTGGGATGGACGATTATCTCAGCAAACCTGTAGATTTAGATGCTTTGGCGACGGTGCTCAAAAAGTATGAATCCCAAAATTTTGAGTTGGAAAATAAGTATGGAGTTAAAAGCATTAATTTGGAAGATCGTCCTCAATTAGAAACAAATTATACAGAAGTTTTGGAAAAAGCGGAGGTTGTGGCAGTGCCTGCACCAAGGGCGATTCCCTACCCGATAGCTTCGCCGCGCGTACTTCAAACTTGGGAACACGCGGACTGCGACGGACTGTTCGACAGGAACCGATTGCAGCAACTGGGACGGGTTAATGTTAAATTGCCCGATCGGCTTTTGCAAGCATTTGTGGGAAACGCACAGGCTGATGTGGCTGCTGCCAAAATTGCCGTAGAAGCTAAAGATTGGCAAGCTGTGGAATATCAAGCACACCGTCTCAAGGGAACTGCTGCTAATGTGGGAGTTGCTCTGATGTCGGATTTAGCCGCACAATTGGAGCATCAAGCGCGAGGCTTTCAATCTGAACCGCCAGGGGAGGAATTGTTAACTATTGAGGGGGTTGAAAACATATTAGTAAGTTTGTCGAGTCATTTAGCCCGCGTTCGAGAATTTGTGGAAACTCGAATGTTTGGTTAATATTTAAGTCTGTCTTTTAGTTATTGTAGAATGCGTCAGGGCGGATTTTTTTGACAACAGACGAAGAATGTTCTCCCTGACGCACCCTACGGCTCAGTTTCCTCTGTGTTATCTGCGGTTAATGTAAAAAATCGATGAGTTTATCTATGACTTACGATACCGATACAAACCCTATTTTACATACCGATTCATTAGAAAATAATGGAGAATTCCTGACACCTTTGATGGCTTTTGCTCGGGAAGTTTTATTGCAGGAAAACAATGCTCTTTCTGGGGAAAGTTCAGTAAATGCTGTGCCGTGCACGCCCGACGAAATAAATAATTTCTGTGTTGAAAGTCTGGTGACAAAAGTGGCTCGCTGCTGTCGGGAAAGCAAGGTTGGTAAAAAATTACCGACGGCTTTTTACGTTCACGTTTCGGCTTTGTCAGCACTCAATCCTGTGCTCGGAATATACGAAAATTGTGCCAGACGCCATCTCGAAAATATTGATGAAGCAACTTTAGTTAAATTTTCACTCCAGCAACCTAAAATATCTTATCTTTTTTACCCCGATTTCGATACAGATGCTCACCCTGCTTTACAAACTAGCATCCAAATTAATCTCGAAACAGGGGAAGTTAAATATTTCGATTACAGCCACAGCGAAAATCCCCCGGTTTTGCACCGCAAGGAAACTTTTGTAACTGCGGATTATCCCAACTACGAGAAGTTTGCTCGATTAACTCGCTGCGAAGAAGGATGGGGACTGCTTGACAATACAAGCGTGATCGGCACTCGCGAAGGTTGGCTGAAATATTTGGGATATTGCGGTGTGGAAATCCAGGATCATGCTGTTGTCCAACGTTTGAAACAGGAGAATAGCGAGTTATCAATTCCCAAGATTGAGCGTCACAAAGCTGCGATGGTGCGGAACTCTATTTCTAAACCTTTGCGTCTGGTTTTAGAATCTGATTTGTTTGTTGATGGGGCGACTTTTTTTGATTACGGTTGCGGTTACGGCGGGGATGTTAAATATATTGCCGAAGAGGGTTATGCTGCTTCGGGTTGGGACCCGTACTATCAGCCGGATACTCCGCGAATTTGTGCGGATATTGTGAATATTGGTTATGTGATTAATGTAATTGAATCTTTGGCGGAACGCCGAGAATCTTTGCTGAATGCTTGGGAATTAACTAAGAATTTATTGGTGGTGGCGGCTCAGGTTTTGATTGACGATCCGGAGCGCGGTCAAATTGCTTACGGGGATGGGGTGATTACTTCTCGCAATACTTTTCAGAAGTATTACGAGCAGGAAGAGTTGAAGGTTTATATCGACCAAGTTTTGAATGTTGATGCGATTCCTGTGGCTTTGGGGATTTATTTTGTGTTTCGGGATGCTGCGGAGGCTGAGGGTTTTCGGGCTTCTCGGTTTCGATCGCGCTTATCGACTCCCAGAGTGCGATCGCAAGTCAAGCGTTTTGAAGATTACGCGGAAATGCTGGCTCCTCTGATGGCCTTTGTGAGCGATCGTGGCCGCCTTCCCGTCAAAGGTGAATTAGCAGAAGAATCGCCGATTAAGCAGGAATTTCACAGTTTTAATCGCGCTTGGAGGGTGATTTTGCAAGCCACGGATGCCGATGATTGGGAGACAATCGCCGACAAGCGCCGCCAGGATTTGCTAGTATATCTCGCTCTTAACGGTTTGGGCGATTCCCTACGGGATAGCGACGCCGCGCGTCCTTCGATGCGGCGGCTCCCGGCTCAAATCCGCAACGACATCAAAGGTTTGTTTGACAGTTATCAAAAAGCTTGCACTTTGGCAGATTTAATGCTATACAGTCTGAGCAAACCGGATATTGTGGCGGATTGTTGTGAGGATAGTGCGATCGGCTACAAACAGCACGGTTCCCTTTCAGTACACGTCTCATTTTTAGAAGAACTCGACCCATTACTGCGAGTCTACGAAGGCTGCGCCAACCGCACAATTGGCCGGCTGGACGGCGCTACAATTATCAAATTTCACGCTCGCAAACCTCAGATTTCTTATTTATTTTATCCCGATTTTGACACTAACCCGCATCCAGCCCTTCACACGGCTATGCACATAGATTTGCGCGATCTTTCTGTCAGCTATCAAGACTATTCTGATGTGTACAATCCACCGCTTTTAGTGAGAAAAGAAGCTTTTGTTAGTCCTAGTTATCCGCATTACGAAAAGTTTGCGAAACTCACCCGCCAAGAGGAAAAATTGGGTATTCTTGATAGTTGCTCCGTTAATAAGTATCGGGAATGGGTGAAGTGTTTGGAGGATAATTGCGTTAAGATTAAAGGTCATAGGTTGTTTTGGCGATCGGATGCTGACCCGGAAAGGTTGAAAATGTTGCAAAAAGCTGCTTCGGAACGCCAGCAGAAAAAGATTGAGATTAATCCAGGAAAGATTGAAGGAACCGCAGAGGGCGCAGAGGACGCAGAGGATGGGAAATAAGAGGGAACAGAAATAAATGGGAAGCGTAGCGAAGATGCTCAGATATATTAAATTGAGTAGATAGGCTTGTTGCGATCGCAAAGATATTGCTACAATAGTGGGATAATTTTATCTTGCTAAAATTTTTATGATTTCCCAACAGACAGACTTGCAGATGGTGGATCATCCAAATATTCTATTAAAAGCTCTCAAAATTCAGTTCAAAGATTTCTGTGTGGATTGCTTCTCTCTCAAGCAGATTAAAGATATTTTTTCAAGCTTCGGTTTTACTGTAAATCATGAGAATACCGTTTCAACTGAAACACGTCGTGGATTAGTTGATGAACTCTATAATTCAGGTGATTGGCAGAATGTAGACACAGTTCAAAATTTCTTGAAATTGCTTGAATATGTTCTACAACTGCACCACGTATCGGATGAATCAAAGAGCCTTCTTTCGTCTTTTTGTGAAGAACTTGGATTCGTGGTAGAAGATAATAAAATTACCTGTATAGGCTCATTTTCTGGTGAAGACTTGTTTACATATCAATTTCCTGCTGGAATGCCTTTCGGAAAGAGGAAGCCAGACTTTTCCATTACTGCTGAAAGGGGAAGACAAACATTAAAATATGCGCTACAGGATGGACTGGGATTATTGAAAGGAAAGGTATACCCAAACTTTACCTTTAGAATGCTACAGGTCTTTTACCATCTTGATTATTCAACGAATGGAGTATTAAAGAAAGCACTCATAGACATGAATCAAACTCCATATGAAAATTTTTTTTTTATAGAATATGCAAAGAGATTTGATATGGCAAATAAGAATGTACCTGTATTAATTCCTCAAGCGTGGATTCAATGGCACTCTCAACCTAAACGAAATCTTCGTTCTGTCGGAACATATGCAGATGACATATATAGAGTTGATTTTGTAGCATTTTGGAATAGTAAGAGATACGCAATTTTAGTAGATGATATCAGCCACTATGGAGTACAGAAGGAATCAATATGGTGGGCAGACGAAGAATCCTATTCAAAGCGATTAAAGGAGGATAGAAAGCTAAGCACAGAAAATTGGCAAGTGTTTCGAGTCAGCAATTGGGAACTGCGAGATCAGGAAAAAATTCCAGGCATTCTGGAGGATTTGCGGAAATTTATTGGTTTCCAAGAAGCATAAAATGGTGGCGTAAGTTTGCTGAATAGCTCAATAGCTGCACGCGGTTCAAAAACCCGGTTTCTGCGTGAATATCTCCAGGGATCATCCACGATTTTTCCTAGAAACCGGGTTTTTTAGTTGGTAGTGCCTAAGTCTTGTTAAGCAAACTTAATCTTCAAATAATCATCCTCCATCTTCGCCCCCGAAGGTTGCAGCGCCGCTAAAGCTTGCGGCAAAACCATATTGCGGCGGTGATTCCCAATCCGAACATTCAACTCATCTCCCGTTTTGGTCAACTGAATCTGATCCTTAGCAATTCCCGGTAAATAGAGTTCTAGAACATATTGATTATTGTCCTGCACAATTCTAATCGTATTTTCTGTGTAATAAACCTTGCTTGGATCTTCATCTGCATAAAGCGTTTCTTTCAAGCGTTCCAAAGCTGGCAAACCGCACATTTCCTCGGAATAAAGCGGCACTTCTTTTACGGGAAGCGGCCTGAAATTTTCGTGAATTTCCTGACGGTACTGTTCCTGGCTTTCTTTCCACCGTTTGAAAAATGGATCGGTTACTTCTTCGGGAATAATTCGATTAGCGACGATTAAATCTGTGGCAACATTGTACAAACTCAAATAGGCGTGAGCGCGCAAAGACTCTTTGATTACCATTTTTTCGGGATTAGTAACTAACCTGACCGAAGTCACAGTATTGTTAGTTAAAATCTTTTCCAAAGCTTCGATTTGTTCGTAAAATTCATAAGGTGCATCCATCACCTCTTTGTCTGGCAAAGAAAAGCCCGCAAGCGGTCGAAAAAACGGTTCAACTAAAGGTCTGAGGGCAACAGATATACCTTGCAATGGCTTGTAAAATTTTCTCATGTACCAGCCGCCAACTTCCGGCAAACTTAGCAGTCGCAATGCTGTGCCAGTGGGTGCCGAGTCGATAATTAAAACATCATATATTCCCTCGTCGTAATGTCGCTTCATTCGCACTAAACCGAAGATTTCATCCATTCCCGGCAAAATGGCTAATTCTTCAGCTTGCACGCCGTCAAGTCCCTGGGCTTTCAAAACTTGAGTAATGTAGCGTTTGACTGCTCCCCAGTTGCCTTCCAATTCCCTGAGAGCGTCCAATTCTGCTCCCCACAAATTGGGTTTTACCAGGCGGGCATCGTGTCCGAGTTCCATGTCGAAGCTGTCGGCCAAGGAGTGGGCGGGATCGGTGCTCAGCACTAGGGTTTTGTATCCCAATTCGGCGCATCGCAGCCCTGTAGCAGCGGCTACGGAGGTTTTGCCGACGCCGCCTTTTCCGGTCATTAATATTAAGCGCATTGATTGTTTAGCTCGCCTGAAAGTTCTTTACTTATCTATTGTAACGGAATGTAACTTTCTCAGCCGCCGACTCAAAATCTCATCCGTAAAATGTGCATTGCGCACCTAATCTCAACGGTAGGGTACGCAGTGCACATTTTACTTAAAGGCGGTTATGTTGCGGGAAATACGAGTTGTTTGAGCACGTCCAACCGCGAACAGTTCCAGTAATCGATGTGAGAAACGATTAAACCGTCGCTGTTGACCTTCAGTTCGCTCCTCCCGGCGATCGCCATTTTCGGTTTCCAAGGTAGCGGTGCAATCCAACTCAGAGTCCAGCGAGTTTGTATAGTATCTCCAGACTGAGAAATCTCGTGCAAGTCGAGTTTAACCTGTTTAAAAAAAGTCCCCATAAACCCGATCATTTTTTGATAGCGATCGACTCCTGTAAATCGATTCACTGGGTCTTCAAAATAAACATCTTTTGCGTAAATGTTGTAAGTCTGATTTTCAGGAAATCTGCGGTAGTCATCTTTGAGAATTTCCAGAATATTCATTATTATTAATTATAGGCTTTCAATTACTATAATATAATCATACCAAAAAATAGGGTTTCCGATCCGGGCCTCCCAGGATTCCCCAAGTTTTTAGAACAGGGTATAAATTCCCGTCTTAAAAACCTTGTCCTCAACTGTCAACTGTCAACTGTCAACTGTCAACTGTCAACAGGACAACTTATGATCGACCTCTACACTTTTACCACACCGAACGGCCGCAAAGTCTCGATCATGCTCGAAGAAATAGGTTTACCCTACAACGTGCACGTCATAGACATCAGCAAAAACGACCAATTTACCCCGGAATTCATCGCCATCAACCCCAACAGCAAAATACCTGCAATAGTCGATCGCGATAACGGCATCACAGTCTTCGAGTCCGGCGCCATCCTGATCTATCTTGCCGAGAAAGTAGGCAAATTTCTGCCCACAGAGAAAGCAAAATACTTTCAAGTCATGGAGTGGCTGATGTTTCAAATGGCCAGCGTCGGCCCCATGTTCGGTCAACTCAACCACTTCAAACGCTTTGCACCCGAACAAATTCCCTATGCAATTCAACGCTACGAAAAAGAAACTTTGCGACTCTACGGAGTATTAGATTCTCAACTAGCAAAACACGCCTACATTTGTGGCGACTACTCAATCGCCGATATCGCGACTTATCCGTGGGTGGCTATTTACGAATTTCAAGGATTAACCCTCGACAACCACCCCCACCTCAAACGTTGGGTAGAAACCTTGCAGAAGCGTCCCGCCGTTGAGCGCGGCATGGCTGTTCCCGAACTGCAAAAATAGCACCTCTTAGGGGCGGGCTAGAAGCCCACCCCACAGTAATTTTAGGCTTTTGGGTAGTCTATAAGCGCATCCAAAAGCCTAAAATTTAGTCTTTGTGGAACGGGCTTTGAGCATCGTTCAAACAAATCCCTGAAACTCAATCAGCAAAGTGCTTAATAATCGCCTCAGCAAACTCCGAACACTTCAATTCTGGCACCGGAGGCTCCATCAACCTCGCCAAATCATAGGTAACTTCACCGTTAGAAATTGCAGCGCCCAAACCCTTCTTAACCAAATCTGCGGCTTCCTGCCATCCCATATATTCTAACATCATCACCCCCGACAAAATCAGGGAACCGGGATTGACCTTATCCAAACCAGCGTGTTTCGGTGCAGTCCCGTGAGTTGCCTCAAAAACAGCACATTCATCACCAATATTCGCACCGGGGCCCATGCCCAATCCGCCGACGATGGCGGCGGCCGCATCGGACAAATAATCGCCGTTCAAATTCATCGTCGCCAAAATCGAATATTCGCCCGGTCGAGTTTGAATTTGTTGGAAAATACTGTCAGCAATGCGGTCATTGACCATGATTTTTTCCTTCCACTGGCCGCTACCGTGACTTTCCCAAATTGCCGACAGAACATCGGCGACTTCTTTACAGATTACTGCTTGTTTTTCGGGAGTCAAAGCATCGTAGCCCGGGTCTATTTTGCGGGCATTGTCTTCTAAGCTAATCTCGGGATTGTGTTCTTTGTTGCCGAGAATCCAAGACTCTCTTTCTGTTACGCACTCAGCGCGATATTCGGTGGTTGCTAATTCGTAACCCCAATCTCGGAAAGCTCCTTCGGTGTATTTCATGATGTTGCCTTTGTGCACCAATGTTACTTGTTGCTTTTCTTTTGGCAACCGCAAAGCGTGAGTCATTGCCCGCCGCACTAAGCGTTGAGAACCGCTTTTGCTAATTGGTTTAATTCCGATTCCTGAATCGAGGCGAATTTGTTTTTTGCCGTGTTCTGGTGTTGCGGGAATTAACTCGTTATTCAGGTATTCAATTAGTTTGAGACCGATTTCGCTGCCTTCCTTCCATTCAATTCCCAGGTAAATATCTTCTGTATTTTCCCGGTAAATTATTACGTCTAGCAGTTCGGGAGTTTTGTGCAGCGATGGGGTTCCATCGTAATATTTGCAGGGCCGCACGCAGGCGTAAAGGTCAAAGATTTGGCGCAAGGCTACGTTAAGCGATCGAATTCCGCCACCAATTGGGGTTGTCAGCGGCCCTTTGATGGCTACTCCGTACTCTTTGATGGCATCTAAGGAATCTTGGGGCAAATACTGGTAAGTGCCGTAGACATCGCAGGCTTCGTCGCCTACGTAAACCTTGAACCAGTTAATTTTCCGCTGGCCGCCGTAAGCCTGTTCTACCGCAGCATCCATGACTTTCTGGGATGCTGGCCACAAATCTACGCCCGTACCGTCGCCGCGTATGAAGGGGATAATTGGGTCGTTGGGGACGATCGGCAAACCGTCTTTGAAAGTAATTTTAGAACCAGTGGTCGGGGCTACAATTTTTTCGTACATATCTTAACAGTGCGGATAGCAATGTTCCCTATTTTGCCACGATTGTCTGTCTAAACTTCAACCAATCTTAAATATTTGTCTAAATTTAAGTTTGATTTTTGGGCGATCGGCTGCCGGTCACTGTGCTAATCTGGCGATCGCAAATTTAAAACTAAATTAAAAAAAGTAGCAAAGATAGCAGAATTTTATCTCAAGTATCCCATCTATCTTTCAGCGCTACTGTTTGAGACATCGTGGAAGCAATTCACAATGGTGATTGATTTTTAACCGCAGATGACAGCAGATGAACACAGATCAACGCAGATAATTTTGAGGCTATCTGCGTTTACTTGCGAGATTTTTCCTTCTGCATATTCTTTTTGACAACCCACAAAACAAACCCGATGACAATAGTCACTGCAACTATTTTAGAAACCGGAGCCAAATAATCATCGACAAGTGCATAATTTTCGCCGAGTTTATATCCGGCAAAAGTGAGGAAACTCACCCACAAAATAGTCCCGCCTGTTGAGTAGAGCAAAAACGGGATTAAAGGCATATTGTTGATGCCAGCGGGCAGGGAAATTAGGGTGCGGACTCCAGGGACGAGGCGACACAAAAAGACGGCTTTGTTGCCGTGTCTGTTAAACCATCTATTCGCTTTGTCAATATCGGCGCCGGATACTGTGATCCATTTGCCGTATTTGTCGGCTAAATTCCTCAAGCGTTCTTCGCTCAATAATTTACCGGCATAGTACCAGGGAAGTGCTCCCAGAACTGTGCCGATTGTCCCTGCTGCGATCGCCGGTGCCAACTGCATATCGCCCTTCGATGCGGTGAATCCTGCCAGCGGCATAATCAATTCTGAGGGTATGGGCGGGAACAGGTTTTCTAATAACATCAACAGCCCTATTCCGAGATAGCCCATCGACTGCATTGTGTTAGTTATCCATTCAACCATTTTGATTCACTAATTGGTAGTACGTACAGCAGAAGGAAGAAGGAAGAAGGAAGAAGGAAGAACAAGAAGAAGAAGGAAGAACAAGAAGAAGAAGAAGAAGAAGAAGAAGAAGAAAGAAGAAAGAAGAAAGAAGAAGGAAGGAATGCTCGTTCCTAGGCTTTGCCTGGGAACGCATATATAGAGGCTCTGCCTCGACTGCGAACCAGGGAGGCAGAGCCTCCGTCTATTCATTCCTAGGCAGAGCCTAGGAACGATAAGATATGATTAAGTTCCAGAAGTCCAAGAGTTGGTGTACTCAATTTGATCGGCAGTCAAGGTATCAATGTGAATGCCCATTGCTTCCAATTTGAGACGCGCAATTTCCTTGTCAACATCAACAGGAATTGAATGAATTCCTGCTTCTAGCTTGCCTTTGTTTTTGACCAGATATTCGCAGGCCAAAGCTTGGTTGGCAAAGCTCATATCCATCACGGCGCTGGGGTGTCCTTCGGCTGCTGCCAAGTTGATCAAGCGGCCTTCGCCCAAGACAATAATCGACTTGCCATTATTGAGGTGGTATTCTTGGGTGAAAGAGCGGACTGTTTTCACGTCGGTGCTCTTGGCGCCGAGGGACTTGAGGTCGATTTCAATGTCGAAGTGACCGGAATTGCAAACAATTGCGCCGTCTTTCATGGTGTCGAAATGTTCGGCACGAATGACGTGTTTGTTGCCTGTAACGGTGATGAAGATATCGCCGACTTTGGCTGCTTCGTCCATCGGCATGACGCGGAAACCGTCCATCACTGCTTCGATCGCCCGAATCGGATCGATTTCGGTGACAATTACGTTAGCGCCCATACCGCGGGCGCGCTGTGCCGTGCCTTTGCCGCACCAACCGTAACCTGCAACCACAATATTTTTGCCGGCTAACAAAATATTGGTAGCGCGGAGAATGCCGTCTAGGGTAGATTGACCGGTGCCGTAGCGGTTGTCAAAGAAGTGCTTGGTGTCGGCATCGTTGACGTTCATGGCGGGGAAAGTCAGCACGCCGTCTTTCAACATTGCTCGCAGGCGCACGATGCCGGTGGTGGTTTCTTCGGTGGTGCCGATCAAGTCGGAAATTTGCTTAGGGCGGTGCTGGATCAGGGCCGCTACCACGTCGCTGCCATCGTCGATGATGATATTGGGACGGTGGTCTAGGGCTGTGTAGACGTGGCGTTCGTAGGTAGCTGCGTCTTCTCCTCGGAGGGCGAAGACGGAAATGCCGTAGTCTTCCACTAAGGAAGCCGCTACGTCATCTTGAGTGCTCAAGGGGTTGCTGGCGATCAGTACGGCGTCGCCACCGCCGAGTTTGATGGCGATCGCCAAATGAGCGGTTTCTGTGGTGACGTGGCAGCAAGCAGCCAAGCGAATACCAGCGAAAGGCTTTTCTTTAGCAAAGCGTTCTTGAATTTGGCGCAAAACGGGCATTTCCCGGCCGGCCCACTCGATGCGTTGCTTGCCCGACGGGGCGAGGGACAAGTCTTTGACTTCGTGTTGAATCTTGACGGATGTAGCTACCATGTATGTTATTTCTCAGAGATCATCAAACTTTGTTAGTTTTAGCAGATTTACCTATCTGCGGGCAAGTGCTAGTTTTTTATTCGATCGCGAAAAGGCGGTGCTAACCTTAAATTTTGATTGTGTGCGATCGGCGAGATCGGCACCGCGCAGTCACCCACACAGCCAGAGTCCGTCGATGTTAGGTGTCAGGCGGTGTCAATCTTTTTTGTTAAGTAAATCCACCTAACTAAACGTAAAATACAGATCGCGAAAAAAGTTGCTGTGTTTGTCTTCTTCCTTCTTCCTTCTTCCTTCTTCCTTCTTCCTTCTTCCTTCTTAAATCAAGCAAAAGGCGAGCCGATTTCCGATCGGCGCGCCTGCACATCATATTCTTTTTTGTCAAATGTAATTTAGTAGAGCATTCCGGTTTAAAAAAATTAGGAAGCCGTCTTGCTAGCGCGGCGGCGGCGTGCTGCAACCAAACCGCCGAAACCTAGAGCCAAACCAGTCATTGTAATCGGTTCGGGAACTGCTTCTGCCGTCACGGTGAAGTCTTGGAAGTCTGCGTCGTTACCGCCACCGCGATCGTCAAAGGAGATTGTTGTGCCTCCGTTAAACAGAGAACTTGCTCCGTCTGTGAAATTTCCCGCCGCTTGGAAGCTGTTGGTTGTTTCTTTGCCGAGTGCGCTCCACAGGGGCGCTCCGCCAAACACAGCTTGCTGACTGCCGGTAGAGGCGACGTTCAGGTTCAGCCCCGATGTCGAGTAGACCATGCCGGCGCCGGCGCTGGAGAGTCCCAAAGTGTAAACTTTATTGGCCAGGAATGTGAATGCTGCCGTGCCAGAACCCAAGACTGTATTGCCCAGAGTTCCTTTCCATTCGTTGGCGGAGCCGTTGTCTGAGGATTTAGTTTCCGAAAATAAGTCGGCAACTTTAGAGAGTGTAAAGCCGTTCACGTCGTAAATTCCCAAAGAGGATTGGTACATACCGTGAGATTCTTTGAAGTTAAAGTTGACACTTGTATCTTCTTTGAAGCTGATGCCGTTGGTACCAAAGGAGAAGGCATGAGCTGGATCTGCTGCGCCCAACATAGCTGTGGCGGCTGCGGTAGCTGTTAGCACTGATAAGAGTTTGGTATTCATAACTGCTGCCTGGTGTGCGAGGACGTTAATATGTTTATTATGCGATACTTTGTTGGTGTTTGTGGCTTTTTCGGCTATTTTGACAGACTCTTTATCAAGTCTTTACACATCCTTTACAAATGCTGTCCATTGCATCTGAACTGCGGGCGATCGCTCTTTAAAAACAAACAAAATAATTATCAGAATTGTGGACTGAAACCGGGCAGTCGGGGGGAGGGAGCGCGAATATCCCAACTGATTTTGGTCGGGTTTATCCTAATTTTTATTTGAATTGATCTGAGAGATTATCGATAGCAAACACTTACGTATAAACACTGTGGCACAAGCGTTAACTGACCCTTATACAAGTTTTATCTTAACCAGAAACTTGGATTATTTGTCTTTTTTGGACTTACGTAGGTCAGTTAAAGTAGTTTAGGGATCGGGTAAATTACGTACAAACTACGATCGCGATCGTTGACATTTGTTGGTGAAATTAGGGAGAGTCCGTGCCCCCGACAGATCCCAAAGATGCGATCGCCAGCCGGCGATGGGAGCAAATTGAAGCGATAGAACAGCGGATTTCTCCTCAACAAATAGCGTATATAGAAGCTCTCGTCAAGTCCCCGATCGCGATCGACAGCATCAAAACAGACCGCTGTAGCGTTCCTCAGCCCAGGGTTCGCCCCGGCGGTGGTAGCCGTTGCGTTCCCAAAAACCGAGTTGTTCGGTTTCTGTAAACTCCAGGCCGTTAATCCATTTAGCACTTTTCCAGGCGTACAGGTGCGGAACTACCAGCCGCATTGGGCCGCCGTGGTCTGGGGATAGGGGTTCGCCGAAGACGGTATGGGCGAAAAAGTTTTCTTCTCGCAGGAAGTCGTCGATCGCAATATTAGTAGTGTAGTCGCCGTAGCAGTGTTCGACGATGTGCCCGGCCGAGCGATCGACTTCTACATAGTTCATAAAATCTGTGACTTTGACTCCCGTCCACTGCACGTCTAGTTTTGACCAGCGGGTGACGCAGTGAAAATCCGCAGTAAAATTACTTTGGGGCATGGCCTGGAAGTCCGACCAAGTGAAGGTTTTTGGTTTTGCCAATCCCCAGACTTTCAATTCCCAACTCTCAATGCTGACGGATGGTGTATCGCCGTAAGTCAGCACGGGAAAGCCGTTGGCGAGGTATTGACCCGGGGGGACGCGATCGCTATTTTCTGATTCTGGCTTGCGAAAAAATTTGCCCTGCATTGATTCACGCTCTACATTCAGTTGACAGTTGACAGTTGACCGCTTGAGGGCGACCTCTACCTGGAAGTCCGAGGATTGGAGTAATGAATAGTCTGCTTTTAATTTCTCCCTACAAGGCTTGGGGCTTTCAACCAATTCTTTCTGGTAACTGACGGCAATCCTCAGTATAACTTCCAGACATGGGTGCATCGCAATTGATCTCAAGGTAGAAGGCTTTCATCACTTGTGCAGAATAAAAATCCGCTAATCCTACCTGATTCCGACCTAATTCTGCCTTTGGAGAGAGCAGGAGCTAACAATTACCAAAATATTGCTACACCATACAAATTACTTAACATTAAATCTTATCCCAATTAATTGTGCATTTCCGAATCTTTGATGTATCGTTACAATATGCTCATATGCCGTATGTAAAAAAAATTGATGGGGTAAAAACCATGATCGCGACTTGCTTGATTCCGTTGACCGTCTGCTTGATTGCTGGGTGGGTGACTGCTGGGACTGACGACAGAACGCTAGACGGGATTCCGGCTCCCATAGCTGCAATTATTGGGGTGTGTTCGTTAATTTGGTTTGTGGCGGTGTGTCCTTGGCCTGTTGAACTCGCTCTAGTCTTGGCGGTGCTGGTTTTGGGCAAAGCTTACCTGCAAGATATATTGAATGTAAACTAAATTTTCATGGCTAGCGCTCCTACAGTTGCCGGAGCGCGATCGGGTGCTGCTACTTGGTTGAAATTTTCGCTTTTGGCTATTGTTTCGGTTGTGTTGTCAGAGGAAGCCGCAACGGCCCAAGCAAGCCCTGTATTGGTGAAATTCAATTGAGATATTTCGGTTAAAAATTAGAACATAAAGCTGGTCGTTCGAGCGGACATAATATAAGGTGCGCAGTGCGCACCCTACATATCGAGCAAGTCAAATGGCGAGCTGTTAAATTGGCAAGCGATTGATATCTTTATTAGAACCAATTACTACCATCACCTCGCCGTTTTTCAAGCGTTCGTTTGGCTGGGGATTGATCTCGAACTTGTCGGCGCGGCCGACTGCTAGCAAGTTCAAACCGTACCGGCGCCGGAGATCCAAATCGGCAATGGTTTTGCCGTCAAATTTTTCAGGAACGAGCAACTCAACAATGCTGTGATTTGGGTCGAGGTCAAAGCGTTCTAGAATGCTGGGTTTTGTAAGAATCCGGGCCAAAGAGCAGCCCATTTCTCGTTCGGGAAAAACTACATGATCGGCCCCGACTTTTTTTAACAGTTTTAAGTGAGTTTCGGAAGAAGCTTTGGCGATTACGTGAGTTACCCCGCCTTCTTTCAGGTTTAGGGTGGTGGTAATGCTTTCTGCTAGGTAATTGCCGATCGCCACAATCACTGTTTCAAATTCAAATATACCCGCTTCCGCAAGAGCGCTAGGCTCAGTAGAATCTAACTGCAAAACGTGAGCCGAAATTTGATCGCTCAAAGCTTGAGTTACTTTTTTTTCGTCGGAGTCAACTCCCAGGACTTCGTAACCCAAGCCGTGCAGAGTCGAACACACAGCTTTGCCAAAGCGTCCCAAACCAATAACTGCAAACTGCTTGTTTTCCGCGCGCAAACTGCGAAAAAATTTTAAAGATGAAAGGTTCACGCTCATATCCAGCGCTGAAGGTCTTGCTTTTCAAATTGTAGCAGAGACAGCGCCGCCTCCTTTTGATTTTTGAGTAAATAGTAAAAGTGGATTTGGGTTGTCACCCATTGTTTAGATTATCAGCAACGAGGCAGGATTTTTCTATCCAACTAACAAACTTTCCTCAGCATACTTAAAAGGTCTGGGTTTGGGGTCGCCGAAAGCGGCGCTCATCAGTAGCAGCACGCCAACCCGACCTATGTACATTGTAGCAATCAAAATTAATTTGCCGATCGCTGAAATTTTGGCTGTAATCCCTGTAGAAAGGCCGACCGTGGCAAAAGCTGAAACTGCTTCAAATAGCACTTCGATAAATTTTAGTTCGGGATTGGTCACCTCAATTAAAATTGCAGATGCGAACGCGACCAACAGGGAACCGAAGACTACGCTAATGGTTTTCAGAATCATTGCTGGCGGGATTTGACGCTGATAGCACTCCACATCTTCCTGGCCTTCGATAACTGCTGTGGTACAGCAAAACAATATCCTAAAAGTTGTGGTTTTGATTCCGCCGCCGGTGCTGCCGGGACTGGCGCCGATAAACATCAGCGCGATCGTCAGAAATAGCCCGGCTTCGCTCATTTTGCCAATGTCAATTGTATTGAATCCCGCCGTGCGGGGAGTAACAGATTGAAACCAAGCTGCCATCACCTTTTGCGGAAAATTGAGAGGCCCGAAAGTTGCTGGGTTGTTGTATTCCAGCACCAAAAAGGCTAGGGTTCCTAAAATTAAAAGGACAGCAGTTGTACTGGTAACAACTTTAAAATTTAGGGAAAAAACTGTGCAGATCGGGCTTTTGTAGAAGCGAGCGCGCAGCCAGAGGTACATTTCCATAATTACTTGATAGCCGATTCCCCCAAATACGATCAAACCGCCGACTGTGAAGTTAATTACAGGCGAATTGACGTAGCGGGTAAAACTATCTGAATAGATGCTAAACCCGGCGTTGTTAAAGGAATTAACGCTGTGAAAGATGGCAGACCATAGACCGTCTTTAAATCCGTATTCGGGGACGAAAACCAACATCAGCAAAAAGACTCCAGTTAATTCAAACAAAATGGTTGTTGCTAGAATTGACTGCACGAGTTGCACTACGCCGGCTAGCCCAGATTTGTCAAGAGATTGTTGCAGGGCAACTTTGTCTTTCAAGCCAAAGCGGCGGCCCAATAGCAGCAGTAAGAAGGTTGTGGCTGTCATGTAGCCCAAGCCTCCTATTTGCACCAGTAAAAGTAGGCACAGTTGCCCCCAAAAAGAGTAATATTTTCCGATATCCACAACCGACAAGCCAGTGACGCAGACAGCGGAAGTAGAGGTAAAGAGTGCTGTTATTGGATCGCTCCAAGTTCCATCAATTGTGGAAAAGGGCATCATCAGTAATAGAGCACCTGCGAGGATGACAGCGAGAAAGCCCAAAGCAATGGTTCGCGAGACAGTCATTCGATTTTAGATTTTAGATTTTGGATTTTGGATTTTTTTGATTGGCGATTTGAGAGAGGATCTGCAAATCGATTTATCGATTTTTGATTGGCGATTTGAGAGGGTATCTGCAAATCGATCTCTGTTTGCGGTTTTGGGCGATCGCCCAAAACCGCAAACAGAGATGACAACATTGGGAAAATAACGGTAGAATTCCTTTAATAACTTGCGATCCGGCGATGACATCAACACTTTACCAGCAAATTCAGGAACTCTACGACGCTTCTAGCGGTTTGTGGGAGCAGGTGTGGGGCGAACATATGCACCACGGCTACTACGGCGCAGATGGCAATTTGAAAAAAGAGCGCCGACAGGCTCAGATAGATTTGATCGAAGAACTGCTGGGCTGGGCTGGAGTACCGACAGATCAGGCACTCTGTGAACCTTACCGCATTTTGGATGTCGGTTGCGGGATTGGCGGCAGCACGCTGTATTTGACCGAAAAGTTTGGTTCGATCGCGCAAAATAATTTAAAGTCGGATGGTGGGGTCGATCGAGATTTTAGCCGATCGACCGAACAAAACAAAACGGGCGCTAGCGTCATGGCCACCGGCATTACGCTGAGTCCGGTACAGGCCAATAGAGCGATCGAACGTGCTAAAATTGCTGGACTGGAAAGCAATGTTAATTTTTTGGTAGCAGATGCTTTAAATATGCCTTTTCCTGATGAGTCCTTCGACTTGGTTTGGTCACTCGAAAGTGGGGAACATATGCCAGACAAAATTAAGTTTTTGCAAGAATGTTGCCGCGTGCTCAAGCCGGGAGGAACTTTGATTTTGGCAACTTGGTGCCACCGCCCGCTGGGAGAAATGGTGGGAGAATTGACTGATGCAGAGAGAAAGGAATTGGCAGAAATTTACCGGGTTTATGCTTTGCCTTACGTGATTTCTTTGCCGGAATATGAGGAAATTGTTCGCAGTTTGCCTTTCACAAGTATTCGCAGCGCTGATTGGTCAAAAGCTGTGGCTCCGTTTTGGGATGTGGTGATCGATTCTGCTTTGACTCCGAGCGCGATTTGGGGTTTGCTGACGAGCGGTTGGACTACTATTCAAGCTGCTCTTGCTCTGTCGTTGATGAGCCGGGGATATCAAAGCGGATTGATTCGTTTCGGGCTGATTTGTGCTGTAAAATAACAGGAATAGAGCCGAGATTTTTTGAGTTTTGAGTTGATGCGTAAGGTGCGCATTGCGCACCCTACAGAATAGTTTTTTTGGTGCGTTTGTAGGATTTATGGGAAACGATTCGATTGGCAAGTCTTGGATTGATAAAGATGGCCCGGCTCCGCAAAGCTGGGTAAGTGCATTTTGGGAGTTTTCTCGGCCGCACACGATTATCGGGACTACGTTGAGTGTAATGGCTTTGTATGCGATCGCCCAAAGCACCCGATTGTTCGCGAATCCGATATTTCTGCCGCTAGCTTTTGCTTGGTTGGCTTGCATTTGCGGCAATATTTATATTGTGGGATTGAACCAGTTAGAAGATGTGGAAATTGATAAGATTAATAAGCCGTATTTGCCGATCGCCTCGGGAGCGTTTTCTCGCAAAACTGGGGAGTTGATTGTAATTGCTACGGGAATTATAGCAGTTTTGACTGCTGTTTTGCAAGGCCCGTTTTTGCTGGCTACAGTTGGCGTTAGTTTGGTGATTGGGACTGCTTATTCTCTGCCGCCAATTCGGCTGAAACGGTTTCCTTTTTGGGCGGCACTGTGCATTTTTACGGTGCGTGGTGCGATCGTCAATTTAGGGCTGTTTCTGCATTTTAATTGGGTGTTGAGCTTGGGAAGGGCGAAAAGCGCTTTCTCTGGCTGGAGTTGGGAGAGTCTGTCTTTGGCGATTCCTGCGGAAGTTTGGGTGTTGACGGCTTTTGTTGTGGTGTTTACTTTTGCGATCGCCATTTTCAAAGATATCCCTGACATGGAAGGCGACAAGCAATATAATATTACTACGTTTACGCTAAAAATGGGTAAGCCTGCCGTCTTTAATTTATCTCGCTGGGTATTGACGGTTTGCTATTTGGCGGCGACTTTAGCGGGAGTGTTAATTTTGCCAAATGTTAATTTAGTATTTCTGACGGTTACTCATTTGGTAGCTTTGGGTTTGATGTGGTTTTGGAGTACGAAGGTTGATTTGGAAGATAAAATAGAGATAGCTCAGTTTTATCAGTTTATCTGGAAGTTGTTTTTCTTAGAATATCTAATTTTTCCAGCAGCTTGTTTGTTGGGGTAAAAGTCATTAGTCATTGTTCATTAGTAGGGGCGGGTTTAGCTAAAGATATATGATACTTATGACTAAAAAAAGGCAAAACCCGCCCTCTAGTCATTAGTCATTGGTAGGGGCGGGTTTAGCTAAAGATATATGATACAAATGACTAAAAAAAAGGCAAAACCCGCCCTAGTCATTGGTAGGGGCGGGTTTAGCTAAAGATATATGATACAAATGACTAAAAAAAAGGCAAAACCCGCCCTCTCCCAAATAACAAAGACAACTATGGCTTCTAAGAAAAAATCGCAAAAATCTGCCGTCAAAATGAGTCCAGAAGACTCTTTGAAAATAGCTTGGGAATATCACCAAGCGGGGCGTTTGTTAGAAGCTGAGAATTTGTACCGGCAAATCGTAGAAGTGCAGCCGGAATTAGCAAATGTGCTGTGTTTGTTGGGAATAGCGCTGAGACAGCAGGGAAAAGTTGAAAGTGCGATCGACTTTTACGATCGCGCGATCGCCCAAAACCCGGATTTTGTAGAAGCACATTTAAACAAAGCCCATGTTTTGATGGATGTCGGCGAAAGTCAAAGGGCGATCGCCAGTTACGAACAAGTTATCACAATCCAGCCAAATTCCGTACTAGCATACAATAACTTGGGCTGGCTCAAACAGCAAGTCGGCGACATAGACTCGGCAATTTTATATTATCAAACCGCGCTCAGGCTCGACCCCAACCTGCTCGAAACAGCGCACAATTTAGCAAAACTATTTACCGAAAAAAATCAATTAAACGATGCAGTCGCTTGTTACAGGCACGCTTTACAAATTAATCCCAACTTGATATATTCTCTGATTGGTTTGGGAAGAGTTTTGCAGCAGCAAGGTAAATTAACTGAAGCTTTTAACTGCTACCAGCAAGCTCTAGAAATAGAACCAAACAATCCCGACGCTCAGAACAATGTGGGAGCATTTTACCACGAACAAGGTAATACAAAAGCAGCAATCTCGCATTACCGACAAGCATTAAGCTTAAAACCGGACTTAGTGGATGCTATTAACAACCTCGGACACGCTTTGGTAGATGTAGGAGAATTTCAAGAGGCTTTTTGGTGTCACTGTCGAGCCTTGGAATTGCAGCCCGACAACGCCATCGCCCACCTGGAATTAGCTTTAACTTTGCTGTTGTTTGGAGATTACCAGCGCGGTTTTGCTGAGTACGAGTGGCGGTGGCGCACTCCACAACTACAACCGAGACATTTTCAACAGCCGCTTTGGGATGGTGCAGATTTGCGGGGAAAAACTATTTTACTGCACGTCGAGCAAGGCTTCGGCGATTCGATTCAGTTTATTCGCTACGCGCCGATACTGCACAGCCGAGGTGCTAAAGTTATGGTGGCTTGCTATCCAGAATTGATGCGGTTGTTTGCGACAGTTACGGGCATTGAATATTTATCAGTTTGTTTTGAGGGTTTGCCAGCATTTGATGTTCACACGCCGCTGATGAGTTTACCCGGAATTGTCGCAACAACTCTGGAAACAATTCCGGCAAATGTTCCTTATTTGAGTCCGCCTGCTGAGTGCAAGTTTGCGCTTTCTTCTGATGCAAATCTGAAGGTGGGGATTGTTTGGGCGGGGAGTCCAAAACGGCGGAAAGACAATCAACGCTCTTGCAGTTTAAGCGATTTTATTCAATTCTTGGATGTGCCGGGAATTGCTTTTTATAGTTTACAAAAAGATTTGTCCGAGGCCGATCGCACTTTGCTCAATCATCACCTAGTACCGGATTTAAGCCCGCACCTGGACGACTTTGCTGATACGGCTTCGGCGATATCTCAACTGGATTTAGTGATTACGGTTGATACCTCCGCGGCGCACTTAGCCGGTGCTTTGGGAAAACCCGTTTGGGTGCTGCTTTCTTTTGCTCCTGACTGGCGCTGGTTGCTGGAGCGCGAAGACAATCCTTGGTATCCAACTGCAAGGCTTTTTCGCCAAAGTCAGCCGGAAAGTTGGCAAGAATTGTTTGATGAAGTGCACGCGGCTTTGAGTTTATTTGCGATCGCCAATACGGCTACTGATAGTGAGGATTTGGCGCAAAATCTGCCGCTGACAATGACTGTGAATCATACGGCTTCCCTCGATGTGGCGGGGCTGGAAATGACAGGCGCCAGTGAGAGCAAACAAATATTTTTGACTGCGGGCGAAGCGCTAGCTAATCGCTCCGCAGTCAAGGAATTGCAGGGAATTGAGGCATCTGCGGCGATCGCAAATTCCGTCGTGTTAGAGAATTTATTGCGGCAAGCCGAACATTTAATGGAAACAGGCGATAAGCAAGAGGCGATCGCCCTTTACGCACAAATCATCTCTGTGGAACCAAATTGCGTACAAGCGCGGATTAATTTTGGTTTTCTCAAACAAGAAAACGGCGAGTTAGATGCAGCTATTCCGCATTACCGAGAAGCTTTAGCGCTCGATCCAAATATTCCTCAAACAGCTTACAACTTGGCAAAGATTTTTGAGGAAAAAGGTCAAGTCGAAGAGGCGATCGCACATTACGAACAAGCTCTTGTTGCTGAACCGGATTTCGTGCCCGCGCTGATTAATTTAGCGGTGGCGCTGCAAGAAAAAGGCGAGCTGTTAGAGGCGGTTAACCTCTATCGGCGGGCGCTAGAAATTCAGCCGCATAGCTGGGAAGCTTACAACAATCTGGCCACAGTGTTGCAAGAACAGGGGAATTTAGAAGAGGCGCTGGAATATTACCACAAAGCTCTGGAATTGCTGCCGGATTTTGTGGAAGCAATCAACAATTTAGGCAGGACTTTTCTAGAAAAAGGCGCGGTGCAAGATGCGATCGCCTGTTACAAACGAGCGATTTATTTGAATCCAGATCATGCGAGCGCTCACCTGAATTTGTCCTTGGCTTTGCTGTTGGTGGGAGATTTGAAAAATGGTCTCGCCGAATACGAGTGGCGCTGGCAAATTAAAGAATTTCAAATCGGTCATTCATGTTTTTTGATGTGGGGAGGAAATAGAATTTCGGCAAGAGAATACCGACCGCTGTGGGACGGTTCCGATTTGCAGGGAAAGACTATTTTGCTGCACGCTGAACAAGGTTTGGGCGATTCGCTTCAGTTTATCCGTTACGCTGCGATCGTCAAAAATAAAGGCGGTAGGGTAGTTGTTGTCTGTTACCCGCAAGTGCAGCGTTTGTTTG
The DNA here is from genome assembly GCF_036702805.1 of Microcoleus sp. A006_D1. Classification (NCBI taxonomy): domain Bacteria; kingdom Bacillati; phylum Cyanobacteriota; class Cyanophyceae; order Oscillatoriales; family Microcoleaceae; genus Microcoleus; species Microcoleus sp. A006_D1. Next base: position 61,465 of record NZ_JAUBVZ010000015.1, read on the forward strand.
CAATGGTTGACGGGATTGATTTGCTCGTAGTTAGAGGCGAGGATCTACCGGAATTTGACGTGCAAGTGCCGATGTTGAGTTTGCCCTATGTTCTCGGTACAATGCTGGAAACAATCCCGGCAAATACTGCTTATTTATCTCCGCCTGCGGGTGCTGAATTTGCGCTTTTGCCCGATCGCAATTTGAAAGTTGGGATTGTCTGGGCGGGGAATCCCAAACACCGCAAAAATACCCAGCGTTCTTGCAGTTTGAGTCAGTTTATACCGCTTTTGGACGTTTCGGGGGTAACTTTTTACAGCTTGCAGAAAGAGCTGTCCGAGACCGATCGCGCGCTGTTGAATCAAACGCCGATCGTCGATTTGAGCCCGCATTTTGGCGATTTGGCAGATACTGCTGCTGCGATCGCCAAACTGGATTTAGTGATTACCGTCGATACCGCTGTCGCCCATTTGGCGGGGGCTTTGGGCAAACAGGTGTGGATTTTGCTGGCGTTTTCCCCCGATTGGCGCTGGTTGTTGGAGCGCGAAGACAGTCCCTGGTATCCGACGGCGCGACTGTTCCGCCAGCAGCAGCGGGGCGACTGGGAACCTGTTTTCGCTCGGGTGGCGCAAGCTCTGAGCAGCCTGGTTTCCGCAGCACCTGCGCCGTCTGAGGCGGCGGATGCAGAGTTTCGAGCGGGCAGAGATTTGCAGCAGCAGGGCAATTTTGGCGGTGCGATCGAATGTTACGAGCGGGCGATCGCGATCGCTCCCAGTTACGCCCCCGCCCACAGCAATTTAGGAGTTGTCAAACAGCAAAGCGGGCGCTTAACAGAGGCGATCGCGCACTACAGGGAAGCCCTAGCAATCGATCGCAATTTGGCGGAAACTGCGAGCAATTTGGGCAGCGCGCTGGCGGAAGCAGGGGAGACAGCAGGGGCGATCGCAGAATATGAGCGGGCGCTGTCTTTGAACCCAAATTGCGCCGAAGCGCTGGTTAATTTGGGCGTTCTGCGGGAAGAGCAAGGGGAGGTGGAGGTGGCTATCTGGTGCTACCAGCAAGCGGTTCAAGTTAATCCAAATTGCGCTGCGGCTTATTTTAATTTGGCAATCGTGCAGGAGGAACAAGGGGAGGAGGTGGCAGCGATCGCGAATTACGAACGGGCGATCGCGAATTACGAACGGGCGATCGCGATCGATCCAAATTATTTCCACGCCTTGCACAACTTAGCCTACGCCTCGATCCGCCAGGGCAAAATTGCTCGCGCGATCGAAGTTTACGATCGCGCTCTGGCGTTGCAACCGAATTTAGCAGCATCTGCGATCGCTTTGGCGAATTCGCTGCAACAGCAGGATAAGTTAGATGAGGCTCTAGCCGTTTGTCAGTTGGCGATTCGGCATTCGCCCGAAAACTCTGAGGCTCGGTGTATTTTGGGCATTGTGCTGTACAAACAAGGCAAAATTCAAGATGCGATCGCCTGCTACCAACAAGCTTTGAGCCTGAAACCCTACTTTCCAGAGGCTTTGAACAATCTGGGTAAAGCTTTTGAGGAAGCGGGAAAAATGCCAGAGGCGATGGAATGTTACCGTCGCGCGATCGAACTCAAACCCGATTATATCAATCCCCTCAACAATTTGGGAAGTGCTTTGCGCGATCGCGGCGAGTTTGACGCTGCTGTCACCTGCTACAGCCAAGCAGTTGAATTTAATCTCGCCACCCCCGAAGCTCATCTAAATTTAGGTTTAGCATTGCTGCTGGCGGGAGATTTGCAGCGCGGTTTTTCCGAGTACGAATGGCGGCTGCTGGTGGAACAAAAACAGTTTCCCCAACACAACTTTCACCAGCCACTTTGGGACGGCAAAGATTTGGCAGGAAAAACAATTTTGCTTTGCCCGGAACAGGGTTTAGGCGATGCAATTCAGTTTGTCCGCTACGTAGAGTTAGTCAAGCAAAAAGGCGGCAGGGTAATTTTTTGGTGTTTGCCGCACTTGGAGCGGTTGTTTGCCCAAGTTTCAGGAATTGATCAGTTAATCGTCAGCCCAAAAGCTGCACCGGATTTTCAAGTGTGCGCGCAGCTATTGAGTTTGCCGTATCTGCTGGAAACAACTTTAGAAACAATCCCGGCAAAAGTTCCTTATTTAGCTCCGCCGCCGGATTTAAAATGTTATTTGCCTAAAAATTCTCAATTTAAAGTGGGAATTGTTTGGTCGGGAAATCCCAAACATTCACAAAATAAAGTGCGCTCGTTACCGCTAAAGTTGTTGTCAAAACTGTTAGATATTCCCGGAGCAGAATTTTACAGTTTGCAAAAGGAACTTACCGCAGACGATCGCGCTTTGTTAGAGCAACTGCCGATCGCAGATTTAAGCTCTCATTTGCACGACATGGCCGATACTGCGGCGGCAATTTTGGCTCTGGATTTAGTGATTTCTGTAGATACTTCTGTGGCGCACTTGGCCGGTGGTTTGGGTAAACCTGTGTGGGTGTTGTTGTGTTTTGTGCCGGATTGGCGGTGGATGTTGGAGGGCGAAGATAGTCCTTGGTATCCGACGGCGCGCTTGTTTCGCCAGCAAAAGGCGGGGGATTGGGAAGCCGTTTTAGCACAAGCTGATTTGGCGCTGAGAGCAATAATTTGCCAGCATCAAGAAGCTCTACCGCCAATAGCAACTCAGCCAAATATTGAGTTGGCTAAGAAACAGTTCGATCGCGGAAATCTGCTGAAATCGCAAGGAAAATTTATCGAGGCGATCGCGTATTTTAAGAATGCTTTGGTTTTGCAGCCAGATTCGATCGAGTCCGCTACTAATTTAGCGGTGACGCTGCACCAAACAGGCGATTTAGCCGAAGCTGCTGTCTATTATCAGCGCGCGATCGAAATCGACCCGAACTGCCCTCAAGCGCAAAATAACCTGGGAATTTTGCTGCAAGATAGCGGCCGTATCGCCGAGGCTGCCTTTTGTTTTCAAAGGGCGATCGCCCTAAATCCGATTTACGTCAAAGCTCTCAACAACCTCGGCGCCACGCTCCAGCAGCAGGGCGAGTTGCCAAGTGCGATCGGCTATTTTCAGCAAGCACTTTCCATCAATGCCAATTACGTGCCAGCCCTAGTAAATTTGGGCGTGGCGATGCAAGCAAAATCTCAGCCAGCAGACGCAGAAAGGCTTTACCAGCGAGCGATTGCAGCAGAACCAAATAATCCTAAAGCACACTATCACCTGGGAACTTTATGCTTGGCTGCGGGCAAAATAGAACAGGCAATTTCTAGCTTGGAACGAGCCATATTATTGCAGCCAAATTATGTAGAAGCAGTGAATAATTTAGGCAGTGCTGTCGAACAAATAGGAGACGTGAATCGGGCGATTTCGTGTTACAATAGAGTCCTGGAAATTGATGCAAATTGTGTTAAAGCTCACTTCAATTTAAGCTTAATTTTGCTGTTAACTGGGGACTTGGCGCGCGGTTTAGCAGAATACGAGCGGCGCTGGCAAACTGAACAGGCGAAAAACTTGCCGCGGTTGAATTTCGAGCGACCGATTTGGGACGGTTCAGATTTGAACGGACAAACTATTTTGCTGCGCTGCGAACAAGGTTTGGGCGATGCCATTCAATTTGTGCGCTACGCAGCAATTGTGCAGCAAAAAGGCGGCAAAGTCATCATTTCTTGCTATCAAGAACTGAAGCGTTTATTTAAGCAGATTCCTGGCATCGAACAAGTGGCGGTGCGGATGGACGAATTGCCTGATTTCCAATTGCAAGCACCGCTGATGAGTTTGCCGCATATTCTGGGAACAAATTTAGAAAATCTACCCGCAAATGTTCCTTATTTAGCTGCGCCGCCGAATTGGCAATTTTCGCTAAATTCCGATGGCAATTTCAAAGTTGGGATTGTGTGGGCGGGAAGTTCGGAACATTTGAAGGATTTTCAGCGATCGCTCGATTTAAGCTATTTCCTGAAATTGTTAGATATTCCCGGCGTAAGTTTTTACAGTCTTCAGAAACAAGTTTCGGCGCTAGATCTTACTTTGTTAACTCAAATTTCCGTAAGAGATTTGAGCGACAATTTGAACGATTTTGCCGATACTGCGGCGGTGATCTCGCAACTAGATTTAGTCATTTGCGCGGATACTGCTGTCGCCCATTTGGCGGGTGCTTTGGGTAAACCGGTATGGATTTTGCTGTGTTTTATGCCGGATTGGCGGTGGATGTTGCACCGCGAAGACAGCCCCTGGTATCCCACGGCGCGACTGTTTCGCCAGCAAACACCGGGTGATTGGGATGGAGTGTGCGATCGCCTAAAAACTGCCTTACAAGAATTAACAACCTCATTTTTTACCAGTCAAGGGCTACAACCCCCAAGCGCGATCGCTCCCAACGCCATCACAGAAATTGACATACAGTTTCACATAGCAAATGCCTTGCGAAAACAAGGTAAAAAAGCAGACGCCGCCGCGCGCTACCAACAAGTAATCGCCGCCTCGCCCAGCCACGCCGAAGCCCACAGTTATTTAGGTTATTTCAAACAGGAAAACGGGCAAACAGCCGAGGCAATTTGGCACTACAAACAAGCGCTAGAAACAAATCCCCATCTCGGCGAAACAAATTTATATTTAGGTTGCGCCCTCGAAGAACAAGGAAAATTTGTCGAGGCGATCGACTGCTACACTAAAGCAATTAAACTATGCCCAGAATCACCGGAATCGCACCTGAGATTAGCCTTAGCTTTGCTGTTAACTGGCAATTTTCAACAGGGTTTTCTGGAGTACGAATCGCGCTGGCAAACTCAAGAATTGGAGCCGAGATATTTCGCGCAACCGCTTTGGGAAGGTTCAGATTTGCACGGAAAAACAATTTTGCTGCACCCAGAACAAGGTTTGGGCGATACAATACAGTTTGTCCGCTACGCATCTTTAGTCAAGCAAAAAGGCGGCACAGTTGTTGTGGCTTGTCATGTCTTGCTGAAGCGTTTATTTGAAGGAATAGCCGGAGTCGATCGCGTAGTAGTGCGCCCCAGCGAGTGTGTGGATTTTGAGGTGCAAGCACCGCTGCTAAGTTTGCCGCGAATTTTGGGAACAACTTTAGAAAATATACCCGCGAATATTCCTTATTTAGCTGCGCCGCCGGATGCGAAATTTTCCGTAGAAGCGCACAATCAATTAAAAGTCGGCATTGTCTGGGCGGGCGGCCCGCTGCACCGCAAGGATCGCGATCGATCGTGCAAATTCAGCGATTTTGTGAATTTTTTAGATGTTCCGGGAGCGAGTTTTTACAGCCTTCAGAAAGATTTGTCGGCGGGCGATTCCAGTTTATTAAATCAACAGCAAATTCAAGATGTAAGCGAACATTGCATCGATTTTGCCGACACCGCAGCGATTGTTTCGCAACTCGATTTAGTAATTTGCGTAGATACTTCTATTGCTCATTTGGCTGGTGCTTTGGGCAAACCGGTGTGGATTTTACTGTCTTTCGTCCCCGATTGGCGCTGGATGCTCGATCGCGAAGACAGCCCTTGGTATCCCACTGCGCGCCTGTTTAGGCAGTCAAAACCCGGTGATTGGGATGGCGTGGGCGATCGCATCAAAGCAGCCCTAGAACAGCTAATTACCCGTTCCCAGGCTCGTTCCCAGGCTCTGCCTGGTAACGCATATCCAGAGGCTCCGCCTCAAAATCCACCCTCACAAACCCCGCCACAAATAACCGGAATCGGAATTAGTTGGCCAATCAGCATCACCAGCGGTTGGGGAATTTACGGCATGAATTTAACACTGCAACTGCTGCGAAATCCCGCCTGGGAAGTTGCACTATTAGCAGCGCCATCCATCACCTCAGAATCCATCAACCCGCTGCACAAATCCCTGTTATTACCTGCAATAGAAAAACAGAAAACTTTTCAGGAATTAGTAACCGCGAACTCCGACAAACAGATTACCTGCAACTTTCCCGTACTTTACGCTTTGGGGAATAATTTAGCATCCTCGGGAGTGGAGAATCAAATTACCAGCGCTTGTCAAGTCGGAGTCATCTTTTTTGAAGACACGCGAATCACCGCCGCCGCCCTAGAAACAGCCAAAAAATACAGCGCCATTGTCGCCGGTTCCAACTGGAATGCGGATGTTTTGAGAAGCTGCGGCTTGACTAATGTGGCGATGGTAAACCAAGGAATTGACCCGGCAATTTTCCATCCTGCACCTAAATCTAATCTATTTGGCGATCGCTTCGTCATCTTCTCCGGTGGTAAACTCGAATATCGCAAAGGACAAGACATTGTAATTGCCGCTTTCAAACAATTTCGCGCCAAACATCCCGAAGCTTTATTGTTAACAACCTGGCACAACTTCTGGCCTCAATATATGCTGGGAATCGAACAAACCGGAAACGTTGCGGGACTTCCCAATATCAACCGCGACGGAAGTTTAGGAATTTCGCAATGGTTGGCGGCTAACGGTTTACCAGTTGACTCTTTTATCGACATCGGCTTAATTCCCAATCACCTCGCCGGACAAATTTTGCGAGAAGCCGACTGCGCTGTTTTCACCAACCGCTGCGAAGGCGGCACTAATTTAGTCGCAATGGAAAGTATGGCCTGCGGAATTCCGACTATTTTATCAGCAAATACCGGGCATTTAGACTTGATTTACAGCAACATTTGCTATCCTTTATCGCATCAGGGACGGGTTAAACCCACTGCTCATTTTCCCGGTGTTGAAGGTTGGGGAGAGTCTGACGTTGCAGAAGTTGTTGAGGCTTTGGAGCAAGTTTATAATAATCGCGAAGCAGCAAAAAATCGCGGTTTAGCTGCGGCTAATTTTATGCTCGATTGGACTTGGAAAAAACAAGTTAAACGCTTTCTTGATGTTATTAACGAGCTTTAGATAAGCTGTTTTGGATTTTCAATCAACCATCACAAAATAATTAAACTCTTGTGGGGTGGGCATCTTGCCCGCCCCAAATATGCAATTTAACTGCGTAAAAGTTTATTTCAACTTTTGAAACCAGACTCCTGTTTCATCAATAGTATGCAGAGAAAATGACTCGCCTTTCATTTTCTCAAAATCGTGTACTGCTTGCTTGCAGCCCTCCCAGTGCCCGTAATCATCAACTTGAATCAAACCGTTAGCAATCACACTGTCATAAAGCGTATTAAAGATATCCATTGTGGACTCATACCAATCGCCATCAGCGTGCAGAAACGCAATACTTCCTATTGCTGACTTGTATTTGGGTAAAGTCTCGGCAAATAATCCCTTAACTGGTACCACAAGATCTTTAACTTGCAGTAATTCACAGATTTTATTTAAATTTTCACTAATTGCAGCTTTGAGAGTTCCTTCGCCAAAATCGGTGAGATTTGCAGGTATTCCCTGATGTTTATCAATCTCAGTAGGTGCGGGCATTCCTTCAAACGTATCAAAAGCATACAGCACTCTCGGACGGCGGCTGTAATGTTTGATTACAAATGCCATTAACGCTGCTGAACCGCCTTTGCAAGTTCCGCATTCAACAAAATTTCCAGGCAAATCTTCCACGCATATTTGCTTGACCAAACAATAGAGAGAAAATAATCTAGATTCGCTCAGCAACGTATAGGGGCGCACAATTGACAAGATATTTTTAAAGTTTGCAGGAGAAGTTTGCATTGACGATGTGCTGCTTTGAATAATTGTCTGGTAATTAGGCTGTTGTAGGGTTGGCAACTCTTTGCTCAATGAAATACCGCTGACTGCATAACCCTGCAAATGTGCTGGTAACTGCCAAGAAATATTCGGATCTGGTTGATGTTTTACAGGCGCGACATTGCCCCGCCAAGCAGCCCCCATAATTTGCATTGTTTGATATATTACCGTTTGCCATCCCCTTTGTTTCAAATAATCCAAACCTTTCGCCACAGCAGGAGCAGCTAAATCGTGAAATAAGATTATTGCATCTTTTTCAGCCAATTTTTCGCACGCAATCGCATCATTTAACGGGCCTTCACCTTCGTGTTCTCCGTCAATAAAAATTAACGACCATTTGCGGTTAAATTGATTGGCTAATTCCTCTACTCTTTGGGGGCTGTAACCGGGTACTAGCGTCACGGAAGTTTGCACGCCAGACGCATTGAGAGCGCCTTGAATTGAATCGATCGCGCTTTGTCTGATATTCTCGGTTTCTAACAGCGGATCGACGACATCTAACTCAACTCCGGCGAGGGCTAAGTGACAAGCAGACCATCCCAGCCAACAGCCGATTTCTAAGGCTTTTTTGCCTGCAAATTGCAGGGCTGTATTGTAAAGGATGTGTGCTTCGTCGCGGCTGAGAAATCCCACTGAACTAGCACGGCGATCGACATACCAATTGTGCGGAATTTCTCGGCGCAGGTAAGGCCACGGACAAGTATTGGTGTCGCCAACAATCATGTTGGGAAAGTACGCATCTGGGAGGATAATTTTCAATCCGGGCGACACGTAATCTCCGGCAGGTAACAAAGTATTGTTTGTGATTTCAGATGGTGGTTGTACTGTTTTTAATTGTGGAGATACTGGGCGTTGGATTGGTTGGTAGCGGAGACTAATTTCGATTTGATTCCCGTCGGTTGTTGCTAATTTTACTAAGTCGTGCTTGTGACCGGTGATGTGCAGAATGCCGATCGCCCCGTGCGGCAAATACGGCTCCACAAAACAGGCTTGCTGCTTGTCCCAGACGGGCAAACCAAAGTTGCAGCTCCAGTTACAGCTAGCGGGCAGCATCTCCGTGCGATCGAACATTTCAGTGCCGTAAACCAACCGATTTAAAGCTATTTGGTCAGTCATCAAAGAAACGTGCCGCTGCAACGCCTCTTGCAGATATGCCGCCCAAAGTTCCCAGTGCGGCGCGTCTTTGTGCAGCGCGAAAACACCTGCATTTAGAGTTGGGTAGCTGTGCAACTGTTTTGCCAATTCGTCACCAAAAGCCGCTTGATAATCGCGGTAAACAAATTCCCAGTACCAAGGCAATTTGCCGTAAGCTAAATAATAGCCTCTGTCCAATTCTGGGACAACTGCCAAACCCCGTTTTTGCGCGCCTCTAACTAATAGTTCCACAGCTTCCCAATCTTGCACCCAAGCATCGGCATCTATCCACAGGTAGATGTCAAAATTGGGAAAGTATCTGCGTAGAAACGGACGCGCCAAAAGTCCTTTGAGATAGTCAGGGGCTTCATTTTTACCTGGAAAGTCAAAGTCCCAATCGGGTTTTTGAATGAGATTAACTTGTGTTTTCAGCCATTGCAACTGTTCGGGAGTGCAGCCGAGATCGAAAAAGCCGATCGCCACATTTTCACTCTCTGATTTTTCCCGCACCGATAAAATAGTGCCTCGCACCAGTTCAAAGTAATTTGCATCGGAAGCCGTAATGATGATAATCTGCATAAGAAGGAAGAAGGAAGAAGGAAGAAGGAAGAAGGAAGAAAGAAAAATGTTTATACAGCATAAAGTATACTATTGAGGATGACTTATGAAAAACCCAACAGGAAAAGTTTATCTAGTCGGTGCGGGGCCCGGAGATTGTAACTTGATGACAGTGCGATCGCAAAAACTGCTCTCCCAAGCCGAAGTCTTAATCTACGACGCACTCATCGACATCCCGCAACTCGAATTAATCCCAGCAACCTGTCGGAAAATAGAAGTTGGAAAACGCGGCGGTAAACCTTCCGCCCAGCAACAAGAAATCAACCGTTTGCTGGTAGAACATTGCCAACTAGGTAAACAAGTTGTGCGGCTAAAAAGCGGCGATCCATTTATTTTTGGTCGGTCGAGTTCGGAAATTCAAGCATTAATTACAGCAGGCTGCGAATTTGAAGTGATACCCGGAATCTCGTCGGCATTAGCCGCACCTTTACTAGCAGGAATTCCCCTGACAGATCCGGTGATGAGCCGCTGTTTTGCGGTGATGAGCGCCCACGAACCAGATGCGCTGGAATGGGAAGCTTTAGTGCGGATAGAAACTTTGGTAATCTTGATGGGAGGGCGCAATTTAAGCGATATAATTTGGCAACTGCAAAAACACGGCAGATCGCCCGAAACACCGATCGCCATTATCCGAGATTGTGGCCGCCCCCAACAGCAAATTTGGCTCGGCACTCTCTCCAACATTGTACAGCAAACAGCAGGTGAATCTCTATCGCCTTGCGTGATCGTAATTGGGGAAGTAGTCAGATTGCGCGAATATTTAATCCAGTCTGAAAGCACAAACATCAGCAATACACCAGCCACTGTTAACCACAGCCAGCCCCTAGCCGGAAAAACGATTTTAGTCACCCGTGCCGCTTCCCAGTCTAGTGAATTTAGCGATCGACTCCAGCAACTCGGTGCCCGCGCGATCGAAATGCCAGCGTTGGTAATTGGCCCGCCTTCGAGTTGGGAACTGTTGGATAGCGCGATCGCACAATTGTCAAGCTTTCACTGGTTAATTCTCACTTCCCACAACGCCGTAGACTGTTTTTTTCAACGCTTACAAGCCAAAGGCAAAGACGCCCGCAGCTTATTTGGCATTAAAATCGCAGTAGTCGGCAAAAAAACAGCAGAAAGTTTGCGATCGCACTCGATACAACCAGACTTTATCCCCCCCAACTTTGTCGCCGATTCCCTAGTCGAAAACTTCCCCGACAACTTGCAAAACTGCAAAATCCTATTTCCCAGAGTAGAAAGCGGCGGGAGAGAAGTTTTAGTCAAAGAATTCACCGCCAAAGGAGCGCAAGTAATCGAAGTACCAGCCTATCAATCTTGCTGTCCCGAAACTATCGATCCGATCGCCCTAACAGCACTCCAAAATCAAGCCATCGATATCATAACTTTTGCCAGTTCCAAAACTGTGCATAACTTTTGCCACCTGATAGAAAAAACTCCAGAATTCTCCTTGTCTGAGGATTGGCTAGAAAGCGTTTGTATCGCCTCCATCGGCCCGGAAACCTCCAAAAGCTGCCAAAATTTATTGGGCAAATTAGACGTAGAAGCCACAGAATACACCTTAGATGGGTTGACTGAGGCGATCGTCCAATGGGCAACAAAACATCAAACTTTGTAATCTAACTTTACTCTACTCTTCAGTCTGCGGAGGCAGACTACCCTTCGGGAAGGCTAAGGCCTACGTTTGTGTAGACGCGGTTGAAACCGCCGAGTTTTATCTTAGCGGTTTCAACCGCCGAATTTTACGGGTAGCCCTTGATCATCTGCTCTGTAAGTTGTAAAATGGTTGTAAAATAACGAGGAGGAAACATGACCGCAAAAGACCAACTTCTCCAAGAAATTGACCAAGTACCAGAACCTCTGTTGAAAGAAGTGCTTGAGTTTGTACTAGCCCTCAAAGCAAAAAATCCTGAAAAATCCGATAAAAGTGATGTTTGGAACGCTTATCTAGCATCTAAAAAAGAACGAGAGGAGGTTTATCGTCGCCTTGCAAACTCCTAAATTTATCTCCATAGATGAAGTGCTAGAACTTCATGAAGACCAAATTTATAGCTTTGGCGGCACTTCCGGTGTTAGAGACGAAGGCTTGTTGGAGTCAGCTTTGGCTCAACCTCAAGCAACTTTTGGCGGTCAACTTTTGCATCCAACAATTAGCGAACAAGCTGCCGCCTATCTCTATCACCTAGCGATGAATCATCCATTTATTGATGGCAACAAAAGAACTGCTTTTGCGGTGGCAGATACCTTTTTGCGTTTAAATGGCTGCACTCTTAATTTCACGGACGATCGAGCTTATGATTTAGTCATGCAAGTCGCACAAGGGACAATTACTAAGGAAGAATTAAGTACCGAGTTCGAGTCATGTATTGTTGAGTTTTAATAAGTTGGCAAATCTACTTTGAGAGCAGGAAGGTGCGCACACCCTATAACTGAGTATTGACATAGGGAATCGCGGAACAAAAAAGCGAGTAAAATTATCAGTAAATAACAAAGCCGATCGCCTTTACGTCAAATTACCAATACCATGAATATAAATTTTTCTCGTTTCGACACCTTAAGCACCTTGCTAGCAGGAACCACCGCAGCCTTAACCATAGTCATCAGCCAGCCTGCGATCGCCAAAACACCCCAAGAAGTCGCCAGCATTGCCGGGCCGCTGACAGTACAAATTAATAGTTCCCTAGGAGACGGTTCTGGCGTAATTATTGCCAAAAATGGCAAAACTTACACAGTTTTAACAGTCAATCACGTTGTAGAAAAGGCAGACGTGAAATATACCGTTCGCACGTCGATCGGCAAAAACTATCAAGCCACCGCAGTCACCCGCTTGCAAACAACCACCACAGACCCCGATTTAGCAGTAGTCAAATTTGAAAGTCCCGAAGAATATCCCGTCGCGACGATCGCAGATTCCGATCTAGCCGTCATCGGCACTCAAATCTTCGTTTACGGCTATCCCGCTACCGGCGGACTTTTCGGCGCCGAACGAGAACCCGAACTGTCTCCCGGACTCGTTACCAGCCGCCCGCGCAACCGCCCGGAAGGTTACACTCTGCGGTATCAAGCCGTAACTTGGAGCGGTATGAGCGGCGGGCCAGTTTTTGACTCCGAAGGCCGAGTCATCGGTTTACACGGACAAGGGGAATTCGGTTTCGCTCAAACCAGTTCCGGCGAAGTCGCCCCGATTAAAACTGGATTTAATGCAGCAGTTCCCATTAATACTTTTATCGCCAAGTTAGTGGCGGCGGGAATCAACAAATCCGAGTTGAAAGTAGATAATACTCCCGCAACCATCGGCCCGGTATCCACCGCCAATCCGCAAGACGCCCAAGCCTATTATTTTCGAGGACTTTCGCGGTTAGATCGAGGAGATGCTTGGGAGGCGATCGCCGATTTCAACAAAGCACTCGCTTTCAAGCCCAAGAACACCCCAGAATTGCATTTCAATATCGGCAACGCCCGCACGCTGATCGCCGTAATTTCCGACCCCACCCGCGGTTCTACTGCTATTCAAGCATACACGCAGGCGATCGCAGCCAATCCCGGTTTTGCCGACGCCCACTACAACCGAGCCTTAGCTTACCTGGCCGCAGAAGACAAACCGAAAGCAATTGCCGACTTTCAAAAAGCAGCAGAACTTTACAAGCAAGGCGGCAGAACCAGTGCGTATCAAGACGCGCTCAACAGAATCAAACAATTGCAGTAGAATTAGAAGTTAAGAAATGGACTCACTTGAAACCGGGTTTTTTACAAAAATACTGCATCAAAAGCTTTAATCCATGTAAAAAAACCCGGTTTCTTTAGTCTCTGTACATAAATCGCGATTTGGTTAAAAAAAACAGCAGGTAAAACAATGACTGCTATCACCTTAAACCTCAATTCCATTATTAAAATAACTTCCGAACAGTTCTACCAACTGTGCGAAGAACACCCAGAATTGAAACTAGAACGCAACGCCAACGGAGAATTAATCGTCATGCCGCCAACCGGAGGAGAAACTGGGAAACGAAACTTAACAGCAGGCGCTCAACTCTGGATATGGAACGAGCAAACCGAACTCGGCGAAGCCTTTGATTCCTCCACAGGGTTTACTCTGCCCAGTAAAGCCGATCGCTCTCCTGATGCGTCTTGGGTAGAGAAATCCCGGTGGGAAGCTTTGACACCCGAACAAAGAGACAAATTTATCCCCTTATGTCCTGATTTTGTAATCGAGTTTCTTTCTCCGAGTGACAGCCTGAAAAAGACTCAGGAAAAAATGCAAGAATATATGGATAATGGCTGCCGTTTGGGTTGGCTGATTAACCGCAAAAAACGGGAAGTAGAAATTTATCGCCCCGGTCAAGAAGTGGAAGTTTTACAATCTCCGCCAACCCTTTCTGGGGAAAATGTTTTGCCAGGATTTGTGCTTAATTTGCAAAAAATTTGGAATTAATTAATTAAAATTATGGTTCAAACAATTCAAGCTAAAAATGTCACATTAGCAGAATTAAAAACACTTTTTGACCTGCAACTTGTCACAGACGACCAATTTTTTCGAGAATGGCAAGACGAGTTGCCAGAAATCAGCGACTTTCAAAAACGACAGCTAGATCAGATCAAAGCGGGTTACTTCAACTTGCTAGAGTATCCGCCGATGCTGGAAAAAACCATCAGTTTGTCGATCGTCTCTCCACTGTTATTTGCCGGCGAGTTTTACCTGCATCCTTTCTACATTAAACCGGAAAAATCTGTCGAAATTTCCGAAGAAGACGAAGGGGTAATCATCAAAGGTAGCATCGACACTTTAGTTTTGAAAGACCAGTTTTGGCTGATGGTAATCGAATCAAAACGAGTTTCATTTTCCATCGAAGCTGGGCTGGCGCAAATCTTAGCTTATATGCTGGCAAATCCCAATCGCGACAAACCCAGCTACGGCATGATTGCTACAGGTGGCAGTTTCATCTTTGTCAAATTAGTGCCAGGAGAATCACCGCGATATACTACATCTGATTTATTTGGAATTAGCAATCGCACCAATAATTTATATGACGTGCTCCGCATCCTCAAACGCTTGAGTCAAATAGCAGCTAGCAATTAGTGAAATTGCTTTGTAGTGAGGACTTTAGTCTTTGTTTTTCTGATGGCTAAAGTCCTTACTATCGAACAGATTGGTTCGTAGTGAGGACTTCAGTCCTTGTTTTTCTGATGGCTAAAGTCCTTACTACGAAACGTTTTGATTGCGGGTAATTAAGGGGACATAATATTACACACCCGATCAGGCCCCTGTGCCAAGCATTGCAGGTAAATCGATTTCTTTGACGCAAGTTGCACGCGATAAGGACAACACGCAGTCGATAATACAAAGTAGGTCAGCGAGTGGAATTGCATGACCGCCCAGCATTCCTTCCGCTTCCAGATCCCCCAGTACCTCCGGCGTTCCCACATTGCCCGGATTAATTACGGTGACACCTATTTGTTGCGATCGCAATTCCTCCCGCAGCGCGTGAACCACTCCTCGCAATCCAAACTTGGATGCTGAATTTGCAACCTCGCGGGCAGGGAAATTATCGCGCCCCGACAAAGCGCCCATAAACACTATTTTCGGATTGTCCGATCGCCTGAGTGCAGGCAACAGCCCCTTAACCAGTCGAATTGGTGCAATCAAGTTCACAGCAATGACTCGTGCAATATCTTCATCCGAACAGTTTTCAAAACAATATTGGTTGGTAAAAGCATTAGTTTCCCAAGTACCTCCCACGTACAGCAAGGCGTCGAGTACATCGCTGTTAATTGCCTGCACTGCTGTCTCAACACCAGTCAAATCTGACAAGTCAGCACTTATCCATTCGCCAATTGGTGAAGGCGTGCGGGATACGGCTAGCAAACGGCGAGACTTCGGCGCGAGGTGCTGGGCAACCGCCAGCCCAATTCCGCGACTTGCTCCTGCGACAAGAATGGTGTGGAACATTTTCTAAATTTTTAGTGTATAGTTCGATCTGGTATACTAGCGAATCAAGGGATTTTTGTTTTGTGCGATCGCACATATCGTTTTCTCGATGCGGCTCAATCTCGTCTCTGGGCGCTTACAACTTTGAATCCACAACAGGATATTTTTTTTAGTTGTTTTGTTGAATGCTGCAAAGTTTCTGTTTGCAGCATCGTCCGTTTCTAAAGCTTGTTTTAAGTCCGCTGGAATCACTAATGCTTCAATCAAATCTAAGCTTGTCCATGAGCCATCTTGTTTGGCTGCTATAATTTTTTCTAACCCAGCTTCCGTCATCTTCCCTTCGGCGATTAATTCTGCGATATATTGCTTGTTCAATTTTGACCAGACGCTTTTTGGTTTTCGAGGCGTGAAGATTTGTTGGTAACTCTCTGCATCCAAGGATTTGACTTTGCTGTCAATCCAACCAAAGCAAAGTGCTTCTTTGACTGCTTCGCTGTATCGCACGCTTGGTATGCCACTTTTGACTTTGTAGTAAACCAGCCAAACTCCGATCGCCTTTCCAGAGTTTTGATCCAACCATTGCCTCCAGCAAGCGCGATCGCTAGCATAAACTATATCGAGTTGGTCTTCAAATTTCGGCATAACAGCAAAGAGATTTAACCAAAACTATATTACCAAGATTACCAAGGCGAACCGATCATCGTAAAAGCAGCCCAATAATAAGGATGCGACAAATTGCGATCGCCCCTGGCGGCCAACTCCGACGGCAAAGGCAGAGCTTGATTGTTGCCCGATCGCACCAAATAACCATCCTGCAAGCGCACTTCCCCCCGCAGCATCGCCAACTGCGCTTGGCGCAAGGCTTCAGCCTTAATCGGTGCGGTGCGTAACTGCTGGTAAAACTCAGTCATCAGCCCCAAAGTACCAGCATCTGACACATACCACAAACTCGCCAAAGCCGATTTTACCCCAGCGTGCACCGCCAACCCCGCAAACCCCAACTCAGCTTGTTCGTCACCCACAGCCGTAGTACACGCACTCAAAACCAACAACTCCACCTGCGGATTAGATAACTTCAACTGATCCAACTGATTTAACCGCAACTTAGTATCCCAAAACTGAATGTAAGAATTCTCCGCCCCACCAGGCTGAAAATCGCCGTGAGTAGCTAAGTGAATAATTTTGTATTGCGGTTGATTGCGCTTATCCTTCAAATTTGCCAGAGTAAAAGCTTCGTTGAGAAAAGACGAACCAGGCCAAATCTTGCCCACAATTGTCGATATTTCCAGCGGCACCGCAGGCAGAGGATTTTGATCGTATTTTTCGGGAAATTTCGACGCACCCATCGCCAAAACTTCCGAAGTTTTAACATCGGCATAGCGAGTATCAGTCAAACTCAAACTGGGAATCAGCCCCAAACTGTACTTTTCCACCAAAAACTGTTTGCCGTCAAACAGAGCAGCCAAAGGCAAAGTTCGCAAACCGGCATCCATCGAAAACACCAAGGTATCAATCTTGTTAGCCTCCAATTCCGGTTGCAGCGGTGCAATTAACCACTGGTAAAGTTCCTCGGCAGGTTCCTTGTAATCAGTAGCATTCAATCTTCTGGGAGTTCGGATAGCATTCGTAAATTCTTTAGCAACTTGCAGCACAGTCTCGCGACTTGCCGACACAGTTTTAAAAACATTTTTGCCATCTGGCAATAACAGCACAAGTTCTAAATGGTTCTCTTTTGCCCACACATAAACAATCGCGGGTTTAACTCCCGTCAAGCTATTGACGCTGCTGAGAGTATCTCGAATACTTTGCTGCGTGATTGACTTTTGACCGAGATTGCCGCCAAAGTAACGTTCAAATTCTCGGCCCTGAACTCTATCCCTTTGCTGCACTGCGTCGATCGGACTGATTTGCCCGATCGCACTCGATCGAGCAATCTCAGGAAACCTCAAACTTCCTACACTTTCTGCATTTCCACCACTCGCGGGCTTCTGTGCCGTAGTCGCGCCGCCGTTTTCTGTCCCCGCAGGCGCAGCCCGATTGTCTTTTAACACCGACGGCGACAGCAGTACCGACCCGGCCGCAGTCTCACTCGACCGCACCTCAACAGGCGTAGCAGTCCCTCCTGGAGATACATTTGCGGTATCGATCTTGGGCTCAGACACTGCGGGAGTCTGAGTGACAATTTGTGGAGAATTGCCTGTCGTTTTTAGTACCACCGTCGCAGTTGGTGCTGGACTCGGCACGCTCAGCAGTTGCCCGGTAGTAGTTGGGGTAGCAGGGTTAGACTTCGAGTTTCCCGTCGCCACAGTCGTCGTCGCCGTGCAATTTCCCGACGCGCAAGTGCTTTGTAACAGAGTCAGCGAACCCGATCGCACCAGCCCGTCTGTAGAAATGCTAACGCTGGAGGCACGATCGGCAGTCGTTCCCGTTCCCGCAGCCAGAAACGCTCCCCCAGCATCGATTGCCACATCGCCGCCCGTATTGCCGCGAGCTTTAATCGAAACAACTTCAACATCTTTCTGGCCGGTAATCTTGCTCGATCCGGCCTTTCCCGACTCCGAACCCGAATTAATCACCCCTGTCACGATCCGCCCCGGCGCTGCGATCGAGATATCTCCGCCGCGAATGGCACCGAAAGCATTGACATTGCCCGCTGCTACCGCACCGGCGCTGCGGATGTTGATATCACCCGCTGCCCCGGAAGCCGATCGAGATGAAACAACACCAGTCGTCACGTTACCCTGACTGCTAGTGATGTTAATCCCCGCATTCGAGGTAATGTCTCCGACGTTAACAGTACCGCCCATCAGAGCGATCGAGGCGTTATCAATGCCGACGATCGCACCCGTGCCCACGATCGCACCAGTACCATTGGGCGATCGCAGCGTCGTCGGATCTTGAAATGTCACCGCCGCCACTGGCGTTGAATTTGGCGTTGAA
The DNA here is from genome assembly GCF_036702805.1 of Microcoleus sp. A006_D1. NCBI lineage: Bacteria > Bacillati > Cyanobacteriota > Cyanophyceae > Oscillatoriales > Microcoleaceae > Microcoleus > Microcoleus sp. A006_D1. Next base: position 79,729 of record NZ_JAUBVZ010000015.1, read on the forward strand.
TTTGGCGTTGAATTTGGCGCTGTTGTTGACCCAGCAATACTTATCAGCCCGCTGCCATCAGCACGCCCGATCGCTACGGAAGCAAACCCGTTCCGCAGCGAATTCAATTTCGCCGCAGTCAAGTCCAAAGCCCCGGTATCAGCAGCACCGGCAATAGTAATATTTTGAGCCGGATCTGCCGGTTGCAGCACCAGATTGCCGTTGCTGGCGATCGAATTATTGCCGCCCGTCAAGTCAATTTCATTGCCCGTCAGAGTAATATTTCCCCCTGTTTGCGAGCCGCCAGCTTCGATCGCCCCGGCAGTAACTCCGCCGCGGCCAGTCAGCGTCACGTTGCCCGCGCGATCGCCTTTCGTGTCGATCTGCCCTGCATTCACCGTGCCCTCTGCGGTAACACTAACATCCCCCGCCGAGCGCGGCACTTGGGAAGAATTGAGAGAAGTGCTAATCCTGGGGGCTGTTCCAGTGCGTAGCTGACCGGTGGTGACATTGCCCGTTTTGCTATTGATGCGAATTCCTTGATTGTTGGTAGTGATATTTCCAGTGCCAATATTACCGTCAGCTTTCAGAGTAATTGAGGCATTATCGAACCCTCTGAGGGAACTTCTGGTAGTAATTGTTCCCAAACCCGCCGGCGATTGAATAATTAGCGGGTCATAAAATGTAAAATCGTTAGCAATCAAAATCGCACCGCTACCGTTGCTGCTGCCGATCGTAATTCCAGCAAACCCATTTTGCAAACTTCCGAGTTCGTTTGCCGTCAGATTCAAATAAATATTAGTGCCGACATCTGCTGAACCGCCGATCGCAATATTTTGACCAGGGTTCCAAGGTTGCAGTACCAAAAAGCCAGTACCGCTGACCGAATTTTTGTCACCTGTCAAGTTAATTTCATTACCAGTCAAAGTAATATTTCCCGAACCGCCTGCGACGAAGCTCACTCCCAGAACACTTCGAGCCGTCAGAGTTACATTTCCCGTCGATTTAGAGCCACTAGCATCAACTTTCTCTGCCGTGACGTTCAAGCCTTCGAGCAGAATATTTCCGCTGCTACCGGTGTTCGGATTGGATGCAGAAATATTATTCGCAACCGTTGTTCCCGGACTAATCAAACTAATATTTCCGCCGTTGCTCGACAAATTGCCCGCCGTAATTTGGTTGCCCGAAATGGCGATCGCACCACCCTGAGTGCTAATTGTATCTCTAGCATTCATCGAAAAAACACCCGCACCATTGCGATCGGCATCTGCTCTCAATGTCACCGAACCAGTAGTTGCTCGAAAGCTCAAATTATTGTCTGCCAAATCAGCAATTTTAATATCGTTGAGCGCTTCCAGAACCACATTTGCCGTCGCCGACATACTTTCCAAAGCTAAGGCCGAAATTGTCAGCGAAGGATCGGAATTGTTTTGCTGTCCTGCTGGAGTTCCGGCTGCCAAAATATTACTGTTAGCAATAATTGCCGCATCGCCCGCCGCTTCAGCCGAATCTGTAATTAAAATATTCTCCGGATCTAACAGCAAAGTCCCCAAACCGTTTGTCCCGGAGGTATCAACAGTCCCGTTAAAAATCAATCTTTGCTTCCCCGAAACTTCCACAAACCCGCCAACACCGCTGCTGGGAGTTGCAGAAACGCCCGTCGCGCTGATGCTGCCCAAAAATGCTGTTGTGTTGTCCGCCCAGACAAAAACTCTGCCGCCGTTGCCTGATTGAGTGGCGTTGGCTGCGATCGAACTTTTGCCATCCACATAAGTCATCGCCGCATTCGGCACAGTTCCCTCGCCGCGGTAATCTCCCCCGATCCGCACCGTGCCGCCGCCACCTGGCCCGGAAGCATCAATCTTCGCTGCCAACAGCCCTACCTTGTCCCCCAACACGTTGATGTTTCCTCCCGCGCCCGATCGGGCAGACACATCCGCAGCACCCGATACCAGCGCAGTTCCAGCACCTGCGGCCACAGTTTGACCGCCCGTCAGTACAACTTCACCTTGAGCGTTCGTAGTTATACCAGTAGCGTGAGCCACGCCAGGGCCAGACAGCAGCCTGGGCAAACTTAGCCCAGAAAAGGGCAAAGCTTCCGAACCGGGAACCGTGGCTACCGGAGAAACTTCTAAACTCAGCAACAGCCCATTTTGACTCAACCGCACCAGATTTTCGCCCGGAACCGCCGCCACCGTAATTTGACCCCCAGGCGCTGAAAGTTGCCCCGTACTGATGACCGTACCACCCACCAAAGTCAAACTCTGCCCGGTTCCCACAGCCAAGTCACCAGCATTGACAATACTCCCCGACTGCGAACCAAAAGCAAAAGTGTTAGGTGTGCCGACGAGTGCCGCGTAGTTGTTCGCCCCCGTACCGTTAAACCAGCCACTGTCAAAACCGATACCGCTAGCAGTGGTAGCCAAAAAAGACCCCGACACGTCGAGTCGGGCATTTGTGCCGAAAATAATCCCTGCGGGGTTCATCAGGTACAAGTTAGAATTGCCACCGCTAACTTGAATTAGACCGTTAATTAAGGAAGCATCGCCGCCGACAACGCGGCCGAGGATATTTTTAATGTTTGGGTTGGAGATAAAATTGGCAGTTTCGCCAGAATTTAGACCGAATCGAGTAAAACTGTGAAACAGATTTGCTCCGTCTCCCGAGGGTGTGCCGCCTTTAATGTCGTAGTGAGGGGGCGACCCTGTACCCGGGGCGGTGACGGTGGTTCTGGTGCCGTCTGGGGCTGGAACAATCGGCCCGGCCGCGGCAATTTGAGATTGGGGATAAATTGCCACAATCACCCATCCGCTGCTATTTTCTTTGAAGAAAACCAGGTTGGGTAAAAAATCTAATATCAAAAATCCGGCAAGGGGAATTGCTGCCAGAATCGATCGCACAGCACGTTGAGCATTCATAAGTTTGCCTCGATCTAGACCTTAATTCGAGTTTTAAATGGAGATTTTAGGTGAAAAAGAGTCGATCGCACCCCTATGCTGACAATTCCTAACGCTAACTCTCGATCGCAAATCTTAAATTTTAAGTCTAAATTTGATTGTGTCACCAACATAGCAAAGACTGACAGTAAGTGTCGAAACACAGGAATTTTAAACGCCAGAAAATTATGAGCGATCGAATAATTGTCCATACCATCGGTTTAACTGGGGGCATCGCCACCGGAAAAACCGCTATATCTAATTATCTGACAGATACCTGTGGATTTCCGATTTTAGATGCCGATATTTACGCCCGCGAAGCTGTGCACCCAGGTTCGCCAATACTGGACTCTATTGTAGAACGATACGGCGCTGATATTTTGCTCCCCGACGGCAATTTAAATCGGCCAGAGTTGGGAAATATTATTTTTTGTAACCCAGCCGAGCGTCAGTGGTTGGAACAACAGATTCACCCTTACGTGCGCCGCCGATTTGTTGAGGAAACTCAAAGCTGCATTGCTGCATTAAGTCATGTATCCCAAAACACACAGGACTTAGGTACAAAAACTCAAGAAACCGGGTTTTTTCACCGTTATCACGAGCTAGAACGAAGTATTGTTGAAAAAAAACCCGGTTTCTGCGCCACGACTGACACGTTAACTTTGGTTTTGGTAGTGCCGCTGCTGTTTGAAGCTAACATGACTGATTTGTGTACAGAAATTTGGGTGGTGTACTGTTCGCCCGCAGTGCAGTTACAACGGCTGATGCAGCGAGACGGCTTGAATTGCGATCGAGCGTCGGCCCGAATTAACGCCCAGATGTCACTAACTCAAAAGTGCCAACAAGCTGATGTTGTTTTGGACAACTCGTCAACCCTCGACTCCTTGTTCCTACAAATAGATGCGCAAGTCAGTCGATTTTCCATTTTCGATTTTTGATTTTTGATTTGAGATTAACTGGCGATATCGGTTGAAAACTGATTTCTATAATCCCTGCGCGCAATTCTTGAATGGTTGCGTCCTCATATCAATAAATTATGAAGTTAATCTGAAGAGCCGTAAAAATTTACAATTTGCGGTTTTCGTTTCCTGGTTTGAAGAGCATTTAAAGAGGATTGCAGGGGTTAAATTCTGCTTGTTGCCCGCAAACAGCAGGCAACTCGAACTTATGAGCGAACAAGCGAGCTAAATGAGGGGTTTCACCCCGTTTTGACGAAAAATCAAAAAAATTGCAGGTGCCGTCAATTACTAATTGATGGTTTCGCCACAATTCATTTTTTTTAGCCTGATAGCAGAGTAGAAGCTGTGTATCAAGAAGTGGAAAATACGACACGGAACTCTATGATGCGCCTCTACTCTTCTATCCTGATGTCAAGCCTGTTACTGAGCGGCACCGCAGTTAAGGCTCAAAGCATTGAAACTCGATCGACCTTTTTTGCTCGAGACAGCTCTGTTCCCGAAATTATCACCGCTCTAGCCGACACTCAGATTTTTTACGCAGATACCGATAAAGATGTAGCGCCAGAACCAGGTACCGGGAGGAGATAAACCCGAAAAAAATGATTGTTGTCTGTTGGAAATTAGGGGGATATGGGGAGAATGAGAGAGTGGAAAATTGGGAGAGGAGGAGAAAACTTGAAGATTTCGATCCCATAATTCAGGATTTAGGCACTGAGTACCAAAAAACCGATTTTTTAGCCGTATTTGACGAATCAAAACCTAATTTTTGGCTTGGCAGGTTTTTCTGCCAAGCGTCCTCAAGATATCAGACACCACAAACGGGCGCGAAATGTTGCACTCAAAAAATAAAGGTAAAGCGCGAGTAGGAATCTGGCGCTTTACCTTTATTTTTTAAACTTTTGCAGCTTTAATCTTCTGCCGGAGCTTCGCCGCCAACCACGACATCGCGAATCCGCAAACTCGGGCCACCGCAGCCCACGGGTAAACCGCTTTGTCCTCCCTTGCCGCAGCCGCCGGATTCATCCCAGTAGAAATCGTCGCCGATCGCCTCAATATCCGCTAAAGTGCTGAAAACATTACCCGAAAGAGTTACATCCCGCACCGGATTGTCCAGTTTCCCGTCGCGGATCATCCAAGCTTCACCGGCGCTGAAAGTAAACATTTCGCCGTTAGTCATGCCGCCTTGCCAATTGCGCGCATAAACACCTTCTTCGATCCCAGAAAATAAGTCAGCAACAGGCGTGTCACCCCGTTCGATCCAAGTATTCGTCATGCGGACGATCGGCGGATAGTGATAATTTAAACAGCGAGCGTTACCAGTAGGCGTTTCTCCCAACTTGCCCGCAGTTTCCCGCGAGTGCAGCCGCCCGACTAAAGCACCGTCTTTAATCAACTGAGTAGTAGTCGCCGGAGTCCCTTCATCGTCGTAGAAATAGCTGCCTCGGTGTCCCTCTGGCGCTGCACCGTCGAAAATTTGCAAATTTTTGGGGCCAAACTGGCGGCCGAGGGTCATAATTTCCAAAATGTCGGGATTTTCGTAGGCCATGTCCGCTTCGGAAAGGTGTCCGAAGGCTTCGTGGACGAACAATCCGCTGAGTATTGGGTCGATGACGACGGTGTAGGTATTGCCTTGGACGGGGGGCAAGGCTAGGGAATCTACGGCGCGCTGGGCGGCGCTGCGAACTTGGGTGTCAAGTTCGGTTAAATCTTCGTAAGCTTTCCGGGAACCTGTGGTTTCGCGGCCGGTTTGTACGGTTTCCCCGCAGCGGGCGGTGGCGGCAAAGCGCATTTCCATGTCTGCCCAGCCTTGTTCGAGCATGGTTCCTTCGGAGGTGGCGAGGATGATGCGCTGGGTGCTGTCGCCGTAGCGCACGGAGATGGTGGCAATGCGGGGGTCTATGCTACGCAAAATGGCTGCGTAGCGATCGCACAATTGCTTTTTCTCAATTAGCGGCACCAAACGGGGGTCTGTTCCTGTCAACGGTAGGAAGCAAATGTCCTGTACGGGTGTAACTGGCGCGAGAATCGTTTCTTCTTCGCCGATCAGTTTGGCCGCGGCGATGGCTTCTTCGATTCTTTCGGCGAGGGTGGAAAGTCGGTTAAAACTGGCAAAGCCCCAGCCGCCTTTGTGACAAGCTCGGACTTGGCCTCCGATTGAGACTCCTTCGCTGAGGGTTTCAATTTTTTCGCCCCGCAGCAGGATGTCGGTTCCTTCGGCTTCTTCTAGTCGAATTGCTAGATAATCGACTTGGTTGCGGTAGCGTGCCATTAAGTCTGACAGCAGATTTTTCGAGTCGGCGATCGAGGTGGGCATGAATTTGCACTATTTAACTGCATCCATTTTGCACTTTTGCCGGGGCGATCGGGTTGATTCGTGCAAAATATCGCCCCAAGCGCGGAGATTGCGACTTATTTGTACGGTTCTGCCAATATCGATAGTTGACAAATGTGGATATCCTGTGAGTTAGGAGCAAGGCGCCAGAAATTATGCGGGATTTTTCTAGCCTGCTGGTGCTTGATTTCTTACTCCTGAAATTTCCTATACATAAATACTTCATCCTTCATGTCCGGTGAAGGTGGGTTTATAACTACTGTGAATACTTACTTTTTACCGACGATCAGCGAAATTTTAGCCTCCGAGGCTTTAGAAAATGACCTCAGTCCCTTTGATGCGAGGTTTGTCAGGGAAAATGGCCGCTCGAAGTGTCCGGGGAGCCGCGGGGCTTCTCGGCTGAAAGCGGAACACGAATGGTATGGGGCGATCGCCACTTTGAATCAAATGCTCGCCAAGCAAAAACACTGTCTCTCCCCAAATCCTAATTCCTGTCAGGGATTGGTTTTGTCGGGCCCGTCTTCGGTTTTGACAGAGCCCGCTGTGGCTTCGGGCTTTGCTAATTGGATTTTTACCAGTATTCCCGATAACGATGCAGCTTTGTGGTCTTTTCGTGCTAGACAAACTTTAGCTTTGCTGCCGGCTGCTCAGGAGCAAATATCTGCGCTTGCTGCTGCGCCTGCGCTGGCTTTGGCGATCGGCGATCCTTTGGCAAACGAACAGTTTTGTGTGGTTTTAACTGCTAGTTTTAGTCTGGTGATGGTTTTAGGCGAAAATGCTGCGGGCATTCCGGCTTTTCTATTTTCTTTCGATCCGCAAGTAGTCGCCAAAGCTTGGGAAGTTTTGCGGCGCCGGGTGACTGAAAGTGACTCTTTGCTTGCTAATTCTGAGGGCGGTCTGAATTTGCCAGCGAGCCAATTAACTAATAATTCTACTAAACTAGACGCGCTGTTCCAGCAGTTTTTGCCTGTTGCTCCAAACTATAAAACAGTGACGCTGTTCAGCCGCTTGTTGTTGAATAATTTGCCGATCGGGAAAGAGGAAGCAGGTAGGGTAAAGGATGAAAGATTGGATAATAGTTTCAAAGGCCGGCCAGATATCAAGTGCAAGTCTTCAATTCCTCTCGCGACTAAAGAGGTGGAATTGCTACAGGCGATCGCCCACGAAGTCCGCACTCCTTTGGCCACCATCCGCACTCTGACTCGATTGCTGCTGAAACGCCCCAAACTCGATGCAGTGGTGGTGAAGCGCTTGGAAACCATTGATGCTGAGTGTACCGCTCAGATCGATCGCTTCGGTTTAATTTTCCGCGCCGTAGAAATGGAAATGTCGCAAGCCAAAAATTCTGGGGTGCACCTAACAGCGATGTCCCTCGGTGAAGTGCTGCAAAATAGCATTCCGCGCTGGCAAAAACAGGCAAGTCAGCGCAACCACACTTTAGAAGTTATTGTGCCGCAAAAGTTGCCTGCGGTAGTCAGCGATCCGACGATGTTGGATCAGGTTTTAACTAATTTGATTGAGAATTTTACTCGCACTTTGCGATCGGGGAGCCGCATTCAGGTGGAGGTGACTTTGGCGGGCGATCAGTTAAAGTTGCAGTTGGAATCGGAACATTTATCGGAAGGTAATGGCGCATCGACTTTTGCATCGGCGAATGCTCCTTTGCGATCGATCGGGCCTTTGTTGATGGTACAGCCGGAGACGGGAAGTTTGAGCTTAAATTTGAGCGTGACTAAGAATTTATTTCGGGCTGCTGGCGGGAAGTTGGTAATTCGCCAACGGCCCCAAAAGGGTGAGGTGATGACAGTATTTTTGCCGCTGCAATAGTCATATTATGCCCGCTCCACAACAAAATTGGTTTGTAGTGAGGACTTTAGTCCGCATAAATCTGAGGACTTTAGTCCTCAGTACAAACCTTATTTAAAAGTCAAGATTTTTAATCCATTAAAATCTCAATGACAAACTCCGTTCCTTCTCCCAATGCAGAAATACAACTCAGTTTACCCCCATGTTTTTCTTCAACGATCGACTTGGCGATCGCCAATCCCAATCCAGTGCCTTTCCCAACCTCTTTGGTAGTAAACAAATGGTCGAATATCCGCAATCTTACTGACTCGGGCATACCGGGGCCGTTATCTTTGATACGAATTGCTACGGTTGAAAGGTCGATCGACATTTGAGTATAAATGATAATTCGCCCCGGATCGGCCTCTAACTGCACATAGGTTCGCCCAACGCTCGCTGCATCCAAAGCATCGATCGCGTTAGCAATAATATTCATAAAAACTTGATTTAATTGACCGGGAAAACAATTAATTGCTGGCACATCACCATAGTTAGTAATCACTTCAATAGCTGGACGGTCGTTAGCCTTAAGGCGATGACGCAAGATTAGCACGGTGCTATCGATACCTTCATGGAGGTCAAATTTCTGCTTTTGATCGCTATCAGCACGGGAAAAAATGCGGAGGCTTTTACTAATAGATACGATGCGATCGCCCCCATCCTTCATGGATTTAACCAGTTTGGGCAAATCTTCCCGCAGATATTCTAGATCGATCGTGTGTAGCTCTGCCTCAATTGTCGCGCCGGGCTGGGGGAATTGTTGACGATATAAATCAATCAAAACAAATAAATCATTGATGCTATCTTGCACAGCATTGACATTACCCACCACACAAGCAATAGGATTGTTGATTTCATGGGCAACGCCCGCTACCAGTTGTCCTAGGGTGGAGAGTTTTTCTTGCTGCACCAATTGCAATTGAGCTTTCTGCAAGTCATGAGTACGTTCTGCCACTCGTTGTTCTAAGGTGTCAGTGAGTTGCTTGAGGCGCCAGTGAACATTCACCCTGGCTAATACTTCCTCCGGCTCAAAAGGTTTGGTAATGTAGTCCACCGCCCCCAAGGACAAGCCTTTGATTTTATTCTCGGTATCTGCTAAAGCCGTCATGAAAATTACTGGGATACCTTTGGTATCCGGGTTTGCTTGGAGGCGGCGGCAGGCTTCAAAACCGTCCATTTTGGGCATTTGCACGTCGAGTAAAATTAGATCTGGGTGAGCATAGGCCACCATAGCTAGGGCTTCTTCGCCATCCACTGCCATGCGAACTTTGTAGTTTTCTGATTTCAAGGTTTTGGAGAGGACAGACAAGTTAGCTGCATTGTCATCCACAATCAAAATAAAAGGATTGGTTGAGTTAGGCATAGTTTCTACTGCTACAGATTAAGCGAGATATTGCTGAATAAATGCCCGTAGCTGTTGTAGTTCGCAGGCCTCCGCAAGCTGGATCAGTTTTTGGAAAAAAGCAGTTGTCTCCCCATCTGGGATTTGGTCTGCAATTTCCATTACCCCATCTAGATCGCCGACTTGGGCTAGTTGAGAAAGTTGGGTTAATATAGCGTGAGATGGTGGTTTAATTTCTTGAGCGACATCAAGCTCATTTAGTTGCTTGCCTTTCTTCTCTTCGTAAATCCAGTCTAACTCTAAATATTTTTGCACTTGTTCTAGCAAGGTTTCAGCTTGAATGGGTTTGGGTAAGAAATCATTGCCGCCGGCTTTAATGCTATTGTGGCGATCGAGATCGAACACACTGGCCGAAGAAACCAGCACGATGTGATGTTGTAGTTCTGGATGCGATACTCCTTCGGAGTCGCTTCGCGATCGCAATTTCTGCAAAAACTCAAACCCATCCATAACTGGCATTGCCAAATCGGTAATAATCAAATCCGGTGCTGTCTGTAAAACTTGCTCCAGTCCTTCTTGTCCGTTACTAGCTTCAATAATTGTAAAACCAATTGGTTCCAAAAGATTGAGCAACACCGAACGGTTTTCCCAGCGGTCATCGATCAATAAAATTTTGCGTCGAACGCCAGCATAGCCTACGATCGCCCCTTGTGACACAACTCTCGAAGCCGCAGCCCAATCCCTAACTTCGGGCAATTCCACTTCAAAAGAAAAGGTGCTACCTTCGGCTGAAATGCTCTTAACTTTAATTTCACTATCCATCAACGAGACAATTCTATGACTAATTGCTAGTCCTAATCCAGTACCTTCGGATTTTTTTTTGATATCACCTACCTGTTCAAATGGCAAGAAAATTTTTTCTACTTGTTCTGGATTCATGCCAACTCCGGTATCTTTCACCGAGAAACGGAGGGTAGAAAAATCTGGTTTCTCAGTTGCTTCGACTCTCTCAACTAGGAACGTGACACTGCCTTGATTGGTGAATTTAATCGCATTACCCAATAGATTAATTAATACCTGACGCAAACGCTTTTCATCAGCAAGAACTCCCATAGGTAAGTTATCATCTGGGAGGAACTCGAAGGTAATTCCTTTTTGTTCTGCCCGAATAGAGTTGATTTCTACAACGCCTTGGAGAAAGGAAGGAAAGTAGAATGAGGCGGGATGGATTTCTAGTTTACCGGCTTCGATTTTAGAGAGGTCAAGGATATCGTTGATTAAAGTCAGTAGGTGAGATCCACACTGATAGATGATATCGACGCCACTGCGTCCTTTTTCGCTCATCGATTCGCTGCGTTGTAGAATCTGAGCGTAGCCGAGGATGCCGTTGAGGGGTGTGCGGAGTTCGTGGCTCATGTTGGCAAGGAATTCGCTTTTGGCTTGATTGGCAGAATCGGCGGTTTCCTTTGCCTGTTGGAGTTCCATAGTCCTTTCTGCGACGCGATCTTCGAGTACAGTAAATGAGGTTTTGAGCTGTGCTGCCATTTGGTTGAACGATCGCGCCAATCCTTCTAATTCATTAATTCCTGTTACTTCCACGGGGCGATCGAGGTCTCCGGTGGCGATCGCCTCACTCGCTTTTTGGAGACGGATAATCGGGGCTGTAATCCAGCGTGATGTCAGAATTCCCAGCACTGTTGCTACACATAAGGCGGCCAAACACAAGACAATCGTGGTGCGGGTGTTGGCATTGATCTGTGCCATGAACGTAGATTCGGGAACCGTTATTATTACCAGCCAATCTAGACCCTGATCATCTTTCCAAGGCGTAACTTGGACAAACTGCTTTTCATTATTAAAGATAAAATCGAATTGTTGAGTTGTCCGAGTAACACCAAGGCTACCCATCTTTGTTTTTAAGTATTGGGCAGTAGCCTGAACCCGACGATCTTTGCTCTCAGTCGCCTTGAGCCGCTTCACCTTGTTATCAACACGCTCATAAAAATTTTCTTTGCTCGAAGTAGCTACCAGTGTGCCATCTCGTTCAACGATCAAGATCCGGCTGTCATCGTTACTCTTTAACTTGCGTAAAAACTGACTGATACTAGATACCAATACATCAACCCCAACAGCGCCAATTAGGTTTTGATTGCGATCGAATACAGGCTGCCCTTTACCGATACAAACGACTGTTTTATCATTAATACTCCAAGCATAAATTTTACCCCAGGCTGGCTTTCTGGCTTCCATCGCAACTTGATACCAACCTTCTTCCCTAAAATCATATTCAGGAACCTTTCTGAGAAGTTTGATGCGATCGCCCCATTGATTGGCCGTAAAATTGTAGTTAATATTTTCTGTGGCCGGCGATATTTCACTGATCATAATCTGCCGCTGAGTGACTTGAGGATTTATGCCTGCACCTGCGTATTGACCGTTGGGCAACCCATAATTGATGTAGGCCACGTCATACAATGCCATTTGCCCCCAAAAAAAGCGCCCCACGCTAGGTAAATCATCAGTCTTCAGCAAACCAGACTGGAAGGAATCAATGGTTGCTTGGTTAATTTTGTCCGGCACGGTAAGATAGGTTTCCAGATGTTGAGCAACGCGATTACTTACTTCATTACGCAACTGAGCAGCTAGGTCGTTGACAGCGCGTTGTCCGTTGCGTAAGGATAAATATCCAGTCAGACCAACCGCCACGCAAATTTGCAGGACAAATGGCACGACTAGCAATGCTCGTAGTGGTAAACCATAGATGAAATAGCGATCGCGAGTCTTTTTGGCGGCGGAAGACATACTGGTATTCCTTTGAAAAAGTTAAGTCAGAGACAAGAGTCTATCTAGTATATTTTTATACGGTTTTTGATGACTCTGTTGTAATTTAGGTCACAACTCAATTAGGGCGATCGCCTATTTCCAGAGTAGGAATACGAATAATGAATTCTGTACCCTGTCCTAGGGTTGATTCTACGTCTAAAGTTCCTACGTGGGTTTCGACTACAATCTGACGGGCGATCGCCAATCCCAATCCCGTGCCTTTCCCAACCTCTTTGGTAGTAAACAAATGGTCGAATACCCGCAATCTCACTGAGTCAGATAGACCAGGCCCATTATCTTTGATACTAATTGCTACGGTTGAAAGGTCGATCGACCTTTCAGTACAAATCATTATTCGCGCAGGATTGGCTTGCAGTTGGGCAAAGGTTCGCCCAACGGCTGTATCCAAAGCATCGATCGGGTTGGCGATAATATTCATAAACAAATGTTGGCGGGTTTAATGTCTTTGTGAATGATGCGGTGGCGGTAAAGTATATCTGATGTATTGCTTAAGTCGATCGCGATTTGGAAAAACTCGATTAAATTGGGTAGACTTTCCCCTTGCCTCGTCCACTCCTTCAGAGACATTCCCCCAAAGTCTTCGACAATCAACGCATAGCCATTCTGTTGACACTCCTTGGCGTGAACGCACAAGGATTCTTAGTTCTTAGACCGGACTTAACTCAAGAACATTGCTGCACCTGAAGAGAGAGATCCAGTCTCCCTAAGCGTTCACGATCTTCAAATGGATCGAAGTTCCGACGTGCCCCGTCGTACTTATCCCGCGATTTAGGATATTAATTGCGGCATTATGATCTCTGTCCATCTCACACCCACACTGACAAATATGGGTTCGAGTGGATAGAGATTTCTTGACCACAACACCACAACTGCTGCATTCTTGGCTTGTGTAAGCTGGATTTACCGCAATGGTAATCCGACTAAATACCTTTCCGAAATATTCTAAGAACATTCTGAACTGATACCAAGAAGCATCGCTAATCGATTTTGCTCTCGCAGTGGTTTTTAACCATGTTAGACACTCTCAAATCTTCATAGACTACTACATCGTTTGATGTGATTACGCACCTTGCTAACTTAACAACATGGTGCAATACGATTGTCTACTTATTTTGAGATGTCGCTTACCTAAAATCACTCTAGCTTTACGGCGATTTAAACCACCTTTTACTCTCCGGCTTACAAGACGTTGAGCGCGTTTTAACCGTGCTTCACCTCTACGCAGAAATCTAGGGTTGGGAACCATTTCGCCATTTGAATCAGTGTAAAACTCTTTAAGTCCCACATCTAATCCAATCGTTTTGCCTGTCATTGGAACGAGTTCTACTCGGTCTACTTGGATACAAAACTGGACGTAATATCCATCGGCTCGTTTAATTAGTCGAATTCGTTTGATTTGGTCTGGCTGGTAGAAATTGAGATCGCGAGTCCCTTTTAGCTTCAGCTTGCCAATGGAGCACTTATCCGTAAATGTAATTGATTTCCTATCTTCTGCTAGCTTCCAAGAATTAGTTTTATATTCAACTGATCGACAGTCTTTTTGGAATTTAGGAAAACCAACCTTCTTACCTTTAATGCCCTTTTTGACATGATCGTAAAAACGGGAAATACTAGCCCATGCTCTCTCCGCACTTGCCTGTCGAGCCATTGCACCTAACTTATTAGCAAAGTCAAATTCTCTCTTCCCAAATTGCACAATATTTAGAAAGATCGAACCAAGATTTTGCACCACCATCCATCCACAGCCGGATTGATTTATTGCGAATGAATTGACAAATTCTAATCGCTTCATCGATCGACTGAAACTGATTTGGTTTTGCGTAAGCCTTGAATTCGAGAACAAGCATTTTTCTATTCCTCCTGTTCCTATAAGAGCATCGCTCGTCATAGGAATACTCAACGCTCTGTCAGAATTCGGAGAAAGTCCCCCTTGAAGGGGGAGGCTCTAACCCCAAATTTTTGGTAGGGTTCTAAGCTGTAGGTTTGGATGATTCCGGGTAAATTTAGGTTTTTGGCGATCGTGTACTGATTGCGAAATTGCACCAGTTCGCTGAAGCTGGGATACTCGCTCCGCAAGACTTTGATGATGACGGGTGTTTGATCGCAGAGGCGAGTTCCGCGATAAACTAGGGTGCGAGTCCCTGAGTAAATGCGATCGAGAATTTGATAGCCAGTTAGTTCTATCATAGCGATCGCTCTTTTTTGTTAAAGTATTTTGTACGATCGTTTTCACTATAATTTCCCCCTTGATTTGATTTATCCAGGCGCTAGATCGTGTTTGCCGACCCTAGACTCTCAACAAGTCATGAACCCGCAAGATATTTCGGGGCATACCTTTTTGAGCTTTACAACCAGATTACCAGAAATCCTTACGAGATGAACTTTCAGCCACTTATCAGAGTTTGAGAGACTACTGCTGTCGAGCGGTATCAAGCATTCGGAAAAACTTCCGCTGAAAACATACGGCGCAGAATCTCGTAGAAGGGTTCGCAATACTTCGCTTGTTCTGGTGACAGACAGGCACAAATTTCCTTGCGCAGTAAGTGAGTCATTTGGCTGACAAGTTCCCAACTGACATTGAGTTTAGGGTAAATCATCACGCACAGCGGAAACAGTTCCGTCTCTAGGGCGTGTAGATTGCGTTCCAGGAGACAAACCCACATATAGACTTGAAACATCTCGACATCGCGGATGCTGGATGTGCGGATATGTGGGCTGTTGAGAGGCCCAGAATGACAACGATAGCGTGGGTATAGTTGATTCACCCGATCGACCACCCGTTCAGAAATCTTGGTCATCGTCGGAATCAGTACCCGTACCGATTGTACCGCCACCGAATCCGGTGGATGATTCGCCGCGGCTTGGTAGGCGCGTTGCAGTGGCATATACAGATGATCGTCGAGAATCTTGACGTAGTTAAGAAAGTTCTCCTGCTCGCCGTCGGGGAGCAAGTCCATCAACTGTATTCCAGTGTAGTGATACTGCATGGCTACAAAGCCCAGGACGCGGGGATCAATTGCTGTGACTTGCTTTCGGACTTCACCGAGAACTGGGCTGACTTTGGTGACAATACTATAGGGTGGTAGTTGCTGAGCATAGGCTTCGATCGCAAACTTGTAGACTTTATGAATGCCACCAGAAATCTGCCAGGGATCAATGAGATCGCCATCAATTCCGTGATTAACTAACTCTTGCGCCAGCAAATTATCTGTTTTAGTCCAGGATTTTGCGCTCACAGAACGCAGTGAGTCCAACATTCTTTTTGCCATTCCGGCACGTCGTCGATCGACAAAGCGATCCTCACCAGCAGATCCTGGGGCAGGGCCTTTCATCTGCTGCATATATTTTTGAGCAAATGAAACAGATAAGTCTACCGAAGGTGACAGAGGATCGAATGATGTGGAGTGAACCAAATAGGGATAATTAGTCATGGATTTAGTGTTGACTCCGTAAGAGTTTGATTGCGATAATTTGTTTTGTTGGTTACAGATGCGATGTCTGCGATGATATTGATGTTAAGAGCAGATTGAATGTGATCTCGAATGTGATATAGCCTTTCTCAGAAAGATGAGGTACGCGAACGGCATAGGGCATAGGGCATAGGGCATAGGGCTATGGGCTATGGGCTATGGGCTATCCTCACCACGCTTGAGAACCGCTATATTGAGTGATTTAGATCATGACCATCGCTATTTTTGTTAAAGTGTTTTATACAATTATAATTGTGCCAATCAAATTTTATCTGAGTATAATTACTGATTTATTATGTTTTATTTGTTAATTGTTATTTGTTAAGTGTTATTTGTGATTGGTTGCTGTTAGAACCCCAACTTTTTTAAGAAGTCGGGGTTCTGGGTATTCTGTTAACTAACTGCTGACCCCGTTGATTCTTTCTTTCAGGGCATTTCGGGCTTGTTCTCGATCGTCAAAATGGACTTTTTCGGTGCCCAAAATCTGATAATCTTCGTGTCCTTTTCCTGCAATCAGCACGCCATCTCCGGGTTTAGCGTCCATGATAGCAGTACGAATTGCTGCGCTGCGATCGCACATCACGACGGGCTTTACGGTGGCGGGAATGCCTGCTAGAACGTCTTCTAAAATGCGATCGGGATTTTCGGTGCGTGGATTGTCGGAAGTAACAACAGCTAAGTCGGCCAACTCTGCCACGATTTTACCCATAATTGGGCGTTTCGTGCGATCGCGATCGCCGCCGCAACCAAACACACAAATCATTTGACCCGAAATAAACGGCCGCGAAGCCTTCAACAAGTTCTCTAAACTGTCAGGAGTGTGCGCGTAATCCACAATGACGCTAATATCTTGGTCGGGACTAATTTGCACTCGTTCCATCCGTCCCGGCACTCCCGAAAACTGAGATAATTTCTCCACAATTGCGGACAAATCTAAACCTAATTCCAAAACAGCACCGACAGCAGCCAACATATTTGATAAATTGAACTGACCGACTAAAGGCAAAACAAAAGCAGTTTCGCCCTTGGGAGTGTGCAGCAGTCCCTTAACTCCATTGGGCTGATATTGTAAATCTGAAGCATACAAATCAGCCGTTTTGTCGCTAGTGCTGTAACTCCAAACTCGGTCAGATTTGAGAGTTTCAACAATCCGCCGTCCGTAGGAGTCGTCAATATTAATTACAGCGCGATTTTTGAGGTAATCCGAACCAAATAAAAGCGATTTAGCCTCAAAATAATCTTCCATATCGCGGTGATAATCGAGATGATCTTGAGTCAAGTTTGTAAACACAGCAACTTCAAAAGTACACCCCAAAACTCGCTGCTGCGCTAAAGCGTGAGAACTGACTTCCATCACGCCGTGTTTGCATCCGGCTGCTACAGCTTCTGCTAGTTGTTTTTGCAGGTCAACCGCAAAAGGTGTAGTGTAAAGTGCAGTTTGTTGGAAGCCGGGCCAGCGAGTGTAAAGCGTGCCGAAAATTGCGGCCGGCAACTGCATTTGATTGAGCAAAAATTCGATTAAATGAGTTGTTGTAGTTTTGCCGTTAGTGCCGGTGACGCCGACAAGTTTTAATTTGTTAGCTGGATTGTCGTAAAATGCGGTTGCTATGCGACCGCAAACTTGAGCCATATCAGCCACTGGAATAACGCAGGGAAGCTTTTTTAGCCCCCCCTTGCTAAGGGGGGGTTGGGGGGGTGTTTTCTCGGCTGCTTGGGTGGAAATTATGGCGGCAATTGCACCGCTGGCGATCGCGCTTTGCCAAAAATCTCCTCCGTCTACGCGAGTTCCCGGCATTCCCAAAAACAAATCTCCCGCCCCACAAGCGTGGGAATTAGTCGATAAACCCTTGACTTCGGCATCGAGGGCCAGATGTTGGGCGTCAAAGGAAATGCCGGGAATTGCTGCTAATAATTCTCTTAAATTCATGTCGATCACTCCTCGCAAAACTGGGTTGAATCTATTTTGACTCATCGGTTTGCAAATATTTCTGTAACATTTGCTCCAATTGTCGGACTGTGCAGCGGGGAGAAGGACGAGGTAACGGTTGTTCAGGGGAGAATGCAGCATTGCCAGCAGAATTTATTGGCTGAGGCTGCACTTTAAACAAAACTGGCACTTCGTACTGATAAGCTTGAAACCAGTCATCGCGTTCGGTAATGTCTCGTACTTCCAATTGAAACTTGATGCTTTCAATCTGTTCGAGTTTTTCTTGCAACCCTTCACACAAGTGGCATCCGGGTTTGCTGTACAAAATTAATCGCATCATAACAGTACAATTAGACTTGATCTTAAATTATCGCAACTTGACAAACCCAACGCGAGCAATATCGAACTCACGTGTTTATTGGTGGCAATGTGCGATCAAAGCTATCTTATCATTGCCAGCGAACTAATTGCTCTGTTTGACTATCAATACGCAACTACAAGCAGATTTCTCTCTTTCTTTTATTTAAACCCACCTACTTGTAAATTTAGTTGTGATCTACTTGACTCATGAATCAAGCTTGAGTATAGTATAAAAGTAGCCCTACAAAAAAGGAGGCTGTATGGAGTTTACAGAATACGCAGAAGCCAAGCGAAAAGCAGTTAAAAAAATTAGCGCCGACATTCGAGAACGCTGGAACAATCGCATCGTGACGCGAGGATTGCACTTGATGGGTGAAGCGGGCGCTGTGCAGTATTTGGCTGATTATGGGCGCGGAATTGGTACGGCAAAAGTTATCGGTTTTGCACTGTGCGCGGAGTCGGAAGGATACCCGGAAATGGCGATCGGCTTTTGGAAAAGAGCGTTTGAATTGGAAACTGGAGAAAAGCCAACTAAAAACACTCCAAACAACTCTACCACCAATCCTGCTCCTGCGGCAAAATCAAAGACCGCTGCCAAAATAGAGACTGTCAGTAATCCGATTGTTCCCGAATTACCTCCGCACTTGCAGCCGGGAAGGGTTGTCACGATGCAGCCGGTTGACGCGCCGAGTGAACGTTCGTATTACATCGAAAATCCTGATTATTGGGGACAGCCCAAACGGGACGGCAACCGAGTTGTGGTCATTGCGACACCAGATAAGATATACTACCAATCGCGATCGACTAACCTGCGACAACAAGCATCAATTGCGATCGATCGCACATTAATCGACACAGCAGGTAAAATTGGCATTTTTGTTTTAGACGGCGAACTGTATTACAAAAGCTATACGGGCAGCGAACATCGCACTGGCGCGCAAGCTGCTACAGTTAATATTGAAAGCGGTTTTCCGACAACCCAGCCTACGGCAGTTTATGCCATTTTCAAATGTTTGTTTTCCCACGGCAAAGACTTGACTCCGTTGGCGGAATCCGAACGAATTACAGCCGGAGTTGCAGTTGGCGAAATGCTGGTAAGTTTATCTTCGGAATTTGAAATTGTACCGACATCTCGCACCGCAGCCGAAAAACTTTTGCTAGCCCAGCAGCAGGAAGCTGAAAACAGAGAAGGTGAAATTTGGGTTTTGCACAACTGTCGCTATGTCGGCGGAAAAGATGTTAAGAAGTTTCCGATGGTAAGAACCAAATACTGTCAGGAATACGACTTATTTATTGTCGGGTTGACTGCGACAAAAGTTGCGGGGCGGCCGTTTAGTGCGATCGAAGTTGCCCAAGAAATCGATGGCAAATTAGTTGCTGTGGGAACAGTGGGAACGGGCTTTAGCAGCGCGGAAATGCTGGAAATTGCCCGACTCTATGAGGCTAACCCCAAAAGTGTCAAAATTAAAGTGCGATCGCAGGGATTGACGGAAAGCGGCAAACTGTGGCACGCCCGATTCCTGGAGTTATGTTAAAATAGGACGGCGGTTGAAACCGCGTCTATACAAACGATGTCTGCCTCCGCAGACTGAATAAAATAACATAATTTTAGCCGTCCGGTTTTCAGTCATGTCCTAGCCGGATCTGCGAATTTAAACAAATATTATCGCACAAAATCAGCCGAGGACAAATCAATGGTTATCAGCAAAAACAATTTCTACATTTCTCCAGAAGAGTACCTAGAAGGCGAACGAGTAAGTCCCATCAAACACGAATACAGACGGGGACAGGTTTATGCAATGACTGGGGCAAAAAAGCCCCACATCGTTATTTCTAGTAATTTAATCATTCTGTTAGGGACTCATCTTCGGAATTCGCCCTGTTTAGTTCTAACATCAGATATAAAAGTTAGACTGGAAGAGGCAGATTGCTATTACTACCCCGATATAGCGGTAACTTGCGACGAAAGGGAGATAAATTCAACCGACGATTTCATTCTTTATCCGTCTTTGATTATTGAAGTCTTGTCGCCGTCAACGGCAAGTTTTGACAGAGGTGATAAATTTGCCGATTACCAAACTGCATCGAGTTTGCAGGAATATGTACTTATCAATCAATCCGAAATCAAAATTGAATGTTTTCGACTCACTCCTGACGGAAATTGGGTTTCTCAGATTTACCGACAAGGAGATGAGTTAGAGTTAATGAGTATAGATTTTCGCTGCCCGATCGAACAAGTCTATCAAAAAGTTCCCGGCATTATATTATGATGTATAAAACTTTTTTTTCAGCCACAATTTCCTCTCGTCTGCACCTTGAGATAAACCTTAAAACGCTGCTATCCCAATGATTAAAATTCTTCACCTTTCAGACATTCACATGGGAAGCGGCTTTTCCCACGGCCGGATTAATCCAGAAACCGGGTTAAATACGCGGCTGGAAGATTTCGCGGCGACGCTGAGCAAATGTATGGACAGAGCAATTTCTGAACCCGTAGATTTAGTCATATTCGGCGGCGATGCTTTCCCGGATTCGACGCCGCCACCGTTTGTAAAAGAGGCTTTCGCGCGCCAATTCAGCCGCTTGGTTGACGCGCAAATTCCGACGGTTTTGCTAATAGGAAATCACGACCAACATTCGCAGGGACAGGGCGGCGCGAGTTTGGGCATTTACCGGACTTTGGGAATACCTAAGTTTATTGTGGGCGATCGCCTGGAAACTCACCTGATACAGACCCGTAATGGAGCCGTACAGGTGGTTACGCTGCCTTGGTTGACGCGATCGACCTTAATGACGCGATCGGAGACTGAAAGCCTTTCTGTGAGCGATGTTAACCAATTGTTAACCGAAAAACTGACGATCGCCATGGAAGGCGAAATCCGCCGCCTCAACCCCGAAATACCAACCGTACTATTAGCGCACTTAATGGCAGATAAAGCAAGCTTAGGTGCAGAGCGTTTTTTAGCAGTCGGCAAAGGTTTTAACATTCCCGTTTCCATGCTAACACGCCCTTGTTTTGATTACGTTGCCCTCGGCCACGTCCACAAACATCAAAATCTTAATTTATCCAACAATCCGCCAGTAATTTATCCCGGAAGCATCGAACGAGTTGACTTTAGCGAAGAGAAAGAAGACAAAGGTTTTGTGTTGATAAATTTGGAACGGGGGAAAGCTGAGTGGGAATTTTGCACCTTACCTGTGCGAGTGTTTCTGACGATTAAGGTAAACGTGTCCGAATCGGAAAACCCGCAAGCTGACTTGGTTAAAGCCATTGGGAAGAAGGAAATCCAAGATGCTGTCGTGAGATTGATCTACCAATTGCGATCGGAACAATTAGACTTAATTGATAACGCAGAATTGCACGCACTTCTAGGCGAAGCCCACAGCTACACAATCCAACCGGAATTAGTCAGTCAGCTAGCAAGGCCGCGGTTGCCCGAATTGAATGCTAATAATAGTATAGAACCGTTAGAAGCTTTGAAAACTTATTTAGCAAGTCGCGAAGATTTGAAAGATATTACTGAGAGTATGTTAGAGGCTGCGCGGGATTTGTTGGGCATTGAAGAGGAAGTTCTAGTCGAATTTTAGGTAATATCATGTCTGATAAATTAACCATAATACTTGTAGGGGCGGGTTCACCAACAATCTGTGATTCAAATCCACAATATCTATAAACCCGCCCCGGCCTTAATTAACTACAATCTGCTATAATTTTTCTGTTGCCCTAGGGAAAGTAACTGTTCAGATGTATATGCTGTAGAATTGAGGTATCGACAATTGCAATGTTTTATCAGAGGTAAACATGAGAATCAATAAGATTTCAGTTACTAAACTTTTTGGGATCTTCAACCATCAAGTTTCCTTGAACATCGAAGATAGGATCACGATTATTCACGGGCCCAATGGATTCGGGAAAACAGCTTTACTCAGGATAATCAATGGATTCTTTAATTCGCGTTACTCAGAACTTCGCAGTATTCCTTTTGCAGAGTTCCGGGTAGACTTTGATGATTGCAGTCACCTGCAAGTAACTAAATCTATCGAGCAAACGAATGAAAATGAAAAAGACCAAAAATTAACGTTTCATTTTTATCGTGTAGGTGCAGAACCAGAAATGTTCTCACCGAATTCATTAACAAATTCAGGAGTAAAAATGGATTGGCATTTGAGTGCCACAGAAGATGAAGTAAATTCATTGATTCAATTTGGAGATCAAAATACAATTACGTCATTAGCCCCTTTAGAAAATATTGCCATTCCCTTTATTGAAACTTTTGAAAAATTCGCAAGGAAGTTTAAGAAAGAACCAAAGTGGTTGTCAGAGTTAAAAAGCTCTATCGACGTTCATTTTATAGAAACTCAGCGTTTGTTAACTCCCTCAAGTGTTCCTGAAGTAGCGGTAGATACGAAACATCCATCAATGATTCCCTCGGTTAATATATATTCTCAGGAACTCGCAGAAGAGATTCAAGTAAAATTGGCTGAATACGGTGCATTGTCTCAATCTCTTGAAAGAACGTTTCCTGCAAGAATTTTTAACAATAAAGCACCCTCCGAGCTAACAGAAGAAACACTTCGCAATAAACTAAATGAAATCGAGGAAAAGCGTTCTCATTTCAGAGAAACTGGTCTTTTAGATAAAGAGGAAAATTCAGAATTTCAAGTAGATCAAAATATTGATGGAGTCACAAAAAATATTTTGTCAGTTTATGTTGAAGATGTAGAACAAAAACTCATGGTTTTTGACGAACTCGCTATAAAAATAGAGCTTTTCCAAAGAATTATTCAAGAGCGATTTCTATATAAGCATATGAGTATCAGCAAAGATCAAGGTTTTACTTTTACAACGGCTGATGGTAAGCCTTTGTTGGCGACAGACTTATCTTTCGGAGAACAGCATGAATTGGTAATGCTTTACGAGTTGTTATTCAAAGTCAAACCTAACTCTTTGGTTCTCATTGATGAGCCAGAAATTTCGCTGCACATAGCATGGCAAGTCGATTTTCTCAAAGATTTACAAGCAATTATTAAGTTGGCAAACTTTGACGTGCTTATCGCAACTCATGCTCCAAGTATTATAGACGATCGCTGGGATTTAACAGTGGAATTGAAAGGGCCTGTTGCATGAGAGAACAGATTAGCCCCAACTACATTGCCAACCAAATTCGCTTACTGAGAACTCAATCTAAATATACTGGATCTTTTGTAATTGCTGAGGGAGATACAGATGCGCGGGTGTGGAAAAACTTGGTAGACTCCACAAAGTGTCGTGTGGAAATTGCCTATAATAAGGACAATGTTGTAAAAGTGCTCAATATCCTGGAAAAGGATAACTTTGCGGGCGTGTTGGCTATTGTTGATGCTGATTTTTGGATACTAGAAGGTACTTTTCCATCTAGTTCTAATTTACTCTTAACTGATACTCACGATCTTGAAACTATGCTGCTGAAATCGCCGGCACTTGAAAAAGTTCTTTCCGAACATGGTTCCGAAGAAAAAATCAATAATTTTGGTAAAGATATTCGCCAGACTTTACTGGAAAGTGCTAAAGTTATTGGTTATTTACGATGGGCTTCGTTAAAGTTTAATTATGCTTTGAAATTTGAAGGTTTAGCTTTTAGTAAATTTATAGATGATAAAACCTTGGCACTAAATGAGTCAAAGTTGCTGCAAACTGTGAAAAATAACTCTCAAAAACTGGGACTTGATGAAGCAGAAATTATAGCCAAGATGGATAGCTTAAAAACAAATGCTCAAGATATGTGGTATGTTTGTTGTGGTCACGATATGATTTGTATTTTGTCGATCGCACTTTGTAAAGCCCTAGGCACGCGCAACTCCAAGCAAGTTGAGCCAGATGTACTAGAAAAAGACCTCAGACTTGCTTACGAGTCCCCTCATTTCCGGCTGACACAACTCTACACAGCGATTCAAGACTGGGAAAAAACCAATCAACCCTTCCGTACTTTCTAGCCTGTAGCTTCAACTTTCCCAAAAACCTCACCCGCAGCCAACCGAGTGCCATTGGCAAAATCCACCCCAGACTGCACCTTTTTTCCCGCCAACTGCACCTCCCGCAATAATAACAAACCGTCGCCAGTTTGGACGATCGCGCCAAAGCCCTTCACAACCCTGACAACTTCACCATTTGCGCCCGACAACTGATCCAAAACAGGCCAATCGCGCTCCAAAATCCTCAACTCCGGCGGCAATTGCAGCCAATATTCCGGCCCCACCGGCACAGTAGCAATCACCTTCAAAGCATTACCGCGAAAAGTCGTTGTACAATCTGGGAAAAAACCCCTAACTTGATTATGAAGGGCGATCGCACTTTTCGACCAATCCAGCACACAATCATCACCCTTAATCATCGGCGCATAAGTCGCCTCAGCATCATCTTGAACAACCGCTTTAACTTCCCCATCCCTCAATTTTATCAAAGTTTCCACCAACAAATCCGCCCCCACTTCCGCCAACCTATCCCCCAAAGAATCAGCATTATCCAACAGTGAAATCCCAGCAAAAACCTTCAACAAAATCGCCCCAGTATCCATCCCAGCATCCATAAGCATAGTAGTAATACCAGTCTCCTTTTCCCCATCAAAAAGACACCGCTGAATCGGTGCCGCCCCGCGATACTTCGGCAAAATTGAACCGTGAACATTCACACAAGCCAAACTAGGAATATCCAGAATTTCTTGAGAAAGAATCTGGCCGTAAGCCACCACCACAAACACATCAGCCTCCGCTTCCCGCAACTTAGTAATAGTTTCCGCATCCTTCTTAATTCGGCGCGGCTGCCAAACTGGGAGACTATGATTTAATGCCACATCTTTTATAGGTGAAGGCCTCAACTTATTGCCCCTTCCCCGGCGCTTATCCGGCTGAGTCACCACACCCACCACCTCAAAATCCGGGTGACTCAGCAAACTGGATAAAGTAGGTACAGCAAAGTCAGGAGTGCCAAAAAAGACAATTTTCATAGATTTTTAGTTAGTTTTTATAATAATAACAGCAAAACTACGCCATCAATTCATCCACCGCCACGCTAAATCCTGGTAAAACAAGCTGAGTCTTCGCCACCTCACCAGCCTTAAATAAAACTACCTCACCTTGAGTAATTACTAACACCCAACTACTCTTGGGAAATAGCAGCCAAACCTCGATACAACCCGAGTCTAAATACTCCTGTGCCTTAGCAAAAACATCATCAGCATAATCGCTAGGCGAAACAATCTCAGCTACCAGCGGAAAACTTTGTGGCAAAACTGAAAACTCTCCAACTTGCGCCAACAGTTCAGGAGTAATATAAGATACATCTGGTATCCGACCTTTTTTCAGAGTTTGACAAGTGACTTCCACATACACCTCGCCCCCTTGGGCGCTTGAGTCCATGTAAATGCCCCAATATCGTACTAATCTAGCTTGAATGCGGCGAGTCTTTGCAGTCATTCCCGGTTTCCCAACTACTTCTCCATTGACAAATTCTACATGATGTTTGACTATAACTTTACCGTCCGCCCACTCCGTCCCGTCAGGAGGATTTTGCATCCATTCTTCCAAAGTCAAATCTAACTGCTCTACACTAAAAGTTGTCATCTGACTCACCAATTTTACTGTTCATGTCGATTTTATCATATCTCCCGAAACATGGAAAAATCCTCGAATATCCTGCCGCCAGCCAGTTGCAGCTTATTGGCAGATATCGCATCACCAAAAAAATATATTCATCACGAACAACTCAGCCAATGGCTATCAACCAAATTACCGCATTCGATCCCGTCGAAGTGCATCATTTAGCAAAATATCGATCGCACTTAACGGAAATTCCTTGCGATCGGATGTACCGCAAGATAGACTAGAAGCAAGGCTTTCACAGTTTTGCTCCAAAATACCTCAGCAGGAGAGACAAATCAGCTACCCGCAGATTTTTGAGATTTAGCTTATTTCACCAACCTCTAACTATCCGCGTCCATCAGTGTTCATCTGCCTACATCTGCGGTTAAAAAAATCTGCTTCCCTGAATCCCACTAAAAAATGATTTTATCCAAATTACCCAAAGCAATTAAAATGCAGCTAAAACTAGCTGTCTCTATTTTCCTCACCTTAAATCTGCTAATATTAAGCGGCTGTCAAAACACCCCCAAAAACGGCGAACCAATAAAAATTACACTGTGGCACGGCATCAATCCCCCGCCAAATCGCGACGTATTTAAAACCCTAACGGACAAATTCAACAAAACACATCCCAACATCCAAGTAGAACCAATTTACATCGGTCAGCCCGACCAACAATTGCCAAAAATCCTCACAGCAATAGTAGGAAATGCACCGCCGGATTTGCTGTGGAATGTTGCCACAATTGCCGGAAAACTAGCAGAACTAAACGCAATTCAACCATTAGAAAAATGGCTAGACAAATCGCCCCGAAAAGCCGAAATCTACCCGTCACTCTTCGAGTCAATGGAACTTGGCGGACACATTTGGTCAATTCCCCTAGCCACCAACAACACGGGAATATTTTACCGTCCCAGTTTATTTAAAGCTGCCGGAATCACAAAAGTGCCGCAGAATTGGGAGCAATTAAAGCAAGTAGCCCGATCGCTCACACGAGATACGAACGGAGACGGACGCCCAGATCAACACGGCATCGTGCTCCCCCTAGGCAAAGGAGAATGGACAGTATTCACCTGGCTGCCGTTCATGTTCAGCGCAGGCGGCGAACTTACAGCCCAAACAGCTCAAACTCCCGTACTTCACATCGACAATCCCGGTTCTCTCGCCGCCTTAGAATTGTGGAGTGACTTGTTAAAAGAAGGTTCAGCAATACTGTCAGCACCCGAGCGCGGTTACGAACTCGACAACTTCATCGCCGGCAAAGTTGCCATGCAAATCACCGGGCCGTGGACGCTAGCACAATTGCAGCAAAGTGCGATCGACTACGCAGTGATGCCCATACCCGCTCTCAAACGTCCCGCAGCCGTCGTTGGAGGTGAAAACCTATTTTTAATGAAAACCTCGCCAGAACGAGAGCGAGCAGCCCGAGAATTTTTAGAATATGCGATCGGCGAAGAATTCCAAACAGCATGGGCATTGGGAACAGGTTACTTGCCAATTAACTTAAAATCGAGACAGAGCCAAACTTATCAAAATTTTGTGGAAAAAAACCCTGTTTTGCGAGTATTTTTAGAACAAATGAACTCCGCCCGATCGCGCCCGATTATTTCAGGTTACTCCCGCCTGTCAGAAAACCTCGGTCGCGCCATAGAAGCAACCCTTCTTGGTCGCAACCCGCAAGACGCCCTTAAAGAAGCTCAAGAGCGTTTGACACTAACCTTAGATATTGCAGTCAAGTAAGCTACAGATTTGTCTGTGGTCAGTGGTCAGTGGTCATTAGTCATTAGTCATTGGTCATTGGTCATTAGTCATTGGTCATTGGTCATTGGTCATTGGTCATTGGTAATAAAAATGGCGATGACCTCACGAAATTGGAGAATCGCTATAGTGGAACAATCAAATGGAAATAGAGAATGAATTTTTTTTTTTGATCGGGTGAATTATCCACTTTTACTGTATTCGACAAAACAGTTTAAGCCTCGATTAATTGGTTGAGAATCTCAGGAAAATCATTACCACCTGCACTGACAATTCAATAACCGGATTTCTTGCCCCGGGCTGACCTCAAAGCAGAGATTTTGCGTCGCTATTATCGGTTTATTTGGTATTATTGAGCATAGTGCAATATGTTAGGTGAAATCGAGTGGCGATCGCCCGAGACACAAAGACGCCGACTGTTGCTCGTTCATTCAGTTGACAGTTGACAGTTGACAGTTGACAGCACTTGACAAAAGAAGTCCGAGGATTGGAGTAATGAATAGTCTGATTTTAATTTCTCCCTACAAGGGTTCCGGCTTTAAACCAATTCTTTCTGGTAATAAATCTTTAACAAAAAACTAAAAATTAAAAACCGAATGCTTAGCCATCACAGATATATTAGCAAAAAAGGGATACTCCCGAAATTTATACCCAGATTAGATCGCACAGTCCCCAAAAAAACCGCGCCGTTGAGGGCGCCACAAAAAGTGAGATCGACAGGTTCTCCCCCTAGCTTCCACCCATGACCTACCATCACCTAATAGAAACATTGTCCCTAGTGTGTGTCCGTCCCGTGCCACCTAGTGAGAGCCCAACAACCGTCCACCTTTTCCCCAAACGACCATGCAGACAAAGTTCCTTAACGCCATCAAAGGACATTCCTGGCGGTACTTCCTTGCAGTAGGTGCGATCGCCCTAATCTACTATGCGGCTTCCCAATTCGCAATTGCCACCCTCACCCTAAGTTCAGAAATTTACCCCATGTGGCCTGCTGCGGGAATTGCCCAAGTCGCCCTGCTGCTGTTCGGGCGGCAACTGTGGCCGGGAATTGCGATCGGAGGCTTCCTGTTCAGCATCAGCGCACCCTCGGCCAACATCGGCGCGGCATTGATCTCAGCAGGCGCTAGAACCCTGCAAGCGTGGACGGGAACTTATCTGCTGCAAAGGATTAACTTTAGCGCCGGGCTCGATCGGCTCAAAGACGTTTTAGGAATAGTCGGACTAGCAGCCATGGGCTCTACCCTGATCAACTCCACCATCGGCAGCATCATCGTCTGCCTGACCGGTTTATCTAGCTGGAGCAATTTTGGCACAATTTGGGGGACTTGGTGGGTGGGAGACGCTATGGGAATTTTGCTCGTCGCCCCGCTGCTGCTGACCTGGCAAAAATTGCCCAAACTCCCGATCCATCACCCCCAAAAGATGGTCGAACGAGGGATTTGGCTGCTGCTGCTGCTAGCAATCGGCTGGCTCGTCTTCTGCTCCCGCACCCGCGCCGCCTACGCCCGCTATCCCCTAGAATACTTACCATTTCCCCTAGTAGTTTGGGCAGCCTTTCGATTCGGCCAGCGCTACACAGCCCTCTCCAACTTCATCCTCTGCGGCTTCGCCATCTGGGGCATAGCCCGAGGCAGCGGCCCCTTTCTCAAACACGCCAGCAGCATCCCCCAAGCACTCTTATCCCTGCAAGCCTTCATCGCCGTGATCGCCGTCACCGGCTTAGTCTTAGCAGCCACCGTCGCCGAACGCCACCAAGCAGAAGCCTCCTTGCGCGCCAGCGAAGCCAGCCTCGCCAACGCCCAGCGCATCGCCCAGCTAGGCAACTGGGACTTAGACCGCAACACGCAGCAATTGCGGTGGTCAGAGGAAATTTACCGCATCCTGGGACAGCAGCCGGGAACTTTTCAACCCAGCCTCGAAGCCTTCTTGGAATACGTACACCCCGAAGACCGAGAATTAGTCAAAACCTCGATCGAAGCCGCTTTATTTCAGCAACAGCCCTACATTATCGACTACAGGCTCGTACTCCCCGACGGCAGCCAGCGCACAGTCTGCGAACAAGCCGCCGTCAACTCCCTCTACATCACCAGCACCGTTCAAGACATCACAGACAGAAAGCGCGCCGAAGCCGCCCTGCGTTCTTCCGAAGAAAGATTTTCCAAAGCCTTTCACGCCTCCCCAGTCGGGATCGGCATCTGCACGCTCACAGACGCACGCTTCCTCGATGCCAACGACAGCTTTTTGCGCTCCTTAGGCTGGTTGCGACACGAATTTATTGGCCGCACCCCCAGCGATTTAGAAATGTGGGTTAACTCAGAAGACGGGCGGCGGCTCGCCCAGATGTTGGAAGCCCAAAATTCGATCGGCAACCAAGAAATCAAAATCCGCACCAAAGCCGGCGACATACGCGACTGGCTGCTGTCAGGGGAACTCATCGACCTCGGCAGCACTCAGTGCGTGTTAATCATGACCAGCGACATCACCGAGCGCTTGCGTTCCGAAGAATTCCGCCGCGCCGCCTTAGCCGCCGAATCTGCAAATCGATCGAAAAGCATCTTTCTCGCCAACATGAGTCACGAACTCAGAACCCCCCTCAACGCCATCATCGGCTACAGCGAGATCCTGCAAGAAGACGCCCGAGACATCGGTGCCGATGAATTCATCGACGACCTACAAAAAATTAACACAGCAGGCCAGCACTTGCTAGCGCTAATTAAAGATATTCTCGACTTCTCTAAAATAGAAGCCGGCCGCATCGACTTGCACATCGAAACCTTCACCATTTTAAATTTGATCGAGCAAGTAGTCGCCACGATCGCGCCGATGGCAGACAAAAATAGCAATATCTTAGAAATACAATGCCCTGAGGATATTGGCTCGATGCAGACCGACTTGACTAAACTCCGCCAGTCCCTGCTCAACCTGCTCAGCAACGCCTCCAAGTTTACTTGCTCGGGGGCGATTACTTTCACGATTGCCCGCTGGGCCGAAACCCCTGCCGAGACTGCCAACAGACGCAAACAACTTGGAGCCTCTAGAGGAGTTAGCCCATCTGACAATAGCTCCTCTTCCTTATCTTCCTCTCAAGATTGGATTGTTTTTACGGTCAAAGATACCGGCATTGGCATGAGTTCCGAACAGTTAGCCAGAATCTTCGATCCTTTCACCCAAGCCGATTCCTCAACTACTAAGAAGTACGGTGGCACTGGTTTGGGGCTGACAATTACTAAGAAATTCTGCGAAATGATGGACGGAGACATTACCGCATTCAGCGAGTTGGAGAAAGGTTCTACTTTTACAATTCGGCTCCCAGCTATTCTCAACGAAACTTCGATCTTCACCGAAAAGTCTGAGAAATAGAGATTTTTGACAATTATGGTTAATCGCTCTCACCCGCCCAACCACGCGAAAAAATTTTAGTCGCGCCGCATTTCTCGAACATCTAGCTGTTCTCAATTTTTGTGAGGTACGCGGGCGAGCAATTATAGCAGTGGACAGTTGACAGTTGACCTGGGACAGTTGCAGAATCAGGAAATTAAACCGTTTAGGCTATGGGTTATGAAGCTCTATTCATGAGGTTATTTATGTCCTCAACGCTGTGGCGATTGCTATAGGTTTTTTCCCAGCCTACCGCACTTTTACTCCAGAATTGCTATCATATGATATTTACAAGAATTAGATAATCTTTTACCAGGAAGGGAGTAGGAACAGATATCATAAAATAGGTTATTTTACCGGAGATGACCTGATTCTGATTTCCTGGTTTCTAGCTGTAACCTTCGTTTAATTAATTTTAACAAAAAGTGCGATCGCGATCGCCCGAGACAGCGACAGATCGGTGATAATCAAGCAGGTACTCTCTCCTGCACGCGATCGCTCTTGATTGAGCTCAATCAACTCTCGGGTTCCCGAAATGGCGCTCCACACTCAAAACCCAACTCAAACAGTCCTCTAATTGGGCAAGGACGCTCCGCGCTTGCAGCTCCACAAACCCCGTTGATTCGCATAAGTCGAGCCATCAAAAAAGCGATTTTTCACTGAAGCCGAATTTTTGTGCGTAAGTTCTATTGATAAGATGATACCATTTTTGAGTGTGCGGCAAACAGTCAGAGCATCGATTTGTTGACAATCGAAAAAGTTTTGAGGGTAAATATAATAAGTGCAGTTAGAAAGATTGAGAGAGACCAGAGACATCGCTCGCTTTCTCGATAAAATCGGCGATCGAGTTCGATCGCGTACCTTTCCATTAAGTGTAAGCTGCGTATAAATACTATTAATTAAAAAGATATACTCTAGAAAGTTGCCTACAAAGCGCCAGAAATTATGCATCTCCACCTCCAGCGCCAACTCGAACAGCTCGGTTTAGCCGGCGCCTCCACTCCTCCCACTGCCGAGCAGTGGCAGTTATTCTTAGAGCAGGTAAGCTGTAGCTACGACGACGCCCGGAGCCAGCAGGAACCGCTGCGGCAGGATTTTGCCTCGCCCCAGCCCTCTCCAGACTCTCCAACAGCTTCAGAATTCGATCGGCTGCGGGCGACTATCAACAGTTTGGGGGCGGGATTGTGTATCCTTGATGCCAAGGGGTGTGCGATCTCGGTGAATCCAGAAGCAGAACGCTTGCTGGGGTGGCGAGAGTCGGAACTTGCAGGCGTTTCACTGTTAGAGCGCATCTATCGCCAGCAAAAACCAGGCAAGAAATCCCCAGTTTTGGCGGCTCGCTACGATGTGGCGATCGCACCTACACTAGGTTTACCAGAGGCGATCGCCTCCCGTCAACCTTGCAGCAAGTGGGACGGCGAGTTTCTGTGCCGCGACGGCAAAATTTTACCAGTTTCCTATTTTTTCAATCCCGCAGTTGAAAGCAGCGAAATATCAGTCTTGGTATTTTTTGAAACTAGAGAACACCAGCGATCGACCCCGATGCTGCAAGCACTTCTAGAATCTACAGATACTGGAATTGTCGCAGTTGACAACAACGGCAATGTATGCAATTATAATCGAAAATTTGTCGAGATGTGGGGTTTGTCCGCGAGCCCAGGAAAGTTGAGCCGATCGACCGCAGGTCTGGTCAAAAAAACCATCGAAACAAAATTCCTGTTCGCCAAGTCACAATTAAAAGACCCCCAAGCATTTCTGGAAAATGCGATCGAAGTCTGGGCAAATCCACATACTCAAATCAGCGAGTTATTAGAATTTAAAGACGGAAAAATTATAAAATTAAATTCATTGCCTTTAAAAGTCGGATCGACAACTTGTGGCAGAGTATGGATCTTTCGAGACGTTACCGAACGCCAAAAACTAGCACAATCTTTGCAGAATCGAGTAGAATTGGAACAGTTGATTGTCAGTTTGTCAACCGATTTGATCGGCCTGCCGAGCTCGGAAACAGACAAAGGCATCGATCGCACCCTGGAAGCAATCGCCACCTTCAACGACTTTGACCGCAGTTACATCTACCTGCTCTCGGAAGACAAAACCCGCGCCCGCAAAACCTACGAGTGGTGCGCCGACGGCACGGGGTCAATAACAGACAGCACCGACAAACAAATAGAGATCGACCAAATTCCTGGGATTGCACAAAAGCTCGATCGCGCCGAATGCCTGCACATCAGAGAAATCGCCGAACTACCGCCCTCAGAATTGGCAGAAATTGCCAGTTTGACAGGCAAAAATCCAGCAGAATTCCTGACAGATTCCCCATCCCAAACAGCGATCGCAAATTCCCCAAAAACCGAATTAAACAAACCTCAAAAAAATCTGCGATCGCTGATAATTATTCCCCTAATTTCCAGCAGTAAAAACCTAGTAGGATTTCTCGGATTCGACGGTTGCAGAGCCGCAGGCGACCGATCTGCCGAAATATCCACTCCTCTAAAAAAGGTAGGAGAAACCCTCGCCAATGCCCTAGAACGCCAGCGCGCAGAAACAGCTTTGCAGCAAGAGAAATCAAGCTACCGCAACATCTTTGAAAACGCAGTCGAAGGCATATTCCAAACCACCCCAGAGGGGCGCTACCTCAGCGCCAACCCCGCACTAGCCGGGATTTACGGCTACGAAACAGTCGCCCTTCTTCTCGCCGAACTCCCAAACATCAACCACCAACTTTACGTTGATCCCGATCGACGCGCCGAATTTGTCGCCCAATTGGACGCACGCCGCCAAATATTAAAATTTGAATCCCAAATATACCGCCGAGACGGTAGCAAAATCTGGATTTCGGAAAACGCCCGCAGCATCTGCGACGAAAATGGCAGCGTTATGTACTACGAAGGTACAGTCATCGACATTACCGATCGCAAACAATCAGAATCCGCCATGCAGTCGGCCCTAGAAGCAGCAGAATCAGCCAACCGGGCAAAAAGCACATTTCTCGCCAACATGAGCCACGAGCTGCGTACACCCCTCAATGCCATCATCGGCTACAGCGAAATGCTCAAAGAAGAAGCCGAAGAATTGGGCAGCTCCGAATCCGTCCCCGACCTCGAAAAAATCCGCACCGCAGGCAAACACCTGCTGTCCCTGATCGACGACATCCTCGATATATCTAAAATTGAAGCAGGCCGAATGGATCTCTACTTAGAAACTTTCGATATCCATGCCTTAATTGAAAGTGCTGTCGCCACGGCGAGGCCGCTGATCGAGAAAAACAGCAACACTGTAGAAGTTTACTGTCCAGACAACCTCGACACCATGCACGCCGACATGACCAAAGTCCGGCAAGTGCTGCTGAACCTGCTCAGCAACGCTGCTAAGTTCACCAAAAACGGGAAAATTGCGATCGGAGTAGAAAAAATTAAAAATGAACAATTAAGAATGAAAAATCAAGAGGAATCTTCCCAAATTTTAATTTCCAACTCCGAATTTTTAAGTTTCCGCGTCGCCGACACCGGTATCGGCATGACACAAGACCAATTGCAGCGAGTTTTCCAACCTTTCACCCAAGCAGACGCCTCGACTACTAAAAAGTACGGTGGCACCGGTTTGGGACTAGCTATCAGCCAGCGCTTCTGTCAGATGATGGGCGGCAGCATTGAGGCCAGCAGCGCCTTAGGCGCAGGTACCACTTTCACCGTACTCTTGCCCAGCGCCATCAAACAGCCGGAAATCCCCAACAAAGTCCGCGACAGCACTAGCGCTCCGAGCGCCCCCGGTGTTGGTACGGTGCTGGTAGTAGACGACGACCCGATTTCCCGAGATTTGATCCAGCGCGCCCTGGCTCGCCAAGGACTGCACATAGAAGTCGCCGCCGGCGGCGAGCAAGCCCTCAGGCTCGCCAAGCAACTGCGCCCAGACGCGATTACCCTCGACGTGATCATGCCGGGAATGGACGGCTGGGCGGTGCTTTCCGCCCTGAAGGCAGATCCTGACCTTGCCGAAATTCCGGTAATCCTGCTATCCTTTGTGGGCAACAAGAGCCTCGGCTTTGCATTGGGCGCTTCGGACTACCTCACCAAACCAGTGGACGGCAAACGGCTGGCTGCTTTGTTGAACAAGTACCGACGCGATCGAGACGGCGTTGCTGCTAACAGTTTTCCCGGTCAAATATTAGTTGTGGAAGATGACGATGCCACGCGCAAAATAC
The DNA here is from genome assembly GCF_036702805.1 of Microcoleus sp. A006_D1. NCBI lineage: Bacteria > Bacillati > Cyanobacteriota > Cyanophyceae > Oscillatoriales > Microcoleaceae > Microcoleus > Microcoleus sp. A006_D1. The sequence goes on from NZ_JAUBVZ010000015.1 coordinate 114,680, forward strand.
TGCGGCGCATACTAGAAAAAAAAGGCTGGGCTGTGGCGGAAGCTGACAGCGGACGTGCTGCTCTCGAACAGCTAGCAGTTGCTCGCCCGCAATTAATTTTGCTGGATTTGATGCTGCCAGAAATGGATGGTTTTGAGTTGATTGCCGAACTTCGCAAGTCGCATTCTGGAGACCCTATACCGATCGTAGTAATTACCGCTAAAGACCTGACTCCCGCCGAAAGTCAGCAACTCAACGGCTACGTCGAGCGGGTGCTACAAAAGGGAGTCTACAGTTGCGATACTTTACTACGCGATGTTCGCTCTATAGTGAATGACAGACTCGATCGCAGGTACGACTCGAAAGGCAAGGAGAACACCAATGGCTAAAATCCTGTTGGTCGAAGATAACGAAATGAACAGGGATATGCTGTCCCGCCGTCTGGCCCGCAAGGGACACGAGGTTTTTATTGCAGTGGACGGTGCTGAGGGAGTGTCGATGGCCCTCGCGAAAGTACCGGATTTGATTCTGATGGATATGAGTCTGCCAGTGCTCGATGGGTGGCAAGCCACGCAGCAAATTAAGGCGGCTCCTGAAACTAAAACGATTCCGGTGATTGCGCTGACAGCTCACGCAATGGCGGGCGATCGCGAAAAGTGTCTGGCGGCCGGCTGCGACGACTACGACACCAAACCGGTCGAGTTTCCCCGACTTTTGAGTAAGATTGAAATGCTTCTGAAAGAGGCTATGACATGAAAGGTGATCAGGGCAGCGTGCTGGTTGTTGACGACAATGAGGTAAACCGCGATTTGCTGGCTCGCCGACTTCAGCGTCAAGGCCACGCGGTGACTGTTGCTGAGGATGGTGTGCAAGCTCTGCAACTGATGCGAAGTCAGCCGTTTGATTTGGTGCTTCTGGACATTATGATGCCACAAATGAACGGCTATCAGGTGCTGGAAAATCTGAAGGCGGACGAGAATTTGCGCCACATCCCGGTAATTATGATTTCGGCGGTGGACGATATTGACAGTATTGTCCGCTGCATTGAGTTGGGCGCGGAGGATTATCTTTCTAAACCTTTCAATCCGGTATTGCTCAAGGCTCGGATTAGTGCTTGTTTGGAAAAGAAGCGGCTGCGGGATCAGGAACAGACGTATTTGCGGGAGTTGGCCCTGGAAAAGGAAAAGTCAGAGCGTTTGCTGCTGAATATTTTACCAGGCCCGATCGCACAACGCCTCAAACAAGGGGAAATTACGATCGCCGACAGTTTCGCCGAAGTAACAGTAATGTTTGCCGATTTGGTGGGTTTTACCAAGCTTTCGGCTCATTTGTCGCCGGCGGAGTTGGTAGAATTGCTCAACGAGATTTTTTCCGCTTTTGACGAGTTAGCCGATCGCTACGGACTTGAGAAAATTAAGACGATCGGCGATGCTTATATGGTGGTTGGCGGTTTGCCTAAGGAGACTAACGACCACGCCGAAAAGATTGCCCAAATGGCGATCGACATTCAAGCAGCCATCGCTAAGATGCGCACCAAGGGAGGACAGCCGCTGAGCATCCGCATCGGCATCCACACGGGCCCGGTGGAAGCCGGCGTCATCGGTACTAAAAAATTTACTTACGACTTGTGGGGAGATACGGTAAATACAGCTTCCCGGATGGAATCTCAAGGCGTCCCCGGCGGCATTCAGGTGACAGTTGCTACCTACGAGCGCCTGCGGGACAAGTACGTTTTTGAGGAGCGCGGCGTGATTTCGGTGAAAGGCAAAGGCGATATGATGACTTATCTGCTTGTGGGCAGAAAAGGCTAATTAGTCATTGGGCATTGGGCATTGGGCATTGGGCATTGGGCATCGGATATCGGTAACTAATATCAACAGTCAACAGTCAACAGTCAACAGTCAGCAGTCAACAAATGAACGTAAATTCTAATCTTTTAATGTACGCCCAATGGGCGGGAATTCTGACAGCAGCTTTGTTTGTTTTAACAATCATAGCATTTATCTTGAAATGGGGTTTTCGCTTCCGATTAGTAGGAGTGACCAGCTTTATGGGCGTAATCGCTGCGAGTATATTCGGTCTCGGTTTGGGACTATTTGCCCGCACCGAAATTCCCGGTGCAGTTCGCTATTCTTTAGTTTACGATACTGGCGGCGCTCAAACAGTAGTTACCGTGCCGCCTTCGATCACCGAATCCCAGTTAGAAGCAACGATGCAACAAGTGGCTGCGGATTTGTACTCTCCAGGGCGCTCTGGAAGCGGCAGAGACTACATGACAATCCGGGTTCGGACAATTGTACATCCTGAACCCGGTCTATCGCAGCCGCTGTTTTTGGGCGAGGTGCGGCGATCGCTCGCGACTCGGTACGATGACAAAATGGCGATCGACATCTTCCCCGAAAAAGTCGCAACTCTGAAAAAATACCAAGCCTAAAAACAAAGGTTCGTAGTGAGGAATTTATTCCTCTCTACCTAATTAAGGTCGTAGGGTGTGTCGCCATTGACAAGCCATAAACTTGACAGACAATCTCATAGCGACGCACCTGACAAAATAGTGATTGTTAGGTGCGTAAGGGCCGAAAATTTTAACCACTGACTCAAGCATTCCCCCCTGATGCACCCTACGGTTATACTTGGAAAATTGAGAGTTTGATGAAGAGGAATAAATGATGAATATAGAAGATGAACAAACTTTAAATGCCCAACTAAAACGAGAATTGCTGAGAATTAAAGCTTTGATTAATCTAGATGGACAAACGCCAGAAAAAAAGCCGAATTGTTTTTTGAACAAGCTTTAGTTTATGACTATGCTCAACAATATGCAGAAGCGATCACTTCTTTCGACAAAGCCTTAAAAATCAAACCAGATTATCACGAAGCCTGGAAAAATCGGGGTACTGCACTGGGTAATTTAGGCAGATTGTCAGAAGCGATCACTTCTTTCGACAAAGCCTTAAAAATCAAACCAGATTATCACGAAGCCTGGTACAATCGGGGCTATGCACTGGATGATTCAGGCAGAGTGGAAGAAGCGCTCACTTCTTTCGACAAAGCCTTAAAAATCAAACCAGATTATCACGAAGCCTGGAACAATCGGGGCATTGCACTGGATGATTCAGGCAGAGTGGAAGAGGCGATCACTTCTTTCGACAAAGCCTTAGAAATCAAACCAGATTATCACGAAGCCTGGTACAATCGGGGCATTGCACTGGGTAATTTAGGCAGGTTGGAAGAGGCGATCGCCTCCTACGACAAAGCCTTAGAAATCAAACCAGATGACCACGAAGCATTTTATAATAAAGCTTGCAGCTATGCGTTAAACGGTCAGGTTGACCAAGCAATTCAGAATTTGCAGCAAGCGATCGATCTAAATCCTGACGAATGGCGAGAAACGGCAAAAACAGACTCGGATTTTGACAGCGTGCGATCGCACTCTCAGTTTCAAGCCTTGATTGAAGAATAGGGATTTTTCATCCTAGCGGGGGCGGATTTACGAGATTGATAGGTGTTGAGGCAATTATTTTTGATAAAACCCATCCCTACAGCATCAAAAACACTCTGTGATAGAATAATTAATAGCGAGGTAAAAGATGACTCAACTAAATGTAACTATAATTAATGGCAGATTTCCCGAACTCATCGCCAGTATTGAAGATAGTGGAGAACGAATCGTCATAGAACAGGAAGGAAAGGCGATCGCTGCTATCATTACTTATGCTGACCTGAAGCGACTGGAAGCGCTAGAAGCAGCCCTCATTAACAAAGCAAAAATACAAGAATATGAATGGCTAAAAGCTGCGATCGCAAATCCAGCCTTTGATTCTCTTAGAGACTCAGCCGAAGATATCTACACTTTAGCTGATGGCAAGCCATTCCACGACTCAGAATGGATTAAAACAGCGATCGATCCTGATTTTGGTTCGATTCTTGACCCCGAAGAAGACATTTATAGTATAACTGACGAAACCATTCCATGACCAAGCGTAAGATTTTCCTAGTACCGTTTCCCTATGATGATTTATCGGCAAACAAACTGCGTCCAGCAGTTTGTTTGACTAATCCTTTGGGAGCGAGACGCCATGTTATTCTTGCTTATATTACAAGTCGCCTGCCCACAAATCTACTGGAAACAGATATCGTATTAGATGCTTCTCATCCAGACTTTCCTGCTGCGGGACTGCGGGGGCCATCTACTATCAGGCTGCATCAACTGGTGACTGTTTCTACAGTGGTTGTTCAGCGTGAGTTGGGTGAATTGTCATCAAATATACAGGCTAAAATTGCTTAAAAGCTCTGCAATTTTCTAAGTCAGTGATGGCAGATATGTGAAAATTATACTTGGGGTGAGGTGTGTCACATCTCAGGTCGATCGCCCTTTCCTCTCTTCTACGCAATTCCCTAAAAGTTTTAGTAAAAATCCATACATCCAAACCAACAGCCAAGACCAAACTACCTAGAATTAAACTCTAAAAAATTAAAAAAGTTCCCGAGTTAATGTAAAATTGTCAACAATAACAAAAGTAAGGTACAATCCCCATCATTAGATGGCAGATGGTGAAAAACATCGCATATAAAATAAAAACAACTATACAAAAATGAGGTGAGACCCCTTGCAAAAATTAGCCAGGATAGAAAAGCCGATTGACTCTGGGGAAAAATCCGTATCAGTCAACACCCAAAACGCTCAAACGCTGTACGATCGCGGAAACGCCCTAGAAACAATGGGACGCTTGCCAGCAGCGATCGAATCCTGGTCAAAGGCGATCGAACTGGAACCGAAATTTTACGAAGCCTGGTACAACAAAGGCGTAGCCCTCAGAAAATTGGGACGGCTAGAAGAAGCGATCACAGCCTACAACAAATCATTAAAAATTAAAGCAGATAATGCCGAAGCGTGGTATAATCGCGCCAACGTTTTGCGGAAACTCAACAGACTCTCAGAAGCGATCGCCTCCTACGAACACGCGATCGAACTCAAACCCAGCTATCACGAAGCTTGGACGAACCGCGGCAACACCCTGGTCAACTTAGAAAAATTCTCAGAAGCGATCGACTCCTACGACAAAGCGATCGCTATCCGACCAGACTACTCCGAAGCTTGGTACAACAAAGCATTTGCCCTGAAAAATTCCGGCAAAAACACAGCCGCGATCGCCTCCTACGATAGGGCACTGGAACTAAAACCAGACTTACATCAAGCCTGGTACAACCGCGGCTTAGCCCTAGCCGATGAAAAACTCTACCCCGAAGCAGTCGCCTCCTACGACAAAACCCTGCAACTGCGGCCGAATTCCCCCGAAGTCTTGAACAAACGCGGCACGGCCCTCGCCCAAATGGGACAATTTGAAAATGCCATCGCCTCCTGGGACAAAGCGATCGAACTCAAGCCCGACGACAGCGAAACCTGGTACAACCGCGGCCTAGCCTTAGTCAACTTAAAACTATTTGAAGCAGCAATCGCTTCTTGGGACAAAACCCTAGAGTTGCAGCCAAAAAACACCGAAGCCTGGTACAACCGCGCCATCGCCCTCAAAAAAATCAAACGATTTACCGAAGCCATCGCCTCCTACGATCGCATCATCGCACTCACACCCGACGATCCAAATCTTTACTATCAAAAAGCCTGCGTCTGGGCCCTAGAAAAAGCCGTGGGCGATCGCACAAACAACCCCGAAGCTGTAGCAACCAGCACCCGTAAAGCGATCGAAAACTTATCAAGGGCGATCGAACTCAATCCGGATAAATACCGGAAACTATGCCAAAATGACTCAAAATTGCGTACAATACGGGAAGAAGTGCGGTTTTTAGCTTGATTTCAGGGTAGCAATGATTGATGGATACCGATGCCGCACTGCAACCTTTTTAGGCAAAACAGCACCATAAACCCCAATCATGCAAACCCTAGACAAAACTCAAGCAAAATTCGCTCAACTCGCAGCCCACCTCAGAGAAATTACGGACATCGAATCAGCCTCGTCGCTGCTGCATTGGGATCAAGCAACCTATATGCCCGCCAAAGGTGGAAGTGCCAGAGGCCGCCAGTTGGCCACCCTCAAACAAATATCCCACGAAAAATTTACCGATCCCAAAATTGGCGAACTCCTAGAAGACTTGCGTTTCTACGAACAAACCCTCCCCTACGACTCCACCGCAGCCAGCCTGATCCGCATCGCCCGCAGAGACTACGATCGCGCCGCCAGAGTCCCCGCCACCTTCATGTCCGCACTCTGCCGCCACCAAGCCGACTGCTACGAAGTTTGGGCCACAGCCAAAGCAGCCAACAACTTCGCAGCCGTCGAACCCTATCTCGAAAAAACCCTAGAATTAAGCAGGCAGTACGCCGAATTTTTTCCCGGATACGAACACATCGCCGATCCTTTGATCGATCGCAGCGACTACGGCATGAAAGTATCCCTGCTGCGCCCGCTGTTCGCCCAACTGCGTCAAGAATTAGTGCCGATAGTCGAAGCCATCACCTCACAACCTCCCGCCGACGACTCCTGCTTGCACCAAAAATTCTCAGAATCCCAACAACTAGAATTCACCCGCACAGTCGTACAACGCATGGGCTACGACTTCCAGCGCGGACGCCAAGACACCACCCTGCACCCGTTCATGACCAACTTCTCCATAGACGACGTGCGTATCACCACCCGCGTCTACGAAGATCACCTCGATCAAGCCCTCTTCAGCAGCATCCACGAAGCAGGCCACGCCCTCTACGAACTCGGCAATTCCCCGGAATTTGAAGGCACGCTTCTCGCTGGTGGCATTTCCTCCGGCGTGCACGAAAGCCAGTCGCGACTTTGGGAAAATTTAGTCGGGCGCAGTCGCGGTTTTTGGCAGTGTTTTTACCCGCAACTGCAAAGCTTGTTCCCGCAGCAGTTGGGCGCAGTATCCCCAGACGCATTTTACCGCGCCATTAACAAAGTCGCGCGATCGCTCGTCCGCACCGACGCTGACGAAGTAACCTACAACCTCCACGTCGCCATCCGCTTTGACCTAGAATTGGCAATGGTAGAAGGCAAACTCGCAGTCCGCGATCTCCCCGAAGCCTGGAACGATCGCTATAAAACAGACCTCGGCGTTGTCCCCGCCACCGACAGCGAAGGCGCTATGCAAGACGTTCACTGGTATGTGGGGACGATCGGCGGAATGTTCCAAGGTTACACCCTCGGCAACTTGATGAGCGCTCAATTCTACGAAACCGCAGTCAAAAACCATCCCTCCATTCCCGCACAAATCGAACAGGGCAATTTCAGCGTACTCCACGACTGGCTCAAACAAAACATCTACCAGCACGGCCGCAAATACACTGCTGTCGAATTGCTCGATCGCGTGACCGGTTCACCTTTAACTATCGATCCGTTTGTCCGTTACATTCGTCACAAATACGGGGAGTTTTATGTCATTTGAGGGATAGCAATTTCAGATTGCATACTTTAAGATGGGATAAAAAAAAGTAGGCGTCTAAAAAAAGAGGGCGATACTAATAAAACAGTATCGCCCTCTTTTTTTAGGAATGAGAATTAAATAACTTACACAAGTTTGTGGGGTGTCCCGCCCGCCCTTTTTGGACGGGATCTCCCGCCCATCCCACAATAAAAATAAAAATTGTAAGTTATTTAATTCGCGATCCTTAGACTAAAATCAAAAATCTCAAATAAGGGAGTATGTATGTCTGAACTCTTTCAGGCTGTTATTGCCAGCGACGAAAAAACCGACTTGCGGCAGTTTGCCAGCGATTTGCGGGTTTTGGGAAACAAATATTTACTGCGAAACGACATAGTTAACGCTTTTGCCGCCTACTGCACCCAATACGAAAAACCCGAACAGTTCCATCAATCTTCTCTATTGAGCAAACTGATTTACTACGTTCAGGAAATTATACTCGAAGAAGGCAGCCTTTGCGTGCTGCTGCGACCAAAAATTGCGACAATGGAAATAGTGCGAGTTGGAGACGACTTGACAGTCGAGCCGATGACAGTGCAAGAATTGCTCGACGTGCGCGATCGCTTCGTCAACCACTTTCACCCCCAAGAAGGCGACATCCTCGAACTAGATTTCGGCCCGTTTTACGACTATTCCCCCTCAATTCGCGACCCCAAAAACATCGGCAAAGGAGTACAATTCCTCAACCGATATATGTCCAGTAAACTGTTTCAAGACTCCAAACAGTGGCAGGAAACTCTGTTTGATTTCTTACGGATTCACCGCTACAACGGCGTACAATTACTAATTAACGATCGCATAAAATCCCAAGAACAACTTTCAGAACAAGTCAAAAAAGCCCTCACCTTTGTCAGCCAACTTTCTGAAGATGAACCCTACGAAAGATTTCGATTTGTCCTGCAAATGATGGGGTTGGACGCAGGTTGGGGAAATACCGCAGCCCGCGTTCAAGAAACCCTAGGAATTCTCGACGAATTAATCGATTCTCCCGACCCGCAAACCCTAGAAGCATTTATTTCTCGCATCCCGATGATTTTCAAAATCGTCCTAGTTTCTCCTCACGGCTGGTTCGGCCAAGAAGGAGTTTTGGGGCGGCCGGATACGGGAGGCCAGGTAGTTTATGTGCTCGATCAAGCGAAGAATTTAGAGAAACAACTGCAAGAAGACATTCATCTTGCCGGTCTCGATATTTTAGGCGCCAAACCAAAAGTAATTATTCTCACCCGCTTAATTCCTAACAGCGACGGCACGCGCTGCAACGAACGTTTAGAAAAAGTTCACGGCACAGAAAATGCTTGGATTTTGCGGGTTCCCTTCCGAGAATTCAATCCCAAATTGACTCAAAATTGGATTTCGAGGTTCGAGATTTGGCCTTATTTGGAAACTTACGCGATCGATGCCGAAAAAGAACTGCTGGCTGAGTTTCAGGGGAAGCCAGATTTAATTATTGGCAACTATTCTGACGGCAATTTGGTAGCATTTTTGCTGTCGCGCAAACTCAAAGTTACTCAGTGCAATATTGCCCACGCACTGGAAAAATCTAAATATTTGTTCAGCAATCTTTACTGGCAAGAATCTGAGGAAAAATACCATTTTGCGATGCAATTTACTGCCGATATTATTGCCATGAATGCGGCTAATTGTATTGTCAGCAGCACCTATCAAGAGATTGTGGGTAAACCCGATAGTGTTGGGCAGTACGAATCTTACAATTGTTTTACAATGCCGGATCTGTACCACGTCGTCAACGGCATTGAACTGTTCAGCCCTAAATTTAACGTGGTGCCGCCGGGAGTCAACGAAAGCGTATACTTTCCCTACACGCGCATAGAAGACAGGGTACAGGGCGATCGCGATCGGCTCAACGAACTGCTATTTACTCTAGAAGACCCGGAACAGGTCTTCGGAACACTCGACGACCCGCAAAAGCGCCCTTTATTTTCGATGGCCAGGCTCGATCGCATTAAAAACATGACCGGCTTAGCAGAATTGTTTGGCAAAAGCCAGGAATTGCAACAAAAATGCAACTTAATTCTAGTAGCTGGCAAGCTGAGAGTCGAAGAAACCGAAGACTACGAAGAAGCCGAAGAAATTAAAAAGCTTTACACAATTATCGACCAATACAACCTGCACGGTAAAATTCGCTGGCTGGGAGTGAGACTTTCCAAAAGCCTGTCCGGCGAAATCTACCGGGTAATCGCCGACGGCCAAGGTATATTTGTGCAGCCAGCCTTATTTGAAGCTTTCGGTTTGACAATTCTCGAAGCAATGATTACCGGCATTCCCACTTTTGGGACACAGTTTGGCGGCCCGCTGGAAATCATTCAAGACGGGGTAAATGGGTTTTATATCAACCCGACTCAACACCAGGAAACCGCCCAAAAAATTCTGGATTTTTTCTCAAAATGCGAACAAAATCCCAACTATTGGTATGAAATTTCCACGCGAGGAATTGACAGAGTTTACAGCACCTATACCTGGAAAATTCACACAACCAAGCTGCTGACGCTCGCCAGAACTTACGGTTTCTGGGACTACTCGTCTAAGGAAAACCGCGAAGATATGCTCCGCTACATAGAAGCGCTGTTTTATCTGATTTACAAGCCGAGAGCGAAGGCTTTATTGGCAGAGCACGCGAAGCGATAAGTGGCGAGTTTTGGTTTGTCGGGGCCGGTTGAACAAAAAAACTTTGCCTCTGATAAACAAACTTTGTACAAAACCCGCCTGTAAAGATTTGTAAATGAAAGCAGGTTTTGTACAATCAATACGTAGCTACAGTTTCATGGCTGACCGATAGGTAGCTAGAAACCCGGTTTCTACGAGTTTTGCGTGAAGTTCCGAGAAATCTCTGAAGAAACCGGGTTTAGTAAAGTCACGAGTCCGCACAGTTGAGCACCAATTCATAAAAGTATTGCTACATATGAATTGTCTGCAAGCACCTGTAGCGATACCCCACCGTGTCCTGCGCGGTGCGGTCTCTGCGACTTTTAATAATTAGTATATAATTGACAATTGTAGCAATAGTTCTTTGAATTGGTAGAAGAAACCCGGTTGATCAGCAAATATTGGCTTTGGTAACGAAACATCTCGGAAGAAACCGGGTTTCTGAGGATCAATAGTGCGAAGCTGCCCCTACTTCCAACTCGTAACTTTCAACTTGCAACTGCTGACTGCGGCTGTCTCCATTACCGAACTTCTAGAGACCTGGGCAGATATTTCTCAGAAAGCTATCCGGGTAATACAATTAGATTTAGAAACATGAGAACAGCGAAACTTTGTCAAACCTCACCAACAGGATGAAACTTATGCGTGTAACTACGGTTACGATTTTTAGCTTGCTAGCTCTGCTCGCTCCCGGGTTGACCAAAAAGGCAAATGCAGCCTTCGAGTCCAAACCGTTTGTGCAGGAACAGTACCGCAGAGACTTTGCAGCTCCTGCCGATCCGGGTGCGTCGGCACTGCCCGATGCAACTACCCGAGGAGATATGTTTAATAAGCCTTTTTACGCGGGCGAGCAGCAGCCTGTGAGAAAGGACAAAACAATCTCGGCGGGAGCAGACGGGCCAGAAGTTGCTGCCATACAGCAGCGGTTGCAAGTTCACGGTTTGGCGATCGGCACGATCGACGGTTCCTATGGTTCTCGCACCACATCGGCTGTCAGTGCTTTTCAGCAGTCTCAGGGCTTGAAGTCAGACGGCATTGTAGACAAAGAAACTTGGACAGCTTTAGCAGCAGATCCGGCGCCAGCTTCTGAAACTTTGCAGAGCAGTGCTCCCATTATTCAGAACAATGCTCCCATTGAGAGCAATGCTCCCATTCAGAATAGCGCTCCACTTCCCGGCGAAAATCCGGCAACTGCTCTGACTAAAGGCGCTGCCGGTTCCAAGGTGAAGACACTACAGGTGCGTTTGGAAGTACAGGGTTACGCTCCGGGCCCGATCGACGGCATTTTTGGCGCTCGCACTGCTACGGCTGTCAAGAAATTTCAGGAGTATCAGGGTTTGACGGCTGACGGTGTGGTGGATGCCACAACCTGGAAGGCGCTTGGTCAAAACTAAGTGACGAGTCAGAAATTGGGAAAATTGCTGTGGCGATAACTCATCAGTGAACCCGGTGTCCAACAATGACCGGGTTTCTCGATGTTGACGCATCGCTGTGTTGTGTGCTATCATAGTTGAATGTCAAAATGCGGATATGGCGAAATTGGCAGACGCGCCAGATTTAGGTTCTGGTTCCGAAAGGAGTGAAGGTTCAAGTCCTTTTATCCGCATACCATAGAAGACTGGGCGGTTGAAACCGCTTCTATACAAACAAAACCCGCATTGCCAAGGGTTGAAGAGTGTGCAGTTAAAATCACCGGATTTTATTAATTATCTTCAGTCGGCGTCCGGCGGACTTCGTTTGTGTAGACGCGGTTTCAACCGCCGTCGTATCTTAAAACCAGCGCTTTTTCAGTTTCTGCAAGTGCGATCGCCTCAAATTTTCCACCAACTGCCGCAACTGACCCAAATTTCCCGCTTCACCCCCGTACTTCCACCGCACGTAAGCTTGCGAAACTTCCTCAATTACCTCAGCTTCATCAGTTGGATGATGGCCGCGCATTGCCTCAGCATACTCCAAAGGCGTTTGAGCTTTCTGCTTGGCAAATCCCCGGCTCGCCAAATCCTTTAGCATTTGCTGGTAAACCCCCTCCACCGGCGGCAATTTCCCCAGCCAGCGCCGATAGCGCCACTTGCGCCACCCTTGCCAAATTAACCAGCCCATAAAGCCGAAGCCGATCGCACTAATTAACCCAATAAACAACCCCACCCAACCCCTAGCAAACTGTCCCAGAAACCAGCCCAGAATCAAACTGATCCAGCCAATCACAAAACCGATAACTGAATCGAGCCCGCTTCTCACAGGTGTCGGTAGCCAACCCGCGATCCACTTCCAGAACGATTCCAGCGCGCTAAAAGTCTGGTTGTCTTCCACCGAAGCCGGAATCAGCGGATAACCGGGAATTGGATTAAAACCCAACCAGCCGTGATTGGGAAAATATACCTCCGTCATCAAGAAAGCGTCGGTATTTTTCACAACATACAAACCCGTAAACGGGTTAAATTCTCCCGTATCGAAACCGCCAGCCACTCGCGCCGGAATCCCGATCGACCTGAGCATCATTGTCAGTACCGTCGAAAAGTGGTCTGGATATCCGCCTGTAACTTTTTTGCCGTCTTGGGTGTTTTGATAGCCAAACAGAAAACCCTCGACTAAATCTTCTGTTTCTTCCAAATAAGGCAAAGCTTTTACAAGTTTGTAATTCGGGTTTTGCTTCAAATATTGAGCTAAGTACAAAGCTTTTTCGTAGGGAGAATCGATCGCCCTCTCCGACTTAGAAACTCTAGTTCTCGCCAACAAGATTTCTTCAGTTTTTTCTCGCACCTTGGCGGCAATTTTCGGCGGCACATCCAAATAGAATTTGCGAATATTTTTTGGGTAATTAGTACCAGTTTGCCCCAACACAGAGCGATCGCGAAAAGGCACATTTGAAATCACCGTATAAGTCAAACCTTCCCGCAATTCCACAGGCGATCGCAAACCCCCCTCCGCATCCACAGCCACATCCTGCGTCGGAAAATAAAGTTCCTTCGGCTTAGCCAAAGCCGGAATCAAATTCGGCAACTGAGCCACAACAGTATAACTTTGAATCACTTCTTGAATCCGGGGCGCATTCGGATACGGATTCAGATAAAATTGAAAAGACCACCTAGGTCTATTTACCTTTTGAGCTTGTTCGTTGCGAGAAATTTCCCAACCTTGACCGGTATATTTGTCAAAGCCCAACACCCGCCAAAAACCCGGCGCCTGCGATCGCACCCGCATCACCACTTGAGGTTTCATTTCCCCCCGCAAGTTTTGATTGATGCGCTGGTTGAAACCGTAATAAAAAGTAGAGTCTACCTCTCCTGGCCCTTTGTCTGGGTTTCTCCCCCTTCCTCCGCCAGTTCCTTTTTCGTTTCCCCCTCTGACATACCCCGGATTCAGAATGCTGCGCGAGTCAAACTCCCCCTGATATTCAATGGGAGCGCTGACAGGAAAAGTCCGCAACTGATAGCCCGGGAGGCGCGGCAAAAACGCAAAAATAGTCAGCCCCAACCCGACAGTTATCAGTAGCAGCCCACCAAAATATTTGGGGGATAAAGTCGCAGCAAATAGCGACAAGTTGTTATTTTTGGCTTTACCTTCTGCCGAATGCTTGCTAATTTCTGGGTTCGAGAGTCCCAAGCGCGATCGGTAATCCAGCACCAAAGTCGGCAGCGCTAAAGCCAAGAACACCAACAGCAGCGGCCCAAAAGTCAGGGTTTGACTAATCGTCGCTGCTACACTCAACAGAATCAGCCCGATCACGATCGAATAGCCCAAATCCTTGCGGCGGGGCAAATCGAAACTGTGTAGCACTTGAATGTTAATTAACAGTTGCGCCAAAACTAACCGCGTATCGTTTAATTCTCCAACCAAGCGGGTAAAAAAAGCGAACAGCGCCACCAGCATGGCAATAGCTATGCAGAATTTAGCAGCTATATTGCGATCGCGACGGCGGTACCAACTCCAAGTTGCTCCCACAATACTAACAGGCACAGCCCACAGGTTCAGGGCTTCTTCAGCAGCAACATCAGTCGCCACAATTCCCACAATTACCAACAACTGAACTAGGATTCGCAGCAGTAAAGAATCCTCAGTCACCGGCGGAGGCATTGCCTCAATCTGCTCCCACAGCTTACCTAAAACAGGTATATTTCGCAGGTTATCAGTTGTCATGTGCACCCATCCAAGTCAGTGGATTTGAGATTTGATATTTGAGACTTCGGCGTGAGCGCTCAGTCGAACGATTTTAGATTGACTCCACAGATTCATCAGTGAGGGCTTTAACTAAGATCTAAAATTTCGCGCTTGCCACGACAGAAGTCGGGGGATTGCATCTGTTTTTGTGTGAGGTCAAACCACAGAGTAAAAATCTACATAATTTACTCTATTTTTACCTTTTTAATTGCTATCTTGTGTCGCTAAATTTGGACGAATAGCAAACATCAGAGGTCTGGTCTCGAAGTTTTGGAATCGAACTTCTAAGGCATAAATCTTGTCAGGTTGGGGGTCGAACAGCTCTACACTTAAATGCCCGGAATTCGGACGCTGTGCAGTTGCTTCGGCATCTCCTCCCTTGAGTTCCAAACTTCCGGCCCCAGGAAATTGGCAGTCAACTCTCAAACACGGCATTGGTGGTTCTGTATTGCGGTTGGACAGGTATTGAGCCTCCAGATTCAGCGATCCCAAAGCAGTCAACCACTCCCGCGAAATCGGCGACTGATTTACAGGACAATTCAAAGTTAGAGACTCAATGATTTCTCGGGCTGCCAACAGCGACATTATCATTTGTTGGTTGGTAGTCGCCGCTTCGTAATTCGGGAAATCTTCTACTTCTAAATCTCCCCTGGCAGCACCCATGAGTACGAAACCAGCTAATTTGTTGAGTTCCTGAGACTGGCCTGGAAACAAGCTATCTACAGCGCGAACTAACTTTGCTCCTTCCAGCAGCGACGACATTACCAGTTCCTGACAAGGTTCTAGCAGTTGAGCAAAAACCCCTTGGGCGATCGGAATTGGCAGGCGACCCCATCTAATATTTTGTAGTTGGGGAGTCCAGAGGTGCAGGGGGGGAACCCATTGAGGGACTGCATCGTCCGGGTAATCGTGGTCGTAGCTTTTGAGTTCTGTTTCCCAGGGGAACAGCGGCGGGTTGGATTCAATTTCGGCTCTAAGCCTCTCTTTTAACAAGGTCTGAAAACGGTCTTGCACGGTCGGTATTTCTCCAATAGTCAGCGGTTGTGCGGGTGCATTGCTGTGCGCCCCCACTTCTAAATAGTCCAGCGGGTCTGGTTCGTCCCATTCCCAGTATTCCACCCCGGAATTCTCTTCTGTGTCGCTCCACTCTTCTGAGCGAGAGGGCACATTGAAGTTTTCCCGATCTTCTTCACTAGAGGCATTCGCGATTGGCGCCTGCAATATCCAGTCTAAAAAATGGCGCTCGAAAGCCTCTGCATCCCTGTTCGTTTCGTTATTCATCACTAGATGCCCCTTCTCCGGAATCTGAACTATTTCGCAATTCCCAGGCAAGTTCCAGCAACTTAAACCACCGTTTCTGTACCTGGGCTACCGTACTGCCGAGGGTTTGCGCGATCGCCGACTCTGACAGACCCTGTTGTTTCAACTTTAACAAACGCTGCCCCTCTGGGCCAATTCGATCGCCAAAAGCCTGCCACTGAGAAGGCAGCAAACCCAGATTGCGGTCTAAGTCTGCTTCCAGCCACTGGTGAACGAGTTCCCAGCGGTGCGACATGGCGAACCTGAGCAAATGGTACTTGAAGCGCTGCTGCAAATAGTCTCTTTGGCGGGGAGTTATGCCCAGCAGCGACTCTATTTCATTAGTCGGCAAGTCTTGCAAGCGCAGCACGAAGTAATCGGCGCAGTCTTGCTGGTTGCGCTCCTTCAAGTAAGCGATTAAGTCGTCTATCACGTTTTGCCGCAGAGATTCTGACTCCTCGCCTAGCGGGCGAATTGCCGATGAACCGTGTCCGGCCATCGCTTCCCTCACCGAGTGTACCGAGGTGTCGTTCCAAGTTTGGTCGGAATCTGAAGCCCCTCCGTCGGCGGCTTGTTCCATATCTACGGAGGTTTCTTTGGGCTGCTGCTGGGAAAAGGTTTGCGCCCGCAAAATAATTAGTTGCTGGCTGCGGTTTCGAGGTAAAGGAATGCGCCGCTTGCCGAAGCGCTCTACAAAGGCCATGTACTCTGCTAGTTCTAAGCGAGTGCGGGGACTGTAGGTAGGTGGCAGTTGCGTTTCGCGCCGGAATGCCTTTAAAGCTTCTAGATAAAATCCTTGTAAAAAATCTTTGATCAGTTCTACTCGCGCCTGATAGCTAGACTGCACCTGGGGAGGGGTGATGAAGCGATAGACGATCGCGCTGAGGGTACTGTGCAATTCTACTCGCCCGGGCCCGGAGCCTAAATTGTAGTAGTGGAGGCATTGTTGCAAGCGGTGATGAGCGAGGCTCTGGGCTGAACCTTCTATGTCTCCGGAGTTTTGAATCCGCTGGCTTTCTGTGCATATCCTGGTGACTTCTGCTGCGAGTCGTCCTGCTACATCTTGGCAGTTCTGCTCAGATGCGCGAGTGGACTTTTTGAGTTCGTCTAGCAGCAGTTCAAATATGGTTTCCACGCTCTGGCAGATTTCCCGCATGATGGTTTACAGCTCACATTGAAAGTAGCACACCCTGAGACTTTAAATTTACGATTTTAGATTTTATAGTGGGAAGTGCTAGATATCACATACTTGGCCCTGCACCTGTTACCCTGAAATTCTTCAACTCAAATCTCAAATTAACTGACTAATGGATTTAGATCAACAGATTCGATCGCTGATCGACAAAGC
This sequence comes from Microcoleus sp. A006_D1, assembly GCF_036702805.1. Classification (NCBI taxonomy): domain Bacteria; kingdom Bacillati; phylum Cyanobacteriota; class Cyanophyceae; order Oscillatoriales; family Microcoleaceae; genus Microcoleus; species Microcoleus sp. A006_D1. The sequence continues at coordinate 131,580 of NZ_JAUBVZ010000015.1, forward strand.
TCCGCCCGACGGTTCCACGCCACAAATCCTAAAGGCGATCGCCCCGGCGCTGATTTTAATTGCCCAGCAGCTACAGCACCTCGAATACTCTATCCTGCAAGCGCTAGACCAAAGTTGGGCCATCGTGGTTTTGAGCAATCTCAAGCAACCGGGACGGGAGAAGAAGGTGATTTATGCTTTTTCCAGTCTTCCTGATGCGTCCGCCGCCGCCGCGGCTGGGGGCGATCGCCTCAGACCCGTGCCTTTGCCTGTCACTCACATTTTATTTCAAATGATCGCCCTCGAAGGTCTAGACAGCATTGTTTTCTTTGAAAATCCCGGCAATCAGGAAGTCGGGACGGAAATCCCTCGCCAGCAAGTGCAGGACTTAATTAACGTTTACTTGCAACAGTATCGATCGGCTCCACCGCCAGATATTGCCTAAACAACTCAATTTATGATTAATTGGTAATTGGGCATTAGGCATTGGGCATTACCCCTTACCAATTACCCATTACCAATTCCCTGTAAAGTGTAACTTCTGAACTGTTAATAAACTCGGCTCAAAACGTATTCTGCTAAATCTATCAAAGCTTGACGGGACTCTGAATGGGGCAGCGCAGCTAAGTATTGGACGGCTTGCTGTGCGTGATCCGTGGCTAGTTCTCGCGATCGCTCTATACCTCGAGAATCTTCTACCAATGCCAGGGCTTGCTCTAGATCTCCTTCTTGAGCGAACTCGCGTTCTATGAGAACTTCCAAGTAAGGCTTTTCTTCCAGGGCAAATAGCGCTGGTGCTGTCAGATTACCGCCGATCAGATCCGAGCCTGCGGGCTTCCCCAAAGTTTCCGTTGAAGCGGTGAAATCCAATATATCATCTACTATTTGGAATGCCAAGCCAATGTTGCGACCGTAGTTGTACAAATCGTCTGCTATTTCTGCTGAAACCTCGCTCAAACAGCCGGCTGCTTTGGAACTGTTGGCAATTAAAGACGCTGTTTTGTAATAACTTTTTTCGAGGTACGCTTCGATCGACAAACTGGTATCAAATCCATTTAGTCCCTGTTGAATTTCCCCCTCTGCTAAATCCATAATCACTTCTGAAAGCAGTTTGACTACTGGCAGGTTGTCCAGATTTGCCAAATGCCAGCTCGATTGAGCAAACAGAAAATCTCCCGCCAACACAGCCACTCGGTTGTTAAACCGACTGTGTACCGTCGGTACTCCCCGTCGCAGATCCGACTCGTCTACCACGTCGTCGTGAACCAGACTGGCTGTGTGGATCATTTCCGTGATTTCCGCGAGGCGGCGGTGTTTTTCCGTGATTTCCCCATCGGGCATCGTCGCCTTGGCCATCAACAAGACTATTGCGGGTCTCACCCGTTTTCCCTTTGTGCCGAATAAGTATTCCGCAGCCGCGTACAAGATGGGATGACGGGCACCCACTAACTGTTTTAAGTTTTCTGTCAACAGTCGCAGGTCTTCTTCAACCGAGGAAAATAGGAGAGTGCTAGAGATCATGGATACGCCGACTCAAGCCGTAAAGTAACAAAATTTTACATATCATATCTTTATTTTAAGGTAATTCTCTGCAATAGGGAAGAGGAATTTAGGCGATGCCACTTATTTCTCCTCTGCTACTAGCGCGGGCCCCGCCCCACTGCCTCGGGCCAGTAGCCGACTGGCAGAGGGGTTGCCCCTATTGTATCGAATTGTTAAGCACACGGCAAAAAAATCTGTAAATCCCAGAAACCCTATGTTATTATAAGTATTAAGGATTTAAACAATTCTATACATTAAGTACAGCCAGACTGGCAGGTAGCTTTCAGATGCCTGTAAGAGTTTCGTAGAGCCAGCCTTGTTAGTCCGATCGCAGCGAAAATTTCTGGTGCAAATTTTTAGTCCCTCGCGGCTAAAAATTTTCCGGAGTCAAGAGCACCGCATCTTGTGTGCGCGGTAGCTCAAAGCAGCTAAGGTGGATGGTTTGAGGCTGTTGAAGCATCTGTAAAGCAGTAAATCATTATTGACCGGGAACGTCTAAATGTTCCCACAGGCTTGATATGGAAAAGCAGCCTTCAGAACCAAGGCACGGTCTTGCGTGCTGACTTAATGTAGTAGGTCTTGAACTCCTCCTCCTCCTCCTAGTCCTTGACTTTTGGTTCTAATTATGATTTATCGCGATATTCCTCTAATTATTCCCATTCTGGCCGCCGGCTATGTAATGACTATTTATGTACTGCTGATCTTGGCCGAACGCAGCGCTAAAATAACTCGATTGGGCGAGTAGTACACTGCTCTGCCGCCGCATCGGGTAACCGGGCGATCGCCTCACCACACTCGAATTCTGAATACTCAATCATAACCCTGCCTTGAATGCTTGCGCTCAAAGGCAGGGTTATTATGTAAAAGTACGGGTACCGTGATGTTCTGGGACGAGTTACTCAGAAGTCTGAGCATATTTGTGGCGATAGCTGCGGACACATATCAGTCGTTACACTGATATAAATGCTGCTGCTCCCTAAGATTTTGCGGTTATGCTCAACTTTCCCGGCTACAAAATTTTCAGGAAAATCTATGAAAGCGATCGATCTCTAGTTTACCGGGGAGTGCGATCGGCCGACGCTCAGCCCGCAATCTTCAAGATACTCAAGCAAGACTACATCAAGCGGTGCTTAACTTGCTGGGTGAGGCAGATAATCCCTGCAATTTATCGGGGACAGCTTGCCAAGAAGAGTATCTGCTGCCGCTGCTTGCGAAAGCGAACGATCGCACGGGAGTTCATTACTTTTATTTGCACAAACTCATACTATGTTATTTGTTCGGGGATTTATCGCAAGCACTGGAAAATGCAGCTAAATTTAGAGAATGTTTAACGGCAGGAACGAGTATTTTAACTGTACCACTCTTTCATTTTTATGATTCTTTTGCTGCACGCACCATTGCTGAATCAAGGTCTATTAATTGGAATATTTTATTTAGAAAATAATTTAACTACCAGTGCTTTTACTGATGACAGGGTGGAGGTTTTGCAACTGTTATCAACGCAGGCTGCTGTTTCTATTGCTAATGCTAAACTTTATGCAGAAGTGCGGGAAAGTCAAAGCAAATTGACGCAATTTTTAGAAGCTGTACCTGTGGGTATTACTGTACACAATCCCCAGGGCAAGGTATCGTACATCAATCAAACCGGACAGCGGTTGCTGGGTCAAGTTTTTGCGGCCTCACCTACAGGTGAAGAGTTAGTTTCATCTGCTCAAATTTATATTTCAGGAAGCGACAGCTTGTGTTCTGACCAACAATTGCCGACTCAGCGAGCTCTCAAAGGCGAAAATGCGATCGCCGATAATTTAGAAGTCCGCAGAAACGGCAAGATTGTGCCTTTGGAAATGCACTCGAAACCGATTTTTGATCACAAAAACAATATTGTCTATGCAATTACGGCTTTTAGCGATATCACCGCTCGCAAGCAAGCTGACAAACTAATAGCAGAGTACAACAGAACTTTGGAAATGCAAGTAGCCGATCGCACCAGAGAACTCTCCGAAGCCCTGCAAAACCTGCAAACAACGCAGCGAGAGCTGATTCAATCGGAAAAAATGGCAGCATTGGGACAGCTAGTTGCCAGCGTCGCTCACGAAATCAATACTCCGCTGGGTGCGATTCGCTCGTCTGTCGAAAATTTAGCCGATTTCTTCAATCAAAATCTTGCGGAAGTTGTCGATTTTTTCCACAATATGTCCCCCGAGCGCTACTCGGATTTATTGAGGCTGCTGCCGAAATACCAGCCGCAGGCGATCGGCTTTTCCAACCGAGAAAAACGCCAGCTTAAAAGGGATTTGGTTCGGCAGCTATCAAAATTCTGTGGCAAATCCTGAAACAGTAGCTGATACTTTGGTTGACATCGGCATTTACAACAATCTCGAATCTATTTTGCCTTTACTGCAAGACCCAACCAGCTCCGATATTTTACAGCGAGCCTATCAAATTGCTACTTTGCAAAGAAGCACGAATACTATTATCACAGCTACAGATAGAGCAGCAAAAGTAGTTTTTGCTCTCAAAACATATTCTCGCTCCAACTGTACGGGAGAAAAGGTAATGGGCAATATTATTGAGGGCATTGAAACTATATTAACTCTTTATTATAGCCAACTAAAACAGGGAGTAGAAGTTGTCACAAATTATCAAGATGGACTGCCTGAAGTGCTGTGCTATCCAGACGAGCTCAATCAAGTTTGGACAAATCTGATTCACAATGCTATTGGGGCAATGGACAATTGCGGAGTTTTAACACTAGAGGTGAGAGCAGAAAATCAGAGCCTGCGGGTGGGCGTCACCGATAGCGGCAAGGGAATTGCCCCGGAGATTTTGCCGCGCATATTTGAGCCGTTCTTTACCACAAAACCCGCCGGGGAAGGCACTGGCTTGGGATTGGATATTGTTAAAAAAATTGTGGAAAAACATTCGGGTAACATAGAAGTAACATCAGTTATCGGTCAAACGACCTTTACCGTATCAATTCCGATCGCCGTTTAGCACTCTAGCACTAGAAATTATACCTATGCACGGTCAAAATGTAACTTTAGACCGATGTCAAACCTTGATGGCGGTCAGTGTGCCACGATTGTCAAATCTCAAATCTAAAATGGTATTAATTGCTGATTCCGCCTGCATATCTCTCCCTTGATTTGCCCATGTCAACAACAGTTTCTGATACCCAAAGCTTGCTAGCACAGGCGATCGACCTCAAACTGCCGGTGCTGCCTCCAGATACGCCCTTGACAGTCGCGATCGCCGCGATGACTCAGGCGATCGCCAGTTGCGTTTTAATCGCTGTTGAGGGGCAACTGCTCGGAATTTTTACAGAGCGCGATGTTGTGAAAATAACTGCTAGCGAAATACCACTAGCAGGGATGATAATTGCTGAGGTAATGACTGAAAGACCGATCGCCATTTCCCTCGATGCAGCGGAGAATATTTTCAAGGTATTTAGCATATTGCGAGCGGCAAAAATTCGTCACTTGCCCGTCACAGACGAATGCGGAAACTTGCTGGGCGCCATCAGCGGCGAAAGCATCCGTAAAATCCTGAAACCGGGCGACTTGCTACAAATGCGACGCGCCCAAGAAATTATGATCGCAGAAGTAATAGTTGCCTCAACTACCACCTCAGTTTTAGAAATCGCAAAACAGATGGCAACCCACCGCAAAAGCTGCATAGTTATTTGCACTGAGTGCGACAACAAAAATCACAAACCTGTGGGCATAATTACAGAACGCGACATGGTTAAATTCCAAGCTGGCGGACTCGATTTTGTCGGGACGACGGCCGCCGCCGCGATGAGTTTTCCCCTGATACCGCTGCAAATAACAGCCACATTGTGGCAGGCCAACCAGTTCATGCAGCAGCACCACATCCGGCGCTTGGTGGTGGTGGACGAATCAGGATATTTAGCAGGAATTGTGACCCAAAGTAGCCTGCTGTACGCCTTAGATCCGGTAGAAATGCTCACGAATGTCGAGGTTTTGCAGGAAACAGTTGCCGAAAAGATCCAGGAGTTAAAAAAAGTGAACGAACAATTGCAAAAAGAAGCACTGCGGAGAACCGAAGTAGAGGAACAGTTGCGGCTTTTAAATGAAAATTTAGAAGAACAAATTAAGCTGCGAACCTTAGAATTAATTAAAGCTAACAGTCAGTTAAAGAAGGAAATACAAGACCGTGCCACTGCTGAAGCTGAAGTCCGCCGCCTCAACACAGAACTCGAACAGCGAGTGCGAGCTCGCACTGTTCAACTAGCAGCCAGCAACGAGAATTTGCAGCAAGAAATTAGGGGTCGCAAATTGCTAGAAGAAAAATTGCACTTTTCTGAAAGCAAAGTTCGCGCGGTTTTTGAAGCGATGCCAGACATAGTTCTGCTGCTAGACAGTCAGGGGAATATAGAAGTTTTGCCAACAAATACGGCGGCCTTTTCCGAGCCTGATTGCGATATAGTCAGTTTGACTATCGAACATTTTTTTGATGACGAAAACCCGGATGATTGGTGGATGTTAGTTCAGCAAGTGTTAGAGACGCAACAAACGCTAAATTTCGACTACAGCTTGACAGTTGGCGGCCGCGAAATTTGGTTTTCCGCCTGTATTTCTCTGTTCTCAAAAGATGCAGTGATTTGGGTTGCCCGCAACATCAGCGCCCGCAAACTAGCAGAGTCAGCGCTGTCCCAAAAAAATACAGAATTAGCTCATACGCTGGAAGAACTCAAACGCACTCAACAAGAACTGATTCAATCTGAAAAAATGGCAGCACTGGGACAGTTAATTGCCGGAGTTGCCCACGAAATCAATTCTCCTTTAGGGGCGATTCGCTCCTCGGTGCAGAATATCGCCGACTTCTGGGCCGAACAATTACAGCAGTTGCCGATGTTTTTCCAGCAACTATCCCCGGAACGGCAGCAGGATTTCTTTGCCCTGCTGCACAAGTCAAGCCAAGAAACAGACACTTTATCTAGTAAAGAAAAACGTCAGTTGAAAAAGATTTTGCAGCGGCAATTAGAAGCAGAAGAAATTGACAATGCAGACAGCCTTGCTTGTACCTTGTTAGATATTGGTATCTGCGATAATGTAGAACCTTTTTTACCTTTGTTTAAAGACCCCAAAAGTCCCAATATTTTACAAATTGCCTACGAATTCGCTACGGTACAAAAAAGCACTAAAAATATTGCTACTGCGACAGATAGGGCAGCTAAAATTGTTTTTGCCTTGAAAAGCTACTCTCGTTACGACCAGTCTGGCTCTAAGGCGATCGCGAATATTGCTGACGGCATTGATACTGTTTTAACACTTTACCACTACCAAATCAAAAATGGTGTGGAAGTGGTCAGAAACTATGGTACTGATTTGCCCTCTGTGTTATGCTATCCTGATGAACTCAATCAAGTTTGGACAAATTTGGTTCACAATGCTTTACAAGCGATGGGCAACAAAGGAGTGTTGAAAATTGATGTCAAACACCAAGATAACTCAATATCAGTCAGTATTACCGACAGCGGTAAAGGCATTCCCCCAGAGATTATGCCGAGAATTTTTGAGCCTTTTTTTACGACAAAACCTCCTGGAGAAGGCAGCGGGTTGGGATTAGATATAGTTAATAAGATCGTGGAAAAACACCAAGGTAAACTGCAAGTAGAAAGTGTGCCAGGTCAAACAAAATTTACTGTATTCTTGCCCATCGAAACCACGGGCGGCGATTAAAAAAAAACGCCACTATACGCCCCAATTTGCCAATCCAAACAAGGAAAAAAATATGCCCAAGCCAGTAATTTTGTGCGTTGACGATGAAATTGTAATTTTAAACAGTTTGAAAATTCAGCTTAAAAAAGAATTTGGGGATGCTTAAGCTGTTTGACATCTAAATTGCATTGGGTATATAATACTACAGTTATACTTAATTCAAAGTAATGCCAGTTAAAA
>NZ_JAUBVZ010000016.1:0-12419 GCF_036702805.1 Microcoleus sp. A006_D1
GAATTGGTTTAAAGCCCCAAGCCCTAAAGGCGAGAAATTAAAATCAGACTATTCATTACTCCAATCCTCGGACTTCTTTTGTCAAGTGCTGTCCCAGGTCAACTGTCAACTGTCAACTGAATGAACTGCCTTCAACAAGCCCTGCTACAATCCACATAATCTCCCTTTAACTTTTGCCGTAGACCTCCATGAGTGAAACCGTCCTAGAAGTTCGCAACCTGCGGGTTGAATTTCAATCTGCGGACGCAGGCGATGCGTCCGCAACAGTCAAAGCTGTTGACGGCATTTCCTTTGAGGTGAAGCGAGGGCGAACTCTGGGAATTGTGGGAGAATCTGGGTCAGGAAAATCGGTAACATCCCTCGCTGTTATGGGTTTGCTGTCGAGTTCGTCAACGAAAATCGAGGGCGAAATTTGGTTTTCTGCAACAGCAGACGGCACTAGCAAGCAACCTGTGAATCTGCTGGAAATGCCGGACAGGGAAAAACAAACCTACCGCGGCAGCCAGATTGCGACGATTTTTCAAGAGCCGATGAGTTCGCTGAATCCTGTTTATACGATCGGCTTTCAACTCACTGAAGCCATTTGTCTGCACCAAAAGGTATCCCAGACAGAAGCGCGGCGCAAGGCTGCTTCTCTGCTGCAAGAGGTGAAGCTGCTACCGGGTGACGAGGAACTCCGGCAAACGTGTTTGGCCCGGCGGCAAGAAGCGGTTCGGGATGCCGATCGCGATTTGATGCAGCTCGTCAACGGCCAAAAACAAGCTATGCTCGATCGCTACCCCCACGAACTCTCCGGCGGTCAAATCCAGCGCGTGATGATTGCAATGGCCATTTCTTGCAATCCAACCTTATTAATTGCTGACGAACCCACAACCGCCTTAGACGTAACCGTGCAGGCAACAATCTTAGCTTTGCTGCGCGAGTTGCGGGACTCTAGAGGCATGGCAATGATTTTTATTACCCACGATTTGGGCGTCATTGCGGAAATTGGCGATACCGTGGCGGTGATGTATCGAGGCAAGATTGTTGAATGCGGTGCGATCGAGCAAATCTTCAGCAATCCCCAACATCCTTACACAAAAGGTCTGCTAGCTTGCCGCCCAACTCTCGAACGCCAACTGCGACGTTTGCCGACAGTTTCCGATTTTATGGATGTCAGCACAAATGCTAGCGGCGAATTAGTAATTGTAGAGAAAAATGTCGATTTAGACAGCGACAGCAGCGGCGGACTTTCCGCTTTTGCCAATGGAAAACCGCCTAGACTGCCGCATATTTCCGGCCCTTTGCTAGCTGTTAATAACTTGCGAGTCGGTTTTCCGGTGCAGGGAATGTTTGGCGAAACCAAACGCTTGTTTATGGCAGTCAACGATATTTCTTTTGAGGTTTACCCGGGCGAGACTTTGGGTTTGGTGGGCGAATCTGGCTGCGGCAAATCAACTTTAGCGAGAGCTTTGCTGCAATTAATTCCGATAGCCAGCGGTCAAGTGTTTTTTGAAGGTCAAGAAATTACGCCTCCTGCGAAAAGTAGTTCGGGATCGCAGTGGATGGCTAATTATCGGATCAAAAAAGAGTACGATCGCAAATTGCGGTGGCTGCGACGTGATTTGCAAATTATTTTTCAAGATCCTTTTAGTTCTCTCGATCCGCGCCTGAGTGTTGGGGAGGCGGTGATGGAACCGATGGTAATTCACCGCTTTGGTAATAACCAGAAAGAACAGCGCGATCGCGCGGCTTATTTGTTGGATAGAGTGGGTTTGAATCCAGATTTTATGCGGCGCTATCCTCACGAGTTTTCCGGGGGACAAAGGCAGCGAATTTGTATTGCTAGAGCTTTGGCTTTGAATCCTAAGTTTATTATTTGCGATGAATCGGTTTCTGCATTAGATGTGTCGGTGCAGGCGCAAGTTTTAAATTTGCTGAAGGAGTTGCAAACAGAGTTTGGACTCACTTATATTTTTATTTCTCACGATTTGAGCGTGGTCAAGTTTATGAGCGATCGCGCGATCGTCATGAACAAAGGTAAAATCGAGGAAATTGGCACAGCCGAGCGCATTTACCGCCAACCGCAGCAAGCTTACACACGGCAACTTATAGCTGCTATTCCGGCGGGTAATTTGGAGCGAATTCGGCAACAGCAATCAGGCCGCTAAGCTGCTTTGTCTGCTGCGCCTTGACCCCTACGCCTGCGGATACTTCGTTTGACGCTTACGCGGTTTCAACCACCGTCTTATAGCAACAGCCACATCGGTGAGGACATAAATAACCGGAATGAATAGAGCCGATACCCGTACTGCATCAATGGTTTGATTCGGGTTATGCAAATGTCAACTGTCCACTGTCAACTGTCAACTGCTATATCTTGACAAATCAGCAGTTTATCTTCATTTTAAATTCACAATTTCAAGCTACTGTTAAATTTGGTTGAATTTGACTAAGATTGGGGGTTTTTCAACCAGCAGTCAGGGGTACTCCACGCAGTATTTTCGTATATCAAACCCGATCGCAACTCAGGCAAAAAGTGGTTAGACACGCTACTCTCACGCGGTAAGCTGTACAGCACACCCTAAATAATTAAGTAAGTTTTGCATCCACAACGAGCTAGATTAGGCCAAATGTCTAATGACTAGCAGCAATATTTAGTGCAATATTAGAGATAAACCCTTTATATCTGTCGGAAAAATTATAAAATGCGCACCCGGTAAAAAAGCTCGACCGCTAATTCGGTAAATACACTTAATCCTCTGGTCATCTTGCGTAGATTTACGCAAGTTAGCTGGGGCTAGAGTTATAGCAGTGGACACTTGACAGTGGACAGTTAACAGTTGCAGAATCAGGAAATCAAACCGTTTAGGCTATGGGTTATGAGGCTCTATTCATGAGGTTATTTATGTCCTCACCGCTGTGGTGATTGCTATAGCAAGCTAGGAAAAATTAACAGTATTAAAACATTTTTATCGGATTTTCAAATTGATAAAATTTGCCCACAAAATTGGATTAAATTCATGAATAAGTCCGTTAAAATAGCAGGTTATAAAAACAGTAAGTTGTTTAATTTAATGCAATTATTGCCGCTAAAATTTACGGTAGTTACCAGAAGACCAAAGGCCGAATGCAGAATGCAGGATGAAAAAAAAATTAGCCTAGGGACGATCGCACCTAGCAGCATATTCTCCATTGCGATCGCGGTACTGCTTGTACTAAACGGGTTGCTCGTAGCTGGCAGCGGTTATAATTTGTACGATCGCCAATTCGCCCTCGGATTTTTGGGAATCGCAAATATTGTCCTGTTGGCGGCGCGCTCAAACGCCTCTGCTACTGCGAAAAACGACCAATCCAGCAAATCCGACGAGTGCGATCGCGCCTTTAGCCTCTCGCTAGATATGCTGTGCGTCATTGGTTTTGACGGTTATCTCAAACGCATCAACCCAGCAGCAGAAACAATCCTCGGCTATTCCCCAGCAGAAATGGTTGGCAAACTCTTCATCGAATTCGTGCATCCAGACGATCGCGAAGCTACCCTAAAAGAAGCTGAAAGCATTGCTGCGGGGAATAATACCGTTGAGTTTGAAAACCGCTGGCGGTGTCGAAACGGCTCTTACAAGTGGATAGCCTGGACTGCTAGCCCCTTCTGCGAAGAAGAATTGATGTATGCTGTCGGCCGCGACGTTACCGATCGCAAACACGCCCAAGAGTCACTCCAGCACAGCAATTCTATCTTGCGATCCGTGATTGAAAGCACATCGGATATCATTTTTGTTAAAGATATTCAAGGCCGCTACGCGCTCGTAAATTCGGCTGCTGCTGACTGGCTGGAAATATCGGCGGAGGCAATGTTCGGCCGGGACGATACAAATTTATTTCCCCCAGAAATTGCCCAGCAAATTATCGAAGGAGACCGCAAGACAATGGCAGCGGGAGAAAATTCAAGCTATGAAGAACTTGTCCCAAAAAATGGAGAAATGAGGACGCTGCTCACAGCAAAATGCCCTTGGCGAGACTCGGAAGGAAATGCAGTCGGCGTACTTGGCATATCTCGCGATATTAGCGATCGCAAAGCAATAGAAGCAGCGCTGCTAGAGAGCAACATCTTGTTTGAAAACGTCATCGAAAGTACAGGCGACAGCATTTTTGTCAAAGATACTCAGAGCCGCTACCTATTGGTCAATTCTACGGCTGCGGGCATTATGGGCAAGCCAAAATCAGAAATTATTGGCAAAAAAGATGCAGAATTATTTCCGACGGAAATTGCGGATATACTGGTGGAAAATGACCGCCGGATCTTGCAATCTGGTATGGAAGAAACGATCGAGGAAGTAGCAACGGATAGTGAGGGCAACATCCTGACATTTCTTTCTACCAAAAGTCCTTTGCGCGATCGAGCCGGAAACATCACCGGCGTAGTGGGAGTTTCTCGCGATATTAGCGATCGCAAACAAGCAGAACAAGCCCTGCAAGAAAGCGAGGAACGCTACCGCTGCTTAATTGAAGCCACATCCCAAATTGTTTGGGATACTAAAGCCGAAGGCGAATTTGTCACCGAACAAACAGGATGGAGTGCATTTACGGGACAGACTTACGACGAACTCAAAGGCTGGGGGTGGATCAATAACATCCATCCAGACGACAGAGAACATACTGCCAGGATTTGGTCTGATGCAGTTGCCAACCGCACTTTATACCAAGTAGAACACCGCTTGCTGCGGCACGACGGCGAGTACAGGTACATGAGCGTGCGCGCTGTGCCCGTATTGAATGCAGACGGCAGCGTTCGCCAGTGGGTGGGAGCACACTCCGACATTACAGAGAGCAAAATAACAGAACAAGAAATGCAGCAGCAAAAAGAATTTCTGAGCAGCATTTATGACAGTGTGGACTACAACATTTTCGTACTAGATGTCGGCGCAGACGGAGAGCTTCGCTATAGTGGCTGGAATCGAGCATCAGAGTTGTTCACTGGCCTCAGCAGCGAGTTGGGGTGTGGCAAAACTCCAGAAGAGATTTTGTCAGAGTCTACGGCAGCATTTTTCCGGTCTAAATTAACAGAATGTCTGCTAAAAAACACCTCGATCTCCTACGAACAAGCTGTTGATTTTGGCCATACAAAATTTTGGTCTCTCACAACTTTGAACCCGCTGCGAGACGAATCTGGAAAAATTTGTCGTATTGTTGGTGCTGCTGTCGATATTACCGATCGCAAAAAAGCCGAACAAGCTTTAGCAGCACAATTAAAACTTTCTATATTCACAGCAGATATCGGAATTGCTCTGACTCAAAACCACACTTTGTCTACAATTGTGCAAAATTGCTGCGATGCAATTGTCCATCATTTGGATGCTGCGTTTGCTAGGATTTGGACGCTAAATGAACAGGGAAATGTATTGGAGCTGCAAGCCAGTTCGGGGATGTACACTCATATTAACGGTGCTCACAGTCGCATTCCTGTCGGCCAGTTCAAGATTGGTTTAATAGCTAAAGAACGACAACCCCACTTGACTAATGATGTTCTAGAAGATCCTCGTGTCAGCGATCGAGAATGGGCGGCGCGAGAGGGAATGGTAGCTTTTGCTGGATATCCGCTAATTGTTGACAATCAGTTGGTGGGAGTAATCGCGATGTTTGCCCGTCAGGAGTTGACAGAATCAACGCTGGTTGCTTTGGCATCAACTGCCGATTCGATCGCCCTGGGAATTAAGCGCAAACAAACAGAAGAAGCTCTCGCCACACAAAAGCAAACATTGAGGGGAATTATTGACAATGCTCCAATCTGGGTATGGATGACAGATCGTAGCGGGCGGATGTTATTAGTCAACAAAACTTTTTGCGAAGATGTGGCTATTCCCGAATCAAGATTTTTAGCAGCATCTGACTATTCCGAAGTTTTGGGAGTGGAAGCATCTGCTAACTGCATGGCATCTGACGTGCAAGCCTGGAGTCAAGATATTCCCTGTCATTCTGAAGAAATTCTGCAATTTGCTGACGGTGAATATCACAATTTGGAGACAATAAAAGTTCAGGTCAAAGATGATTGGGGCAGGGCGATCGGCTTAATCGGTTTGGGTTTCGATGTGACTAAACAAAAAGAATCTCAGAGAAGATTGCAAGACTCCGAAGCGCGATTCCGCAAATTAGCTGAGCAGGAAGCGCTCCTGAATCAACTAGCGAGCAACATCCGCGAATCTCTGGATTTAGATACTATTTTAGCAACAACTGTACGACAGATTCGTGAGTTACTGATGCTCGATTGCTGTTCGTTTATTTGGTATGTGCCTCACGAAGAATCAGCAGTTTGGAATGTGGAATACGAGTCCAAAAATACTGATTTGCCTTCTTTGTTGGGCGTATATCCTGCTGATATAACTGGCTCTAAAGCCGAGCGAATTGCCAATTTTGAAATAATTAGGGTCGCTGATTTTAGAAATGTTACCGATCCAATAGAGCGGGATTTTTTCCTGTCTATAGGATTACAGTCTATGCTAGACATTCCCATTCAGACATCTTCAGGTAAAATAGGGGTAATTTGCTGTTACGCTTCTAGCGGTGTGCGGTGTTGGAGCGATGAAGAAGTGGAACTGTTAGTGGCAGTGGGCAATCAATTGTCGATCGGCATTAATCAAGCCGAACTCTACGAAACATCTCGCCTCGCCACCGCCGAAGCTAAAGCATCCGCCATGCAGCAAAAATTGCTCAACCAGCTAGGCAGTCAAATCCGCAAATCTCTCGATTTAGATACTATTTTAGCAACAACTGTGCAGCAAATTCGCGACTTGCTGCAACTCGATCGCTGCTTGTTTATGTGGTATGTGTCCGAGGCCGAGATACCTGCTTGGGATGTCGTCCACGAAGCTAAAAATGATGACTTGTTCTCGCTTTTGGGTTATTACCCTGCTGATGTAACCGGGACGGTGGCGCAAAAAATAGAGAAATTAGAAATCTACCAAATAGATGATGTTGCAACTTTGAGCGATGCAGTAGAAAGAGAATTCTTTTTGCAGGTGGGTTACAAATCTGTCTTGGATTTGCCAGTGAAGAGTGCAGGGGGTTTAATTGGAGTTGTTGCCTGCGCTGCTTGCAACGAGATTCGCAGGTGGACAAAAGACGAAGTGGAGTTGCTATCGGCAATTTGCGATCAATTGTCGATCGCCATCAGCCAATCCGAACTCTACACTCAAAGCGTCGATTCAGCCAGGATAGCGCAAGAACAAGCTGCCCAACTAGAAGTAACTCTGTGCGAACTCCAGCAAGCTCAAACCCAGCTCATTCAAGCCGAAAAAATGTCGAGTCTCGGTCAGATGGTAGCAGGAATTGCCCACGAAATCAATAACCCGGTCAGCTTTATTTTCGGCAATCTTACCTACACCGAAGAATACACCGGAAGCCTGATGAAATTGCTGCAAATGTTTCGAGATGAATACCCGGAACCTGCTCAAGCTATTCAGGATGAAATAGAGGCATTAGAACTAGATTTCTTGCTAGACGACTTGCCGAAAATGCTGTCTTCGATGCAGGTGGGAGCAACTCGCATCCGGGATATCGTGCGGAGTTTGCGGAATTTCTCTCGCCTCGATGAATCTGACATGAAAAATGTTAACATTCACGAAGGCATCGACAGCACATTAATGATTTTAGAACACCGTCTGAAAGCTCAGCCCGATCGCGCAGCAATTCAAGTCGTCAAAGAATACGGACAATTGCCGCTGGTGGAGTGCTACGCCGGACAGTTAAATCAGGTGTTTATGAATATTATCGCTAACGCGATCGACGCTTTACAAGAATCGCTAGAAACTCCGGCAATTATCCGCATCCGTACAGAGGTTGAAGGTAATATCGCTGCGATCGTAATTGCGGACAACGGTGCAGGTATCACCGATAAAGTCAAGCAGCGGATATTTGACCCCTTCTATACTACAAAACCGATCGGTTCGGGAACGGGGATGGGTTTAGCAATTTCACATTCAATTATTGTCGAAAAACATAAAGGTAAAATCAACTGTTTCTCGGTGGTGGGTAAAGGCACTGAATTTGCGATCGAGATTCCGATTAAAAAAAGAGAAAATTAAATTGGTTTGTAGTGAGGACTTCAGTCCTTCTCAAAATTAGAGGACTGAAGTCCTCACTACGAGCCGATCAGGGTTATTTTACCAAATTTCTCTGAAATTGATATGATATTAAACATCTAAAATCTAAAACCTAAAATCTAAAATCTAAAATGGCATTACCTCCAGGTAGTTTGGGTTTACCTCTAATTGGCGATACCCTCAACTTTTTGCAAGATTCCCAATTCGCCAAAAAACGCCACCAACAGTACGGGCCAATTTTCAAAACCAGCATCCTCGGACAGCCGACCGTGTTTGTGTCCGGCCAAGAGGCAAATTTGTTTGTTTTAAGCCATGAAAACCAATATTTTGTTGTGAGTTGGCCTCCGAGCACCAAAGCGCTGTTAGGGCCGCTTTCCTTGGCGCTGCAAACGGGTGCCGAACATCAAAATCGGCGCAAGTTATTGTACCAAGCATTTCAGCCGCGAGCTCTGGCGGGCTACATCGGCGGGATGGAAGATATCACTGAGCGCTACTTGCAAAGGTGGACGCAAATGAGCGAGTTTGCTTGGTATCCCGAACTGAGGAATTATACTTTTGATGTGGCTGGTAAGTTGTTGGTTGGGATTGACAATGGTTCGGAAACTGCCCTGGGACATTATTTTGAAACTTGGTGCGACGGTTTATTTTCGATTCCTTTAGATGTGCCTTGGACTAAGTTTGGGAAGGCGAAAAAGTGCCGCGATTTGCTGTTAGCTGAATTAGAAAATATTATTCGAGACAGACAGGAACAAGCCCCCGGCGGTAATGATGCTTTGGGTTTGCTAATTAGTGCTCGCGATGATGAGGGTAATTCTCTGGGTTTGGAAGAGTTGAAGGATCAAGTGCTGTTGCTGTTGTTTGCGGGACACGAAACTCTGACTTCGGCGATCGCCTCTTTTTGCCTTCTGCTGGCTCAAAACCCCGGTGTGATGGCAAAAGTTTGCGCCGAACAACAGCAGTTTCCCGCCACTGAAGCGCTAAACTTGGAACAGCTCAAACAAATGACTTATTTAGAGCAGGTGATGCGAGAAGTGCTGCGGTTGGTTCCGCCGGTGGGAGGCGGTTTCCGCCGGGTAATTAAGGCTTGCGAGTTCGGGGGCTACGAAATTCCCCAGGGTTGGAGCCTGCTTTATGAAATCAATCAGACGCATCAGGATAGCTCAGTTTATCCCGAACCCGATCGCTTTGACCCCGATCGATTTAGCTCCGAGCGATCGACAAATGCGAAACCTTTCAGTTACGTGCCCTTCGGCGGCGGCTTGCGGGAATGTTTGGGGAAAGAATTCGCGCGGTTGGAAATGAAACTGTTTGCGGCGAGGATGGTGAGGGAGTGCGAATGGGAGCTATTACCCGATCAAGATTTAAATTTAATTCGAGTACCGACTCCGCATCCGCGCGATGGTTTGCGAGTGAAGTTTCGGCGAAAAATTGCAGGTTAGTAGTGAGGACTTTAGTCCTTCTCCTAGTATGCCTAGGGTGCGTCAGTTTGCGATGTTTCAATCATCCTAAAAATCTCATAACTGACGCACCATTGATTCCGTGGTGCGTCACTCATGAGATTGTGAGCTGATAGCGTCTCCTTAGCTGACGCACCCTACTTTAGTCACTGGTTCGATCGTTCGGACTTTCTCATGTTGATGCGATCGCCAACAAGATCGCAACTACATCGGCCCCAAATACTTAGTCAAATAAGGCGAAAACACCTCATAAATCAGCGTCAGCGGCTTTCCGTGATGCCAAAACAAATAGTGTCGCCCCCAAAAAGGCCCCGACTGTTGAAAAGCCGACTCCAAAACCACCGACTCACCGCAGTAAATACCTTGCACATCGCGATACAATTCAGTCCGCAGGCGCGCTAAACTCGCCCAAATTGGCAAAGATTTATTTTCCAAATATTCATCTACGTGACTCGCTTCCCACCAAGAAGTCGCGTAGGCGAGGCGCTGTCCCGAAGCAGTCCGCAGCCACACTTGGCGGCGCAGGCGCGGCCCGGGCACGGCGACAATTTGCGGCGGCGCGCCGTCTGCATCCTCACCCACTAAGGACATATCGATGACATCTACTTCTGTGGGCTCCCCTGTCAGCAGTTGCAGGTGACGGGTGGGGGAACCGTCGCCCAAGAGCAGTATTTGCCATGCCGGTGCTAGCTTGGTGTGGGGTAAACCTTTCTGTACTGCGTCTTCTGCTCCTTCCCACAGGGGGTTGAGAGCGTGCCAAGTTTGGCTGTTTTTGGGTGTGAATGTTGCAGTCAAGGGTCTTTACAAAACTTAATTTTTCGTTTATTATAACGCTTCTGAAGTTATGGAATCTAAAATCTAAAATTTACAATCAACAGGCGATCGCCCAGATGATGTCGGGTCAAATAGTTATAATAAAGTTCGCGATCGCACTCCAACTCTCATAACCTGGTTTTGTGCGAAATCAGCGGGTTGCAACGCCTCTTCTGGTAAAAAAAAACGCTTTTTCGCTACCCGTGCGTAAGTCCTAAATACTCTTATTCGACTGATTTTATGGGATTTTTCTACTGACAACTGACAACTGACAACTGACCACTGACCACTGACCACTGACAACTGACAACTGACAACTGACTTCTACTATATGTTACGAATAACCGAAATCAAACTTCCCTTAGATCATCCTCAAGATGCGATCGCCAGCGCCATAGTCAAAAAGCTGCAAATTCCCCCCGAAGAATTGCTCAGCTATTCCATATTTAAGCGCAGCTACGATGCTCGCAAAAAAGCACAAATCGTCCTTGTCTATATTGTAGATGTCGAGACGACACAGGAAAACGAACTTCTCCAACGCCTCAAAAAAGACCCTCATGTCATGGTAACGCCAGACACGAGTTATCGCTATGTAGCCCAAGCCCCCAGCAATTTGACGATTCAGCCCATTGTGATCGGTACGGGGCCGTGCGGGATGTTTGCAGGGCTGATGCTGGCACAAATGGGGTTCCGCCCTATCCTGTTGGAACGGGGGAAAGCTGTGCGCGATCGCACAGTTGATACTTTTGGATTTTGGAAGAAAAAAGCAGAATTTAACCCAGAATCTAACGCCCAGTTTGGCGAAGGTGGCGCCGGTACTTTTTCCGATGGCAAGCTCTACAGCCAAGTTAAAGATCCTCAGCATTACGGGCGCAAGGTACTCGCGGAACTTGTAAATGCGGGAGCTTCACCGGAAATTTTCTATATTAATAAACCGCATATTGGCACTTTCAAACTGGTGGGAATTGTCCAAAGTATTCGCGCCCAAATCGAATCCTTAGGCGGAGAGATTCGGTTTCAAACTCGCGTGGAAGATATTCACATCGAAAATGGAAAAGTACAGGGACTTACCACAGCCAGTGGAGAATATATTGCTAGTAATTATATTATTTTGGCGGTGGGACACAGCGCCCGCGATACTTTTGAAATGTTATTTTCGCGGGGAGTTTACATCGAGGCTAAACCTTTTTCCATTGGTTTTCGGGTGGAACATCCGCAGATTACGATCGATCGCTGCCGTTTTGGCGATCGCGCGGGCCACAAGCTTTTGGGCGCCGCCGATTACAAACTGGTTCACCATTGCGAAAATGGTCGTTCTGTGTACAGTTTCTGTATGTGTCCCGGTGGTTTGGTAGTGGCGGCGGCGTCCGAACCGGGGCGACTTGTCACTAATGGGATGAGTCAATATTCTCGCAACGAACGCAATGCTAATAGCGGGATTGTGGTGGGTATCACGCCGGAAGATTATCCCGGTCATCCGTTAGCGGGAATTGAGTTTCAGCGCCGCCTAGAAGAACGGGCATTTGAGTTAGGAGGTGGCACTTACAACGCCCCCGGGCAGCTTGTCGGTGATTTTTTGGCAAATCGGCCTTCGACGGCGCTAGGCGCTGTGCAGCCTTCTTATACGCCGGGAGTTGTGATGACTGATTTGAGCGAAAGTTTGCCGGATTTTGCGATCGCAGCCATCCGCGAAGCACTGCCGGCTTTTGAGAAACAGATTAAGGGATTTGCGATGGATGATGCGGTTTTGACTGGGGTAGAAACGCGCACTTCTTCACCTATTCGGATCAAGCGCAGGGAGGATTATCAAAGTTTGAATACAGAGGGTCTTTATCCTGCTGGGGAAGGTGCGGGATATGCGGGTGGAATTCTGTCGGCGGGGATTGATGGGATTAAGGTAGCGGAGGCCGTTGCTTTGAGTATTTTGCAATCTTCTAATCACAACATTTGAGCTGATTTCGAGGTAAGTTTAATTTACAACAATATATCTCTTACAAAAGTCCTTTTAATCACATTTTGGAACGGGCAAGATGCCCGTTCCACAAAATTATTTTTTTCTGTGGAACGGGCATCT
>NZ_JAUBVZ010000016.1:12519-75752 GCF_036702805.1 Microcoleus sp. A006_D1
TGCCCGTTTCTAGCTATTTTGCAAAATTATTTTTTTCTGTGGAACGGGCATCTTGCCCGTTTCTAGCTATTTTGCAAAATTATTTTTTTCTGTGGAACGGGCATCTTGCCCGTTTCTAGCTATTTTGCAAGAGGTCTAATATATCAATAAAATTGGTTCGTAGTGAGGACTTTAGTCCGCATAAATCAGAGGACTAAAGTCCTCACTACAAACCTTTTCACACAGCAGCTAAGCGCGATCGAATTTCCGTATCCGTATATTCCGGCGTCCAGCCTTCGGTGGTAATGAAATAGCGCACCGCTTTAATTTTCCGGGCTGCTGTCAAATAAAACCAGTGTTCTGTATTCGCCGGTACGTTGATAAATTCTTCCGGTTGTACCGTGAGCTCGACTTGGGTGCCGTCTGGCCGCACGAAGCCGAAAATGCCCTCACCTGCTACGATGTAGCGCACTTCATCGTCGGTGTGGATGTGGCACTTGTTGAATTTGGACAGCATGGTGTCGAGGTTCGGAATGTCTGGGTGCAGTACGATTAAGTCGCGGGACTGATAGCCTGCGGTTTCCTGGAGTTGTTGGAAGTAGCCGTCTAGGGCTTGCAGGATTTGCTCTTTTTCGCTGTCGCTAAGCGCATCTTTGGCTAGCAAATTTTGAATTTGTGGACTGTCACCCACGCGCCAGCGGTTGAGTTGAATGTTTAAGGGAGCGAGTTCGCGGGTAATGTCGCTCAGTTGAGTGTAGGTTGTACCGTTTTCGTGTCGCAGGATAGCCATTTTTGTACGTTCCAATTGTTGAGTCAGGCGATACACAGGCACTTTGCCAGATGTTTGTCGATCGCGCCTGTAGCAGAAAAACAATTTTAACGTTAATTTGAACAGGCTCTCCGGCCTGTTCCACAAGAGTTCAATTTTGTCGCGATAAGATTGATAAGTCAGGTGTCTGTCTGCACCGGGCGATCGCCATACTGACCTTATTCATGTAACTTTTGCAACAATCATGCCTACTTATACAGGAATTTCTAGCGAAGCTTTTCAGCATCCCCTCGATCGCCAAGCTGAGGAAGCATTGCGGAGCGTACCTGGATTTGACTTAATTGCCAGCAAATTTGTAGAATTCATCTACGAACGACCGCAATTCGTTTACCTAATGGGAAATAGCATTCAAGTCGGGCCGCGCCAATATGCCAGCATTTATCACATATTTCGAGAGTGCGTGCAGGATTTAGATGTTTTTCCAGAACCGGGTTTGTTTGTGTCTCAGAATCCTGCGGTTAACAGCTATGCCCTGGGAAAAAACCAGCCCTACATAGTCTTAAACACAGGTCTTTTAGACTTGTTGGATGAGTCAGAAATCAAGGTAGTGCTGGCTCACGAGTTGGGACACATTAAATGCGGTCATCCAACTTTAAATCAAATGGCGATGTGGGCGATGAACATTGCATCGACAATTGGTGAGATGACTTTTGGGCTGGGAAATATTGTCGGCAGCGGTTTGATTTTCGCTTTTTACGAGTGGCGCCGCAAGGCTGAATTGTCGGCAGACAGGGCGGCTTTGTTGGTGACAGATGACTTGAACAATGTGATGAAAACGATGATGAAACTTGCGGGAGTTAGCAGTAAATATGCTGACCAATGTAGTTTGCAAGAGTTTATCCGCCAGTCTGACAACTATCAAGAGCTCGATCGGGACAATCTCAACCAAGTGTATAAATTTTTACTTTACAACGGCGGCCAAGGCGTGATGCTGAGTCACCCTTTCCCGGTGGAACGTTTGCGGTATTTGCGAGATTGGGCGAGTTCGGAGGAATATCGCCAAATTAAGCTGGGAAACTACAAGCGGGCTGTGGCTGAGGGTGCGGTTGATGTGAAGTCCCAAACATCTAACAGCGAGACGGAGGCTTTGCGCCGTCAGATTCAGGAGTTGCAGCGGGAGATCGATCGGCAAAAATCCCAGCAAAAATAAGTTTAGGATGTGCCGCAAGCACCTGGCGGCTACAATTAGCGCGTTACACCACTGTTTGCGTAAGTCTTAGAAAATTTACCGGATTTGGGCGAGGGAGGAAAGTAGAAGGAAGACAGGCTAGTGAGAGACTTACTCGCAACTCGCCTCCAATCTAAAAACTGTCCTCTCCTTTCTGAAATCTGTTTCACAGAAGGTGTAGTTTAAATCTAGATAAGCTAATAACTCAAACGGGCTAGGAAAAAAAATGATTATTGATAAACCGATGAATACTCACAAACCAACTTCTAATTTTTTCGGCAATGTCGGAAAAGTTGCGATCGCCCTAACTGTTCTGGCTGCTGGCATGGTATTTACAAATCCTCCGAGAGACAAATACCTAACTTATGCTTCCGGCGTGCTCGAAACCGAGTTTAAAAACACTGTGCGCAATGATTCTCGCGTACCCAAAGCTTTGAGTGGCGTTGCAGAGACTTTGCTGACTTCGCAGCGCCGATCGATCGAACACTTGCTCGACAATACAACGGAACGTCAGAACTTAGGCGTTGTCAGCATTTACAAAACTCAACTGGGTAAAAAAAGCTATCAAACAGTTGGAGCTTTTGGGAATTTTGTTACCCTGCCACCTAGTTCTGAAAATGCTCAAAAGTAATGTCAAATTCAGTTAAATTATAGAAACCGGGTTTGGGATCGAGCCCGGTTTTTACTTGCGTAATTCTATGTAAGTAAATCTCAATAAATTCGGATACAGGCAGCACATCTTTTTAATCAAGCCCGCTATGAGACGCAAAATATTAATTTTTATTAAAGATGAAAAGTTCTTGTGGCACTTAATATTAACATTAGCAGTATAAATTTTTATGTTTGACAAATAAGCAAATGGCAATGCAATTAAATAAGGGTGAGAGATTTAATATCTCTAAAGAAGCGCCGGATTTAAAAAAAATGGCGATCGCCCTCGGTTGGCAGGTAGCTGAGGCAGGACAAAACTACGAGATTGATGTCTCTGCGTTTATGCTAGGTTCTGATGGCAAAGTACCTAACGATAAATATTTTATCTTTTACAACAATTTGCAATCCTGTGATGGTGCGGTACTGCAATCGATTCCTGAAAACAACAACCCAGGTAAAGAGAATAAGACTATTTACGGCGTTATCTTAGAAAAAGTTAATCCTGAAATTGAGGAAATAACTTTTGTTGTCACTATTCACGAAGCACAGAAAGTTAATGCAAATTTTAGCAATATCAGAAATAGTTTTATCAAAATTGTCAATTTGGATACGGGAATCGAACTTGTTCGGTATGAATTAAAAGAGAATTTTACGCGAGAAACTGCTGTAGAATTTGGTCGTTTGTATAGAAAGAATGGAGAGTGGAGATTTCAGGCGGTAGGAGCAGGATATCAGGCAGGCTTGCAGAGTTTTGTTGACAAGTATTGCAGCTAAAATAGTAATAATTTAGCAACCGGGTTTTGTAGAAAGTCCGGTTTTTACTTACGTAATTATATCTAAGTAAATCTCAATAAATTCAGATACAGGCATCACCTATTTTTAATCAAGCCCGCTATTAAATCAAAATATTAAGTTTTATTAAGATTGAAAAGTTATTGTGCCACTTAATATTAAGATGAGAGTTATAAAATTTTATGTTTGACAAATAAGCAGATGGCAATGCAATTAAGTAAGGGTGAGAGATTTAATATCTCTCAAGAAGCGCCGGATTTAAAAAAAATGGCGATCGCCCTCGGTTGGCAGGTGACAGAGGCAGGACAAAGCTACGACATTGATGTCTCTGCGTTTATGCTAGGTGCTGACGGCAAACTACCTAACGATAAATATTTTATCTTTTACAATAATCTGCAATCCTGTGACGGTTCGCTACTGCAATCGATTTCTGACAAAAATAACCGAGGTCAAGAAAAGAAGACTATTTACGGCGTTATTTTAGATAAAATTAATCCAGAAATTGCCGAAATAACTTTTGCTGTCACTATTCATGAAGCAGAAAAAATTAATGCCAACTTTAGCAACATCAAAAGTGCTTTTATCAAAATTACCAATTTGGATACGGGAAGCGAACTGGTTCGGTATGAATTAAAAGAGAATTTTTCGCGAGAGACTGCTGTAGAATTTGGTCGTTTGTATAGAAAGAATGGAGAGTGGAAATTTCAGGCGGTAGGACAAGGATATCAGTCAGGATTGCAGAGTTTTGTTGACAAGTATAAAAGCGGAAACAGCAATAATATTTCTCCAATTACTCACGAGTTGACAGCGGGAACAGCAGCAGATGATTTGCAGTTGCCGGCTTGGGAGTTGGAGGTGGAGCCAGAACAGGAACCTTCCGGCGAGACGGGGAGCCGGCGGCGATCGCAAATTAACAATCAAGTTAATTCGGGAAGTCGCAAAATACCGCTAGCTATAGCGGCAAGTTTAGGGGTTTTGGTGTTGGGGACAGGTGCAGGAGCGATCGCCTTTATGCGATCGGGAAATGAAACGCTGAAGCAATCGAAAATACTGGCAGTTGAAACGCAGAATGCAGCGCAAGCAAGCGATGTAAATCTGCTCAGAAGTTTCGATAAACGACTTAAAGAAACGATCGCGAATTTAGAGAAAATTCCTAACTTCCCCGGCTTTGGGTATCAGCAAGCTAGAGCTGATTTGCTGCAACTGCGCCCGAGTTTGGTTCCTGTAGAGCAAAACTTACAGGCGGCTGAAAGTCTAGAAGCAGCTCAAAAATTGGCGATGGAAGCTGCTGTGCTGGTGCAAAAACCGCCTCATCCGATGGAAGTTTGGCATCAGTCGCAAAGTAAATGGCAACAGGCGATCGCACTTTTAGAAGCGATCGATTCACGTACGCCTGTTTATAATCTAGCTCAAAATAAGTTATCTAGTTACCGAGCCAATCACGCTGTTATCAGTCAAAGAGTGGCGATCGCTCAAAAAGCCGCAACTTTCAGCAACCAAGGTTCTTTGAAAATTCAAAAGGGAGATGTTCCGGGGGCGATCGCAAATTTTACTCAAGCTTTAGGGCTGAATCCCAACATACCCCAAGCTTATCTCGGATTGGGAATTGCTACTTCAAAACAGGGAAACAAGCAGCAGGCAATTTACAATTACGATCGAGCACTGCAATTCAATCCTAACTTGGCAGAAGCTTATTTTGGTCGCGGTCAAGCATACTATGAATTGGGAGATAAGCAAAAGGCGATCGGGAATTACGAACAAGCTATTCGCGTTAATCCTAATTATGGTTTGGCTTATATGGAACGAGGCGCTATTCGCTGTATGCTGGGAACTAAATCGCAAGCAGTAGCAGACTTTAATCAAGCTGGAGAACTTTTCTCAAAGCAGGGAGACGGCAATAATTACCAATTAGCCAAAAACTTTATCAATGAGTGTCAAGAACCGACTGCACAGGCTGTAATCTGCGATTATCGCAGGAATATCGACTCCTTGGGGCGACGCTGTGGTGGAGTTCCGAATGTTCCGATTATAGTTAGAAAAAAATCCGCTAGTAGTGCCTCAAACTCTGACTCTACTGAGATTAAAACCAATAGCAGCGATGCAGACATCTCGCCGACAGATTCTGATAGCAGCAGCACAAAAACTCGCCGCAGGAAAAGAAGTAAAAGGTAAATTTCAGTCGCGTTAGTTAATAGATGACAAAATGTGCTGGTAGGCATTGATGGTTTGTCGGGCGATCGCCTCCCAGTTATAATGCTTTTTGGCATAAGCTTGCGCGTTCAAGCCCCGCCGCTGGCGTTCCTGTGGTGCCAGGAGTGCTGATTTGATCGTGGAGGCGATCGCCCCTACTTCCAGAGGCGCAACCCAGCCCGCTTCTGCTTGCTGGATGTCTGCGGAAATATGTACGCGATCGGAAATAGCAACAGGTACACCAGCCGCCATCGCTTCTGCCACAGCAATGCCGAAGTTTTCGTAATAGGAAGGCAACACAAATAAGTCAGCCTTTCTCAACACTTCCGCTTTTAAATCACCGCTAACAAAGCCCGTTATTGTTGTAAATGTTCCTAAATTTGAATTTTGTATTTGTTCTTTAATTTGAGTTTCATAATATGCATCTTGCGGATTGGAACCTGCTAAAATAAAGTGAAATTTTATGCCGTCTGCTAAAATACTTTCCAGTGCCGGGATGAGCAAATCTAATCCTTTTTTGGGTTCAATTCGCGACATAAATAATATAATTGGTACTTGAGAATCCGGCAATAAATCAGGAGATGAATCTGCCATCACCCCCAATGGAATAACCAAATCTAGTGGCATAAAATCTTGTGGCACAGGCATCTTGCCTGTGCTATGTTGTGGCATAAAATCTAGTGGCACAGGCATCTTGCTTGTGCTATCCAAACCAAATCTTTCTGAAATTTTAGCTTCTTGTTTGCTAGTGAAGTGAATCGCTGCTGCACCTGCTAAATTAGGGCGTTCTAAAAGTGCAGCATAAATCTGCTTCAAGCGCTTTTTTTTCTGCAAATCTGCGGGGTCAAGCATACCGCAGGGACGGATAATATACGGCAACTTATGATATCTCGCAATTGTAGCGGCGAGGGTAGTTACTGGCGAGAACAAAGCGTGAATGTGGGCGAGGTCAAATTGTCGCGCATTTTGATTCAACCACTGCAATAAACTCAGGGAAAATTTATATCTGCGGAAGGGAGAACAGCGGAAATAAATAATCTGATAACCGTTTTGTTTGATTGGTTGATTTAACGGCACATCTAAGGGAGGTTGACCAATATCTCCATTAGAATCTGTGGTGATAATTGTGACATCAATGCCTTGGGAAGCGAGGGCGGCAGAAAGTCCCAGTACCATTTGACTCGGGCCGCCGTAGACAAGAGAAATTGAGGGTATTATTTGAAGGATTCGCATGATTAGCACTTGGTTTTAGTTGGGGTAGCTTGTTGTGTTATCATAAGAAAAATTGCAAATCTTGTATTTTATACTCATTTAGGCGATCGGAGGCAGGTTATGCTGATTGGATTCAGCGTCGGCAACTACAAATCTTTTAAAGAAACTGTCACCCTCAGCATGGTAGCTTCCTCAATTACGGAGGATGATAAAGAGCTTGACGAAAACAATTTATTTGAAATCCATCATAAATTAAAATTGCTTAAAAGTGCTGCTATTTATGGAGCAAATGCCAGCGGCAAAAGCAATCTTGTTGCTGCTATTAGCTTTATGAAGTGGTTTGTCCTCAACTCATCCAAAGAAACGCAAGTTTCAGAGGCGATCGATATTGAAGCGTTCAGGCTAAGCACAGAGACAGAAAAAGAGCCATCCTTCTTTGAAATCGTTTTCTTGCTAGAAGGCAAAAATTTTAGATATGGTTTTGAGATTAACACGGAACAAGTTGTTGCTGAGTGGTTGTTTCAAACTGATGACTATGCAGAAAAAATGCTTTTTGAACGGGATTTAGACAATTTTATATTAGATGATTTCCCCGAGGGGCAAGGCATTAGCGATAAAACTAGAAGCAATGCTTTATTTCTTTCTGTTGTCGCACAATTTAATGGTAAACTTTCTGGAAAAATTCTGCTGTGGTTCAGTAAAAATTTGCAATTGATATCAGGCTTGCAAGATACACAATACCGCAAGGAAACTTTAGAGTCTTTTGAGAACGATCGCCACAGAGATGATATTATTGAGTTTATCAAAAAATTAGACTTGGGTATTGCTGATATCCAAATCACAAATCAACCTGTATTTATTATTTCCAATAATAAGGCATTATATGCTAGTTCCTACGGCGGTAGTTTATATCTTAATTCTGAAAGCAAACCAACCGTAAAAACAGTTCATCGGAAATATGATAGTGACGGTAAACAGACTGCTATCGAATTATTTGATATCGAAAAGCATGAATCCGAGGGAACAAACAAATTGTTTGCATTAGCAGGCCTTCTCCTGGATACTTTAAGGACAGGAAAGATTTTATTAATTGATGAACTTGATGCCAGACTGCATCCGTTGATTACTCGCGAATTAATCTGCTTATTCAATTCTAACGAGACTAATCCGCACAACGCACAGCTTATATTCACGACACACGACACAAATCTGCTCAGCAGCAAGGCTTTTCGCCGAGATCAAATATGGTTTACCGAGAAGGATAATAAGGGCGCTACTGATTTGTATTCTTTGGTGGAGTATAAAGTAGGAAAAGATGCCTCATTTGAGCGCGATTACATTATCGGTAAGTATGGCGCTATCCCTTTTATTGGTAATTTCAAAGAACTTCTAGGTGAACTTGATGCGTAAAAAAAGTTCATCGAAAAGAACAAATATTGATTATTATAACCGAAAAGTTAAAAATAGAATATGGTTTTTAATTTTCTGCGAAGGTGAGAAAACAGAACCAAACTATTTTAGAAGTTTCCCGGTAGACACAAAGGTAATCAAGCTTGATATCAAGGGAGAAGGGAGAAACACGAAGAGTTTAGTAGAAAAAGCTATTGAGTTAAAAAAAAACTCAGAATACGACGAAAGCGATCGATTTTGGTGTGTGTTCGATCGCGATATAAACGGTAAAAATTCTAACGACGCGCAAAATTTTAATGAAGCTATAACTCAATACGGTTTACTTAACACTATTTACGCCCCGGAGATCCCCCTAAATCCCCCTTAAGAAGGGGGACTTTGAGAGCATTCTTGTCCCCCCCTTTTTAAGGGGGGTTAGGGGGGATCTCTCTTAAGTGAACCGTATTGAGCTATAACTCTTGCCAAAAATAACGGCATTAAAGTAGCTTACTCCAATGATGCTTTTGAACTTTGGTATTTAGTACACTTCCATTTTTATAATACTGGAATTTCTCGCAAGGATTATCAAAATATGTTGACGAAGTTGCTCGGACACGAGTATCAGAAAAACAGCGAGACGATTTACGAGGAACTAAAAAACAAACAGCAGGATGCGATTAAACACGCAAAAAAGCTTTTGTTGGAATACGATCGCCCTAATCCTGAAAGTGATAATCCTTCGACAACGGTGCATCTGCTAGTGGAAGAACTTAACAGTTTTATTCCTGATTAATCGGAGATTTTGACAGGACATACATCCGATTCAGGACTTACCCAAAAAGTGTTTGACCCGCTACTTATACCGATCGCGTGCGCCGTGCACATTTGTAGTGATAATTGTGACATCAATACCTTGGGAAGCAAGGGCGGCAGAAAGTCCTAGTACCATTTGACTCGGGCCGCCGTAGACAAGAGAAATTGAGGGGATAATTTGGAGAATTCGCATCACGGATAGTTATTTAAATCAACATACCAACATCTCCCATTACAAATTTAATTATCTTGAAAAGGCTGCC
The DNA here is from genome assembly GCF_036702805.1 of Microcoleus sp. A006_D1. Taxonomy (NCBI): domain Bacteria; kingdom Bacillati; phylum Cyanobacteriota; class Cyanophyceae; order Oscillatoriales; family Microcoleaceae; genus Microcoleus; species Microcoleus sp. A006_D1. Next base: position 21,806 of record NZ_JAUBVZ010000016.1, read on the forward strand.
CGTCTAGCTGTTCAGCTTCCTCTCTCTTGGTTGCTGTAATTTGGGTATTGTGAGATATTTTCTTGGAAAAATCATACATCTCACTGGCTTTGGCTTCAGCGGCTTTCACAATTTCAAGGATTTCCAGGAGTTGGCTTTCATCAGGTAATTGTTTCATGGCAATGCTTCTAATTTCTCAACTACTTTGTCTATCATAATTTTCGATTCGGGAGCAATATGTAGCAAGGCTGCTAAATAATCTCCTGCTTTTTGAACATCTTCATCCGGCACACCAGCCATCAATACATTGCCCACCATGTGCTCGGCTTGTAAGCGAGTACCTGCTACGTTGAATTGAAAATTGGTGATAGAAGAAAAGTATTGCATCAGTATTTCATTCTGGGGAAAAAGAGACATTGCTCTTCTAAGTGCAAAAAGTCCCTGCGTTGCTTGGCGTTCGGTATCGTCTAGTACCTGGTATAGTTCGCTAACCAAAGAGCGTATGTCGGGAGGAATAGACATTTACCACAGTTTTTTTTATTTAACACTTGCATTATAGCTAAAAGTTACAACAATTTTTTGTAGAATTCCAATAACTGCTCAGCTAAAGCTTTATTTGTATAATTGGTCATGGCTCTATGATAACCCCGATCGCCCAAATCAGCAGCCAACTCCCGCCGCTCCATCAATTGCCGCAAACAATCTCGCAAAACCGCTGCATTTCCCTCCGGGAAGACTAACCCCGCATCGCCGATGACGTGGGGAATTTCCCCGCAGTCGGAACCGATAACCGGAATTTTACAAGCCATCGCTTCGATTAAAACGTGACCAAATTGTTCTTTCCAACCCACAGTAGTCAAAGTTTTGAATTTATAGCTGGTTTGCGAGGGCAATACCAAGCAGTTCATTAAGTTAATGTAGGGGGGTATTGCTTCGTGGGAAACGCTTTCTATCCAGATTATTCGGTCGCTGATGCCCCATTCTATACATTTTTCTTCGAGGTGCGCCCGTAATTTTCCTTGTCCTACTAACAGCCACTTCCAAGAGCTTTTTTTCAACCCTGCCAAGGATTCAGCTAAAGTGAGCAGTCCTTTTTCTTCGACAAACCGCCCGACAAATCCTACCACAAAATCGGTCGGTTCAATGCCTAATTTTAGCGATAAATCAGCGTCTTTACCAGTAGGCAGAAACAATGTTTCATCTACTCCGAGTTGCGGCATTACTTCCATCATACCTGTGTAACCCCGCTGGTGCAGAATTTTAGAACCATCTAAATTGCCGGCAATAATCCCGTCGGTATTCTGAAGATTGCAATTTTCTAAGACAGAAATAGGCCATTTCAATTCATAGGATAGGTTCCACCAGGTAAATAATATATTTTTGGCTTGGAGTTTGAGTAATTTATTGAGTATAATTAATTGGGTGTAGGCTAGGGATTTTGAACCCTGTTCGACTTGGATAATCTGCGGCTGGAATTCCTGCAATAGTTTAATTATATCTGTGCCAAATGTTAGCAATCCTTGATTGTTTTGACTAAAGTTGGAGACGGGTACTACTTTAAATGACCCTTGTTGACAGAATTGCGTTTCTATAATTTTATTTTGTACGCCTCCGGGTTTCCAGCGTCGCGGCACTACAATTGTTACTTCAATGTCTGGTTCTAGGTTGGCTAATATTTTAAATTTTTCCCTATTTATGTCAACTATATAGGTGTGGCTGGCAACCAAGATTCTCATTGTTCAGTCATTGGTAATTGGTAGTTGATAATTGTAATTATTTAAGGTTAATGTGATCTTGATGAGTGTAAATTTGTCCGTCGTTCCAGAGGGACTGAATTAATGTATTGATGGCGCTAATCAAGCCGAGGATATAAAAAGTAAGTCGAACAATAATTTTAATGGGCGATCGGCTTTTATGACAAGGCGGATTCCCCAAAACGTGGCAGTCAAAGAGTTTGGCGAAAAATCGCAGGCATTGAAAGACGGTTAAATTTTTCAATCCCATCAGGAAGTGGTTGTGATAAAATGTGACTTGATATTCGATCGATCGCGTGCTGACATCGTGACATCCGCCGCTCTCCTCCCCCAAGTGAACTAAACAGGCAGTGGGATCGTACCAAATTTTCATGTTAGTCGATCGCAATCTCAAACAAAAATCCGACTCCTCCCGCACCGCACTCCCTGCAAACCGCTCGTCAAACCTCAGCCCGCATTCGACAAAAACTGAGGAGCGAAATGACATATTGCAGCCTCTAGCCGAGAGCACCTGCTGCGGTTTTACGGTATGCACCAAATCGATAAAATACCACGCAATGCCTGCATCCATCGCTTCTGGGGGCAAATATTCGATCGCCAAATCCCCTCCAGAATTATCCAGTTTCATTCTGTCAAAAACCCTGCCCGCCACACCTACCACATCCGGTTTTTCTAAATAGTTGCCAGCGTGAGCCGCCAAAAAACCATCTGGCAATTGTACATCATCGTCAATAAATAAAATAATCTCTCCAACTGCGCGCCGCACTGCATAATTTCGAGCTCCCGGTAAACTCGCCCAATCTACCCGAAACCACCGAATTTTGCCAGCATTTGCCAATTCCTCTAAATAAACTTGAGTTTCCGATTCGTGGGTGCGAGTTTGATCGATTACCAGCACTTCAAAATTCGGGTAATTTTGCCGAATCGCATCAGCCAATGTTTCTCGCAGGGGTTGCTCGCGGTTGTAGGTGGGTATCACAACAGAAATCATCATTCGCAGTTGCCGCTTTCATTATTTCTCTAAACGCCAAAGCCAGACATTGCCCGGTGGGTAAATTGGTGTAATTTTATATTTTTGCACTTGTTCTAATTCAAATTGCAATAGCTCGGTGCTTCGGTAGAGAAACACATCGCTAAAACCCTCAGGAATTTTGACTTGCTCGGGTTTAACTGCCAGCAAAAGCTGTACTTGCGGTTTCAGCAGATAGCTGACAGATAGTATTTTTCCGGTGATGTTGTTGCCTCCGTGACAAATCACTAACGGTTTTTGGGCTTGATTCACAATCGCGGCTACTCCGGGATTGTATCTAGTGCTAGAGGGATATTTGTTCCACCAAAGTTGTGACTGCGAGCTGACGGCACAAGAAACTATTTCACTTGAAATTATGGCGATTAAACCGATCTGCCACAGCTTTTGTTGTCGGGGATTGGTGGCGACTGAAATTTTAGTTGCGAACAGGTAGGCAACAGCTAGCTGGACTGCTAAAATATAGATAACTAGATAGCGATCGGCAACGCCTCCGACTGCTATCAATACTATCGCTGGAATTGCGATCGCTGTCAATACAAATAGCCAAACTCGTTTCGGAGTTGAGCGGTAGAGCAAGCATATTGAATAGGCGATCGCTAACAGCAATGCGGCCGCTACAATCACTCTGATTAAATCTGTCGCGAACTTGCTGGAACCAAAATTGATAATCCCGCCCGCCCAATGCGTGTCTACAAACATTCGGCAGGTGATGATAATTAAAGGTTTAAGTGAAGACATAAAAGACAGGGAAATGCGGGGAAAGCCTACTGTTGCCTCGACTTTTCGCGAGTTATGAATTAATACCAAAATCCAAGGTGCAAAAATGATGGTTGCTGCCGCTGAAGCTAGTAAGTAAGCAATCAATATTTTGCTAAAACGCCAATTTTCAGTGATAATTACATAGATGCCGTGGGCGAATATTACTAAAAAGAATAATAAACTAGAATAGAGTCCAAAAGTCAGGGCGATCGCATAAATGAACCAAACGGCCTTGCTCAATTTAGATGTGGCGGTAGAGTTTTGTAGTGCGATCCTCTTCGAGGGCTTCGCTAACGCCCGCAGCAGAATTGCATTCGACAGCAAGACGAGGACTGCAAACATCATGTACGGCCTTGCCTCTTGCGCGTACAAGACGTGAAAGGGCGACACAGCGACGATTGTAACAGCCATCCATCCCGCAGAGGTAGACTGAAATAATTCCCAGCACAGCCAATAAATGCTGGGGAAAAGTAACAAACTAATCCAAGCTGAAAGACTTCTGACAGTCGCCACTTGCGGGCCGAACAACTGCACCCAAAATCTGGCTAAAATAAAATACAGCGGCGACAGTTGAGGTTCTTCTGTAGCTAAACCTTTAATAGTATCTAACCAACTTTTTTCGGAATTTATCTGCTGATATTTCCGCTGCAAATCTTCGACGCTAATTGTTTTGCCTTGAAAATCTTGCTGCACCATTTCCGTCCAGGTGTAGCCAGAAATTCGCAGCGAGGTGATAGATTCGTCGAAAGAGTAGACTTTGCGATCGAGGTTTGTAAAGCGAAAAAATATCCCAGTTAGTAATATGACGACAATTAAAATTTTCAAGGAATTTCGCTGCAAGCCCATTTTGAATTGATTTGCTGTTCATAAAATCAGAAATGGGGAAATGAAGAAAGAAGGTTTTAGTTATTTAGGAGAGAGGGAATAAAGAATGAGAAATGAGTTTCAATTTTCCCTATATTTCTATAGATTGTTCTTTATTCTTCATTCTTCCTTCTTGCTTCTCCATTCTTCCTTCAGATTAATTCCCCATTTCCATCAAATAGCTATGTGTTGCTGAACGGCTAAGACTAAATTTTCAGTCCAGAAATTAGCCAATTCGGCGCTGGCAGCTTCTACCATAACTCGGATCAGCGGTTCAGTGCCAGAAGCGCGAACCAAAACCCGTCCCTGTTCTCCCATTGCAGTTTTAGCACGATCGATCGCCCGTTGCATTGCCTCGCACTCGTGCCATTTCAGGCGTTTTTCACGATCGTCCACCCGAATATTTCGCAGCAACTGCGGATAAGTTTGGAAACTGCCACTTACCAATTGTGCCAAAGATTGCCCGGACTGGCGCACCAGCGAAGCCATATGCAAAGCTGTCAACAAACCATCGCCACTGATACCGAAATGCGGACAAAGAATGTGTCCCGACTGTTCGCCGCCCAACATCGCACCGGTGCGCTGCATTTCAGCATGAACGTGCTGATCTCCCACGTTTGTTCTAGTTAGTTTGCCCCCCAATTCTTCCCAAGCTCGCTCGAAGCCGAGGTTAGCCATTACAGTAGAAATAATTAAATTATCCGGTAACTGTTCGGAGTCGCGCAATTGCCGGCCCCACAGATAAAGAATGTAATCGCCGTCAATCGATCGACCTTTGTTGTCAACACCCAAAACTCGATCGGCATCACCGTCAAAAGCAAATCCCAAATCAGCATTGTACTCCACAACCGCAGCTTGCAAACTGTCGAGATGAGTAGAACCGCAGTTAACATTAATGCGAGATCCATCAGGAGAGTTGTGCAAACAGATCACATCCGCCCCCATTTGCTCGAACACCTGCGGTGCCAAACCAGCCGCCGCCCCCCAGGCCAAATCCAAAACCACCCGCATTCCCGACAAATTCATCTGTTGCAGCGAATCAGAGAGAGAAGCAGCATAATCTTTCACCAACTCCTGACGGTGGTAGTGTTGTCCCAAAGCAAAACTAGCAACCGGAACCTTAGCCCCCCGGATTCCCGCTTCGATTTGTTCCTGCAACTGCTGCGACAGCTTCGAGCCGTTTGAGCCGAAAAACTTAATCCCGTTGTCTTCTGGGGGATTGTGGCTAGCCGAAATCATCACTCCGCCGACAGAATCCGAAATGCTTGCCAGATAAGCAACGCAGGGAGTCGGACACAAGCCCAAATTCCACACTTCCAAACCGGCGGCTGTCAAACCCGCTGACAGCGCCATTGCCAGCATATCGCTAGAATTCCTGCTGTCTTGCCCCAAAATAACAGGCCCCTGGTTGGGGGCATTTTGGCGGAGAACTTGTCCCGCCCAGAAGCCAACTTGCAGCGCGAGGGGCGCATTCAGCAATTCTCCAACTTTCCCGCGAATGCCGTCGGTGCCGAAGAGTTTGGTATTTGGCAGGCAGAGGCTATTGCCCACCAAAATCGCATCGCGTTTGGCTGGCACTGCCGAGTTAGCAGCCGGAAATTCGCTACCACGATGGCGCGAAGGTGTCTGAACCATATTCACTCCTTTAGGAATATTCACACTCACACTTTGCAACTTATGTTACAACTGAAAGTCTTTATTTTCAGCGTAAACTCGATTTATTTCGGGGATCGATCGCCCAAGTTGCTTTGACAACCCATGCAGCAAGCTTAACTTCCTCGGAAAAATTTGTATTGCATTCAATAGAAAAACTTTTATTTCCGGGCGCGCCCTGTGAAACCCGGTTTTTTTTCTGCATCCAGAGTGACGCCGCCGCAGCCGTTTGAGCCTGTTAGCAACTGCGCGTATAGAAAGTTAATGCTGTATTGCCGTATACTTTTTGGCGGCAAATTTCTAGACCGGGAATCGGTTGGGTCGATCGCTCCGGGCTGTGTTCGATCGCGATTTCGCCATCAGGTGCTAGCATTTCTTGGCTGGCGATCGCGTTTAAAACAGGTTCGTACAAGTCGCTGGCGTAGGGCGGATCGAAGTAAATGCGATCGAACTGCTGTGGGGCGAGAGCCGCCAATTTCGCCGTCGCGTTTCCCCGCAATATTTGGAATGTTTGGGAAGAGTCTGCTACTTGCTCCCAGTTTTCGCGGATAATTGCACAAGCTTTCGCCGACTGTTCGATACCCGTGACACTCGCGGCTTGGCGACACAAAGCTTCTGCACCCATCGAACCGCTGCCGGTACAAATGTCAAGCCACCTGCAATCTGCGATCGTCCCCTGCCAAATATTAAATAAAGCTTCTCTAACTCGCGAAGGTGTCGGGCGAGTTGCAAGTCCCGGCAGAGTTTTAATTTGGCGGTTGCCGCAGATTCTCAGACTCATACAATTTTAGATTTTAGATTTTAAATTTTAGAATTGAGGATGACTGAATAGATATGGGTTTGGATGCGAATTACAGTTGCATTATTTTGGGAAACTGGTATCGTTTAAAACCCAGATTTTACAGTATTTTCTTGTTGATTGCACTCAGGTACTGGTGTCTGAGCCTGTTTTACACATAAAACAGTATTGCTGACTACGAGCGATACTAACACCACTTTAACCGGAAACGAAACAGGAGGAGTATTCATAAATTTATAATTGGTAATGGCGAATTGGTAATGGCGAATTGGTAATGGCTAATAAGCTGCACTTGAGCTAGCTATCAACCGGGAATTTTGGGCAACCACCGGGGATTGCCCCTGCGACATAACAGCGATTAAAAGTTGTTGATAATCACCGGCTGGGTTTGCCGCGCCGGAGGAGATGCCGGTGCTGGTGCAGGATAAGGTTGCGGATAAACTGGATATCCTGCTTGCGGATATCCAGGTGCCGGCGGATAAGTTGGTTGTTGATAAGTTGGTTGTTGATAAGTTGGCTGTTGGGGAGTTGGGTATTGAGGCAAAGTATTGGGTTGTCCGGGATATTGAGGTGCAGCATTTGCCGGAAAAGTTTCAGGAGAACCAGCGGCTCCTTGGGGAAATTGCTGTTGATTTTCTGGGAGATTTTGAGGATTAGATGGAATTCCTAATATGCCTTCGACAGCGCGGCGGAGAATTGGTCTGAGGGGAATTGCTAAGCTCATTTCGGCGGTTGAGCCGATCGCCATTACAGACAGCGTTCCGACAATAGCTAGTTTTCCGAATCCTGTTTGCAGTTGGTGTTGAGTCATCATGTTTTGTCTTCCTTGTCAAGCGATTTTAGATTTTAGATTTTAGATTTTAGTTGACTGCCCAGAGGAATCTGGGTATTCAACTAAAATCTAAAATTTCAGGTGTTGGTCAATAGATAGATCTGGTAACCTACCGTTTATTTCAACGAACCCAAAACGAGATATCGCGGCGGCCGTTAACAGAAGTTCCAAAGTTAACAACACTGACATTGTTGCAGTTGAATTCACCTGGCAAACCGTAACCAAAACGGGCATTTTGGTTGGTGCCGCGGACGCCGATTGTCCCGTTACCATTAACATTTTGTACGACCCCAATGTGGCCGTGAGTGCCGTCAGCACCTGGGAATGAAGGCTGCATAATTACGACAGCACCGGGTTGAGGGCCAACTTGACGGAAGCCTTGGCGTTGCAAAACCTGACCGTAATCTTTGGCACTCCAAACGTAGGGAGGTCGCAGTTGAAAGCGGTTGTTTACGTAAATCGGACACTGGCAAAATTGTGCTGCTACCGCTGGTTTGATATTGGAGAAAGTCGCAGTTACAACAGTGCTGGCGGCGGCCAAAGCAGTGAACAATACGAGAGAGATTTTGGAGGAAGAAGTAAATAATTTCATGATTGATTCCTTGTTTGTTTGCGGTTGTTTGCTTAACTGTTGATACTTTCGCAGAAGCGCAAAAAAACCGAAACGGGAGAAGACGGAGTTAAACAAGGAGTTAAGGAAGTGCAGAAATATTTTTGTCAAGCCTTTGCTCGGAAAGGGTTTCAGGCGTTATAAAATTTAAGGAGCGCGGTTTGTTAACTCCGGTTTCTCCCGGATCGATCGCAAATTCCGATTTACTTCGGCGTACATCCCATATCTGACAAGGTGTTCGCTGCGCGCCCAAAGTCTCAATCGCAGTGCATAGTAAGGTAGCCGGCGCGGAGTGCGCGCCCGAATCGAGTTCCCGATTTAAAATCTAAAATCTAAAATCTAAAATCCACATGACTTTACCCAAAGCAAGGCGCGATCGCGGCAGAATACTGACAGACAAAGGATGGAAGAAAATCTGGGACGCTATTTACCTCAAATTTACCGATCGCCCCAGCTTGCAAAATATCTCGGAGCTCACAGATCCTGGATCTAATCCCAATTCTCCCTCTTTCGTCTCCACGGATACGGTGTCTAATATATTGAACCGGCGAGCACCGGCTGACAAAGCCAAAATTGAGAGTTTGTTTGCAGCTTTTGGACTGCGACTCGAAGCTGACGATCGCACTTCCGGGGATATTTCCGGCAATCTCGCGCCCGCGCCAACTCCTCAAATCCGCCAAAATTGCAGCGAATTGCCGGATATTTCGGGTTTTTGCGGCCGCCGGGAAGAATTGGGTTTGTTGAAAAACTGGATTTCGGGCGATCGCTGTCGTTTAGTTGCGATCTTCGGGATGGGGGGAATTGGCAAAACTGCACTTTGCGCGCAATTAGTCAAGCAAATTCAGCACGAGTTTGATTTTGTGATCTGGCGGAGTTTGTCAAATCAACCGAGTTGTCAAGATTTGGCGACCGGCTTAATTCAATTTATCTGCGACTGTCAGGGCAAAAAACTGCCGGAAAACCTGGGTTACGGCGTTTCCAGGCTGATCGAGTATTTGCAAGCGCACCGCTGTTTAATTGTGCTTGACGGTGTGGAAACGATTTTAGATACGGGCGGTTTGGCTGGCAAATATCGATCGGGCTACGAAGACTACGAAAAGCTGTTCAGACAAATAGCAGAATCCAACCATCAAAGCTGTTTGTTGCTTACCAGTTCCGAAAAATCAAGAGACATTGCTTTGTTGGAAGGTCAAACTCGCCCCGTGCGCTCGTATAAACTCACAGGTTTAGACAATATGGCAGCGCGGGAAATCCTGCAAGAAAGAGGCTTAGTTAAAGAAAGAGAATGGGACGAATTGATTGAATGTTATGCCGGTCATCCTTTGGCGCTGAGGATTGTTTCGGCAATGATTTTAGAGCTATTTAACGGTAAAACTTCGGAATTTATTAGAGAAAACACGGTATTTTTAGGTCAAATAAATCACATTTTATCCCAGCAATTTCAGCGGCTTTCCGTGTTGGAAACAGAGGTGATGAAGCAGTTGGCAACTGCGGGAGTGCCAATGGATCTCGCCCAATTGCGCGGGGGACTTTCTGCACCGGTTAAGACCTCGAATTTGATGGAAGTGCTGGAATCTCTGGGATGGCGATCGCTAATTGAAAAAATCACAGTCAGCGGTAATGTCGCTTTTACGTTGCAGCCTGTAGTGAGGAAATATGCGATCGAGCGATAGGTATTAGCTGGTGCGATATGCTGTGAGATAATAGTTTTCCGAGATCAGTAGACCTCTTACAAAAATAGCTAGGACGGGCAAGATGCCCATTCCACCAAAAGTTTTTTTCTTGTGGAATGGGCATCTTGCCCGTTCCGATTAAAACGACTGAGGCAAGAGATATATTACCTAAGCGGCAACTTTTGTCTTCACCAAACTGACAAAATTTGACAGCATTTTCAATCCCGTACTCGAAGACTTTTCCGGGTGAAATTGTACGGCCATCAGATTGTCTTTAGCTATAGCCGCCGTCACGTTTTGACTCCCGTGAGTCACCATTGCCGATCGCACTTCCAAATCAACAGGATCAACATAATAAGAATGCACGAAATAAACCCAAGGATCGGATGGTAAACCATCCCACAGCGACAGATTCGGCTGAGCAAATTCCAATTGATTCCATCCCATGTGTGGAATTGTCAACCCCGGTTCCGATTGAAACCTGCGTACTTTTCCCGCAATCACGCCCAATCCCGGTTCTACGCCTTCTTCGGAACTGTCAAACAGAATTTGCAAACCCAAACAAATGCCTAAAAAAGGCTTCCCCGAGGCGATCGCACTTTTTATCGGTTCTATCAAATTGCGCGATCGTAAATTCTGCATTGCCGGATCGAACGAGCCCACACCCGGCAAAACCACCGCATCAGCCTGCTCGATGGTAGCAGGAGAATCCGTAATTTTTGGCACTGCACCCACATTTTCCAAGCCTTTACAGACCGAGTGCAGATTACCCATGTCATAGTCCACTACTGCAATGACAGACATTGACTTACTTGCCTTATAGTATCAATATCAGTATTATTGCACAAAATCACCCGTAATAAAGGTTCGATCGTTCGGACTTTAGTCCGCATCAAATCCAGAGGACTTTAGTCCGAACGATCAAACCTATTTGATTGCGATCGATAGACAGGACATTATATGACTAATAAAATCCTGCTAACCTCATTTGATACTTGGCTTCCCCATCAGAAATCCAACTCTTCTGACGACTTATTAGCCAAAATTTCCCAAATGCAATCTTTGCCTAATTCCGTGATTTTTTTGAGGAAACTGCCCGTAGATGCCCAGCTAGCAGCGAATTTGGCGATCGCCCAGATCAACCAAATCCAACCCCACACCATTATCTGCTGCGGCATGGCCGAAAGCAGGTCAAAATTAACCGTAGAATCCTGCGCTTGCTGCGATACAGATATGCTGAAAACAGCAGTCAATCTCGAACCGCTAGTCGCCGATTTAGCCGCCACAGAAATCAGTCACGAAGCCGGGAAATATGTTTGCGAAGCCCTATATTATGCAGTTTTAAAGAATATTTGCGATGCTCAACTTACCGCTAAATGTATTTTCGTCCACGTCCCGATTTTAACTTCCGAAAACACCGACAAGATTGTCGCCGATTTTTTATTAATTATGCGCCGCCTAACTACAAGCAGAGACTAGAAACCGGGTTTCTTCCTATATTTCTCGTGACTCGTCCCCAAATCTCGTAGAAACCCGGTTTCTGAGGGCTTAGGTGCATGGACGAGAAACCGGGTTTCTTCGCATATTTCTCGTTACTCGTCGCACAATCTCGTAGAAACCCGGTTTCTGAGAGCTTAGGCGACGAGTAACAACTGCCAAGTAATTAACCGCCGTAATTCCAACCAGTGGTTTCCAACAGCAACGGAGCTCCCTCACGGTGAACCCCTGCACCGATAACTTCTCCCACATAAACCGTGTGATCCCCGTGTTCCACAGCACCCACAACATTGCACTCAATGTAACCCAGAGAGTCCGAAATAATCGGACAACCCGTTTCGGGCCCAGCATAAAATTCTACATCTTCAAATTTATTGCCAACGCGGCGCTGCGGCTTAAAGAAGTTCTGGGCTAACTCTTTTTGTCCTGCTTCCAGGAAACTCAAAGCAAACACACCGCTGGCTTTAATCATGGCGTGGGATTTCGAGTCTTGCTTGACGCAGTTGACGACTAAGGGAGGGGTAAAGGAAGATTGCATCACCCAGCTAGCGGTGAAACCGTTAACTTCCTCCCCGTCTTTGACACCGCAGATGTACAATCCGTGAGGGATTTTGCGCAGGATGGTCTTTTTAGCTTGTTCGTCTAGCACGGGCTTACCTGTCGATCGATAATTCTACACAGCCAGTTTACCAATGTCGCGCCCACAAACCCAACTGTCTTAAGGGCGATGCGCCACACCGAGACTGTTGAGATTGCCAATCTTGCTTTTTTCAATACCAAATTTTCTGCTTCCCGCAACATTTATTTTTATTAACCTAAATTTAGTTTCCCAGATTTTTTGACAACTAACTATCTGCTGTGTTAAAACTTGAGCTATTAATATTGCAATCTGAACGCAGTCGCTGAATCCATTAACTAAACTGGAGAAAATTCGATGACAGAATCGTTTAAGCGGAACTTTGGTTTAGGTCTTTTAGCCGTCAGTATATTATCTCTAATTTGTTTCGGCATAGTAGGGATTGGCAGAGACGGTCAACTCAATGCTGACGGTGGCGTCCTTTACGCGGCCGGACGTGCTTGGCTGATGGGTTTGAATGCTTACAACCACGATATGCTGACCAAAAGTGTAGTGGCAATCAAGGAAATTGACAACCTTCAAGATGCAGCTTTCTTTTATCCTCCTCAATCAGCCGCATTGTGTATGTTTGTCGGTCTTTTCGATTACTCAGTTGCCAAATTCGTCTGGCTCTTACTCAACTTGCTGTCAATCGCAGCGATTATTGCGATGACAGTTAGCACCATCAACGAACATCAAAATAATAATCAAAATCAACTCGGCAGTTTGGTGATGAGTGCGATGATTATCGGCAACCCATTCACTGCCCACGTTGTGTGGATGGGTCAAACTTCTTTGATAGCTTTTGCTGCAACAATGGCTGCTTGGTTCTTCAGCCAGCGGCAAAAATTTGTATTAGCAGGAATCTGTTTAGGTATAGCCAGCTTTAAACCACAACTATGCTTATTGCTCGGTATTTGGTTTTTGCTAGAACGGAACTGGAAAATATTAGCTGTAGCCTTCGCAACGGTTACAATTATGAGCGCTTACCCATTAGTGCTGTACGGCGGGCCCGTTGGGATGCTGGCAGCGTGGCATCAAGGAATTCAAGACAGCTATAGCTCTTTGCCTTTCAATCAACCGGGGTTTCAAGATAAAGTGGGCATGGAAAGTCTTTTCGCTTCTTTAGGATTGAAGATACCGGCGATCAAGATTGTGGCGGTAATTTTAGCGGTTCTGCTGTGGGTTTTCCGCAAGAGAATTAATCGCGAAGATGTCTTGGCTATCCTGATGGGTATATCCTTCACGTTTCTCGGATATACTCACGTTTACGATTATGTAGGTTTGTTCCCGATTTTGACATCCCTGTGGCTGTATTGCAACAATAACCGCAACGCTGCGCTCAGCAGTATTGCTTTAGTTTTTCTGCTCTTTTTTCCGAGACGGATATTTTTAGCGGCGGGTTTACCTTTTTTGATTCACTGGAGAACAATTGTTGTTTTGATGCTGGTAGTTGGTGTTGCTGCATTCAGCATTAAAGCTAAATCCAGTGAGGGATTGCAGCAAGAAATGGCTTGATTTTGCCAGTGGCTCAGTCAGGGCGGGTTTATAGGTATTCTGGATGTGAATTACAGATTGTTGGTGAAACCCGCTCCTACAAATAATGATTGGGAATGTTGTGTAGCAACTACTCAAAACTCTCAAACAACTCCGTGCTTTTTAAACCAATCTTGCAGCCGCTTCCAAGCATCATCAGCTTCTTTTTGTCGGTATGTGGGGCGATAGTCGGCGTTAAAACCGTGCGGCGCATCTGGATAAAGCACGATTTCGGAACCGCTGCTGCCAGTTTTGAGAACTTGCTGCATTTTCTCGACTGTATCGTTGGGAATTAAGTCGTCTTTGCCACCGTACAGCCCCAATACAGGCACTTTCAAAGTTGCTGCAAGGTCGATCGGCTGTTTGGGAGTTAAAGCCGTAGAATCGCCAACCAAACGCCCGTACCAAGCCGCACCAGCTTTGACTTTCGGGTTGTGTGCCGCGTACAGCCAGACAATTCTGCCACCCCAGCAAAACCCGGTAATCCCTAACTTATCAATATTGCCTTTTCCTGACTTTTGCGCCCAATCTACCGCAGCATCTAAATCCGACATAACTTGAGCGTCGGGAACTTTTGAGACAACTTTACTGACAATTTCTTGAATTTCGGTGATTTTAGAAACATCGCCTTGACGGGCAAACATCTCAGGGGCGATCGCCAAATAGCCTAATTTAGCAAAACGGCGGCAAATATCTTGAATGTGTGCGTGAACCCCGAAGATTTCTTGAATCACTAAAATTACTGGAAAATTGCTACCGCTGGCTGGCATTGCTCTGTATGCTGGAATTTGCCCATCTTTCACAGGAATTTTCACTTCACCTGCGACTAAATTAGTTGTATCTGTAGTAATAGTTGCCAAAGAAATCGGATGAACTGCTAAGGCAAATCCGGCGGTTAATGCGGTGACAGTGATAAATTGTCTGCGAGTTAAATCTTTCATTGGTTATTGGTTATTGGTTATTGGTTATTAGTTATTGGTTATTGGTTATTGGTTATTGGTTATTAGTTATTGGTTATTGGTTATTCTTCCATCCGCTACATCCGTTACATCCGTTACACAATCCGCTGCCGAACTTGCTTCTCTCGGAACAGCCGATCGTGCTCTGGATGATACAAGCGCGATCGCCCTTCCACTTCTTTACCCAAAGCCGGGCTAATTACATACATCGTAGTTCTAATCAACTTATTTTCGCGAGTAGCGATCGCCATTTTGTCAAGAGGAACCAGCACAATTTTCTCATCCGGCCAGCCCAACCGATAACAAATCGCCACAGGCAAATCAGACGGGTAATGTTCCATCAACTTAGCTTGAGCCTGTTCGACATGGCGCGCGCTCAAATACAGACACAAACTCGCTTGATGAGCCGCCAAACTAGCTAATTCTTCACGTTCCGGCACTTCGGTGCGGCCGCTAATTCTGGTCAAAATAATTGTCTGCACAACTCCCGGAACTGTCAACTCAATTTTAAGTTTAGCTGCCGCCAGTTGGAAAGCACTAATTCCCGGAATTACCTCAAAAGCAATTCCCGCTTCGGCCAAAGCCTGCATTTGTTCGCCCACAGCCCCGTAGAGACAGGGATCGCCGGAATGCAGACGGACGACGCTTTTGCCGTCGCGCACTCGCTCCACCATCAAAGGTACAATCTCTTCGAGAGTCTTATCCGCTGTTTGGATAACTTCAGCATCCGCACGCACCCCCTCCAAAATTTGCTTTGGGACTAGGGAATCCGCAAATAATACGACATCAGCCGCAGCCAGTAATTTTTGAGCCTTAACAGTCAACAAATCCGGGTCTCCCGGCCCTGCACCTACAATGTATACGCCTGGAATTAGGGATTGAATTTCTGTCAAACTCATGGCTGCTAAAAAAAAATTGCGAAATTTACCGGCGCTTCCGGATGCACCTATTTTGGTTGGAAGTAAGGGATGGTAGATGCACCCTGGTTTTGAACCCTAGAGACTAACGTCTCTGGGGTTTTTTATTGATCCTCTGGGGATTTGGGAGTGGAATTTGCCCGATCGCCCGTGGGTGAGACAACATCTGGCAAAGGTCGATCGACCAAATAAAGCCAAGCCAACCCACTCAATCCTAAAACTATTCCAGTCAAGCTTACCATCTGTGCAGCCCTGAGCGGCCCGAACATCAAACTATCAGTTCGCAACCCTTCAATCCAGACTCTACCGGAACTGTAAGCTGCGATGTAAACCAAAAACAAAGCACCAGTTTTTAATCTAATTTTGCCCTGCAAATCGCGGAAAAACAAAGTCAGCAGCAACCCAAATACTGTCAAATTCCACAGAGATTCGTAGAGAAATGTGGGATGGAAGTATTCAAAATTAGCATAGGCGATCGGGCGACTGTTTGCCGGAATATAGAGTTTCCAAGGCAAATCCGTAGGACTACCAAAAGCTTCTGAATTAAAGAAATTTCCCCAGCGTCCAATCGCCTGACCGAGAATTGCCGAAGGCGCGATTAAATCTGCCAATTGCCAAAAAGAAACTCGCTGGATTTTAGCAAAAATTAAAGCGGCAATCGTGCCGCCCAAAATCGCCCCGTGGATGGCAATTCCGCCTTTCCAAATCGCCACAATATCTTCAGGCCTTTGGGCGTATTGTTGCCACTCAAAAGCCACGTAGTAAATTCGAGCGCAGGGAATAGCGCCCAAAACTAGCCAAATTGCTAAATCGCCCAGCAATTCCGGGTTGACGCGGCGCTTTTCGGCCAAATATTGGGACAGACTGACCCCAATCAAGACAGCAGAAGCTATCAACAGCCCGTACCAACGGATAGCTACGGGGCCGAGTTCAAAGATAATCGGGCCCGGGGATGTAAATTGAAAGCCTAGAGGTAGCGCGAGAATATTTAGCACCATGAAAGTTGCATTATTTTTGGTGGAAAGCTGTCAAATTTGCATACCCTTTTACAAACTACAGAGTTTATTTTAGGTGGCTGCGGTCATTTACACGCAATATTTGGGGAATTTTGCCAAAAATTAACTTTGTGGCGGATATTTTTGTCAGGAGATCAGACGGCGGTTGAAACCGCGCCTACACAAACGAAGTCCGCCTCCGCGGTGTAAAGAAAGTAACGCAATTTTAACCGCCCGGTCTTGAACCCGCGCACCATCCGGGTTTTGTCTGTATAGACGCGGTTTCAACCGCCCGGTCTTTTGCATAAGTACCTTTAGGAGGATTTTCGGCAGTTTTGGTCGAGAAGTTTTAAGATAGAGGGTGGCTTTAAATTTTCTGATGACCTATGTCTCCTACTTCCGTTTCTCAGGTGTACTCTTCTGGTAATTCCAAGGGTGCGAATCAGTCTCGCAAGACTGCTGCTTTGGCTGTTGAGTCTGGTAAAATTCCGCCCTTGTTGGGCGCGAGTTTGGCTGAGTTAACGGAGTGGGTGCAGCAGCAGGGACAACCGGCTTATCGCGGCAAACAGTTGTACCAGTGGATTTATGAGAAAGGCGCGCGATCGCTCTCTGATATTTCTGTATTCTCGAAACAATGGCGCGAGACTGTTGCTAAAATTCCGATCGGGCGATCGACTATTCATTTGCGATCGGTCGCACCAGACGCTACAGTAAAGTATCTCCTAAAATTAGCAGACGGTCAAATCATTGAAACCGTCGGCATTCCCACCGACAAACGACTGACAGTGTGCGTCTCAGCCCAAGTTGGCTGCGCGATGGGCTGCGACTTTTGCGCCACCGGCAAAGGCGGTTTCAAGCGCAATTTAGAAGTGAACGAAATCGTCGATCAAGTCTTGACAGTACAGCAAGATTTCGGCCGCCGAGTCAGCCACATCGTATTTATGGGTATGGGCGAACCCCTGCTGAATTTCGATAACGTCGTAGCTGCTGTCAAGTGTTTGAATCAAGACGTAGGAATTGGACAGCGCAACATCACCATTTCCACAGTCGGAATCCGCAATCGCATCAGCCAACTAGCCGAACATCAACTGCAAGTTACCCTCGCCGTCAGCCTCCACGCTTCCAATCAAAGATTGCGCGAAGAGTTGATTCCTAGCGCCCACCCTTATCCTTTGGGTGAGTTAATGGCAGAATGCCGCGAGTATGTGCGATCGACCGGCCGTAGATTAAGCTTTGAATACGTGCTGTTAGCTAATGTGAATGACTTACCGGAACACGCAGCCGAGTTAGCAAGTCAGTTGCGCGGTTTTCAGTGCCACGTCAATCTAATTCCTTACAATCCGATTCAGGAAGCTGAATATCAGCGACCAACTCCCAATCGAATTAACCAATTTGTCACGGTTTTAAAGGAAAAGAAAATTGCAGTTAGCGTGCGGTATTCTCGCGGCTTAGAAGCAGATGCCGCCTGCGGACAATTGCGGGCATCTGAGGTTGAATAGTAGATTTTTCGTGTTAGGTAAAAAAGGTTCGTAGTGAGGACTTTAGTCCAATGGATTTGATGCGGACTAAAGTCCTGACTACGAACCTTTTTGATGCGGACTAAAGTCCTGACTACGAACCTTTTTGATGCGGACTAAAGTCCTGACTACGAACCTTTTTGATTGTGATTGTGCGAGTTGACATGATATTACAACAAACTCTACAAGCGTTTCACCAGTATCCACCGCAACTCCAACGGCGGCGTTTCTTGCACCGGAAACAAATCGCGCCCACTCGCCCAACTCACAAACCAAGGTGTCGGCGGCCAAGCAGAATCAGGCAAATGTTTTTGTTCGTATTCAATCACCGATTCATCCGAAACAATTTCTAACGGCAAACCCTCGATTGCTGCTTGCAATTCTTGCTTTGTGATGAGATAAGACCAACATAATTCAGACATTTGTTTTGCCATTTCATCAGGTTCGTACCCATCGACGGCTAAAAAAGTGCTGAATAGTATAAATCCACCACTTAACACAGCATCGGACATTTTGCCGAGGAAAAGGCGGACTTGTTCGGGATATCGAAAGTGGGAGAGAACTTCGGTAGCAATGGCTAATTTGTACCGATAGGTTTTCATCCTCAATAATGGATCTAAAACGTCCCCTTGGGTGACATTTATCGGCAAGTTTTCGGCGGTTGCTGCTGCTGATAGTTTTTCGGCAAATATGGGCGTTAGCTCGATCGCATCCACGGAATGCCCTAACCTAGCTAAAGGCAGACTATTGCGCCCTGGGCCCGCACCGACATCTAAAATAGGCGCTTTACCCGGTTCCCCTAATTCGGCAGCTACGGCGATGACTTTGGCATCGGGAAAGCTGCCAAATAAAGGTTCGGGGCGAATATCCGGCCAGCTATGATATTTCTGGGCCATTGATTCGACTTGAATCTTGGTATTCAGAGTAATGCCGCCGGCTAAACCAGTTTGGGAATTGGCGGGAAAGTATGAGACTATGAGATTAGCGTGGGGAGAATTTTTGAATCCTTCTGCTAAGGCGTTGGCGATTAATATTCGCAAGTTTTGGGTTTGCGCGGCGTCGAGGTTTTGCCCTAGAATGTTTAAGAAGTCTGAGAGTAATTTCAGATAGTCGTCTAACATCGATGGCACGCAAGGCAGATAAAATTCTCCCTTGATGCCGATGTTCTTTTTGAGCCTTTCTTTGAGGATTAATTTTAGGCGATTGGAGTCTGTCAGCGGCGGGCAACTTTCGGGCGATTCGGGGACAGATGCAGCACTGGTAAGGTTTTTAGTCACAATGTTTTTGATGGGATTCGGCAATAAGTGCGATCGCACCTACCATAATTTTATGCTCTTGCACCTGAATTCGAGCGTGCAAGGTTTCTGCGGTATCATCCGGCAAGACAGGCACCGCAGCCTGCATTAAAATCGGCCCGCTGTCTACTTCCAAATGAGCGATATGCACCGTACATCCCGTTATTTTAACCTTGGCAGCGAGTGCTTGCTCAACGGCGCGAATTCCTGGAAAACTCGGTAGCAGACTGGGGTGAATATTAATAACTTTGTCGTGAAAAGCATCGAGCAAAACTTTGGTAACAATTCGCATCCAACCTGCCATCACTACCCATTCTACATCATATTCTTGGAAAGTCTTAACAATTTTTGTATCTAATTCTTCGCGGGTTTTGCAGTCGCGGTGATTGAGCAAAATCGAGGGGATGCCGTATTTTTCGGCGCGGGCTGCGGCTTTCGCTTCGGGATTGTTGTAAATTAATACTGGGATTTGAACATTAAGTTGTCCCTTTTTGATAGCTTCGGCAATTACCTCGAAGTTGCTGCCGCTTCCTGAAGCTAAAACTCCTATTTTTAAGGGAGGATTAGCGGGAGAGGTAGAAGGAAAGCCAATCTCAGGAGAAATCAGGCTGGGAGTGGAATTAACAGATACTGGATTAGCGGTCATAAATGTTAGCAAAAATATTCACTCCTATTCTACAATATTATCAAAAAACTCTTCCCTCAGCAGCGAATAAATTTTCAGATCCCAATATCTGCCTTTGACAAATAGCTGCTGTCGCAAAATCCCTTCCAATTGCATCCCCACTTTTTCCATCACCCTAGCCGAAGCAATATTGTTAACTTTACATCGAGCCGCAATTCGATTCAGCAACATCTCCCGAAAGCCAAATTCAATAACTGCATTGACAGCCTCGCTCATATATCCTTGGCCCCAATATTTCCCAGAAAGTGCGTAGCCAAGTTCGCCGCGGCTGTGCGTCATGCTCCATTCGACAAATCCGCAAGTGCCGATCAACTTTTTATCGGCTTTGTGGACGATTCCCCAATCTACAAGCTCTCGTCTTTTGTACATTTTTGTAATTGACTTGAGAAAGTATTTCGTGTCTTCGAGCGAGGTGTGTGTTGACCACATTGTGTATTCTGATACTTCGGGGTTTGAGGCATACTCAAACATATCGCTGGCATCGTTTAAAGTGATTTTTCGGAGCAGGAGTCTGTCAGTTTCTATAGTGGGTAAATTCGCTAATATATCGAGAAGGTTCATTGTGAGATTGACCTAGATTGTGATACCATTTAAAACTAAAAGCTAAAATTTACAAGCCAATGGTTCCGATTAAATTTGGGCGTTTTAACTGGTTGGACAATGAGTCGATCGCAGCTTGGACATTTCTGGCCCCAGCTTTGCTATTTCTGGGTACTTTTTTGATTTGGCCGATCGCCTATTTATTCTACCTCAGCTTTACCAGCGGCAGCTTTACCCAGTCGGGAGTGCGTTTGATTGGCCCCAACAACTACTGGCGCCTCATCACAAACCCGGATTTTTGGCAAGTCCTCCAAAACACGCTCTATTTTACTACCGCCACAGTCATTCCCAGTTTAATAATTCCTTTGGGTTTGGCAGTTTTGCTAAATCGCTCGTTTGCTTGGCGGGGAGCTCTCCGCACTGCTTATTTTATCCCTTCGATTACCTCTTTAGTTGCCGTTGGGTTGGGTTGGCGGTGGTTGTTTCAAGCGGAAGGCCCGGTGAATAGTCTGTTAATGGCGATCGGCTTAAATCCTATTCCTTGGCTCAGCAGCACAGTTTGGGCAATGCCAGTCCTAATTCTACTAAGTATTTGGAAACAATTAGGCTTTAATATGATAGTATTTTTAGCAGGATTGCAAGCAATTCCGGTAAATCGTTACGAAGCAGCAGAATTGGATGGAGCTAATGCTTGGCAGCAATTTTGGTACATCACTTTACCAGGTTTGCGGCCGACTCTAGTATTTGCTACCGTCACTACAGCTATTTTTACTCTGCGGAGTTTCGAGCAAGTTTACGTCATCACCGGCGGCGGCCCTTTGAACTCTACTAATTTGCTAGTTTATTATATTTACGAGCAAGCTTTTTCCCAATTTGATTTTGGTTATGCAGCCGCAGCCGCAACTTTCCTGATGGCCATAGCTTTGATATTAGTTTATGTTCAGCTAAAAGTCTGGGGCGAAGAATCCTAAATTAGGCAAGGACACTGCCATTAGTGTCAAGTTAAGACTAAAATCCCTCACAAATCTCGCTGATCGCGTAGTCTCGATCCCCCTAAATCCCCCGAAAGCAAGGGGGACTTTGAAGCTCTTGTCCCCCCCTTCTTAAGGGGGGTTAGGGGGGATCGAGAGGCTCATGTTAAGCGACAAAATATTGGTAACTTTTGATCTTAATGCAAATAATACGTTCCTAGTTGGCATAAAACATACTTCGGATAGAGAGCAAAAATATCAGCGATTTGTTATCGTAGAAATGGTATAATTTAAATTATTCAAGCTATGCCGAGAATTATTCGCCATCGCGCCACAAAAATCTGTCTTGTGTGTCTTGCTTGCTTGTTAGTAATTGCTGTTTCGCCAATTTTTACGCCCGCCCAATCGACCAGTCAATTAGAGTTTCGGATTACTCAATTAGAAAGTCAAATTGCTGAACTCCGGGGACAAATCTACAGTTTGCAGTCTCAAGGTTCTGGAGTTAACCGGTCTGGATCTCCGAACCGCCCGGGTTCTAGTCGGACAAATCCTAGAATGCTTTCGGCAGATCCGATGTTTGACAATTTAGCAACTTTGGCAATTGAAACTAAGCAGGATGTGATCAAAATTCAAGAGCGGTTGTCTAAGCTAGAAGCTTCTAGAAGTCGTTAGTCATTAGTCATTAGTCATTTGTCATTAGGAAGAAGGAAGAAGGAAGAAGGAAGAAGGAAGAAGGAAGAAGGAAAAATTATCCCACTCTCCCACTCGCGCACTCCCCCCTTCTCCCCCTCTCTGACTTTGAGATGCCCAAAAGCAGGGTCTGCTAAAAGTCAACTTGCAGAACTATTCAATGATATGGAAATAAAAGGCTGCAACCACAAAATTGATAGCTAACAGCAACAGATACCAGCCTGTGCGAAAGGTGTAAGGGAATTTGCCCGTTTTCATCACGGAGTCGGATTTTAATTGGTTCTTTGCTATCTCTGCCATAATTCAAGCTCCTAATTCACAAGTCACTGTATTCACAAATAGCAGAGAGCGTGGCACATTGGCACAATCTTAGAGTGTTATTTTTTGTAACTAGGAGTTTATACCGAGTTGAATTGAGATTGCTTTTAGTCGATCGCTCCGGCGTGGTAGGAACTGCGGACGAGAGGCCCCGATCGCACGCGCTCAAACCCCATGTCGCGGGCGATCGACCCGAAACGGTCAAATTCGGCTGGTGTCCAGTATTTGCGTACTGGGAGGTGTTCTAGAGATGGTCTCATGTATTGACCGAGGGTGAGTCGATCGCACTTGGCATCCCGCAAATCAACCATCGCTTCCACAACCTCGGCCTCCGTTTCCCCGTGCCCCAACATCAAACCGGATTTGGTGGGAATACTTGGGTCATATTCCTTGACAATGCGCAAAACGTCGATCGACCGATCGTACTTCGCCCCCCTCCGCACCGGCCCTTGCAAGCGGCGCACCGTCTCAATATTGTGGTTGTAACAAGCCGGTTTCGCCTCTACCACCGTCCGAATCCGTTCTCGCTGCAACTCATCCAAACCGGAATTCTCCGCCTCAGCAGTCCTCCCTAGTCCTCCCCAAAAATCTGGCGTTAGTACCTCAACTTCAGTATCGGGGTTTAAATGGCGGATTTGGGCGATCGTCAACGCAAACCAACCCGCGCCCCCATCCGGCAAATCATCCCTCGCCACCGAAGTCAGAACCGCATAGCGCAAACCCAATAACTGCACCGCCTCGGCTACCTTCTGCGGTTCCTCCGGGTCGAGGGGCATCGGAGAATGACCTTTATCTACTTGACAAAAAGCACAAGCACGGGTGCAAGTCTGCCCCATCAACAAAAAAGTCGCCGTTTTTTGGGCGTAGCACTCCCCCCGGTTGGGACATCTGCCTTCTTCGCAAATCGTGTGAATTTGCCGCTGTTTGATAATTTTCTGCACTTCGGAAAGTTCGCTGGCTTTGCCAATGGGCCGTCGCAGCCAATCCGGCATCGCCTCGATTTCACTCCGCATTTGGGCGGCAGTTGCTTTGACAGTAGGAGTTTGAGGAGTTTGGGGCGACATAAGATCGAGTAGGAGTCAGTTAATATATTCGATCGTATCCGAAATCAAAGTCCCTGAACTTGTAGCAGCCAGGCGCGCAATCAGAATCGCGCGCGAGGTTGGAGCAAAACTCAACTAGCGCACAATTCTAGGTAGAATTCTCTTAGAGATATACTGAAGGTTGCCAATCACAAGACCACACGGTTCGCGGCTTTCCTCAGAGACTTCAGTCCTTCCCAGGAAAGCGACTCCGGGGACTTTAGTCCCGGTAGTCTGCGATCTATAATCTAGAGGCGACTAAGTAAATCTGTCTGCGTGACGAACCATCCTCCTACGGAAAAATTCCGGCCACTTAGTACACGCATTGAAGTGTAAAACAACAAGAGCAAGTAACAGCAGGATGGGGAGCGTACCGAACTGGTGAAAGCGCTAGACCCAGAAAGCATTTGAAAAGGATAACGTCAGCGCGATTGCAGCATCGAAAGATAGTTGTTTTGAGCGAAAACGAGGCACCTTGACAATGCCTTTGAAGATTGGTTTCTGATCTATTCAAAAATCTCAGTGGCCCCGGCCCTGAGACCGTCAACACTCATTACTGAAGGAGTCAGTCGTGGCTGGTCAAAAAATCTTGGTAATTGATGACAGTAAAGTCATCCGGGTTCGAGTTCGAGAGATGTTACCTCAAGGTAACTTTGAAGTTCTAGAAGCAAAAGACGGCGAAGAGGGACTCAAACTGATCCGCCAAGCCCGTCCGAATCTAATTATGTTAGATTTCCTACTGCCGAAAGTCAGCGGTTGGGAAGTTTATCAAAAAGTGCAAGCCCATCCCGAGCTTTCCAAGATACCTTTGGTGATCATGTCGGGCCGCGAAGAAGAGGTGATGGAGAAAATTCCGAAACCCTTCGAGAAGCATTTTTTTGCATTCATCGCCAAGCCCTTTGAGAAGAAGCAGCTAACCGAGGCGATCAAATCGGCGATGGTACTAGCCAAAAAGAAACCAGTACCAGAAGCCCCAGCCGCCGCTGCTGCACTCAGCTCTGGAGCGGGCGGCGCCGACATTCAGGCGATGACTCAGCAAATGGCGAAAATGCAAGCGGAAATTGATACACTCAAAAAACAAATGAGTCAGGTGATTACGATCATCAAGCAGATGAAAGCGAAATAATTCTGCTGTCTTTAGAAGGCACTTATAGCCTTTCTCAGAAAGATCAGGTACGCGAACGGCATAGGGCATAGGGCTATGGGCATAGGGCATAGGGCATAGGGCTATCCTCACTTTTTTGAGAACCGCTATACACTCTGAAACTCGATTGCTTTGTCTCAATGAGTTCCCTTCCTTGTATCCGCAGTTTTTTGCTAATTTTGTTTAGCGAGTGCTATCAGCCAACAGCCTGCAACGGGTTTCTCACAATTCCAGTGAGAAAATCAATTAAAAGTTAAAAATCAAACCAGGGAGGAAATCTATTATTAATCTGTATTAGGATTCTTAAGTGCTGCTCCTCCCACACTCAATTATCAACTCCTCGGTCTCATTTTTTGTGGTTAATGACTAACGACTATTCCGATTTTTTGCCTCAACTGCGTGCCTCAACAGAGCAATTATTGAAAAGATTAGACTGCTTCGATCGAGCGCAGGTATTAGCGATCGGAGATTTGACCTTGGACGAGTTTATTACCGGACAAGTAGAGCGAATTTCCCGCGAAGCACCTGTGTTGATTTTGCGCTACGAAAATACTCGGCAAGTACCCGGAGGTGGCGCAAATGCTGTCTACAATTTAGCCAAACTGGGAGGCAAAGTTAAAGTTGCTGGTTTGGTAGGAAAAGATGACCAGGGAAAGGCTTTGTGCGGTATTTTTGAGGCTGCGGGAATTGATACTGGTGGGATTTTAATCGATTCGCAGCGTCCAACTGTTACCAAAACTCGCATTTCCGGGCACGCGCGGCAGTCGGTGACTCAGCAAATTGTCCGAGTCGATCGCAAATCGGACGAGTTGCCGGATTTAGACTTGCAGTTGCAATTGGCAGACTACATCCGGCAGCAAATCCCGACAGTAGATGCCGTGGTTTGTTCAGACTACGGCGACGGAGTTTTGACTCATTTGGCGATCGAATCGGCAGTGGTTCCGGGCAAAACAATTGTAGACGCTCAAACAGATTTGCAGCGATATTCTGGAGCCATGCTGTTTACTCCCAACTTGCCAGAAGCCGAGCAAGCAGTCGGATATGCTATCAAAAACCCTCAAACTTTAATGCAAGCGGGACGCGATTTGTTGAACTTAACTCAAGCTCAAAAAATCTTGATTACTCGCGGCGAAGAAGGGATGAGTTTGTTTGAAAGAGTGAACGGCCAAGCTATTAAAAATTCACCTTCTCCAACATCGACTTGCCAAAAGGGGGAATTTGCCATTCAAAGCTGGGACATTCCCCCTTTTAACAAGACTGATGTATTCGACGTAACTGGTGCTGGAGATACAGTTGTAGCAGCAATGACTTTAGCTTTATGCGTCGGTGCATCGGGTTGGGAAGCGGCTGTTTTGGGCAATTTAGCGGCTAGCATTGTCGTGCGTCAATTCGGTACGGCGACGACGACAGTGGAGGAGATGAAAGAAGCTTTGAAAACGATGGTTTATGAGTAGTTATTAGTTATTGGTTATTAGTTATTGGTTATTAGTTATTGGTTATTAGTTATTAGTTATTGGTTATTAGTTATTGGTTATTAGTTATTAGTTATTGGTTATTAGTTATTGGTGATTGGCAATTGGTAATTAGTAATTAGTAATTAGTGATTGGTGATTGGTGATTGGTGATTAGTGATTGGTAATTGGTAATTAGGAATTGGTAATTAGGAATTGGTAATTAGGAATTGGTAATTGGTGATTGGTAATTTATTCCCAATTCCCAATGCCCAATTCCCAATGCCCAATTCCCAATGCCCAATTCCCAATAATTACTTACTCTTTTTCAAAATTTGTCCCTTGTCATCAATCATCAAACCAGTATTCGGAAAATCGCTCTTTGTCAAACGGCGAATCAACCCCACACTCCTAAAATCGTCATCCACAGACGGAATACCTTGGCTGCTAAGTTCGATGGGGATAATCTTACCAGAAACAAAATCCCCTTTTGAAGTCATTTTCACATCTAAAATTAGAGATTGACCGAGTTCTCCTGCTGTGGACAAAGTGCGATAACCCATAAAATTGCCCAGGGAATAAGCAATCAATTTCCCCTTGTAAAGTTCCAAAGCTCTGGTAACGTGCGGGCCATGTCCCAAAATCAAATCTGCTCCCGCATCAATCATCGTGCGCGAAAATAAAACCATGTTTCCGCGGTTTTCTCCGTAAAAGAACTCGTTTTTATTTCTGACATTTAGAGCTCCCGTTCCTTCAGCTCCCGCGTGAACTGAGATTACTACAATATCCGCTTTTTGCCTCGCTTTTTTGACAATTTCTGCTCCCGCTTGCAGTTCCAGCAAGGAATTGTGAACTTCGCCGTAGTTGCTGAAACCGATAAAGGCAACATTCACGCCCTTGACATTTTGATAAACAATTTGATCTCTTTTACCAACAGCTTTCATACCGTTGCTATCGATATTTTTGATCGTGTCCTTAAATCCCTGCTCGTTAAAATCGTAAGAGTGATTGTTGGCAACATTCAAAATATCAAAACCAACATCTTTGAAGATTTTGGCATAACTCGGAGGCGTCCGAAAGGCAAACAGCATTCCTCCGCCGCCTCCTTTGGAGCTGTAAGGATAATCGGTCATCGTGCTTTCAAAATTGCCAAACAGAATATCGGCTCCTTGGAGGTACGGTTTTACCGACTCAAATAACAGCTCTTTTTTTTGCGGCAATTTGTTGTAGGGAAAATTGGTGCCGGGGATCATGTCGCCAACTGCTTTGATGTTGACAGTTGCGGGCCGATTTGCAGGTGTTTTTGCTGCTTGGGAGGGGGATTTTGATGCGGGTTTGGTGCCGGATATTGACGCTGGGCTCGATTCTTTGCGGGATGGTTTCGCCGCGCCTACTTTTTGTACCGCAGGCTTTGACGTGAGAGGGTTAATCGTAGCGGTGGTTGAGGATTTGTTAAATTGAGAACCCAGTACAAAGCCAGCTATCGGTACGAGAATCAGACTCAGAGTACCGACTGACAGCCAAGATTTTTTAGTTTTAGTGCGGGCTAACTCTGGCTGCTTTGATGGCTTTGATGGTTTTTGGTGGCGTTGGTTTGTGGGTGGGAAAGTTGGGATTTGAGGGGGTTTGGGGGAGGATTTTTCGGGTGTTTGAGTGGGCGCAGTTGTGATATTTTGAGTTTTTTCTAGCTTTGGGAAAGCTACAGGAATTGGGGCAGC
Organism: Microcoleus sp. A006_D1; assembly: GCF_036702805.1. NCBI lineage: Bacteria > Bacillati > Cyanobacteriota > Cyanophyceae > Oscillatoriales > Microcoleaceae > Microcoleus > Microcoleus sp. A006_D1. Next base: position 49,690 of record NZ_JAUBVZ010000016.1, read on the forward strand.
GGGTGCGCTGGCGCCAACTGCTGCATTCACGGCAACTGCTGCATTCACGGGTGCGGAAGTCAAGCGTTTTTTTAATTCTACTGTCTGAGTCCAAGCTGGCAGTTGCTGGCTGGCGCGCCGCCCGTAAATTGTTACTGAGTAAACGTTATTTGGTTGCAGCCGCTGCAATCCTTTGACTGCGACTCGGAGACAGGCTTCTTCTGCGGGCAATTGTTCTGCTTCCAGCAGCAGGTGCAGGGTGTCATTTTCCAGGCTGGCTTTAGCTGTGACGCCGAAGCTTTGGAGTGCTTGGCCGATCAGAAATGCGATCGCCCTGGCATCGCCTTCTTTTGCTAAATTTAGAATATCTTGTTGGCTCACAAATGCCTCTACTCTCACACTAAAAATTTAGCTCGATCTTATACCAAGTTGGGCTGTACGCGATTAAATACCGATCGATTTAACTTAAGCAAGTAGGTACAAATAAACATACTGAAAATATTTGGTTTAGCAGCTAAGAATGCACTTAAAAACCCGGGTTCTCGTTCAGAGGGCAAATCCCCTGTTGTCCGGCTTCCCGTTAAAATTAAGACAACAACGATCGACCCAGCAGCCAGGAAACAGTTAAACTCACAGGTCATGCGACGCTATCGGTGAGAAATCGACGGCGAGGAAGAATCGCTCACGGCGCAGCGCCTGCACTGCACGTAGCTAAGGCTTCGCTGGCTGAGGTGAGCAGCAATCAACTTTCTGGATGCCACTGCTTTACCCGCAGCCGCCGATGTAGCTCGTTTCAAAGTTATTAGGTGAAGGACTTGCACGTCATTCACGCAATTGTGTTACTGAGATCCGGAGCGCTACCACCTCAAACCAGGATTTTTCGCGAGTGGAGTGCTATTTGTGAGTTAGTTGAGCGCATAGCAGCTAGGATCGAGCTAACTCAAGGTTACACTAAAGCTCGTCAGGCGGCGGCCTCTCAAAAACCCGATTGAGTCTTATGGCGCATTACCGCTCCACTTTATGTTTGTTCACCTGCATTGCCTGTCTGGGCGCTGCCTTCAGTCCCACGGCGGACGGAAGGCAACAGATTGTCAATGGTTCCTACCGGGTTGTTTCCGAAGAAATTGCTCAGGCGAACTCTCCCCCGGACGATCGCCAGGACTCAAATAAGCCTCAAAAACCCTCTCCAGCGCCCGATAAAAACAAATCTCAGCCGTCGAAAACGCAAAAATCTAATTCCAAAATCCCGAAACCGATCTCCAAGATAATCGTCATTTTGTCTCACCAGCGGGGGTTGTTAATGTTGGGTTTGGCAGCAGTTGTCGTCACGGCAGCGGCAGTATTTATCATGCTAAAATTAGTTGGCAGCGACGATTCAAATCATGCAAAACGAAGACGGGGAAGAGCCGATCGCTACAACCAAAGAAACCCTAAATTCGCCAATCCGGATGCTCAGACAAGCTTGCCAGAAATTGGACAGGCACAGGTTGCTTCTGGGGGATCAAAACTGCTACCAGGATTGCCTTACCCTGTTAATTTCGCCCAGGGCTACAATGTTGACAGGAGCGATCGGGCTTTACCGTTAATCCGGGAATCTGGGGAACCGGAATCTGAGGATGAAGGGGTAGAGGGCGATGGCATGAATTCCGACACCGCGACGGAGGAAAATCGCAGAAACGGCTACAGCGAATCAGGTTTCAACATTCCCGAAACAGCCGATCGAGTCAATTCACTAACGAGTCGGAAAAAAGATATTTCCCTGGATGAAACAGATGGCAGCCCTAAAGTCGATCTGATTGAAACACTGATTGAAGATTTGCAGCACCTCAATCCAGCAAAGAGACGCAAAGCAATTTGGGAACTCGGCCAACAGGGAGATTCTAGAGCTGTGGAGCCGTTGCTGGATTTGCTAGCAAATTCCGACTCGAAGCAGTACAGTTTAATTTTGGCAAGTGTCTCGGAAATTGGCATTCGTACCCTCAAACCGATGAATAATGCCTGGTCTATTTCTCTGCAAAATGAAAACCCAGAAGTGCGAAAAAATGCGATTCGCGACTTGACACGGATTTACGAATTGGTGAATCAAATCAGTTACTTGTTGCACCGTGCGACGGACGATCCAGATGCAGAAGTTCAGGAAACTGCTCGCTGGGCAATTAATCAGTTAAATCGCATCCGTCCGCGTTCTGGGAGGGATGATTAAAGATTGGGAATTGGGAATTGGGAATTGGGAATTGGGCATTGGGAATTGGGCATTGGGCATAAAGAAAGGACTAAAGTCCTCACTACAAACCTAAGAGTCGATTCTCATGCCAAAAAAGGTTTGTAGTAAGGACTAAAGTCCTTATTCGATCAAAATAATAATCGATAGTATGCTAAAATAAGTGACCGCTGACTAATGACTAATGACCAATGACCAATGACTCTTTAAAATTATTGTTCCTATCAACTTCTGTCGGTCAACTCGGTTCTGGGTTGGGCGGGGGAGTAGAACTTACAGTCCTCAACACTGCTAAAGAATTGCACCGCCGGGGTCATAAAATAACAGTTGTAGCGCCTGCTGGTTCAGTTTTAGAATCAATTCCAGTTATCGAAATCAGGGGCGATTTGCAAGTAACTGCTCAATCACAAGATTACAATGATGCGATTGTGATGCCAGCCGATTCTGTGCTGGCGAATATGTGGGAATACGCCCGCCAAGTTCAGGATGAATGGGATCTGATTGTTAACTTTGCCTACGATTGGCTGCCGTTTTATTTGACGCCATTTTTTAGGACTCCGATCGCACATTTTATCAGTATGGGCTCACTTTCGCGATCCTTCGATCGCATCGCCGGACAAATCGCCACCAAATTTCCCGGTACGCTGGGAGTTTGCACCCTTAGCCAAGCCCAAACCTTTGCCTTTGGTAGCGAGTGTCAGTTAGTGGGAACCGGCGGCATCGATTTATCGCTGTACGAATTTTGCAGCCAACCGGAACCAAAATTAGCTTGGCTAGGCCGCATCGCCCCGGAGAAAGGCTTAGAAGATGCAGTGGCGGCCGCGAAAATTACAGGCATTCCCCTGAAAATTATGGGCAAAATGCAGGATGAGGATTATTGGCAAAAAATTTGTGCAGATTACCCGGATGCTCCGGTAGAATATTTAGGGTTTCTGACAACAACTAAAATGCAAGAGCAAGTCCGACAGTGCCGAGCATTGTTGATGACACCGCGGTGGGTGGAAGCTTTCGGAAATGTGGCGATCGAGGCTTTGGCGTGCGGTGTGCCCGTGATAGCTTACGAACGCGGGGGCCCGGCGGAAATTGTTCGGGACGGGCTGACGGGCTTTTTAGTGGAGCCTGACAGCGTAAATGGGTTGGTAAGTGCGATCGACCGTTTAGACGAAATTGACCGCAGTGCTTGCCGCCGACAAGCAGAGGTAGAATACAATTTAGGAGCTGCGGGCGATCGTTTTGAAAGCTGGTTCAAATCTATTCTAAAATTGACAGAACTTACGGATAAATAACGTATTTATATGTCCGAAGAGAGGAACGAAGCAATCGCAGCATCTATTTTTCATCGGTTCTAAGTAAGTCCTAATTGAGTTAAATAAACTCTTAATCAACCACAACAAAAGACCAGAGAAAAAAACTATGGCAACTGAACGTTTAGTGCTTTTATCGAGCAGAGAAGTCGAAAAAATGCGTCAAGCTGGCCGCTTAGCAGCCCAGCTTCTGCTGCATCTTGAACCAATGATTAAACCGGGTGTCAGCACTCTGGCAATTAACGACGAAGCCGAACGTTGGACTTTGGCCCACGGCGCAACAAGTGCTCCGCTAGGTTATAAAGGATTTCCGAAATCTCTGTGCGCTAGTGTAAATGAAGTTGTCTGTCACGGCATCCCGAATGCGAAACAAATTCTCAGAAAAGGTGACATTATTAACATTGATGTAACGCCTTTAGTTGATGGCTATCATGGCGATACTTCTAAGACTTTCTTTGTTGGAGAACCTTCACCTGTCGCTAAAAAGTTAGTTGAAGTAACTGAGGAATGTCTGAGAAGAGGAATTGCGGAAGTTAAGCCTGGTGCTCGTACTGGAGACATCGGTGCAGCAATTCAAGAATATGCAGAAGCCCAGGGTTTTTCGGTAGTGCGAAATTTTGCGGGACACGGCGTGCATCGCGTTTTTCACACTGAACCAGAAATTCTGCATTACGGTAAGCGGGGGACGGGAAAGAAGCTCAGACAAGGCATGGTTTTTACGATCGAGCCGATGATTAATGAGGGCACTTGGGATGTGGAAATTTTGGCCGATGGTTGGACTGCTATCACTAAGGATAAAAAGCTTTCGGCTCAATTTGAACATACTCTAGCTGTGACTGATTCTGGGGTGGAAATTCTGACTTTGCCGTAGGTGTTAAATGTAGAAATTTGTAAGGGCGGGTTCACCCGAATTTAAAATGAAATCCCAGAGTCCAAAAACCCGCCCTCTCCCCATCGCAGAATACCCGAAAATTGTCAGGTAATCGGAGTTGGTTGGTTGGGTGGGGGCGAGTTTATAAATACTCTGGATGTGAATTACAGATTGTTGGTGAACTCGCCCCTACAGAATTATACTAATTTGAAAAATTTTTGCTACAATTATTAATTGTATAAGAATTATCTGTCATTGGCATAACTCCCCGCCGGACACGGCAATGCCGTTTCCCTACAGATGAAATACTCTAATTCTTATGTAGTAATATTTTTCATGATTGGTATTACTTCTAATCCATCAGAATTGATATTCCTGGGTAAAAATCTATTATTCTTCCTTCTTGCGTCAATCCGTTACATCCGTTACATCCGCTACAAAATCCGTTGCCGAACTTCCTTCGATAATAACTAATATGAAATGGCTGCAACCGGGAGATTTGCTGCGGGTAATTGCACCTAGCGGCGCGCTGCGAGAATTGACTAATTTTGAACGCGGTTTGGAAATTTGGAAATCCCGCGGCTATCGAGTTGAATTAACACCCGGTTTGGCCGATCGCACTGGCTACTTGGCCGGTTCCGACGAAAACCGTGTCCGACAACTCGCAGATGCCCTTAGTGACCCGGATTGTCGGGGTATTCTGTGTGTTCGAGGCGGTTTCGGCAGCACTCGACTTTTGGAAAAAGGAAAAGTGGGAAAGGCAGAAAATTCCCAATCACTAATTCCCGATGCCCCATGCCCGATGCCCCATGCCCGATTCCCCATGCCCGATTCCCATGCGCCGAAATGGTTGATCGGCTTTTCTGACATTACGGCTTTGCTGTGGAATGACGACAAATTGGGGATTTGGGGCGTTCACGGGCCGCTGCTGACGACTTTGGCGGCTGAACCGGATTGGTCTGTCGATCGACTTTTTGACTGTATCGAAGGCCGTCCGTTACCATCTTTGCAAGGTAAAGGTTGGGGCGGTGGACAAGCTTCGGGGCGGTTGTTTCCGGCGAATCTGACGGTGGCTACTCATTTGCTCGGAACCCCGTATCAACCGGATTTGACGGGTGCTATTCTCGCATTTGAGGATGTTTCGGAGGCTCCTTACAGGGTCGATCGGATGCTGACTCAGTGGCGGATGGCGGGGGCTTTTGCGGGGGTGCGGGGGATTGCTTTGGGGCGCTTTAGTCGCTGCGAGGTTGGCCCGGATAGCATTAGTTTTACTATAGAAGAGGTTTTGCGCGATCGGCTCTTTGACTTGAATATTCCGATTGTCTCAGATTTGCCCTTTGGCCACGAGGGGGTTAACGCTGCTTTACCGATGGGAATTGAGGCGAGTCTCGATGCTGAATCGGGATTGCTGATTTGTGGGGATACATCGCAACTTTAAATTCGGCATCAGCGTCTATAAGTTTAACTTGAGATTTGGCACCAGCTAAATAGCTGATCCCCCCTAACCCCCCTTCTTAAGGGGGGAACCGGAAGCGCTCAAAGTCCCCCTTCTTAAGGGGGATTTAGGGGGATCTAGACTCTGCTAAAAGCGAGATTGATTAAGGGTTTTAGACCCGCCGATCCCCCCTAACCCCCCTTAAAAAGGGGGGAACCGGAAGCGCTCAAAGTCCCCCTTCTTAAGGGGGATTTAGGGGGATCGAGACTCTGCTAAAAGCGAGATTGATTAAGGGTTTTCGGCCCGCCGATCCCCCCTAACCCTCCTTAAGAAGGGGGGGAACCGGAAGCGCTCAAAGTCCCCCTTCTTAAGGGGGATCGAGACTCTGCTAAAAGCGAGATTGTTCAAGGGTTTTAGCCTTAAGTTGAGACTAATGGTTAACACAGTTGGCAGAAATTAGATTTAAAATAGAGTGTGTATGCAAATGTCGGTGCAAACAAGGCAAAAAGATTTTAAAGTTTTTGAGAGGTTGATATGAAAACACACAACTTGTTAAATAGTATTGCTACCGCTGTGCTAGTTGCGGGATTGGCACTTACGGCGATTCCATCAAGTGCAGTTGCTGAATCGATCCAAAATAACGATCGCATAGATGGAGTAATTCGCCGAACTTCCCCGATTTACCGTTTCCGAAATATGTGGACACCGGGTTCTCCGACGGAAGAATTGCGGGGTCAAGAATACACATTCAGCGCTAGGGAAGGCGACAACATTGAAGTGTTTTTAGATACAGATAGAAGTCGCGGTTTTACTCCCGTCATGGTGCTGTTTTATGGGAACAACAAACAAGTCGCTTTTACGCAAGACCGTGCTTTTAATTATGTGATTCCCCGTAGCGGCGATTACAAGCTTTTGGTGTTGACGAAGGATGCTGCGAGGGGCGGTAACTACACGCTGGAAGTTGCGGGAATTGATGGCGGCGACAGACGGGCTCGCAATAGGCGCGATGATAACCGCGATAGCCGCCGTGATGATGGCCGGGGTGACAGGGCGCAGATTTTGCAGGATGATTTTGGTTTGCGGTCTGTTGATTGTCGCGAGAGACGTTCTATGGTGAGAGTAAGGTTTGATGATAATAATCAAGATTCGACTTACTGCGCTGTGCCGACTAGAAACTTTCCAGCGGGAGATTATTATTACAATTCGCGGACTAGGGATTTAGATTCAGCTAGGAGTGATGATGGTAGATTCGATCGCCCTAATGATAATAGCAGGTTCGATCGTCCCGATCAATGTCGCGTATCCGTAGGTGGAGTCTGTGTGACTAGGTAATTTCGTTTGTTTAGTTGGGGCGGGTTTGACAAACCATCAATGAGTCAAACCAACCATCTCAAAAACCCGCCCCAAACACCGCGACTATGGAAGTATTTTCGCAAAAACCCCGTTTCTGACTACCCATGCCTTCAGGATTATTGGTATATTAATAATATTAATGATGTGGCAAAATCTATGAGTGTTAAAGAACTTGAAACAGCAATTATAAACTTGTCAGTTAAGGAACTATCCGAACTAACGGCTTGGCTGATAGAGTATCACCAACAAGTCTGGGATAGGCAAATTGAAAACGATTTGGAGGATGGGCTGTTAGATGCGCTACTTGATGAAGTTGATGCAGAGTATGAAGCGGGATTGGCTAAAGTGTTATGAAGCGTCTGACTTTACCGCGTTTTTGGAACTGCTATCACCAGCTACCTCAAGAAATACAAGCTTTAGCCGATAAAAATTACGAATTACTGAAAGTCGATCCGTATCACCCTTCGCTGCATTTTAAAAAAGTGGGCAGGCGAAAGCAATTGCAATCGGTGCGAGTAGGCGAGAGTTACCGAGCTCTGGGAGTTGAGAAACCTGAAAGTATTGTCTGGTTTTGGATAGGGACTCATGGCGATTATGATGCAATATTAGCTCAGAAATAAGGTTCACTTTGAATCCTTGAAACTAGAAAGTACGTCATCTATCAAACATAGGGGTGTCATGGAGATGCACAGTATTTGATTGATTAGGAGGTAAAAAAGCTGTATGGCTAGCATAAAACCGGGTACGAGTATCAAAACCCAGCCTATACAAGTAATGTAAAAATTTGAGCTGTACAGCAAAGGAGTAAATACAGCAGTGAGAAAAAGCGATTTGATAAAAAATGGTAAGTTACCCTGAGAGTTTATATTCTCTGAAAGATAGCTTATAATGTCTAAAACATTGGGCGAGAACTTGCCCGGACGAGGAGTAGGCTTGTAGATAAACCCGAGTACAGACATATCTATCCAAAGTTGTATAGTGGATTCAAATTTTATTTTTTTCATAGTGTTAACGTCGGGAGTCAAAAATAATGTAACAGCAGCATCCAGAATCTACCCGTTTATATTCTCAAGTATTGCTGTACTGGGTTCTTTACTAGGTTTTTATTCAATTTTTTTATTCAATGAGTGCCCCCAACAAGTGGGGGAAACTCCATTATACAGCCCATATAATGCCAGGAGTCTCGATGTCACTTGCGAGGCTGGTGGCGCAAAAAGGGCGCTTCAGCTAATTTACCGCCAGCCTCGCAACCAACCAAATCCCGATCGCCCCTAATCGAACTCAGCCACTCCCCTCATCTCCCTCCCCGCTGACAGATGAATTTTCGATCAAAAAGGACGATCGCAGAATGGTAAGCTACCAAAGGCATTAAAATATCTAAGGTAGAGAAAAGTTAAAATGTCGGCATTAAATGAAGTTCCCTTACTGTTGCGGGCAGCCCGCGGCGAAACCCTAGACCGCCCGCCCGTGTGGATGATGCGCCAAGCCGGCCGCTACATGAAGGCTTATCGAGATTTGCGAGAAAAGTATCCCTCCTTTCGCGAACGTTCCGAAATACCCGAAGTTGCGATCGAAGTTTCCCTTCAGCCGTGGCGCGCGTTTCAACCCGACGGCGTAATTCTGTTTTCCGATATCGTCACCCCAATGCCGGGTTTGGGCATCGAGATGGACATCGCCGAAGGCAAAGGCCCGATTATCCACGAACCCATCCGCACTCAAGAGCAAATCGACAACCTGCAACCGCTGAACCCGGAAGAAAGCTTGCCGTTTATCAAAACAATCCTCCAATCCCTGCGCGCGGAAGTCGGCAACAAATCCACCGTGCTCGGTTTTGTCGGCGCGCCTTGGACGCTGGCGGCCTATGCCGTAGAGGGCAAAGGTTCTAAGTATTATGCCATCATCAAAAACATGGCATTTTCCGATCCAACTTTACTGCATCAGTTGCTGTCGAAATTCGCCGATGCGATCGCAGTTTATATGCGCTACCAAATCGACTGCGGCGCGCAAGTAGTGCAAATGTTCGACTCCTGGGCCGGCCAAATGTCCCCGCAGGACTACGACACGTTCGCTTTACCATACCAAAAACAGGTATTTGAGCAAGTCAAAAAAACCCATCCCGACACCCCGCTAATTCTGTTAGTCAGCGGTAGTGGCGGCCTCCTCGAACGGATGACAAAATCCGGCGCGGATATCATCAGCGTCGATTGGACGGTTGATATGGCGGACGCACGCCGACGTTTGGGCCCCAACATGAACGTTCAGGGAAATCTCGATCCCGGCGTATTGTTTGGTTCTCAAGCGTTTATTCGCGATCGAATTCTTGATACAATTCGCAAAGCGGGCGATCGTGGACACATCCTCAATTTAGGACACGGCGTTTTACCGGGAACTCCCGAAGATAACGTGCGTTTCTTCTTTGAAACCGCCAAACAAGCCGACAAATTGCTCGCAGTTACTGCTTAAATTTGATTTGATTGCGATATTTGTAGGGACACGGCAATGCCGTCTCCCTACCGTCGAAAGAAGATACAATATTTGTAGGGACACGGCATTGCCGTCTCCTTCCGTGCCAACAACACACAATATTTGTAGGGACACGGCAATGCCGTCTCCTTCTATGCCAACAACACACAATATTTGTGGACAAAACACACAATATTCGTAGGGACACGGCATTGCCGCCTCCCTACCGTGCAACAACACACAATATTTGTGGAAACAACACACAATATTCGTAGGGACACGGCATTGCCGTCTCCTTCTATGCCAACAACACACAATATTTGTGGAAACAACACACAATATTTGTAGGGACACGGCAATGCCGTCTCCTTCTATGCCAACAACACACAATATTTGTGGAAACAACACACAATATTCGTAGGGACACGGCATTGCCGTCTCCTTCCGTGCCAACAACACACAATATTTGTGGACAAAACACACAATATTTGTAAGAAAGAGGACACGGCAGTGCCGTTTCCCTACCGTAGAAAGAGGACACGGCAGTGCCGTTTCCCTACCATCAAAAAACCCTCATTCCTCCCATCTTCCCCTGCGGCAAAATGAACTCCAAAAAAATTTTTGTGACGGGTGCAAGTGGCTGTATCGGTCACTACATGGCCGAAACCTTGATTCAACAGACAAACCACGAACTCTACCTATTAGTTCGCAACCCCGAAAAGCTAAAATTTGACACTAATGCCCGCCCCGGCATCAATATCATACAAGGCGACATGAGAGATATTGAGCAATTTGCCGAACTTCTGCAAACAATAGATGTCGCAATTTTAGCCGCCACCGCTTGGGGAGGAACCGAAGAAGTTTTAGACGTGAATGTCACCAAAACTCTCCGCCTAATTCAATTACTTTCGCCGCAGACTTGTCAACAAGTAATTTATTTTTCAACAGCCAGCATTCTCGGCCGAGATAACAATTTACTCAAAGAAGCGGGTGAATTGGGCACAGATTATATTAGCTCGAAATATAACTGTATGACGCAATTGTCAGTCTTAAAAAATCTACCTCCGATTACCGCACTTTACCCGACATTAGTATTGGGAGGAGACGCACAAAAACCAGTTTCTCACCTATCATCAGGTTTGCCGCTTGTCGCCAAATGGATTGGTTTGATTCGCTGGCTGAAAGCAGATGGCAGCTTTCACTTCATCCACGGCGCAGATATTGCTACAGTAGTTAATTACTTAGTCGAACATCCGACTGCTTCCGAAGAAACGCGACATTTTGTACTCGGAAATCCGGCGATTACCGCGAATGAAGTTGTCGAACAAGCTTGCAAATATTTGCATACAAAAATATTCTTTCGGATTACTCTGTCACCTTGGCTTGCCGATTTCTTTATTTGGTTGTTCCGAATTCAAATGGCTGCTTGGGATAGATTTTGCATCAGCTACCGCCATTTTACCTATCAAAATCTCGTCAATCCCGAAAGCATCGGATTGCCGAGTTACTGCGGCACAGTTGCCGATATGCTAAGAACTAGCGGGATTCCCGATAAAAATGCAAAGTAAAAGTTCGGCAGCGGATTTTGTAGCGGATGTAGCGGATGGATGCTAGGTGTTCCTTATGACTAATCTGTACTGTTTCAGGTTCTTTTTTGCCTTAATCCCATGCTGTTTAAATGCAATTATCGTCAATCAACTATGAAATACGATAAGATATCAGCATTTGCGGGCTCTGACAAGAGACTGCAAAATATAAAATTGCGCCCATGATATTTGTGTTAGGGGGTGTCACCCCTCGTCAGATATTCGATCGCGCGCAAGATTGTAATTTTAGCCTTAACATTAAGTCTTGAGAGTCGATCGAACTCTCATACACGCCAGCCCGATCGCAAGTTATTTACTGATGTGAGGTTTAACATAATATGCGAGTGCTTCTAGTTTACCCCCTGTTCCCGAAAACATTCTGGTCTTACGAGAAAATCCTAGAATTAGTCGATCGCCAAGTGCTGCTTCCACCGCTGGGTTTGGTCACAGTAGCAGCCATTCTACCCCAAGAATGGGAATTTAAGTTAGTCGATCGCAACATCAGACAAATCACAGAAGCAGAATGGGAATGGGCAGAGCTCGTTATTCTGTCCGCCATGATTGTCCAAAAAGAAGATTTGCTAGACATCATCCGCGAAGCAAAACGGCGCGGTAAATCCGTAGCTTGCGGCGGCCCTTACCCGACTTCCGTACCCGAGGAGCCCCAAGCAGCGGGCATCGATTACCTGATTCTCGACGAAGGCGAAATCACCATACCGATGTTCGTCGAAGCCATCGGGCGCGGTGAAAAAAGTGGAATGTATCGATCGGACGGCGTAAAACCCGATGTTACCACAACCCCAGTTCCCCGGTTCGACTTGCTCGAATTAGACTGCTACGATTCGATGTCAATTCAATTTTCGCGAGGTTGTCCGTTCCAGTGCGAATTCTGCGATATCATCGTCCTCTACGGTCGCAAACCCCGCACCAAAAACCCCGAACAATTAATAGCAGAACTCGACTGTCTCTACAACCTAGGTTGGCGGCGCGGCGTATTCATGGTAGACGACAACTTTATCGGCAACAAACGCAATGTCAAACTGTTGCTAAAAGAGTTAGAAGTTTGGCAAATAGAACACAAATTCCCCTTCAACTTCAACACAGAAGCATCCATCGACTTAGCCGAAGACCAAGAATTGATGGATATGATGGTGAAGTGTCATTTCAACGCAGTATTCCTAGGAATTGAAACCCCCGACGAAGAAAGCTTGCAAATGACCAAAAAATTCCAAAACACCCGCAATTCCCTCATCGAATCAGTAGAATTGATTGCCAAATCCGGTTTACGAGTAATGGCCGGATTCATCATCGGATTCGACGGCGAAAAAGCAGGCGCAGGCCAACGCATCGTAGACTTTGCCGAAGCAGCAGCAATTCCGAGTACAACCTTTGGAATGTTGCAAGCTTTGCCTCACACTGCATTGTCGCACCGACTAGCAAAAGAAGGGAGATTGCGCGACAAATCTGGCAACCTCAACCAGACTACTTTGATGAACTTCATTCCGACGCGGCCACTAGAAGATATTGCGAGGGAATATGTCCAAGCATTTTCTGATGTGTACGATGCTGAGAAATATTTAGACCGCACCTACCGCCACTTCTTGATGTTGGGTGCACCTACAGCAGATATACCATCAAGAATCCCCAGTTTAATCGACTTGCGAGCACTGCTAACTGTGGTGTGGCGACAAGGAGTCAAGCGTTCAACTCGGTGGAAGTTCTGGCATCATTTGTTCAGCATTCTGAGACGCAATCCGGCAGTTTGGGATCACTATTTAACAGTGTGTGCTCACAACGAGCATTTCCTGGAATACCGCCAAATTGTGCGGGATGAAATCGAAGAACAATTAGCCGAGTTTTTGGCTGACGAAGCTCAACAGGCTCAGCAAAAAGCGCTGATAGCTTCTATTGCAGAAAAACAAGTGCAAGTAGTTTAAGATTTCCACTCATCTGGAATGGTAATCAGAAACCGGGTTTTTTACGAATATCTCTCGTCGCAGTCGATAGATTAGGTGAAAACCCGGTTTCTTTGCGTAATGCGAGTCAAAAACCTGGTTTTTTACGAATAGCTCTCGTCGTAGTCGATAGATTAGGTGAAAACCAGGTTTCTTTGCTATGAAGTGCATTAATCTCGTTTCCAGGCTCTGCCACCTCTTGAGAGAGGGTAATTTAGTTTAATATAGTAGATAATTATGATATCATAGAATCCAAAACTTATTGAGTCGAATTATATGACCACAATAACCACAATAACAACAGCGTCCCAACTAGCAGATTACTACATTTGGTTTGCCAATGACGTAGGCTCCTACCTCAGCAACCACAAGCTACAAAAACTCTTGTACTATGCCCAAGCATGGTATCTAGCCTTTGAAGACACACCGCTTTTTGATGAGGATTTTGAAGCCTGGGTGCACGGGCCGACTATCCCGACTTTATTTTACGAATACAAAGAGCAATTTGGGTTTAAGCCAATTCTCAAAGAAGTCGAAAAACCAGAGTTTCAAGAAGACGTACAAGAGTTTTTGGACGAGTTATCCAATGATTATTTATTTCGGGATGCTTATGAGTTAGAATTGATGGTGCGCCGCGAATACCCTTGGATTAAGGCGAGAGGTGAGTTGCCAAAAGATGAACCTTCTCATGCTATTATTTCTAAGGAATCAATGAAAGAATACTACAAAACCCGTGTCATCGAAGAAGAATAAAAAAAGACAAGATACAAATCTTCGCAGTCAGCCATCTTCAGCCAAGAGAGAGGTTGTCCAAATACAAATACCGGAAGGAGTTAGTTTTTCTTTCAGGTATTATCAGGATGACAAAGATAAATTTTCACTAGCCGGCCGAGATTCTAGATATCTAGCCTCTCTATTGAGAAGGCTACGGGATTTATCACAATTGAACTCTCAAGAAATCATCAATAATCAGAGTAAAAGCCTGCGTTGTCATGGAATAGCATGGCAAGATACAACTGAACCGAATGGTTTCGGGATTCCCAATGAAGCTATGCTCGTAAATATCCCCTACCAGTTTCAAATATCTGCTAATGAATACGGTAGGGTGCATGGATTTTTTAGTGAAAATATTTTTTATATTGTTTGGCTAGACCCAGACCACAATCTTTATAGTTCAATACGGTTCACTTAAGACAGTCCGTTGGGAAAACGATGTGAAAAATAGACACAGTTTGCTTCGCGGGTACAGCAATGACAAAAAAGCGTTAAGTGAACTGTATTGCTTGATAGTTGAAATGTTGGTAATTATGTCAAATTTAATCAATGTCTTATTTATATAATAAAAAAACTTATTTAGTCAATATTCTATCAAAAAACGCAGATGATTTATACTCATCTGCGTTTATCTGCGTTTATCTGCGGTTAAATTAAACCCTTTTAAACAACCGCCGAAACCTTATCTACAGGCTTTACCTGAGCGAGGAAGTCGTGCAGTTTCTCACCTTCAATCACCTCAGTCTCCAACAGTTTCGCCGTAATTGTTTCTAACAATTCTCGATTTTCCTTGAGAATATCCAAGGCTTGTTTGTGTGCTGTTTCGACAATCTCTTTGACTTCTTGGTCGATCGCCTCAGCAGTTTGGGCACTGACAGCGCGGCGGGCATTTCCCATCCCATCGTTCAAAAACATCGCCTGCTGGCCCTTATCATACGCTAGAGGCCCCAAAACCTTACTCATGCCGTAAGTTGTGACCATTCTCTCGGCTAAATCAGTCGCCCTTTGCAAGTCGTTTGAAGCGCCGGTGGTGATGCTGTTGAAGACAACTTCTTCAGCCGATCGCCCTCCCAACAGTGTAGCAATCTGACCGCGCAACTCCGACTCATCCAACAAGAAACGGTCTTCAGTCGGAACCTGCAACGTGTAACCCAATGCAGCCATACCGCGCGGGACGATCGAGATTTTCGCCACTTCCCCACCGCCAGTCATCGCAGCACCAACCATCGCGTGTCCGACTTCGTGGTAAGCCACAATCTTTTTCTCTTTCTCGTTGAGCACCCGGCTCTTCTTTTCCAAGCCAGCTACAACCCGCTCAAATGCCTCGAAAAAGTCTTCCTGTGCCACAGCGAGGCGCTTGTTGCGCGCAGCCAGCAAGGCAGCTTCATTGACCAAATTTGCCAAATCTGCGCCCGAAAAACCGGGGGTGCGAGTGGCGATCGCCTTCAAGTCAATATCCGGGCCCAACTTGACTTTTTGAGAGTGAATGTTCAAAATTGCTTCGCGGCCAGATAAATCCGGGCGATCGACCAAAACTTGGCGATCGAAACGGCCCGGGCGCAACAAAGCAGCATCCAAACTTTCCGGGCGGTTAGTTGCAGCCAGCACAATTACTGTAGTATTGCCCGCAGCAAAACCGTCCATTTCAGTTAACAGTTGATTGAGAGTTTGTTCGCGTTCGTCATTACCGCCAAACATTCCGCCGGTACTGCGAGATTTGCCGATCGCATCCAACTCATCAATGAAGATAATACAAGGAGCCTGTTTTTTCGCCTGCTCAAATAAATCTCTGACTCGGGCAGAACCGACACCGACAAACAGTTCCACAAACTCCGAACCGGAGATGCTAAAAAACGGCACGCCAGCTTCACCAGCTACTGCCTTTGCTAACAGCGTTTTGCCAGTTCCCGGAGGCCCGACTAACAGCACGCCCTTCGGAATGCGCGCACCAATTGCCGTGAATTTGTCGGGAGTTTTCAGGAATTCCACAACTTCGACTAATTCAGTTTTAGCTTCTTCAACTCCGGCTACGTCAGCAAACGTAATTTTCGCCGATTCGCCTTCTACGTAGACCTTAGCTTTGCTTTTGCCGATCGACAGTGCACCCTGCGGCCCACCACCGTTGCGGTTCATAAAAAATTGAAAAATCGCCACAAAAATCAGCGGCGGAACCACCCAGCTTAAAACGCTGCCGATCCAGCCATTTTTAGAAGGGGGAGTTGCCGCAAATTCAACGCCTTTTTCTTCCAAAAGTTTAGGAAGTTCCAGGTCAAAAATCGGCGTAGTTGACAGCACTTGACCGGGTTTGTCGCCTTCGCCTTTGAGTTGGTAGCGAATTTCATTTTGGCCTACCGAAGCTCGCACTACATCTTGTTCTTGGACTTGGTGGACGAACAAGCTGTAAGGTACTTGCGGAATTTGCGGCCCGAATAAATTGGGCAAAAAGATATTTGCCAGCAGAAACAAACTGGATAGCAATAACAAGACATTGCTAATTTGCCGAAAACGAGGGGGTTGGGGCTGGTCTTTAATTGCCATTGATAACGGTCATCCTTTAATTTAAACCAGTTTCATTCATTTATTTTCTCATCAAATACGCACGCGGTGTCAAGCGGATTTCCTCACTCGATCGGTTCGGTTAACTGGGCTGCACCTATTTGGTATTAAGAACGAACCGCGAAGGCACGAAGAACAGGCGAGACGCCTGTTCCACGGAAGAGAAGAATAGAATAGAAGAGAAGATTACTATATTTGTGAAGGGTTGGTTAGTAGTTGCTGAATGGTTATTAGTTCAGAATTGGTTGAAAATTATCTTCCTCTTTTCCTTTTATTCTGTGGAACAGGCGTCTCGCCTGTTCTTATTCTGTCTTCACTGTTCGTTATAATTATGCAGCTTCTGGGTTTAATTGAATCATTTCCCAAGTAGTATAAGTGCCGATCGCACCCCAAATCGCGTAAGGCAAAAGTAACAAAGCCGCAGTTTGAGAAATCGGCAAAACAGCCAGCAGCAGCACAACTCCCAAAATCTCGCCAACGCCTCCCAAAATTGTCCCTACTTTCAGACTTTTGGCTCTGAGAGTCGCGGGAATATAGGCAACTGTGACAATTTCTAAAAGCAAGTAAACAGCCATCAGCAGCCAAGTTTTGATACTCCCCGGATCGCGTTCCCACACGACAGCAGCGCTGCCGGCCCCGCAAGCAAAAATCACCGTCCAAATTAACGGAATCGCAGGCTCAAAAAACATCCAATCTGGTCTTTGAAGTTTGACGGCCCAGTTAATATCGCGGAGTTTGAAAAACAGAGTCCCGAAGGCGACTGAGAAAGTCACGCCGCCGATAATCATCCAAGATTGCATCATGGTTCTCAACTTTCAAATTGCTCGATCGCTCAATTAGTCGATCGTGCCAACTCACAGCCGAACTTCCATCCGCCTTTAGCAATAACTTCAGCAAAGCCAGATCCAACAATAGCTAACCGCCCGAGACATTCTTAGCAAACTCATCGCGTCCAGACACCAAATTAGCTGGAACACCGTTAGGGAAATTTTGGGCGATTAAAGCTTGCAACTTTTCAACTCGATTCTCAGGATTCGGGTGAGAGCTCAAAAACTCCGGCGGCGCTTCGCCCTTCCTAGCAGCACCGAGAATTTTCATCACCTCAACAATACCTCTAGGATCGTAACCCGCCTCGGTCATAAACCGAAAACCGAGCCGATCGCTCTCAAGTTCATCAGACCTACCATAACGTAAACCGACAACTTGATTGACAGCTTGAGCAATTAATGCTGCCTGCTGGCCGCCACCGCGATCGTCGCTAGTAGCCACCCCAACCGCCGTCACCAAAGCCCTGCCCAACTGCTGTTTTGCCAAGTGTTCCGCGCCGTGGCGCCCTACAACGTGACCGGCTTCGTGCCCCAGTACAGCAGCCAACTGAGCCTCGGAATTCAGCCGCCGCAGCAGTGCGGCGGTAATGAAAACTTGTCCCCCGGGGAGAGCAAAAGCATTGACAGTTTGGGCGTCTCGCAGCAGGTGGAATTCAAACGGATAACCCGCTTGTTTCGCCGCCGAATTGTTGACAACTTTTTCTCCTACTCGATCGACATATTGCTGAATTGTTTGGCTGGGATAAAGCCCCCCATGCTTTGCGGCCATTTGATCTCGCGCCTGCAATCCTAAAACTATCTCTTGGCGGGGAGAAAGCTGCACCCGC
The DNA here is from genome assembly GCF_036702805.1 of Microcoleus sp. A006_D1. Classification (NCBI taxonomy): domain Bacteria; kingdom Bacillati; phylum Cyanobacteriota; class Cyanophyceae; order Oscillatoriales; family Microcoleaceae; genus Microcoleus; species Microcoleus sp. A006_D1. The sequence continues at coordinate 67,841 of NZ_JAUBVZ010000016.1, forward strand.
TGTTTCTCCCCAGTTACGGGATTTTGTACGCTGCTGGTAAAATAGGTGATTGACCCAAAAAATGCCATTAATAAGCCGATCGCGGCTCGGAATAAAAATCTATTCACAGGCGTTTACCTAAAAAGTTTCGCGCTTATGATACTACGGTGACAGCTATCTCTACATCTGTCTGAAGTATCAAGAATGGAAAGTTGTTAGATATTTTTTTGGATGATTTGCGAACAAGGCTTTTTTTAAGGAACCAATGAAAGTCGCGAAAAAGAACAGGCGGGACGCCTGTTCCACAACAAAGCAAGAGAAGAAGAGAAGAACGTTATAGTGATTAAATCCGTTAAATCCCGTACATTGCTCGTTGCCGAACTTCCTTCGCAATATGTTTCAAACTACCCGCCGCCGCCTCGCTATTTGGTACACTGCCGTTACTGCTGTATTGTTACTTGTATTCGCCACTGGTTTCTATTTATACGTCCGCAATACTTTGATCGATCGCATTGACGATACTCTCAATCACGTTGTGGAAGTAGTAGAGCGAACTCTCGTTATCGAACCGCTAACTTCCCGTAAGTCTGGAACTGAAACTAAGTCGCAAGTCAATATTCAAGCTAGTTTTCGAGACAGCAGCGATGCAGTAGAAGATGACCACATTGATTTAGAATGGTTCAGTCCTACGGGGGAATTGCTGTGGTCTACTTTGTCGGAACCGCTGAATATTCCGATTAACGCTAAGCGCACCGGTGAAACCGTTTGGGTAATTAACAATAAGTTGCAGTCCGATCAAAACAATTCTCTCAGACAAGTGACGCAGCGCGTGGAAATCGGCCGCCAGGTTTTGGGATATTTGCGAGTCAGCCATCCTTGGTTTGAAGTGACAAAACCGATTCGCCAATTAATTCTTGATTTGATTTTGGGTGCGGGTTTAACTTTAATTTGCGTGGCTGCTATTGGCTGGCTGCTGTCGGGATTGGCGATCGCACCTGTGCGAGAATCCTACAGTCGTCTTAAACAGTTTACCGCCGATGCTTCCCACGAACTCAGAAATCCGATCGCCACTATTCAACTTAACGTGCAAGTAGCTTTGGCGGAACCGGACATCGAACCGCAGCAACACCAACAGCTACAGGTTATCGAACGTCTGACGCGCCGTTTGGGACGGTTGGTTGACGATTTGCTGTTTTTGGCTAGACAAGACAGCGGAATCGTTCAGCAGCAGTGGGTTGATGTGCCTCTGGATGCTTTGTTGATGGAGGTAATTGAAGAACAACTGGCGATCGCGACTACCCAAAATCTGTCTCTTGCTTTGGAAATTGTCGATCGACCCAACACAGAAGACAACTTTACAGTATTGGGAGATTGGGATCAACTAGCTCGACTGTTTACCAATATTGTCAGCAACGCCGTGCAGTACACACACTCTGGTGGCGAAATTCAAGTAGAATTGCAGTTTGCAGCTAAAAACAAAAGAAATTCGGCGATGTTAAATTCAGCACTGCAAATCACAGTCACAGACACCGGCATGGGGATTTCCCCGGAAGCGCTACCGCATTTGTTCGATCGATTTTACCGCGCCGATCCCGCGCGCACCCACCGCAGCGCCGCCGGTTCCGGTTTAGGATTAGCCATCGCCAAAGCCATTATCGAAAATCACCGAGGCCAAATCCACATAGACAGCCAACTCGATCGAGGTACAGTTGTTACCGTCACCCTCCCCGCCCACAAATCAGAAACATCTCGCCCCTAAAACTTCCCCTCTTCCCCCTCATCCTCTGCGCCCTCTGCGCCCTCTGCGGTTAAAAAAAATCCACCCCTCAAACCCTGATTATTCCTACCTCGCGCCCAAACCCAACTATTAAAATTCATTTCCGCCATAGATTAACATAAACGTTGTTGGAAAACCTCGATCGAACTTGTGAGGAGTTATTTATGTTTCGCCACAATCTACCGTTGAAAAAAATCAGCTTGCTAGCAGCCACCTGCGGGGGTTTACTCGTCACTCTCGCGACACTTTCCCAAGCCGGCGGCCCCCCGCCCCAATCAGGAAAACCCGTTTCCCAACCCACTCCCGCAGCCACTCCCGCCACTGGAAAGCCCGTGGACGAACCGAGTCCCACGGTGAGTCCCAGCCCCAACGGGATGCCCTCAAAACCCACAACAGACGCCCCTCCCCGCTTCCCGATGCCCGGTGCCCGAGTTACCCCAGCAGAGGGCATGGTAGTAATTAAACTGGTGAATACCACCAATGCAGTCATCAATTATCAAGTCGTAGGCGTGACCCCACCGCGCACTCTGGGCGAACAATCGGAAATTTTGCTTCAAAACATCAAAGTACCGATCACCCTCACTTACCAGCGTCCAGACGGCGGATTGCTGCTGGTTCGCCCCCAAGCCACCGCAATGCCGGGAATGTTGCAGGTGAGTTTCGGCGCGACAACTGATTTGGGCGCTGATACAAAATCGATGGAAATTCAAGAAGACGGGCGAGTATTCTTGAATTAAATCAAAAAAAAGGTTCGTAGTGAGGACTTTAGTCCTTCTTCATCCATCAAGAAAGGACTAAAGTCCTCACTACAAACACGGACTAATCCGAAGAATCTTCCTGATTAAAAGGCAAATCTTGATTAACTAAATCAATTTCCTCCTGTTCCCTTTCATTGATTTGACCGATATAAGACTTAAGAATTTGCGCCAGACGGTTGTTGTAAAATCTGTGCAAACTGTAGTTCGGCATCGCTGGAAAACCACGCCGTTTTTTGTGCCGCCCGCCCGCACCCGGATCGAAGGTTTTGATGCCGCGATCGATCGCCCATTCGATCGGTGTATAGTAACAAGCATCGAAGTGCAAGCAGTCAATTTCCTGCAAACTGCCCCAATAACGCCCGTAAAGTCGATCGCCCTTATACAAACAAAAAGACATACCCACAGGCTGTCTGTCATCTTCCTTATCGTAGGCGGCGACAAACAAAACGCGATCGCGATAATTGTGGTGCAACTGTTCAAAAAATTGCTTAGTCAGATACTTGCTACCCCACCAACCAAATTTATCGCAAGTATTCTCATAAAAAGCATACATTTGACCAAACATGGCTTGGGGAATTTCATCACCCGTCAGAGTTTTCAGCAACAAACCAGCTTTGTCAACAGCTTTGCGTTCGCGTTTGATATTGCGGCGCTGATTAGCATTAAAAGCGCCTAAATAACCGTCAAAATTTTGATAGCCTTGATTTTGCCAAATATAGCTGTGGTGCAGCCAAGTGCTGAAACCGTGGTTTTCCATGCGCTGCCGCCATGCTGGATCGACATACAGGAAATTGCAGCCGGAGATGTTGTGGCGATCGCAAAAATGGTCGATCGCGCTTACCATGACTCCCGTTAACTCATCCTCATCTTCCCCCGGCGCAATCAAAAACCGATAGCCTTCAGCGGGAGTAAACGGCGTCATTCCCATCAACTTCGGATAATATTGTACACCCAAACGTTGAGCTAAATCCGCCCATTGATTATCAAACACAAATTCGCCGTAGCTGTGGCTTTTGACATAAAGCGGCGCGCAAGCAATCAACTGTTTGTCTCGCCAGACTGTCAAGTGATGTGGTAGCCAACCGTTTTTACCTGTCGCGCTACCGGAGATTTCGAGATTATTCAGCCAATCCCATTCCATAAAAGGAGTTTTGAGCGGCATCGCCAAGGCATCCCAGGAGGATTGGGGGATTTCGCCTATTTTGCTAATCCAGGCTACAGAATATTGTTGAGTTTTTGGCTGTTGCAGCATAGGGAGATTTGTGCGTAGAGCGATCGAACTTCATTTAAGTTAATACAATCTCTCCTGCTTGTGTAATTATTGGCCACAGGCAAGATGCCTGTGCCACACAAGATGTGGGGTGGGCTTCTAGCCCGCCCCAACTCTATAATGCAAAAACACCTCTTGATCCACCTGTTTAACCGCCAAAAGCTCCAATTTCGGAGCCAAATCCGCCAAAAAACCCTTTCCCTCAACGGGAGTTGGCGCATCCACTCCGCCCAAAATTAACGGGCACACTGTCAGCCAAAGTTCGTCTACCAAGCCCGCAGCGAGCACAGATGCTACCAGTTTCCCCCCGCCCAGAATCGCCAACCGTTTGATACCGAAGCTGGCTAGCTGTTGAAACGCATCTATCCAATCAATCTCTCCATCCGTTGTTTTAGCATGGATAGTGCGATCGAACTTACAGATTGTGCCCTTGTCAATAAGCTTTTTATGAACAGGCAAGATGCCTGTTCCACAAGACAATTCATCCATTGTGGAACGGGCATCTTGCCCGTTGCTGACATCTCCCCCTCCCCCAGTCAGCAGCCATCGAGGTACCGGTTGCTGGAAAAATCGCAAGTTTGGGTCAAATTGGTGCGATCGCGAACACACGATTTGCACGGGTTGTGGCGGCTTCCCTGCGAGTTCCCGCTGTTTGAGCAAATCTGGCGAAATCACTCGCATCGTCGTTCCATAGGCTTGTAAAGTGCCGTTGCCGAACAAAACAGCATCGTTTGCCGCGACTTGTTGTTCGAGGTGGGCTTTGTCGTTAGCTGAACCGAATCTCGCGGGCGATCGCACTTTATCTGCAATCTTACCATCGGCACTGATCGCGAGGATTACTGTTGCATAAGGTCGATCGATCTTATCTATCATTAATTTATGGAACTTTCGCACAACATCATAACGGAAAAAGAGGACATGGCAGTGCCGTTTCCCTACCGTAAAATGTCGAATCGCCCGTTTCCCCAAAAGGCGATTGCCCGATCACACATAGTCATCGGCGACACGGCATAAGAGGAGACGACAATGCCGTGTCCCTACCCCAAAATGTCGAATCGCAACCACACATAACCACCACCCAATTCATTGTAGGGAAAGGGAACTTTGACAAAATTGGATATTTCTGCTATGATTTCCTGAAGTAAATCGCAATTAAAGCTCAACTATAAATGTATGGAAGCTGTAATTGAAAGCATTCTAGCTAATCTTAGTAATTAATTGATGAGTGGAATTAATCGCCAAATCACTCTTGACAGCAAGCACATTGCTAAACATTTGCCAGACACGCCACAAATGAGAAGATTGCTTAATAAAGGACGTGCTGCTCATGTTTTTAACAATGAGGCTACTATGAATCAGGTAGCTCAAGCTATAATAGAAGATGGAGAATTTACAGGCAAAATTCGTGGCTACGATCGTTATGGTCTGTTTTTTGTTGAATCAATTGGTTATAGAGTTGACCCGGATGGTAGCCATCTTTCACTTTATTATGGGGAGATAAAAGTTGATGCTGAAAACCGATACCACGCTACCCCTCGAAGCCGATTTAGTCAAGAATAACTGGGAGTTTACAGAGGTATGGATCGATCCAAATCTTTCGCCTCCTTATCTGCTTTTGTTACTCAGTGATGCTGAGGGAAATTGTCAGATTTACGATCCGGCTGAGGCTTATAAAGTTGTGTTTTCTAGTCAGAGTTATGATGAGGCACAGTATTGGCTTTTGGAGGATGAGTATGAACCTATGGAAGGCCGGCTGAGAGTGTCAGAGTTAGTTTGAATAATTGATGGTGAAAGGCGATCGCAAGGCCCCAGAAACCGGGTTTTTTCCGAAATACTTGCCTACAACCCACAGATTCGGGCAAAAACCCGGTTTCTTTGCTGGGTGGCGACGGCCCAGAAACCGGGTTTTTTACGAAGATACTTGATTTTAGTCTAGAAATTCGGTAAAAACCCGGTTTCTTTGTCGGAGTCTGTAAGCCCTGAAAAGCCCTCATCCCAACAACAACTCCTGAAACCGCACATCGCCGCGAATCCCATCAAAATCGGTATCAGAAGAGACGGCGGTTGAAACCGCGTCTACACAGGCAAAACCCACCTCCGTGGGTTGAAGATAATTTTTCTTAGTCCACGGAGGTGGACTTCGTTTGTGTGCCCGTAAACTCCGCGGTTTCAACCGCCGGGTGCTAATGATATCAGGCTGCAATTCTAAAGCCCGATGATCGCACATAACCATCCCAAACGTTGCAGAGAAGAGGAGACGGCTTGGCCTTTGTCCCTACCGCAAAATGATCGCCCGATATCGCATAACCACAACCCAATTCATTGTAGGGAAACGGCAATGCCGTGTCCGAATTTCTTCGGGCACAGCACATAATCACCGCCCCAAAAGATCGCCCTCTGAGGATATAATCATCGGCGACACGGCAGAATAGGAGACTGCACGTGCCGTATCCCTACCCCAAAAAATCATCGCAAATTTGTCTCAAACATCGCCCAAATCCCCCATTCCCTCCAAACGCAGGAAATGCACCCGGCCCAACGCATCGCCCGCTACAACTGTCACCCCATCAGGCGCAAAAGCACAGCCAAAAAACGCAGCTTCTCCGCTGAAACTAGCAACCTCTTTACCTGTGAGCAAATCCCAGACTTTCAGGGTTTTATCATATGAAGCGGAAATCGCTGTTTTTCCGTCTGGTGCGCTCGCCACTGCTCTTACCCAATCACTATGACCAGTGAGAGTTTTCAGTTCAGAGCCTGTCTCGGTGTCCCAGATTTTCAGGGTATTATCCCTTGAAGCGGAAATTGCGGTTTTGCCGTCTGGTGCGATCGCCACTGCACTTACCCAGTTACTATGACCCGTGAGAGTTTTCAGTTCAGAGCCTGTCTCGGTGTCCCATATTTTCAGGGTTTTATCATCTGAAGCCGAAATTGCGGTTTTGCCGTCTGGTGCGATCGCCACTGCACTTACCCAGTTACTATGACCCGTGAGAGTTTTCAGTTCAGAGCCTGTCTCGGTGTCCCATATTTTCAGGGTTTTATCATCTGAAGCCGAAATCGCCGTGAGGCCGTCTGGTGCGATCGCCACTGCACTTACCCAGTTACTATGACCCGTGAGAGTTTTCAGTTCTGAACCTGTCTCGGTGTCCCATATTTTCAGGGTTTTATCATCTGAAGCCGAAATCACGGTTTTGCCGTCTGGTGCGATCGCCACTGCTAGTACCGCGCCACTATGACCCGTGAGAGTTTTCAGTTCAGAGCCTGTCTCGGTGTCCCAGATTTTCAGGGTTTTATCCCTTGAAGCGGAAATCGCGGTTTTTCCGTCTGGTGTGATCGCCACTGCCCATACCAAGTCACTATGACCCGTGAAAGTTTTCTGTTCTGAACCTGTCTCCGTGTCCCATATTTTCAGGGTTTTATCCCCCGAAGCGGAAATCGCTGTTTTGCCGTCTGGTGCGATCGCCACTGCTGTTACCAAGAAACTATGACCCGTGAGAGTTTTCAGTTCAGAGCCTGTCTCCGTGTCCCATATTTTCAGGGTATTATCCCTTGAAGCGGAAATCGCGGTTTTGCCGCCTGGTGCGATCGCGACTGCTAGTACCGCGCCACTATGACCCGTGAGAGTTTTCAGTTCAGAGCCTGTCTCGGTATCCCAGATTTTCAGGGTATTATCATCTGAAGCGGAAATTGCGGTTTTTCCGTCTGCTGCGATCGCCACTGCTGTTACCTGGGAACTATGACCCATGAGAGTTTTCAGTTCAGAGCCTGTCTCGGTGTCCCAGATTATCAGGGTATTATCCCTTGAAGCTGAAATTGCGGTTTTTCCGTCTGGTGCGATCGCCACTGCTAGTACCGAGTTACTATGACCCGTGAGAGTTTTCAGTTCTGAACCTGTCTCGGTGTCCCAGATTTTCAGGGTATTATCCCCGGATGCCGAAATCGCCGTGAGGCCGTCGGGTGCGATCGCCACTGCTGTTACATAGGAACTATGACCCGTGAGAGTTTTCAGTTCTGAACCTGTCTCGGTGTCCCAGATTTTCAGGGTATGATCATAGGATGCCGAAATCGCCGTGAGGCCGTCGGGTGCGATCGCCACTGCTGTTACATAGGAACTATGACCCGTGAGAGTTT
>NZ_JAUBVZ010000016.1:75852-138298 GCF_036702805.1 Microcoleus sp. A006_D1
TCCCAGATTTTCAGGGTATGATCATAGGATGCCGAAATCGCCGTGAGGCCGTCGGGTGCGATCGCCACTGCTGTTACCGAGGAACTATGACCCGTGAGAGTCCGCAGCGAACCTTCTAGCGGTCGCTCTAAATTAGCCTTCACAGGCCGCAACCAAGGAGAATCTTTTGACTCCTTTGCTTGTGCCAGCATCGCCTGAATCTGGGGCATTTCAAAATCCAAAAACCTCCCCAACAACTGCCCTACGAGTTGCGTTTTATCCTTCTCCAAAAGGTGCGCCGACTTGCGAATTGCCCCTTGAATCAATCTCAGAGTTTGACTTTGCTCCTCCGACAGCAACACATCAGAAATTCTCGCCAAATTGTAGTCATCAATTAGCGCTTGCACCCCCAAAAAATCCAGTTTCATCTCAATAAAACCGAAATCCGTCAACCAAGCGCAATAACGGTCAACCTTCCCCCGTTTCGCAAATCTCTTCGGTTGGTATTTCAACAGCAAATCTCGATCTTCCTGACACTGCTGCGCCAACCACACACCTAAATCGCTCATAGTGGCGCTCCTCCTGTAGAACTATCGCTAATGTCATCGTTAATGTCATCCAGTGTTATTCCCGCCGACTGCACAGTTTCATCCGCTTCGAGAAACTGCCTAAAAATGTTGTGATAGATAGTGTATCGAGTTTCCTTCCCTACTTTCTCATGTCGCAAAAACGAATTCCATTTTCCGAGAACCTGCTGTACTTTTATCACATTTTTCTCACGGGCAGATTTAGCCAACCAGCGACCAGAAACTGCTTCCTCTGCTTGCGACAGGAAATAGATAATCCTAACCTTCAATTCCAGCAGAGGATCGTCTTCCCTGCCTATCATCTGTGCCCAGTGTTTTTGATAATATTCCTCCAAACCCGCGGGCAAATCATTTAAATTCACATCATTGTACGTGCCGCCTTCAATCTCATCAAGTACGTGGCGGAGATAGATAAACTTCTTTTCGCTTTTTTCAGCTACCGCCGTCACAAACTGTTCCCGCTGCAAATTTCTATCCTTAATCCAATCCTGAATTAACTGGCTTCTATCCGTGCGTTTTGCCAGAAAAGCCTTGACATCTTCGAGACTTTCTGCATCGTACTTCATCAAATCAAAAACAGTCTTATTAGCTGTCGAAATTTGCAAAGATTCCGGCCGCTTGGAAACAATAAAATAAACGTTATCATGCAAAAGATTAGGCAAATGCAAAACATTGCTGCCACTATTTTGCAAGCTCAAATCAACTTCATCCAGCGCATCGATAATAAAAATTATTTTTTTGTTCGTGCTAGACTTAGCGCTAACTTCCTTCAGCAACTCGTCTAGAAAGCTGTTATTGTCGAGGGCATTTGCCGGCAGTCGCGGATACTTGTCTTTAAGACCAAAACCTTCAATCAACTGAATGTAAGCATTTTCCAAAAAAGTTTTAGCGCTGACAATCCCGTCCGGTTGCGAGTTGAAATGAGTAATGCAGCGGCGCTTCAACAGCACGACACAAGCAGCCATAATCGCGCTTTTCCCAACACCCGGTTCCGCTTCTAAAACAAAATAGCCATTCCGTTTTGTCCTCAGAAACTCGTTAATTGCTTCAAACACAAATTTCCGACCAGTAAAGTCTTTAATTCTGTCCTGAATAATCGTCTCAGACTTGAAAGAAATCGGCAAACCGGGTGCAGTAGGATCGATATATCTTTGCAGCAAAGCCCGAATCTGCGCCAAGTCGTCGCGGATGCCAATTTCCATCGCGCCCAATTTTGCCATCACTTGACAAATATCTTCGCGAGTCGCCACCGCCTCCAACTTGTCGAGAATCTCCCGATTTTGCAGCCCCAACTCCTTGAGATCCGCCAAAGCAATTTGGTGCAAATTCAACAGCATCGCCGCAAACTTTTCTCCTCCCTGCGCCGCATCTCGTTTCAGCACTTCGCGGTACGCCTGCGGGAATGTTTCGTAGAGTCTTTGCGCCACAAAATCCACGATTTCGGCATCAAAAGTTTTCCCCTCGCTGCGGGCGAATTCCCTGATGAATCTTGCCCAATCTGCCGGTGTCAATCCCGTAACTCGATCGAACTCCGCAGCATCCGCCGAAAAAATCAGAGTCAGTTGCTCTTCGGAAATATTTAAACTCCTTGACAAATCTGCCCCTTGTGTGTTAATATTCTGCCAATATTCAGGAGTCTTGTCGGCTAATTTATCTAAATCCTGTTCTGGATAGGGCCAATTTTTCGTTTCGGCGATCGCAATTAACTCATCCGACTTCGCCACATCCTTGAGAATATAGCCGATCGCCTCACCAGCCGCCTTAATCAAATCGTGATTATCAAGAATATTCGGATTTTTTGCCAACTTTTCGGCCATCCGATTCCCCAAATCATTAGCCGCAATATTCCCCGCGATACCGCCCGCGATCGTTGCTAAAATAGCAATGCCCCCAACGACGGGATTAGCCATCGCACCCAATGCTGCTGTCACACCCGGATTGGCGATCGCGCTAGCAATCATTGGCGCAACACCCATCACCGCACTGCATCCAATAACCCTAACTTTAGTATTAGCTAAATCAACTAACGACATACTTTAAATATTCCCCGCACTTTGCAATAGTTTAGCGCGGCAAGATAATTAAATACAAGGTTAATTAAGCAAATCAACAACACGGCAAATTCGGACACGGCAGTGCCGTTTCCCTACCCCAAAATCATCGGTAGGGACACGGCACTGCCGTCTCCTCTTATAGGTAGGTTCATATCACCATCGCGAGATTAATTGTAGGGACACGGCACTGCCGTCTCCTCTTATGGCTGGGATCATCTCACCATCGCGAGATTAATTGTAGGGACACGGCACTGCCGTCTCCTCTTATGGCTGGGTATCCCACCCAAAAAATACAATGCCCCCGCCAAAAAAACACAATCCGCCCGCCACCCTACAAAATCGGATTTGTAAACTTTTCTATCAAGCCGATCGCACAGCTTGTATTTAACGGATAATGTCTGTTTATTTATTTTTGTCCCCCAGCGATCGCCCTCAAACATATTTACTTTTCTTTACAAACCAGCAACCAAAACACAGCGCGGGAAACAATAATTTCGTTACAGACTTTAAATGCGTCGCGCGATCGACTAAAGTAAAAAAAATGGCTTTATCCGTTTATTTATCGCAAAGGAAACAAAGCTCATGGTTCAACGCGGTTCGACAGTTCGGATTCTCCGCAAAGAATCCTACTGGTATCAAGAAGTGGGCACCGTTGCTACGGTAGACCAAAGCGGCATTAAATACCCAGTTATCGTTCGCTTTAACGCCGTAAATTATGCAGGCGTCAACACCAACAACTTCGCCCAAAGCGAATTAGTGGAAGTGGCAGCACCCAAAGCCAAAGCCAAAACAGCAACTCCAGTCGCTTCCGGCGGCAAGCAAACCACCCTCGACGAGAAAACCCGCAAAACCGGCAGCGGAGCAACCCCCCAGCAGCCGAAAACTGACGCCGACAGCAAGCCCGGTGCCGAAGCTCCCGGAACCGTCGAAGGTTCGCCCAATCAAGGAACAGAACAGCGCTAATTGTGCCGGAACTGCCAGAAGTTGAAACTATTTGCCGGGGTTTGAATCAACTTACCCTCGATCGCGAAATTTTGGGCGGAGACGTGCTGTTAAATAGCTCGATCGCCCGCTCAATCTCTGCGACCGATTTTTTGACAAAACTCAAAGGAAAGTCGATCGAACGGTGGTACAGGCGTGGCAAATACCTTCTGGCAGAACTATCCCAATTGACAGAAGCAGAAAGGAAGACGGACAAAGTTGGGAATTTTCCAACTCAAAATCCCAGTTCTTCCCTTCTGCCTTCAAAAGCCGGCTGGTTGGGCGTTCACCTGCGGATGACTGGACAATTGCTGTGGGTAAACGAATCCGAACCCGTGCCAAAACACACGCGAGTGCGGCTATATTTTGAGGGAAACCAAGAACTGCGCTTTGTGGATCAGCGCACCTTCGGGCAAATGTGGTACGTGCCCGCAGAAACAGAAGTGGACAGCACAGTCACCGGCCTGAAACTCCTAGGCCCGGAACCGTTTTCAGACGAATTTACCACAGAATATTTAGCCCGCAAGCTGCACCGACGGGCGCGACCAATTAAAACAGCATTGCTAGACCAGTCACTGGTAGCGGGTTTGGGCAATATTTATGCAGATGAAACTTTGTTTTTGTCGGGAGTAATGCCGACAACTCTGTGCGCGGATTTGACCGCAGAGCAAATCGATCGCATCCATTCAGCTATCATTCAAGTTCTACAAAAGGCGATCGCCTCCGGCGGCACCACATTTAGCAATTTTCTCAACGTCCAAGGCGTGAATGGCAACTACGGCGGCGTTGCTTGGGTGTACAATCGCGCTGGTCAACCCTGCCGCACTTGCTCTACAACCATCGAAAAGATAAAATTAGCAGGGCGATCGACTCATTACTGCCCCGCGTGTCAGAAATAACTTCTCACTCTCTTTGTCTGCGGAGGCAGACTTCGTTTGTGTAGTCGCGGTTTCAACCGCCGAGTCTATCTTGAGTCTGCGGAGGCAGACTTCGCTTGTGTAGTCGCGGTTTCAACCGCCGACTCAATCAACCGCCGACTCAATCAACCGCCGACTCAATCAACCGCCGACTCTTCCGACTCTTCAGTCTGCGGAGGCAGACTTCGCTTGTGTAGTCGCGGTTTCAACCGCCGACTCAATCAACCGCCGACTCAATCAACCCCCGACTCAATCAACCCCCGACTCTTTTAACTGGTATTAAAGCCAAATCAGCATTAAAATTTATATACTTTTATAAACAAAACAGAGCAACCTATGGCAATCAAAAAAGGCAGTATAGTCCGCGCAATTCGCGAAAAACTGGAAAACAGCCTAGAAGCCCAAGCCAGCGATCCGCGCTTTTCCTCCTATCTATTTGAAACAAAAGGCGAAGTGATGGATGTTCGCGGCGAGTACGCCTTCGTCAAATTCGGCAAAGTCCCCACCCCGAATATTTGGCTGCGGGTAGACCAACTCGAAGATTTTAAGTAACTCATCGAAACTAAACATCACGGTTCTTAATCTCAAGTAGGGTGCGCACCGCGCACCTTCCCGAATTAAGCTCATTCCTAAAACCTAACATCTAAGATCTAACATCTAAAATCGAATGAATTCCCCCTCAAATTATCCATCAACCCGCGTCTCAATTATCGGTGCCGGCAAAGTCGGTAGCACCTTAGCCCAACGAATTTCCGAGAAAAATTTAGCAGATGTAGTATTGCTAGATATTGTCGAAGGTTGGCCGCAAGGCGTTGCTTTGGACTTGATGCAAGCCCGGGGAGTCGAACGCCACGATCGCCAAATTATCGGTACAAACCATTATACAGATACAGCTAACTCAAATATCATCGTAATTGCCGCCGGCATCCCACGCAAACCCGGTATCAATCGGGAAGATTTAATTAAAATCAATGCTGCAATTGTCACCGAAGCTGCAAAAAGCGCGATCGCCCATTCCCCCGAAGCAATCTTAATCGTCGTCACAAATCCCCTAGATATTATGACTTATCTAGCATGGGAAGCTACGGGTTTACCAAAACACCGAGTTATGGGTATGGCGGGAATTCTCGACTCATCCCGCTTTCAAACTTTTATTGCTATGGAATTGGGCGTTTCAATCGCCGAAGTCAATGCAACTGTCCTCGGTTCCCACGGCGATTTGATGGTTCCCTTGCCGCGATATTCCACTGTCAACGGCATTCCCATCGCTCAACTTATGGATGCTGGGGCGATCGATCGCATTGTACAACGCACACGCCACGGCGGCGCAGAAATTGTCGGATTGATGAAGACTGGTAGTGCTTATTTTGCACCCGCATCTTCTACCTGTTTGATGGTGGAATCTATTTTATTAAATCAATCGCGACTCTTGCCTTGCTCAGTTTATTTGGATGGTCAATATGGCGTACAAGATATCTTTTTAGGAGTTCCCTGTCGCTTGGGATATCACGGCGTTGAACAGGTAGTCGAACTTGAACTCAGCGATACCGAAAAAGCAGCTTTAATTGAATCTGGTAAAGTGGTTTCCAAAAATATTGAGGAAGCAAAGGCGATACTAAAAACTGCTGCAACTAAGTAATCGCGAGTCAACGGAAACTACAAAAAAATCACGGCTATCGTAAAATCGGGCGGTTTCAACCGCCATCTTATCTATATTAAAATTATCTGCGTTCATTTGCGTCGATCTGCCTTACATCTGCGGTTCACCGATCGATCAAAGATTTATAGAATTCAAATCTAGTATATTTTAATAATTTCAATAAATAACAGCGACCGCCTAAAATAATTAGAGTGCCCAGAAAGCTATCTCAAAGATCGAATCAGCCCAAAAACTATATAAAAGTGAATTTATGACTAATAAATCGAGAATTAGCGAAAACTAGAGAAAAAGCCGATCGCTCAATTTAGACAAAATTTAATAGAGGCGCTCCCAACAGGATATTCGATCGCAAAGCCGAGGAAACCATAGATCGAGTTTTCGGTAATAATAAAAAAGTGACAATTGCAACCGCAGGCGATCGCAAAAAATGTCACGATTAGTCAAGACTCTGGGCGCACTCCCGCCATGAAACCGGGTTTCTCGTTTCCAGTTTCCCAGCTTCCCGGACTCAATTACGTTAAGAAACCGGGTTTATGCGTAAGTTGGGCGAGTACAATTCTCAATTATTGACAATTGATGACGCAGCCAATCACCGATCGCCCGTTTTTACCGTAAATATACTGAGTCAAGATACTCGATTGACCTCCAAATCTAGAAAAAATACGGATATGCAGGACGAGTAGCTGCTAAGTGCTAGCAGAAGCAGCAGAATTTGTCCTTTGCCTTGTTGATTTACCAGGCTCGACTTGCAGAGCGCTATGGGGATGCTATGTACCTCGATACCAAATCGCAAAATAACTAAACAAATAACATTATGTTTCATGAATACCTGTATCAAGAAGTAAGCAATCTGCGCGAAAAGCTAGCTCGCCTAGAAAGAGAAACCCAGTCTCAAACCTGGTTCAAAAAGCTGCAAGCGCTGATGGGAGTAATTGGCAAAATTCGGGAATCCCTAGACTTAGACACAATATTCAAAATCACAGCCACCGAAGTCCGGCAACTCCTAAATGCCGATCGAGTCGCCGTCTACCGCTTTCTCCCCGAGTCCGATTGGAACGAGGGCGAAGTAGTCTCCGAAGACGTGCTGCCCCAATACAGCCCATCTTTGGGCGCAAAAGTTCACGACTACTGCTTCGGCGAACAATTTGCAGCCAACTACGCCAAAGGATACGTTCAAGCTGTCAGCGACATCTACAAAGCCCGGTTGAGCGGCTGCCACCTCAAAATCCTCAAGCGATTTCAAATCAGAGCAAACTTAGTTGTACCCCTGCTGCAAGGGCAACATTTGTGGGGATTGCTGTGCATTCACCAGTGCGGCGAACCCCGCGATTGGCAGGAAGACGAAATCGAATTTGCTAAACAAGTAGGAGAACACCTAGCAGTCGCAATTTATCAGGCCGAATTGCACTTGCAAACCCAGAGGCAAATAGCAGAAATCGAATCGGCGCAGCAGAAACTCCGCGACAGCGAGCAAAAATATCACCAAATTCTCGATTCGATCGGCGATATGGTATTAGTCAAAGGCCCGCAATCGAAAATCGTCTGGGCAAATCAAGCATTCCGCGACTACTACGGCATGACTGAAGAGGAACTTCAAGGCATGGTAGACGCACCTTTCGCCGATCCCGATAATACTCTCCAGTACATCAAAAATGACGCCTTCGTATTTGAGACCGGACAGACTCTGCAAATTTCCGAAGAACCGGCGACGCGCTACGACGGAGAAGTGCGGCTGTGGAGCACAGTCAAAACACCCATCCGCAATCAAGACGGCTTGGTCACAATGACTGTCGGCGTCTCCCGCGACATGACAGAACGCAAAGCAGCAGAAGAAGCCGTCAAAGCCAGCGAAACCAAATACCGCAGCCTGGTAGAAACCTCTCAAGACATGATTTGGTCGGTCGATGCGATCGGCCGCTACACCTTCGTCAACCCAGCAGTTAAATACATCTACGGTTACGAACCAGAAGAAATGATCGGTAGGCCCTTCTCCGACTTTGTGACACCAGAACAAAGCCGGAAAGATTTAGCAGTTTTCGCCCGCCTGCTTACCGGAGAATCAGTTTTTCAGTACGAGACCACCCAAATCGCTAAAGACGGCAGCATGAAACATTTGATGTTCAATGCGATCGCCCTGTACGATGAAACCGGAAACGCGATCGGCACCACCGGTACAGCCACCGACATTACCGATCGCAAGCGCGCAGAAGCAGCCTTACAACACGCCAACGCCGAACTAGAAAGCAGAGTAGAACAACGCACCGCCGAACTGCGCCAGACTTTTGCCGCCCTGGGTGCCAGCGAAGCCAAGTTCCGGACGATCGCAGCTACCATCCCCGGAGCTCTGTTTCAATTTTGCAGCAGCCAGGGAGTGTGGAGAGTTGACTACATGAGCGATGGCATCGAAGATATCACCGGCATCGCAGCAGCAGACATAATGCGAGACATCACCTCCTTCATTTCCCGTATCCATCCCGAAGACTTGGAAAGCTACATTGCTTCGGTGAACGAAGCCGTCGAAAATATCGACCTGTGGCACTACGAAGGGCGGTTAGTCAAGCCCGACGGCGAGATTCGCTGGTGGCAGGGCGACTCCATGCCCACCCGCAGCGAAACCGGCGAAATCGTATTTTCCGGCGTCGCGCTCGACATTACCGATCGCAAAGTTGCCGAAACCGCCATCCGCGACAGCCAGCGGCAGCTCAAAGAAGCCCAGAGACTCGCCCACGTCGGCAATTGGGAATTCGACCCAGCTACCGGAACCACCACTTGGTCGGAAGAACTCTTCCGCATTTTCGGGCTCGAACCTGCCGCCTTTGCGCCCACCCTAGCCGAACAAATCGCTCTGATCCATCCAGAAGATTTGGAATTGTGGCGGACCCAAGTACAGCGGGGACTCGAAGCAGGCACTCCCTTTGATTTTGACTTCCGCATTTGCCGTCCCGACGGCACGGTGCGGCACCTCAACGCCTTGGGCCGCGCCGAAACCGATGCCAGCGGCAAGGTAGTAAAATTGTTCGGCACGGCGATCGACATTACCGATCGCAAAGCCGCCGAAGCAGCCCTGCGGCAAGCAGCAGCCGAGTTGGAAGACAGAGTGAGCGATCGTACCGCCGAACTTTCCCAAGCAGTCACTCAGTTAGAACAAGAAATTGGCGATCGTAAACAAGCCGAAGCAGCCGTACAAGTTTCCGAGCAAAACCTCCGAACCATCTTTAACAATGTCTACGACGCTATCTTCATTCAAGACTTAGAAGGTAACATTCTTGATGTCAACGATCGAATGTTAGAAATGTACGGAGTTAGTCGGGAACAAGCAATTAAATTATCAATTACAAAGGACTATTCAAGCGATGAAAATCCTATTCAACTAATGAGAGAACTTTGGGAAAAAGTATTATCAGGCGAAAGCACCCGTATCGAATGGAAATCTAGGCGACCCAATGATCGTTCCACCTTTGATGCAGAAATTGCTGTGTCCAGAATTCATCTCAACGGCAATCTCAGCGTCATTGCCAATGTGCGAGATATTAGCGATCGAAAAAAAGCAGAAGCAGAACTACAACGCACTCAACAATTTATGGAATCCGTGCTCAACACCATACCCGTAGGAGTAGTTGCCAAGGATGCCCAAGAACTGCGATTTGTACTGTGGAATCCCGTAGCCGAAGAGTTGCTCGGTTTCAGTGCAGAACAAGTTATGGACAAAAATGATTACGACTTGTTCCCGACAGAACAAGCTGATATTTTTACTGCCAAAGACAGGGAAGTGCTCAACAGCGGGCAAATTGTAGAAATCGACGAAGAAGATGTTCAAACCGGCCAAGGAGAATCGCGGATATTTCACACCAAGAAAACATCCATACTCGGTGCTGACGGCACTCCGCAATATCTTTTAGCTGTCACCGAAGATATTACCGATCGCAAACTATCAGAAATTGCCTTGAGGCGCTCGTCAGCCCAACTCAAGCAACAAGCCGATCGAGAAAAATTGCTCAACAACCTCACTACTCAAATCCGCAATTCCCTCGACTTCGACAGCATCGTTACAGTCGCAGTTCAAGAAATTCGCGCTTTTATGCAGATCGATTGCTGCAATTTTGCCTGGTACCGCGACGACGGAGACCAGCCATACTGGGAAATTATTAAAGAATCTCGCCGGGCCCAACTTCCCGATTTAACAGGTCGCTATCAAGCTTCCGATTTCGGTCTGATTGGACAACAAATCTTGCAGATGGAAATGCTGCGGGTGGATGATGTCGAAACAGTCGCCGATCCTGTCTGGAAACAAACCGTTAGAGCAATGGGCTACCAATCGCTATTAATCATTCCCATGCAGGCACTTTCCGGGGTAGTGAGTGCAGTTAGCTGCTGCAACAGCCGTTCTGTGAGGCCCTGGACTGATAGCGAAGTCGAATTGTTGCAAGGGATTACAGTTCAATTGGCGATCGCCCTCAATCAAGCCGATCTTTACGCCCAAACTCGCAATAAAGCTCGGGAATTAGAGCAAACCTTAGAGCAATTAACCAGCGCTCAATCGCAGTTAATTCAAAGCGAAAAAATGTCATCTCTCGGTCAACTCGTGGCAGGAGTCGCCCACGAAATCAACAACCCAGTTAACTTTATTTACGGCAATCTCAGCCACGCCAACGACTATACTCAAGACTTGCTGCACCTGATCGAACTTTACCAAAACCACTATCCCGATCCCGTCCCGGAAATTCTAGAGGAAGTAGAAGCAATTGAACTCGACTTTTTGATGGACGACTTGCCGAAACTGCTTACCTCGATGAAAGTCGGTGCAGACAGAATTCAGCAAATCGTGGCATCTCTGCGCACCTTCTCCCGCATGGACGAAGCAGAAATGAAAGCAGTCAACATCCACGACGGCATAGATAGCACTCTGATGATTTTGCAGCACCGGTTCAAAGCAAAACACAATTCTCCCGAAATTGAGGTGATTAAAAAATACGGTCAATTGCCGTTAGTAGAATGTTATGCCGGACAGCTAAATCAAGTATTTATGAATGTCTTGAGCAATGCTTTAGATGCTTTGGAAGAAAGAGACTCGCGACTTTCTGCCGACCAAATGCGGCAAAATCCTAGTATCATCTCCATCAAAACTGAAATGCCCCAACCCGATCTAGTGCTGATTCGGATTTCTGACAATGGGCCGGGAATGACAGAGAGTATCTGCAATCAACTTTTTAACCCATTTTTTACCACTAAACCTGTGGGAAAAGGCACTGGGATGGGCTTGTCAATTAGCTATCAAATTGTTACAGACAGACACAACGGCTCGCTGAAATGCACTTCATCGCCGGGAAATGGTGCAGAATTTGCGATCGAGATTCCGCTCAAAGCTAATTGCTATAACAGTTGACAGTTGACAGTTGACAGTTGACAGTTGACAGTTGACAGTTACATATAGCCTTTCTCAGAAAGATGAGGTACTATCCGACATAGGGCATAGGGCATAGGGCATAGGGCATAGGGCATAGGGCATAGGGCATACCTCACCACGCTTGAGAACCGCTATAGTACGAGAATCAAACCGTTTATGTTATAGCAACCGCCACATCGGTGAGGACATAAATAACTTCATGAATAGAGCCGATACCCGTACGGAATCAATGGTTTGATTCGGGTTATGCAACTGTCAACTGTCCACTGTCAACTGTCCACTGCTATAAGTAGCTGGACATAAACAAATATAATAATGTCCGAAGAGAGGAACGAAGCAATCGCAGGGTTTTGGGATTACTTGGTTGTCTCTTCGGACACGAAATATATATGTCGATCTACTTAAAAGGCTACTAGGATCTATTCATGACATTATTTATTGTTGTCGGTCTCTTCGGACATGATATAATTGGCGATCGAATTCGCTTTTCCGGCGATTTGTGATGCGGCGACAGAATCAAGCCTGTGCACTTTCACTATCTAGCATCTTCATCTGAGGTTCGCCGTAGCGTGTTCCAGCGATCGCAGATGCAGAAATCACTGCTTCAATCTGAGTCAAGTCTTCCGAGGATAAATTCACCTCAACGGCTGCCAAAGATTCCGACAATTGAGTTCGTTTGCGAGCACCAATTACTGGTACAATGTTATTGCTTTTGGCAAGTACCCAAGCAATCGCAATTTGGGTCGGGCTAACTTTTTTCTCGGCAGCGATTTGCTTGAGTTGTTCAACTAAACGCTGGTTCAGAACCATGTTTTCCCCGCTGAATCGGGGCAAGAAGGCACGGAAATCATTGGGTGCAGTGGGGATGGAACCGCTCAGCAATCCCCGCGAGAGCACGCCATAGGCTGTCACTCCGATGCCAAGTTCTTCAAGCACTGGAAAAATTTCAGTTTCAGGGCCGCGGCTAATCAGGGAATACTCGATTTGAAGGTCACAGATGGGATGAACTGCATGGGCGCGGCGAATTGTGTCTGCACCCACCTCCGACAGTCCGATATGGCGCACGTAGCCAGCTTTTACTAAATCGGCGATCGCGCCAATGGTATCCTCGATCGGCACATTGGGATCGAGTCGCGCCATGCGGTAGATATCGATATGCTCGACTCCCAGGCGATTCAGGCTGTAAGAAGCAAAGTTTTTCACCGATGCGGGTCGCCCATCTACACCAATCCATCCGCCATCAGGCGATCGCAAAGCACCGAACTTGACAGACAGCATAGCGCGATCGCGACGGTCTTTGAGCGCCCGACCAATCAGCATCTCGTTCTGTCCGCATCCATAAAAGTCACCCGTATCCAATAACGTCATACCGCGATCGATCGCAGCATGGATCGTAGCAATACTTTCATCATCATCCGATGAACCGTACATCCCAGACATTCCCATACATCCGAGCGCTAACGGGAAAACTGTTGGGCCTGTGGAGCCGAGTTGACGGGGTTGGATGGTATTTGCAGCAGTCATTGTTTTTTGGTTGAGTATTTTGCGTTTGCTAGTATCGAATTCTTCACAATTAGTAAGGGTTAGCAGTGGGGCGGACAATTATCTCGCTGAGATGGAGATCGTCGGGTTGCGCGATCGCAAATGTAATTGTATTTGCGATCGCCACAAGCAGGAATACAAAGTTTTCTCAATCCTTTTATTCCTATTCTGGCATTTTCACCGCCGCTCCTACCTCGAACTAAGGAATGAAAATTTAATAACTGTTGCTTATTGCTTGTTACCAGGCAGAGCCTGGTAACGCAGATCCGGAGGAAGAGCCTCCTTTTAGCTCGCAGCTTACAGGAGAGAGGACTGTAGGAGGTGTTTAAGTTATTAAATTTTCGATCCTAAGAGGGTTTACCTAAGAAGTCCATTTTACCCAGCTCTACACCGTTATGGCGGAGAATGTCATAGGCAGTAGTGACATGAAAATAGACATTGGGAAGAATGAAAAAAAGCAGATAGGGCATCCCCTTAAAACTCATGGATTCTTTTCCCATGGGTAAGACAATTTCCTTCTCCTCCGAGCCATCGATTTGAGCGGCAGTAAGCGTATTGAGATAAGCAATCGTATTATGAACGCGAGCGATTAGTTCGGCAAAAGTAGTTTCATCATCTGCCATCGCAGGCGCATCTAATCCTGCCAATCTTGCAACACCCCTGCGTGCAATGTCAGAAGCGATTTGAACTTGCTTGCTCAACGGGAGCATATCTGGATACAGGCGACTACCGATCAGCACAGGTTCGATCTTTTTGGCTTCGGCGTGAGCAGCACCTTTTTCCAGAATGACTGCTAGATTATTCAGCGATCGAATCAGCGATGGTACTGAGGCTTGATACATAGAAATAGTCATCAGTATTTTTTCCTAAGATCGCGTCATCACTAATCTTATCTCACAACACGGGGTCGGCTCGATCCCTAATAGGTGCTAGCGGTGGGGCGGACAATTATTTCGCTGACATCGACCTGATCAGGTTGCTCAATCGCAAATACGATCGATCGCGCGATCGCATCCGCCGGAATACAGATTCTTCTGAATTCTTTCATCCCCATTCTGGCATTTTCATCACTGATGCTATCAGCTAATTCCGATTCCGTGACTCCCGGAGAAATCACCGTCACCCGAATATCACCGCCGACTTCTTGTCTCAATTTAACCAGACTTCATATTGCCCATATTTATCAACATTTCTGTCACCGTTAAACTGTCCAAAGGTTTAGAAAACCAATATCCCTGAGCTAATTCGCAGTCTAGTTCCCGAAGCTGTCCTAATTGTTCGGCTGTCTCCACACCTTCGGCGATCGCATTTAATCCCAAATTGTGAGCCAAAGTTACGATCGCCCGCACAATCTGCAAAGGCTGACCCCCGCCGTCACCGTTTTCGACAGCACCCAGCCGACTCACAAAAGATCGATCGATCTTCAGCGTATCCAGCGGAAAGCGGTGCAAGTAACTCAAAGACGAATAGCCAGTACCAAAATCGTCGATCGACAATCGAATATTTCTACCTTTTAATTGGGCGAGTACAATATTAGCTTTAGCCACATTTTCTACGATCGCGCTTTCAGTGATCTCCAATTTCAAACAATTCGGATCGCAGCCTGTTTCTGCCAAAATTTCATCGATTTGCTCAATTAAATTCGGGAAACCTAACTGTTTCGGAGAAAGATTGACGCTGATTGTTAATTGCGAAGGGTCAATAATTGGAAAGTGGAAATTGGGAATTGGAAATTGGGAATCGGTAATTGGCAATTTTCCCCCTGTTCCTCCTGCCCTGTTCCTCCTGCCCTGTTCCTCCTTCCCTGTATCCCTTACATCCGTTAAATCCGTTACACAATCCGCTGCCGAACTGCCCTTTTCCTCCTTCCCTGTATCAGTTAAATCCATTACATCCGTTAAATCCGTTACAAAATCCGCTGCCGAACTTCCTTCTTCCATCAACATTTCTTGCCAAAGGCGCAATTGTCGGCAAGCTTCCCGCAGCACCCAGGCTCCCAAAGGCACGATCAAGCCAGTTTCTTCAGCTACAGGAATAAAAGTAGACGGCGGCACTAGACCCCGAACCGGGTGCTGCCAGCGCACCAAAGCCTCAAAACCCTCGATCGCACCGCTGGCGATCGAAACAATCGGTTGGTAGTGCACAATAAAGTGCGAACATTCATCTTTACTCGAACCTAATTCCTCCTTACCAAAAATAGCCGACCGCAGGTCAGTTTCTAACTGCAACAGCGAGATAGTTTGATCGTGCATCGCCAAATTAAACACCTCGTAACGCGCCTTTCCCAAAGCTTTAGCGCGGTACATAGCAATGTCAGCATCGCGCAGGAATTCTTCGGGGTGAGCGTACAGATTCGATTCGCCTCTTGCGTCGGATGCTGGCACTTCGCCTCCACTGAAAACAATGCCGATACTAGCGGTGGTAAATACTTCGTGTCCTTCGATATTAAACGGTAAAGTCAGTTCTGTTTGTATCCTGTTAGCTGCTTGGGTGGCGTCGCTGAGGCTCTGAATGTGGTCTAGCAAAATAGTGAATTCGTCTCCCCCCAGCCGGGCGACGGTATCAGAAGCGCGCACGCAGGTTTGCAGTCGGTGCGCGAAGGCGACTAGCAGTTTGTCTCCTAGAATGTGTCCTAAAGAATCATTAACTACTTTGAAGCGGTCTAAATCTAGGAAAAGTAAACCAAATTTGTATTCGGGGGAATGTTTGGATCGGCGGATAGCTTGTCCTAGTCTGTCGATGAACAAAACGCGGTTGGGCAAACCCGTCAACGCATCGTGAAAAGCGCCGTGCAGGAGTTGCTTTTCTACTCGCTTGCGCTCCGTGACATCTCTGATAATAATCTGGGCGGCGGCGGAGCCTTGATAAGTAGCGGGGATGCCGACAACTTCAACGTCGATTATTTGTCCGTCGAGCCGCATCAGTCTTTCTTCCGCAAGCTCTATCGGCTGATTTTCTTCTTCGACTTGCCGAATGCGTTCTCTGGTTGTTTCCACATAATTTGGATGGACGAAATTCAATACCGGAAAGCCGATTAGCGCTGCCGGAGAGCTGGCACCCAGGAGTTTAGCGCCTGCTGCATTGATGTAGGCGATTTTCCCTTGACTGTGAACGGCGATCGCCTCGGGAGATAATTCTACTAAACGGCGATAGCGTTCTTCACTTTCTTGAAGAGATACTATCAACTCGCAGCGCTCTTTTTCCGCTTGCTGGCGTTCCAGTTCCATTTTGTGAGCCGCCAGAAATTTACCGATGCTTTGAGCCATCAATTCTATGATTTCTCTTGCCTGCGATTCAAAATTTTTCAGCCTGACTTCTGGCGCACAAAAGCTCAAAGTGCCATAAATTTTATCGTTGACAAATATCGGCGTCCCAATGTAAGACTGTATGTTCAAATCTTGATAAACTTTATGGTCGCCCGTTTGCAGTATTTCTTTGATGCGAGAAGACGCGATGGTTTTTTTCGATTTAATCACTGGCGCACAGTAAGTATCGCTAAGATTTAATTTTAATCCTGTTTTAAAATATTTAAACTCGCTGATCGCGGAACGAATAATAAACGATTGACTTTCAACTTTAGCCAGGATACCAATAGAGAGTCCAAAAATCAAACAGCCTGCTGTTAGATAATCATCAACCAGTTCTTGAAAATTTTGATAATGATAAGTTGTAATCCGGTGCAAGTGTTTGAGATTTGCACTGAAGCTGGCTAAATCTTGAGACTTTAAAAATAGTTCTTCTTCCGAGCGCTGGCGGTCGGTGACATCGGTTTGAACTCCAATAAAGTGAGTCAACTGTCGCTGCGAGTTGTAGACCGGAGCAATAGAAAGTTCGTTCCAAAAAGCCGTGCCGTCTTTCCGAAAATTACGCAATATGACTTGGCATTTTTTACCTTCGGCAATAGCAGTTTGCAGCTCTTTTGCAGCAGCGGAATTCGGGTTTTCCCCCTGCAAAAATTGGCAATTTTTCCCAATTAATTCGTCTCGCCCATAACCGGTGATCCGCTCAAAACTGGGATTGACATAAATGATTGGATAATCTGCAACTGTGGCGTCGGCGATCGCAATGCCGTTGCTGGTACTCTCCATCGCCCGTTCCATCATTTGCAAGCGCTCTTGCGATCGAATGCGCTCGATCGCCGCAGCTAACAGATTGGCGATCGCTTCTACAAAATAAACGTCATCTTGATTGAAAACCCGCGGTTGCTTGGTGTACACCCCCAAAATCCCCCAGACAGGCGACTCAGCAGTATTCGCTGGTTCTGCTTGTCCCCAGTTCTTTTTTGCCACTCCCCGATTGCCGGGAACAATCACAGTCACGCCGCTGACAGCATGGTGGTTGTGCAGCAGCGGCGACTCGCTAAAGCGCGTTTCCCCCCGCAAATCTGCGACAATCGTCGGTTCATCGACTAGCAATGTGTAACCTGCTTGCGATCGGGCAGAAGCGGTAACAGTAGCACTACCGACAAGTCCGGGCTGCCAGCCAACTCCCGCTCGCAGCAGAAAAGTATGACTCGATGGCAACAGTTCCAAAAACTGGCAATACTCGACATCTAGGGTTTGGGCAATTAACACCGCAGCTTTGTCCATCAGTGCGGACAAATCCGTTTCCGCCAGCGCCTGCTGCCCCAAGTAAGCGACGGCTGCTTGCTGGCGGGCCCGCAAGTGGATTGACGCCAGCAATTCCTGCTCCTTGGCGGCGGCTAGCTTGCGCTCGGTAATGTCGCAGAACACCGACAGCACAGTTTTTTGTGACAGCAATGTCAAATACCGCATCGATACTGTTGCCCAAAACAGCGCGCCGTCAGCTTTTTTGAGGCGGACTTCTGTTTCGCGCACGTGTCCGTTGCGAGCGAGCATATTCAGCAGTTCCTGGCGCTCTGCGGGGTTGTTGTAGAGGATGGAGGCTTTTTGGCGGTCGATCGACTCAAATGCTGTCAGCCCGAAAGCCTGATGGCATAAATCGTTGCTATAAAGAATTGTGCCGTCAGCCAGACTGCTGACGATCATGGGCATCGGCATCGAATTGGCGATCGTCAGCAGTAATTCTTTAGTTGCTTGCAACTCTTGGTACAAGTCTGGCTTAGATGCACAGCCCTGATAGTCTTGACAGTTTTCAGGGATAAAACTTTCCATTTTTTAATTGATCCATTTCTTCGGACAAATTTTTTAAACTTGTGGTAACTGACGATTCTCAGATGCAGAGGACGATCGACAGTACCCCCACCACATTAATCTTAACCAGAAGAATGCAACTGAAGAGCCCAAAACTGCTCCCTTGGAGTTTAATGTGCCCTCCAGATGGAGGGCACATCTGTCTTTAGTATGAATATCTACAGTTTCTGATGTTGCGTTAAGTTTTTATGTATAGCGGGGTACTTTGCCCAACAAGAGAGCACCAGCCCCTAATCTAAAAAGTAATGTCACCTGCAAACAACTACCCAACAGTATCCGAGGAGAGAAGAGAAATGCTTGAATCTTACCGCCAACACGCTGCCCAACGCGCCGCCTTGGGAATTCCACCGCTGCCGCTAGACGCCCAGCAAACCTCAGAACTTTGCGAATTGCTGAAAAATCCGCCCCCGGGGGAAGAGGAAGCCTTAATTGAATTATTGCGCGATCGCGTGCCCCCCGGCGTAGACAGCGCCGCCTACGTCAAAGCTGGTTTTTTAACCGGCATTGCTAAAGGCGAAATCCACAGCCCCCTAATTGCTCCCAAATGGGCAGTCTACCTGCTGGGGACAATGATGGGCGGTTACAACGTCCAATCTTTAATCGATTTACTCAATCCCACTGCCGAAACCGCCATTCCCGCCACCGCAGCCCGCGCCTTGAGCAAAACTCTGTTAGTATTCGACGCTTTCCACGACATTCTCGCCCTGTCGGATACCAATCCCTACGCCAAGCAGGTAGTGGATTCTTGGGCTGCTGCCGAGTGGTTTACGGGCCGCCCCGAACTAGCCGAAGCCATTACCGTTACAGTCTTTAAAGTCCCCGGAGAAACTAATACCGATGACTTGTCTCCCGCACCCGAGGCTACCACACGGCCGGACATTCCCTTGCACGCTTTGGCGATGCTGGAAAGCAAGATGCCCGGAGCTCTGGAAACGATCGCCCAATTGAAGCAAAAAGGCCATCCCGTCGCCTACGTCGGCGATGTTGTCGGCACCGGTTCCTCGCGGAAATCGGCGATCAACTCCGTGCTGTGGCACATCGGTAACGATATTCCGTTTGTGCCCAACAAGCGCAACGGCGGTTATATTCTCGGAAGTGCGATCGCCCCGATTTTCTTCAATACCGCTGAAGATTCCGGCGCATTGCCGATCGAATGCGATGTCGCCAAAATGGAAACCGGCATGGTAATCACCATCCATCCCTACAAAGGCGAAATCACCAACGAAGCCGGAGAAATCATCTCCACCTTCACCCTCAAACCCGACACAATCCTAGACGAAGTTCGCGCCGGCGGCCGAATTCCGCTATTAATCGGACGCACTTTAACCGACAAAATCCGCGAAGCTTTAGGACTAGAAATCAGCCCGATTTTCACTCGCCCAACTATTCCCGCCGATACCGGAAAAGGCTTCACCTTAGCCCAAAAGATGGTAGGGAAAGCTTGCGGTTTGTCCGGCGTTCGTCCCGGTACATCTTGCGAACCATTAATGACCACAGTCGGTTCCCAAGATACCACCGGGCCAATGACTCGCGACGAATTGAAAGAACTTGCTTGTTTGGGATTTAGCGCCGATTTGGTAATTCAAAGTTTCTGCCACACCGCCGCTTATCCGAAACCAGTTGATGTCAAAACTCACCACGAATTGCCCGATTTCATGGCACAGCGGGCGGGAATAGCTTTGCGTCCCGGAGACGGCATTATTCACTCTTGGCTGAACCGGATGTTATTGCCCGATACAGTGGGAACTGGCGGCGATTCTCACACTCGTTTTCCTTTGGGAATTTCCTTTCCGGCGGGTTCGGGATTGGTGGCATTTGCTGCTGCCTTGGGCGTGATGCCTTTGGATATGCCGGAATCGGTCTTAGTGCGCTTCAAAGGTGAATTGCAACCGGGAGTAACGCTGCGGGATGTTGTGAATGCAATTCCCTATATTGCAATTCAAAAAGGTTTGCTGACAGTCTCGAAACAGAATAAGATCAACGTCTTTTCTGGGCGGATTATGGAGATTGAAGGTTTGCCCGATTTGAAGGTCGAGCAGGCTTTTGAATTGACCGATGCCTCGGCCGAGCGTTCTTGCGCCGGATGCACGATTAAATTGAGTGTGGAGACTGTTTCTGAGTACATTCGTTCTAATGTCGCGCTGCTGAAAAACATGGTGGCGCGGGGCTATCAAGATGCGCGGACGATGATGCGCCGGGTGGCGAAGATGGAGGAATGGCTGGCTAATCCGGTGTTGCTGGAGGCTGATGCTGATGCGGAGTACGTGGAAATCATCGAAATCGATCTCAACGAGATTACTGAACCCATTGTGGCTGCACCGAATGACCCGGATAATGTGAAGCTGTTGAGTGCGGTTGCGGGCGATCGGGTAGATGAAGTATTTGTCGGTTCCTGCATGACAAATATCGGTCACTACCGCGCCACTGCGAAGGTGTTGGAAGGTTCAGGAGAAGTGAAAGCTCGACTGTGGATTTGTCCGCCAACTCGGATGGATGAACAGCAACTGAAAGAAGAGGGTTATTACAGCATTTTTGGAGCCGCTGGAGCGCGTACAGAAATGCCGGGATGCAGTCTTTGTATGGGCAATCAAGCCCGGGTTAAAGATGCGACGACTGTGTTTTCAACTTCGACTCGCAATTTCAACAACCGCATGGGAAAAGACGCGCAAGTTTATCTCGGTTCGGCGGAATTGGCGGCTGTTTGTTCGCTGTTAGGTCGCATTCCCACAGTCGAAGAATATATGGAGATTGTGGCGAAGAAAATCAATCCTTTTGCTAGCGATTTGTATCGCTATTTGAATTTCGATCAAATTGCTGGTTTTGAGGATGAAGGGCGAGTGATTGCTTTGGAAGATATGCCTCGGATTGAGGATATTTTGGGGATTCCTGAGGGTGTGTTGAGCAAGTAAATTTGGGGCGGGCGATCGCCTGCCTTTTGTTTACAATATAAGTAGGGGCGGGTTCACCAACAATCTCTAATTCACATCCAGGATATTGAGAAACCCGCCCTAGCCCCACTAGAAACCAGATTTCTGTCTGGATCTCTAACAGCCCAATCCTAGATTTATCATAGAAACCGGGTTTCTTTTCGTAAATCGTGCGATCGCACTTCATAATAAATCCGACAAAGGATAAAAAAATATGTCTGACCAAGCTTTAATCAGTGAAAGTCCAGCGACAGCAACTTCAGCGCCAGAAACTCGCATTGGCAATGAAATTGTAGAGTTTCTCAGTGTAATTCAGCAAACTCCGAGAGCATATTGGCCGAATTTGCTTCAGATGATGCGGTTATTTCTGGAAACTGTGACAGTTAAGCCCGAATTATCGGAACCCGCCGAGACACCTGAAAATGTAGATTTTACTAAACTCTCGAAGGAGGAAAGGATCAAAAGAAATCAACCTGCGATCGAATTATTGCGATCGTGGCGAGAGGATGATGATGATAAACAAGAACAAAAAGAAACTGCGGAATATCTTGAACAAGTGATAAATGAAGATCGGATGTCTAATCGACCATTGTTTCCATGAGCAGAATAATTGTTTTGGATTCCGGCCCATTAGGAATGGTGACAAATCCTCAAGCCAAACCTCCTTATTTGGAATGCCAACTTTGGCTAGCATCGTTACTAGATAATGGCGCAATGGTAATCCTGCCTGAAATTGCTGACTATGAGGTGCGGCGCGAGTTAATTAGAGCCGGAAAAGAGAATGGTCTTAAAAAGCTTGACAAATTTAAAAATGTCCTGACATACCGTCCTTTGACTACGGAGGTAATGCTTTTAGCTGCTCAGTTGTGGGCGGATGCACGAAAGAGAGGAAGGCCAACGGCAGAACCCAATGCACTTGACGGCGATGTGATTCTGGCGGCTCAAGCAATCTTGGAAGCAAATGCAGGGAATGAGGTGGTAATTGCTACAACAAATGTGGGGCATTTGTCTCAGTTTGTGGATGCTCGCGAATGGCGATCGATCCAGTAAAGTTCAAGTTTTAACAAGTAACAAATTTCAATATATAGCGGTTCTCAAAAAAGTCAGGTATGCCCATAGCCCTATGCCCTATGCCCTATGCCCTATGCCCTATGCCCTATGCCGTTCGCGTACCTGATCTTTCTGAGAAAGGCTATAGACTATTTTGCTAAACTAAAGAGTAAGTGACACCAAGGAGATGATTATGCCTGAACAAGTTAAAGAAAGCGAACTCCCGCCAGCTAGCTCTGTTTCATCGGAAACATCCCCAGCTATTTCTGTAGCGGAGAAAGAAACCGCATCTCCTCAACCTACCTCTGTTTCACCGCCCAAAGCGTCTATGGAATGGATCGTTTTGGAGATTGATAAAATTCCTCAAGCATACTGGCCGAATTTACTTGAGATTATTCGCCTGTTTCGCGAAAGTGTGATGATTAAAGGCGAACCAGTAGATGCTTGGGAAAAAGTTAAGTACGATTTGAACAACCCCGATCCAGTTGTGGATGCAGCAAGGCAGAAAGCTTTGAGCGAAACCCTGAGATTATGGCGAGAAGAGGGAGATGAAGAGGAGCAAAAAGAAACCTGGGAAATTCTCAGTAAGGCTTTAGATCAAGGTGGCGTTTCTATCTAATAAACTAGATCCATGAGCAAATTTGTAATTTTGGATTCTGGGCCTCTCGGAATGATCACAAATCCCAGATCCACGCCCCTAACTCTAGAGTGCCAACTTTGGCTGGACTCTTTACCGTCGCAGGGTTATAAGGCTGTGCTCCCTGAACTCGCTGACTATGAAGTTCGACGCGAGTTAATTCGTGCGGGTAAGGTGGCAGGCATCAGACAACTTGACTTACTCAAAACTCTGATTCAATACCTTCCTATTTCCACAGATGCAATGCTTCTAGCTGCTCAGTTGTGGGCGGATGCGCGACTGAGAGGAAGGCCAACGGCAGATCCCAATTCACTTGATGGCGATGTGATTTTGGCGGCTCAAGCTATATTATTAGCAAATCAAGGAAATGAGGTGGTGATTGCTACCACAAATGTGGGGCATTTGTCTCAATTTGTGGATGCTCGCGAGTGGCGATTAATTTCATAAAGCTGGATGATGAGAGAAAAACTTAAGCCAAAGCCCGTTAGCGAAGCCCGCCCCTACGGGAGGCTCATCAACGAAGAGGATCGCACTTACGCAGTCCCTGATATACTTTCAACTATAGATATTTCTACAGACACCGTTAGCGAGATCAACAGGATGGTGGAAACAGTGGACACAATCGAAAAAATGGACGATGCCTCGCAAACCCGGTTTTGGGGTAAAGTTACAGTCATAGACGCGGGCGATCGTTACAAGATCAATCGCATCGAAGTCAAACCGGGACACCACATCCGCACCCAAATGCACTATCACCGCAGCGAGCACTGGGTTGTCGTCTCCGGTACCGCTAAAGTTATCTGCGACGACAAAGAGACCATTCTCATGCAGAAACAGTCAACCTACGTGCCCATGAATACGGCTCACCGCGTGGAAAACCCCGGCGTGATTCCTCTGGTGATGATTGAAATCCAAAATGGCGAATACCTGGGTGATGATGACATTATCCGTTTCCCCCAAGATGCCGCTGACGAAGATTGATCTCAAATCAAGTTAAATAACTCTTAGGTTTGATCGTTCGGACTTCAGTCCTCATTCATCTGAGGCTGAACGGAAAACTAAAATTACGGCACTTAAAATTGTAGGGGCAATTTCGGAAATTGCCCCTACATCATTATATTAAGGTTGTTAAACACGATAGTGTGATATAGCAATTGGCGATCGTCCTACGGCAAAGCAGCGTTTTTCAAATCCACATTTGCCATATTGGCATCCTTTAAATTAGCACCAGTCAAGTCCGAACCGTTCAAATTAGCGCCCGTCAAATTAGCGCCGGTCAAATTAGCATCCCGCAAGTTGACTCCCATCACATCTATTCCCGACAAACTGCCGCCCCGGAGGCTGACATTAGCTAAATTCGCTACAGACTGACGGGCATTTCTCAGGTTCGCACCTGCCAAATTAGCACTTTCCAAATTAGCGCCGATTAAATTAGCGCTGGTGAGGTTGGTATTTTTCAAACTGGCAATTACTAAACCAGCGAGACTCAGGTTAGCGCGGCTCAAATCAGCACCTTCCAAATTTGCCCCGTGCATTTTAGCCGCAATTAAACTCGCACCTTGCAATTTAGCTTGTGTAAGATTTACTTGGTTGAGTTTGGCTTCGTTGAGGTTAGCACCGTTCAAATTTGCACCGCTCAAATTTGCACCGCTCAAGTCTGCCCCGCTGAGATTCATACCACCAAGCTGCGCTCCTGTCAAGTCACATTTGCTGCATTTTTTAGTTTCTAATAGTTGCTTGACTTGCGATACGTTTTCTGCTTTCACTCCAGAAGCAAAAGCGATCGCGATTAGCAGCCCTGTTGTTGTTAAGATTCCAAATTTCATATACTCACCCTCAGCGATGTCTCTCTCTCTCTAATAATATCCAACATTTTTTGAGAGAGTTGGGTGATTAGTCTCTTCGATAAACTGTGACAATCATCACCCTGTTGTGCACAAAATATGATATGGTTATGAACGTTTCAACTCCACAAATTGATTGTAAACAATTATTGCTTTTTCAGGAACCAAAAAGGAAAGGATTGCGTCGGTTCTAGACGGACACCAGTAATATTATTCTGAGCAAAAGTATAGTCCTTATCCTGCCAAAGAGGGATGAAAGGTACATCTCTACCTAGTATGTCCTGAATTTCGCCAAACAAAGCTTTGCGGGTTTGAGGGTTTGCTTCTTGGCGCTGCTTGGCAATCAGTTGATTTACTCGATCGCTATAATAAAACGAACCCTGACCCTGACTAGCACCCTTAGAGCACCCGCTGGCCGCCGAACCCGTCGCACAATCCAAAAACGGCTGAATGTAATTGTCAGCGTCGAAAAAGTCGGCGTACCAATCCACTAACACCGCAGGATAAATCCCCTTCTCTATATTCTGAAACAAAGTCGGAGATTCGACACTGTTAACTTCTACCTGCATTATCCCGTCCATTTTGAGTTTGGCTAGCGCTGCGATCGTACTCGCCACTAACGCTCGCTTTGTGGAACCAGTAGGATGCCAAATTTGCAGAATAAACGGATTGGCGGCCGAATATCCCGCTTTGGTTAACAATTCCTTGGCCTTGGCGGTGTTGGCGTCGCCGTACAGTTCTTTAAACACCGGTTTATTAACGTCGAAGGTTGTGGGAATCAGACTGTACAGCGGTTGTGCTTGTCCCCGGAGGACGCGATCGTTAATCAGGGGCCGATCCATCGCCGCGGCGATCGCCTGTCTCACCTCTAACTTATCCAGCGGTTTAGAATTGATATTCAGCGTCATATAACTAACTGTACTGCTCTCCCCCGCGATTTCCTGCCATTTCCCTTTTTTCGCTCCCTCGTCCAAGCTGCGAACTTGATCCGCATCCAGGGATAAATAAGCTATATCGATCGCACCAGTCCGAAAAGTATTGAACAAATTTGACGAACTAGAAAGCAGCAAAATGTCAATACCTTTATTAACCGGCTTTTCTCCCCAATACTTATCAAACACGTCAAACCTGAGAGAATCGCTACCGTACTTCGCAAGTTTATAGCGCCCAGTTCCCACAAACGTATCCGGTTTAAATTTACCGTCCCCAATTTCGTAAGCTTTCGCAGAAATCGGACAAAGACCGGCAAATGTCAGCAGAGAAGGAAACGCTGCAAAAGGTTTTTTGAGTTGAAAAGTTAATTCATATTCGCCCGTCGCTTTCACCGATGCTACTGCATCGCCCAACAAGAAAGACGGACGGCCGCCATTTTTGATAAACCGCTGCAAGGAAAATTCCATTGCTGCGGCGTTAAACGGTGTGTCGTCGTGAAAAATAACGCCTTGACGCAGGGGGATTGTATATGTCAATCCGTCTTTGCTAACTTTTGGCATTGCTGTGGCCAAGTGGGGGATTAACTTTGTCGTTCCCGACTCGTAGGTGTAGAGAGTGTCGCCCAAATTTCGCAGCAATTGCCCAGATATGGTTTCGTAAGCGTCCGCAGGGTCGATCGTCCGCAATTTCAAGGTTGTGCCAATTGTAACGCGATCGTTGTTGGGCGAATTGGGCGAATTGGGCGAATTGGGCGATCGAGAAGCTCCTTGTCCGCAACTTGCCGTTAACAAGCAGCACAGGCAGAACAGAGCTATAATTTTGATCGCTGAAGGTTTTATAGATATTCTCGGCGGCAGCTTGTTGATTTTCATAGTTATTTGTTGACACTCCAAATTACTAATTATATTATCAGGACTTATGGACTTTTAGACTAAAAACTCAGTTTCTTCTACTTGTTTCTATTTGTTCCCAGGCAGAGCCTGGGAACCAGTTACTAAACTAATGACTACTGACTACTGACTGCTGTCAACTGTCAAATTCCTTTGAGGAGCGATCGCCAATCCCGACAGCGTTTCAAGTAAATGCGAGCTACCCGATCGCTCGGATTAGTCCGCAAACACTCTTCAAACAATTTTCCCGCTTCTCGGAACTCCTTGCGATCGCACAGTAACATCGCTTCAGTATATACAGCCAAATTTGCTAGCTTTGCTGCCAGAATTTCCGGCGGATCGGCATCAAATACCTCATAGACTATGACATATTGAGATTTTCCTTTTACCTGTACTTTATCCACAATCCGAATACAATAATCAGCCGAATTTCGCAACCGTTCCAAAGTCTGCTGAGAAATTAACAGAGGTACGCCGTAATCTTTAGTCAATCCTTCAATCCGAGAGGCCAAATTAACAGCATCGCTAATCACAGTGCTGTCCATGCGGCTGTCACCGCCCACTGTCCCCAGCATCAAAGAACCAGAATTTATCCCAATGCCAATTTCAATCGGGATGTAGCCGACACTTTGACGGTGTTCGTTGTAATCAGTCAGAATATTTAACATTTCAATACCAGCTTTCACTGCATCATCTGCACAGTCGCTAAACAAAGCCATAATTGCATCGCCGATGTATTTGTCAATAAAGCCGTTATTGCTAGTAATAGCAGGCTCCATCCGCGAAAGGTAAGCATTGATAAAATTAAAATTTTGTTGCGGCGTCATAGTTTCCGAAAGCGTCGTGAAGTCGCGGATATCCGCAAACAGCACCGACATTTCCGACTGCACTTGGTCGCCTAAATTGACATCAAGAATACTTTCATATCCCAATAAATATAGAAATTGATGAGGCACAAAGCGCCCGTAGGCATCAGTTAATTCTGATTCGGCATCCAGGGATTTTTCCAAATTCTGATTCAGCTCAAATAGTTCCTTAATTAATTTCTGACGCTCGGCTTCAGCTTGTTTGCGTTCCGTAACATCTTGAAAAACTGCGATCGCAAAAGCAACTTTACCAGCCTCAAAAATGGGCGTTCCCCAAGTCTCAAGGGGAATTTTCTTGCCTGGTTGATGAATTTCCAGATCGTCAGCAGTCGCATTTTCGCCCCTCAAAGCTCGAACGATCGGCAAATTCTCAAAAGGATAGATATTATCAGTTCCCGCGACATAAATTTGATATGTTTCTGACAAATTCTCAACTTTGTTTAACGTTAAAACCCCCTGACCGAGCAACTGCTGTCCGGCGTGATTGACGTAGTAAGGTCTGCCTTGAGCATCGAGCACGGCCACGCCTACCGGAATTGCTTCCAGAAATTGAGCCAGCTTGATTTCGCCTTCGCGCACCGCCTCCAATGCCCGATAGCGCAACTCACTTTCCACTGTATCGGAATGTTCGGCAGTAGTTTCCAGCAAGATTTCCAGATCCGCTTTTTCCTCCTTCAAGTCTTCCACTTGCTGGCGCAATCTTTCTATCTCTAAAAGTAGCTGTTCTCTAGATGGTTGTTCTTCCAGCATAACCCGAGAATTTGCGCCTCGACTAACAAAAAATTGCTCAACATCCTGCACTCTAAAAGTCATCATTTCTATATTAATTCCAACTGTAAAGCAGGCATCAGCCGCTGCAAATTCTTCAAAGATTTACTTTGCCAAGCTATGCGTTGAGAGCCTTGTACTGCCATTTGCAGCCGGGATTTTTTACGCACCTCAATAATAAACTTCGAGAGCATATTAATGCCCGAACTGTTCAAAAATTCTAAGTGCTGCAAATTAAGGGTAATTTTCGCGGGTTCTTTGTCGGCTACCTTGCCCAGCAACTGCACTATCGGCGCGTACTCCGCAGGCCCGCTCAGTCTCAGAGAGCCAATAAAACTCACAGTTGCCGTTGCTGGATCGTAGCAGATCAGGTAATCTTGTGTTTTAATTTCCATTTTCTCAAAAAAAAGTCCCTTAGATAAGATCGATCGCCCACGAGGCCTATACTATCAATTGCACCATCGTTGTCACCGCAATTACTTCCGGGTCTTTTTGCACGGTCTGGAACTTCCAGCCGATTTTGGCGGTATAATCGCTGAGCATGGTCAGCAAGCCCAATCCAGAATCAGTACAGCTTTCCTCAGCAGCATTTTTTTCCAGCCGATCAATGTACAGCTCGTTTGGATCGGAGGCCAGCAAATGCTGGATGTAAGCTTGAAACTTGCCCACAGATGACCCGGGAATGCTGTTAGCCACTGAGAAAATCAGTCGATCGCTCTCTAATTGCAGTTTAATGTCGATCGGGTGCTCCGAGCTTTCATCATTAAACTTCATCGCATTCTCTAATAACTCGTTAGCAATGTAGCTAACAGCACTTTTAATTTCAGCTTGTCTGTCAATTGTCGAGGGGTCGTCTTCGTTTCCTGGGAAAAAAGTCGTCAGGTAGTCAGCCAGAAAATCTGCGGATAAACCGTTGTTCCGCCACCGCTGCTTGAGGGGGATCGAACTCGGGGAAAATCCAATTATTAAGTATTCTTGGCTAGGTGACGGCTCGATGAAATCGCCGAAAGTCTGAATCATCTTATTTGTTGTTTGTTAGTTGTTATTTGTTATTTGTTGGTTGACTGTTGACTGTTGTTACTGGTTATTAGTTATTGGCGAGTTGCTACCAATGCCCTGTTTGCCCTGTTTGGCCTGTTTGGTCAATGCCCTGTTTGGGCAATTCCCAATTCCCAATTCCCTATTTTTGTTTGAGTACCAGCAATGTGATGTCATCAAAAACTTTTTGTTCGCCGATGTGCGATCGCACATCGTCAATTACAGCGTGCCTGATTTCTGCCGCCGTTCGCTGCCAATTAATCTGTATTACGTCAATTAACTGCTCTAACCCGTACAGCGCTTTATCCATATTTTCAGCTTCCGTAATCCCGTCAGTGTATAACACTACCACATCTCCCGAGTGCAACTGCACAACGGTTTCAGCAACAAATGCAGCAATATCTGCATCCAGCCCGATCGGGAAACCCAAATCGATCGTATCAAACCGCTCTACAGAACCGTTACACCGCACCACAATCATTTCTTCGTGCTGGCCGCTCAACTTCAGCATTCCCTCCTCATAGTCGAGCAAGGCAAGACTGGCATTTTTATCGCATTTCATCCGCTGCACGTTATCGTAAATTGCACTGTTAATAGCAGTTAAAAATCTCACCGGATCTGGTTCATTGTAGGCGAGCAAAGTTCTGACTGCCGTTTGAACCATAATCATTAAAACCCCACTCTCCAATCCGTGTCCCGTCACATCACCAATCCCAATTTTCACTCTACCTTCGTGCTGGAGTACATCGTAATAGTCACCACCTACTTCATCAGCAGCTTCCATAAATCCGGCAATATCTAAGCCGATAACTTCCTTCAGTTCTCGGTCTTTCGGTAGCAGCATCTGCTGAATCTTGCGAGTGACATCGAGTTCGGCGCTCATCCGAATATTTTCAGCTTTTAGGCGATCGTTGAGAACAGTAATTTCTAGGTTTGCATGAACTAAAGCGTCGGCAATTTTGTTAAACGCACCCACAACTTGCCCGAGTTCATCTCTGTTATCCAAAATAATTTTGTGGTCGAGATTGCCGCTTGCCATCTTTTTTGACGCTTCGTCAAGCACAAATACAGTTTGAATAACTGCCCGGTAAAAAGATACAAACAAATAAATAACTATTGCTAAAATTATTAACACAAACAGAGAAATCATGTGTTTTTTCGCAACAAAACTATCAATCCGCTTTTGCAAGAGAAAGTCTAATTCATTGAGAGTTTCGTCCCATAGTTCAAAACTGGAATTCACAACTCGCTCGCTGCCATCGAGATAGGCATAATATTCCACTACGGCTGTGGGATAAATCAGTTTATCTATTTGCCCAGTCAGCTGCTCTACTACCGAGTTAAATTTTCTCAAATGCTCGCTTAATTTAGGTCGCAGATTCCCCTGAGGATTATTGCTAAATCCTACCTCCATATTGATTGCTAAATCTTTATTGAGTTCTCTCAATTTCCCCGCAAAAGTAATCAGTTTCGCTCTTTCTTCAGGTGTGGCATCGGAACGCGCGCTACTTTTTTGAGAAACTAGCCTAATCTCTGACAAGATTTTTTGCATTTCTGGAAGCTTCAGCAAAGTAGCATCCATCAAATAATAGGTATCTAAATCTGGGTCTAATATTAGATTGGAAGTATCGCCGACGTGAGCGCTCAATCTATTAATGTCAGATGCTAATCTTTGATATACAACATCGTAAGTTTCTATACTCCACTGGCTGCGACGAAGTTTAAAATTTTGCCAATTTTGATAAATATTGTTAAATTTATCGGTAGAAACTAAGCTTTCTCCTAATTGGCGATCTGTATTTGCCAAAGATTGAAAGTTGGCGTCTATTTGGGATTCTAAATTTGCTGTGGAATCTGGCTGACTAAAATTGGTACTTAAACCATGATAATTTAATAGTTGAAGTTTTGGTATGTATTCCCTCAACTGGCGCAGCGGGCGCAGGTATTGATTACCGTAGATTTCTTTTTGGGCAAAATCAACCCTGCTGTTAATTTCGGAAATCAGCAGGTATATGACCAAGGTTAACGGCATCGCAAATAGAAAACCGATCAAGGTAAATTTTTGAGGATAGCTCAGTCGATTCATTAAATGGATTCCTAGGGATTTTCTGTTCATAATCGATACATTTCAACAATATTGTACTAAAAAAGTAGCGATCGCTACTAAAGTAGTTTCCGAGAACATCGCTCTTGAAAACCAGAATCCTACAATTAATCAGCGATAACTTGCTTAATTTATAATGCGTTCCCGTCCTGCGGCAACAGATTGTGCTGCATCAGTTTAATGTCGTCGGCTCAGCTCGCCTCCCACAGTCTAAAGCACCTTGAGCGGTTTTGGCACGATGAATAGTCATTTGTACTGAGATTCTCAACCAGAATCAGATTTTTTTCAGAAGATTTACTTAACCCTAAATTTTTGTCAATACCAGCAAACTCAGAGTAAAAATTAAGTAATAACTGGGTAGTGCAATTTTCCTGAAACATAAGTGTCCGCAGCGAGGATAAAATACTTGTGCCGCACGACTCGGTAAGTCGGTTCTGCACAAAGGAACAAACAGTACCAACAGCAGTGTCTAAATAAATATCTGCATTTGAGTGCTCAGGAGCGATCGCGCATGGTGTAAAGTGAGGCAGAGGACGTATGAGCAAACCAATCTCCGAAAATAACTCAAATAACTCTCAAAACAGTCAAAAACGAGCCCAAAAGCAGCCCAATCCTTTAATGTTGGCTTTAGTGCTGACAGGAATTCTGGCCTGGGAAATGTATCCGGCGCTAATCCACACCGCAGCGGCTAACGCAGGTGCGATCAAAAATTCCCTCGCCCAGCGGGAGAGTCAAGAGCAGCCAACCCCGCAGCAACTGCCCGCAGCCGCGGTGCCAAAAAAAATAAACTCTTCGGGATTGGCACTAAATAGTTTAAATTCCGAACCGGGCAATTTCGCCGAAGGTACGCGCCAAAATCCCCCCAACCAATTACCCGCAACCGTTGCAGCCACAGTTATCCAGGAGTTGTCGCGCCAAACTGGGATTGCTGCTGACAAGTTAAAAGTAACTGAATCGAGCCGGCAAAGTTGGCCGAATACTTGTTTGGGAATCGTAAAAGCTGATGAAATTTGCGGCCAAATGATTGTCGAAGGTTGGCGGGTTGTGGTTTCTGATGGCCGCCAAACTTGGGTTTACCGCACCAATGCTAGGGGAAATGTGTTGCGTTTGGAAAAGAAAGCAGGTTAGGCAAATCTTAGCCTGTGAGATGAAAAATAAGTTTCCTTTTGGCACAGGCAAGATGCCTGTTCCACAAAGAGTGGATTTTCTTGTGGGAGGTTTCTTGTGGGGCGGGCATCTTGCCTGCCTCTTTGTGGCACAGGCAAGATGCCTGTTCCACAAAGAGTGGATTTTCTTGTGGGAGGTTTCTTGTGGGCGGGCATCTTGCCTGCCTCTGACATCAATTTGGGAGTTTTTTTCTTTCGATGATACCGCCGCCCAACAGCACGTCTTTGTCATACCAAACAGCGGCTTGTCCGGGGGTAATGCTCAACTGTGGTTCGTCAAAAATCACTTTGACTCTTGTACCGCTGGCTTTTTCGTCTGCTGGGGAGGGTTCTACAGGAATAATTGTAGCGGGGACGGGTTGCGATCGATAGCGAATCTGCACAAAAGCCCGAATCGGAGCAGTCGGTTCCGCCACAGAAACCCAATTTACCCGATCGACCGTACACTCAGATTCTACCGCCAACTGTCGATCGCCCACAATCACCCGATTAGCACCAGCATCAAGTTCAATCACATACAGCGGTTCCGGTGCAGCAATCCCCAGCCCCTTCCGCTGGCCGATAGTGTAGTGGTGCACGCCGTCATGCTGTCCGAGCACCCGCCCTGCCTTGTCCACAATGTCACCTTTTTGCGGCGCAATGTACTTGTCCAGAAAAGCCCGCATCGAACCGTTACTTTCCACCAAGCACAAATCCTGACTTTCCGGCTTATCAGCGGTTGTCAAGCCAAATTCCGCCGCGATTCTGCGAGTTTCAGTCTTGGTAATTTCCCCCAAAGGAAACTCCGTACCCGCGAGCAAATCCTGTGTTAAATCATACAAGAAATAAGACTGATCTTTCGCAGGGTCGATCGCCCGTAGCAACTGATAGCGACCCGTAGCAGTATCATAAGTAATGCGAGCGTAGTGTCCCGTCGCAATCTTTTCAATACCGAGTTCTTCGTGAGCATACTTGAGCATCGGCCCAAACTTCACAGTTTTATTGCACTGCGAACAAGGCAGAGGCGTAATTCCTGCACTGTAACCGTCCACCAAAAAATCGACAATACTTGCTTTAAAGACATCACGGCTGTCAACAATGTGGTGGGGAACGCCCAAATCTTCGCAAATTTTAGCGGCATCGACCATTCCCTCAGAGCAGCACTGACCTTTGCCTTTCATCAACCACAGCGTTAAACCCACCACTTCATAGCCCTGATGGTGTAAAATTGCGGCTGCTGCGGAACTATCGACCCCGCCGGAGAGGCCTACGACAATCTTGTTCATGATAGAGAGAAATTGCTATTTTACTGTTATTTCGTTCGATCAAGCTAATTGATTATACCACAAAAATACTACAAAGAAGACCGGGCGGTTGAAACCGCGTCTATACAAACGAAACCCACCTCCGTGGGTTGAAGACTGAGCGGTTAAAATTAAGGAATGAGAATTAAATAACTTACAATTTGATTGTTCTTGTGGGATGGGCGTCCCGCCCGTCCAAAAAGGACGGGCGGGGCGCCCATCCCACAAACTTGTGGAAGTTATTTAATTCTCATTCCTTAGCTAAAATTTTATCACTAATTATGAGTATTCAAAAATTTGTTGTCACCGCCGACCAAATGCGGCAAATAGAAACGAGAATCTTTGTCGCTGGAATGCCCCAAGCCGCTTTAATGGAAAAAGTCGCCGGACTGATTGCTAGACGCATTCAGGCGGAAGGAAGTTCGGCAACGGATTATGTAACGGATTTAACGGATTTAACGGATTTAACACCAGGGAAAAAGATTGTTAAGTCTCAATTGCCAGCAATCGGCGTATTAGTTGGGCCGGGACATAACGGCGGCGATGCTTTGGTTGTGGCCCGCGAATTGCATTTTAAAGGATTCCCAGTAGTTATTTACTGCCCGTTTTCTAAGCTTAAAGAACTTACAAAAAGTCATGCTGATTATGCGCGCTATTTAAATATTCCATTTATTAATCAAGTTGAACTGTTAAAAAACTGCGATTTGCTCGTAGATGGTTTATTTGGATTTGGATTAGAACGAGAAATCAGTAATCCCACAGCCGCCGCGATTGAGGAAATAAATAATTTAAATATCCCCATTTTTAGCATAGATATTCCATCGGGAATTCATACAGATACCGGAGAAGTTTTGGGGACGGCAATCCGGGCAAAACATACATTGTGTTTGGGTTTGTGGAAAATGGCATTTCTGCAAGACAAGGCGTTAGAATATATCGGTACGTCGGAGTTGATTGATTTTGATATTCCCACAGCAGATATTGCAGCGATATTGGGCGAGTTTCCAGCAATACAACGCATTACGAAAGCATCGGCAATTCAGCATTTGCCATTACCCCGATCGCCAATTTCGCACAAATATACTAACGGTAACATACTAATTATTGCAGGTTCCCGCCGTTACAGCGGAGCCGCTATTTTGTCAGCATTGGGAGCAAGGGCTAGCGGTGTCGGAATGCTGTCAATTGCTGTTCCTGAGTCGATTAAACCGATGTTGAGCAGTCATTTGCCAGAAGCCTTAGTTATAGGATGTCCCGAAACCCCAAGCGGTGCAATTAGGGAGTTGCCGGTAGCAATTGATTTGGGTGTGTATGATGCGATCGCAGTGGGGCCTGGTCTGACATTGGAAGCAGCAATAGCTGTAGAATCTGTACTTGAGTGCGATCGACCTTTGGTGTTAGATGCCGATGGTTTAAATATTCTCGCTCAACTCGGCACAGTCCCCATTTTGTCGGAACGCTCAGCACTGACAATTATCACGCCTCATCCGGGCGAATTCAAGCGTTTGTTTCCCGAATTAGCCGACGAAATGGGCGAGGATCGAATTGCCGCAACTCAAGCAGCGGCAAAGCTTTGCGGTGCAGTGGTATTGCTCAAAGGAGCCAGAGTTTGCATCAGTTGGCAGGATGAGGGCGATTCCCTACGGGA
The DNA here is from genome assembly GCF_036702805.1 of Microcoleus sp. A006_D1. Lineage (NCBI taxonomy): Bacteria > Bacillati > Cyanobacteriota > Cyanophyceae > Oscillatoriales > Microcoleaceae > Microcoleus > Microcoleus sp. A006_D1. The sequence continues at coordinate 111,305 of NZ_JAUBVZ010000016.1, forward strand.
TAGCTACGCCGCGCGTACCGTTACCTATGTCAATCCCGAAAGCACCCCAGCCCTCGCCAGAGGCGGCAGCGGCGACGTTTTGACGGGCTTGTTGGGGGGACTATTGGCTTGTGCGGGCGATCGGCATCCAGCCCCCGAATCAGTTGCAGCAACAGCCGTTTGGTGGCACGCTCAAGCCGGAATCATGGCCGCCAAAGAGCGAACGGAATTAGGAGTAGATGCGTTTACTTTGACACAGTATTTAATTCCAACATTGCGGGAATTTTCTAAGTAGATAATCAACAGTATTTTGTAAATATTTTGTAGGGTGTGCACTGCGCACCTCTATATTTTGTAGTGACAATGGAAGTCTTCAGGAAAATCACAGGACTTGCATTCCTAACTACAAACACATTTGCCTAACTCAAATGAGTGACACTCAAGTGAGTGACACTCGAAAAAGTGACTGTGCAGTCATCAAGCCTACCAGTTATACCTGAAATATCCAAGACCAGAACTTAACTCTTGAAAGGAATCAGATTATGTATACCGAAGAAAGAACCACGAACAATGAAACTCTGGCTCTCGCCGCCGATCCTAATGCTGGGCAAAATCTAGAATTTGCTGAAGCATCTAGAGTTATTAAACCCACTTTGCGACGCGGTTCTACAGGTCAATCTGTCAAGGAACTGCAACAGCTTCTATTTCATTGGCAATATTATTTCGGTCTGATTGATGGTATTTTCGGCGTCTATGTTGAAAGTGCCGTTAAACAATATCAACACCGCGTCTTTTTACCTGAAGATGGGATTGTGGGTTCTCTAACCTGGCAAGCACTATACTCTGGTGCACCTATTAAGCCGATTCTGATGATTGGTAGTTCAGGTAATGATGTCAAACTTGTTCAGAATGTCTTGAAGTTGAATGGATACTATTTCGGTGTAGTTGATGGATTCTTCGGGCCGATGACAAAAGTAGCAGTGATTCAGTTCCAAATGGCTAAAGGTTTACCAGCCGATGGAATTGTCGGGGCGAGAACTTGGCACGCTCTCAGCAAGTTACCGCATTAATCACACTTAAAATCGTTATCCTTAAGTAGGGACATGGCATTGCCATGTCCCTACTGCTCGTTGATGGAAATGCTGCGTGCGGGAATGCCGATCGCAAATTCGGTTCCCCTTCCCGGCGATGAAAAACATTCTAAGCTTCCCCGGTGTTTTTTTGTGATGATATCGTGGCAAATTGGCAATCCCAATCCGGTTCCTTTGCCTTCAGCTTTCGTTGTAAAGAATGGCGTAAATAGTTTGTCTTTGATGTGTTTTGACATTCCAAGTCCATTGTCAGCTATCCGAATCTTCACTTGACGATTTGTCGGTTTTCCGCTGCTGTTGTCCGCAGAGGTCGAAATTGTAATCACATTGGGATTGCTCTCAATCTGTTTGTAGGTTTTGCCAAAATTAGCTTCTTCGAGAGCATCGATCGCATTAGCGATCAAATTCATAAATACCTGATTCAATTGTCCCGGATAGCATTCTATATTAGGCAATTCCCCGTAGTTTTTGATGACTTGAATAGTCGGGCGATCGCTATTGGCTTTCAGGCGGTGCGACAAAATCATTAATGTGGTATCAATTCCTTCGTGAATATTTGCTAGTTTTTTCTCAATCCCGTCGGTACGCGAGTAATTTCGTAAAGATTGCATGATGTCGCGGATGCGATCGGTTCCCAATTTCATCGAGTCAATCATTTTCGGCAAATCTTCTACTAAATATTCTAATTCAATCGCTGCTATTTCATCTAAAACTTGTTGTCCCGGCTCAGGAAAGTTGTCTTGATAAACCTGGACTAAACTTATCAAATCGCTAATATAGTCTTTGGCATGATGCAAGTTACCAGAAATAAAACTAACGGGATTGTTCACTTCGTGCGCTACTCCAGCCACCAGTTGTCCGAGTTGCGAGATTTTTTCAGTTTGAACTAATTGTGCCTGAGTTTGTTGGAGTTGAACGAGTATTGCTTCTAAGTCTTCAGCTTTTTGTCTCAGTTGAACTTCCGATGTTTGCAGAGCTGTTTCGGCGCGCTTGCGATCGCTAATATCGCGATTAATTACCAGGGCGTGGGGTTGCCCATCGTACTCAAAAAAGTTTGATTTTACCTCAACATCGCACAGCGTACCATCTTTTCTATGTATGACAGCTTGACAGTTAAATTCTTGGCGTCTTCTCATCGTTTGTTGGAATTCCGCGAATAAATGCAGATACTCTGGGAGAATATAATCTGGTGGATTTAAATGCAGTAATTCCTCCTCAGAATAGCCATAAATTTGACAGAGTGCGGGGTTAGCTGCGATGAATTTACCAGTCTCCAATTCTATCAGCGAAAGTCCGTCTGCTACCGTCTCAAATATGCTGCGGTATTGCTGTTCTTTTTGGACAAGTTCGACTTGAAACTGTTGCAGGCTTTCGAGAGATTCATTCAACTGGCGGGATTTGTGTTGTTCGCGGGCGTAGAGGCGGGCGTTTTCAATGGCGATCGCCGCTTGTGCCGTTAACAGTTGCAACAGTTCCAGCCGATCGCGCGTAAATGCTCCAGTCGCCAGATTATTCTCTAAATACACAATGCCAATCAACTTACTTTGATACACAATCGGCGCACATAAAATCGACTTTGGCTGGCAACTTTGAATGTAAATATCCGCTTGGTAAATTGTTTCTTGACTTGCATCACTCAATACCAGCGGTTGCTGAGTTATCCCAACGTATTTGACGATAGAAATAGGAATATCTGAGCTATTTTCAACCAGCATTGACTCCTGAAATATTGCTGATGTCATGCGGTTAGTATCCGACACTTCAACAAACAATTGCCCGTCTCGTTCTAAAATAATGCAGCCTTTTTGCGCGCCAGCATTTTCTAAGATAATGTGCAGCAATTTTTTCAACAACTTTTCTAAGACAATTTCACTATAAATTGCCTGAGAAGCTTTGATTACCGTGGCTAAATCCAAGATATTAGCATGACTGGATGTACTCGCAGTTATAGTTGCAGCTATCCGCGAATCGGCAGCTTCAGGAAATAAATTACTATAGTATTGTTCGAGTTGACGGACTTTAGCTGTCGCGCCCCACTGGATATAGCACAATCTGGCATCGTTGAGATAATTCTTGACGAAAATCAGCCGATTTTGCGATAAATAAAATCTCGCTGCTAATTCGTTAACGAGTGCGGCATCTTGAATGAAGCGGTTTTCTATTGCGAGGGCGATCGCACTATCGTAGCATTCTGCCGCCTCATACTTTTGTCCCGACAACCGCGCCACTTCCGCCCGGATAGCTAAATATTTGTGTTGGTAATTTGCAGGGCAGTTTTTCGCAAATTCTCGGAGCTCTTCCAGGCTAATGTTGAGCTGTTCTAGGTAGATTTGGCGATTTTCGCCCTCACTGGCATTTGTACAAGCAGCAGCCAGGGCTATGGCGCGGTGGAAGCGAAAAACCACGCCCAGAAAACCCCCCGCTGCACCAGCAAAAAATTCAACACCAGTATTAGCATATTCTAATGCTCGATCGACCTCACCGAACCAATTCGCTACGGTGAGTTTGTACAAATAAACCACAAAACAAGTTATCAAGTCTGCCGAGGATTCAGCAAACACTAAAAGCGATTGTTCGTCGATAAAACTTGGGGGACTTTCAGCAGTCTCCGCAGGGCAAGTAAGTTGATAAATTGCCTGTTTATTTAACAAAAAATACGCTAGCATATTGCGATCAATTTTTTCCAAAACAGGGGTGAATTCATCAATAACTTCTGCGGATCTTTGCAGCGATTCATTGCCAAAAAAACTGGTTCCGAGATAATTAACCGCAGCATACCCTGAATACTGATAAACACCTGTCTCTAAACCCTTATTAAAAGCTTTGAGCATTACAACTTTGCACTCATCAATATATTTATTGTGGTGCATTAAATCTGCCCAAATATGCAAAATACAAGCACCTAATTCAGACAAATCCCAACGTTCGTAGAGATGGATAGACAGTTCTCCTGCTTCGCAACCAGCCTCAATTTCGCCATATTTAGCAATCAAAGCCAAGGCATACGAAACGTAGCCAAAGGCGGAAATCCGGCAATTGCCATGTTCGATTGTTAGCTGAACTAACTTCATCCCGCAGAGAAATTTAGCATTGGGACTGGTAAAAAAGGCGATCGGGTCAAGTTCTTTCAAGATTCGGTGGGCGGCGAGTTGCAGCGGATCGGTGAGTGTTGGTAAATCTACTAAATCGGCCAACAACCGTTGACCTATCGTAGCTTTCGTCTTCGCCAACTCCCTGAGCAAATACTCATCATCCGGGTACGCTTCAAACTCAATTCCCAAAAATTGCAAAGTTTCTATACCCAATTGATAAGCAGCCGGTAAATCATTTTTCATCCGCAGACAAGTCATCTTTAACTCATTAACCCGACACCGTTCTAACAATGTCCTAGTTTGTCGAAAAATTCCATCTATAATTGCTAAAGCTTCGTCATATTTCCCATTCAAACATTCCGCTTCGCCCAATTCAAAATTGAGCGCCAAAGTTAACGCATAATTATCTTCCCAACTTTTTGCTGGCAAACTATTGCAGCCCGATTGGAAAAAACTCAGCGCAGTTTCAAAGGCAGAAGCAGCTTTCGCAGTTTTGCCCGCCTGCAAGTTTAACTCTGCTAATTCATAGCGTTGAATAAAATCGCAAATCAAGCCGCGAGCAAAATTCAAATGATTGACAATATCAAAAATTCGTTCTTGGCGTTCAGCTTCGCTGCTTCCTTGCAATAACAAACGCCCGATCGCCAAATGAACTACTTGTTTCTGTTCGTCAGCAATCATCGCATAGGCTGCTTGCTGAACGCGATCGTGCATGAATTTGTAGCACACCTGTCCGGGCATTTTTCCCAACTTTTCCAACTCTTCCGGCTCAAATAATTGCGGTATCCGATAAGCATCTCCTACAGGTAAAATCAACCCCACTTGCAGCGCTTCCCACAAATCCTGTGCTGTTTCAGTCCAAGATTGTTCACTAGCCACCGACAGCATATCCAAACTAAACTGATTGTCTATACAAGCCGCTATTTGTAAAATTTGTTGGGTTGCAGTTGATAAATTCTGAATCTTTTTCACCATCAACTCAACAACGTTTTCTGAAATTTCCTGCTGTTCAATATGTTTGATATCCCACTGCCACTCAGCCGCCTGCAAATTGAATTTTAGGAAACCTTCTTGATGCAAATACTTGAGCAGTTGCTTGATAAAGAATGGATTGCCGTTAGTTTTTTTTACGAGCAAATTTGCCAGCGGTGTCGCAGTTTCAGCAGCACAGCTCAAAGTTTCAGCAACCAATTGAGTAGCGCGGCCAATTGTTAGCGGTTCTAAAGTTATAGCTGTCATCGGAACTCCTGCGGCCCGAATTGCCTCATTTGCCAGCATAAACGGATGCGTCGGGCTGACTTCGTTATCCCGATAAGCAACAATTACCAGCAAGTAAGGCATTTTTCCGAGGCAATTTTGTTCGTACATCTTGACTGTTGCAGCATCTATCCACTGACAGTCATCGAGAAACATTACTAAGGGATGTTCTGCACTCGCAATTGCTTGGACGAACTGCTGCATCACTCGACTGAAGCGGTTTTGAGATTCAATGGGGCCGAGTTCTGCTACGTCTGGTTGCGGGCCTAAAATTAACTCTAACTCGGGGATGGCTTCGATCGCAACTTTAGCATTAACATCCAAAACTTGCAGCAGTTTTTGTCGCCACAAGTCAATCTGAGCTTGGCTTTCGGTCAAAATCTGCTGCACCAAGCTCCGCATAGCTTGATTGAAACAAGTGTAGGGAACATTGCGCTTGAATTGGTCAAATTTGCCCGAAACCAAGTAGCCGCGCTGCCTGGTTAAATTGCGGAGAATCTCGTGTACTAATGCTGATTTGCCAATCCCAGAATAGCCACCTACCGAGACAATTTCACCGCTGCCTTTGCTGACGCGATCGAATACTTGCAATAATTGTTCTATTTGCTCTTCCCGCCCGTAAAGTTTTTGGGGAATTAACAACTGACTCATCGCATCCAGTTGTCCGGGGATAAAGTTAGAAATTGTACCTAAATTCTCTATTTGATTCTGGCAGCGTTCTAAATCTGCTAACAATCCGGCTGCACTTTGATACCTGTCTTCGGCATTTTTTGCCATCAATTTTTCCACAATTTCCGCCAAAACTTGGGGAATTTGCGGATTTAATTGTTGAATAGGAATCGGTTGTTTGGCAATGTGACAGTGGACTAATTCCAGCGGATCGGTGCTGCGAAATGGCAATTTTCCTGTGAGCAGTTCGTAAAAGCTGATACCGAGGGAGTAGAAGTCGCTGCGGTAGTCTACAGCGCGATTCATCCGCCCGGTTTGTTCGGGCGACATATAGGCGAGAGTTCCTTCTAGGCGATCGGGATTTTTTAAGTTTGCCGTTTCTTTGTTTAACCGCGATGCGATGCTAAAATCAGCGAGTTTTACTTGATTTGTTTCGGCATTTATGATAACATTAGCTGGTTTTATATCTTTATGAATGATTTGATTTTGATGCAGGAATACTAAAGCTTTGGCTAATTGGATGGCGATGTTTAAGAATTGGGCGATCGGCAATTGGTAGCGCGCAACAGACAATGCTGATTCTGTCTGTGCTATCCACTGTTTGAGCGAGATGCCACCAAAATCTTCTAAGACTAATACTAAGCAGTTTGGGTGCGTTTCTAGGCGATCGACTTTGACTGTATACTGGCAATCGAGATATACGGTTATCTGATATTCGTGTTTTAAACGAGTTATCTGTTCTAGGGTAGGATATTCGGTATTTAAAACTTTGAGGATGGCAGGCTGTCGGTTTGCGATCGATACTGCCCGATAAATAGCTGTGTTAGTTCCTTGGTGGATGAGTTCTTGCAAGTCATAGCCAGAAATCCTTAAAGCTGGGAGCATAAATTTTGATTCCCGTCAATAAATCGGTTTCTAACTCTACAGTGCACCATGCACAATAGAAACAACAGAGTGAAATTACGGACAAAAGAAAATAATAGTTGCCAAACTACTAGCGTAGCTCATACCATTTGAGATTTGAGATTTGAGATGTTAGTCAGCCGTAGGGTGCGGATTCATCGACTATCTTCAAGAAACAGCGACAATCGAGCGATGCACCCTACGACTTATTGCTTACGCATGGAGTCTTATTCGCGGTTTATACGAAAAATCCCAGGTTTAGTAACGAGAAATACAGCAAGAAACCAGGAATAAGCCGATCGCGCGCAAGTCCCGAACTAGCCTTTGATAAACTGTTCTAATTTGTGAGCCATCTTCTCTACAATTCCCTGCGAAGTATCTGGCGCCGATGCTTCAGCTTCAATACGCTTGACAGTATCCTCTGGAAGATTCAGCAACTGCACTAATTTTTGATAAGCTGCGGCTTCGTCAGCGTTAATTTTTGGTTCATCGGGAGTCCGAGAACTAGATGAAATCACTTCATAGCCAAGTTGCAGGACTAATTCCCTTTCATCTTGAGTTTCTAGTTGGTGGATCAACTCGTCAAGGGGGATATTTTGCATGATGTAATCCCGGAGTTCCTGCTGCATTTGTTGTCCGTCGGTATCTGGCGCAAACAAACGGCAAAAGCGATCTAACATTAAATTAACTTCTTCTGTCGCCAGTTCGCCATCAGCCCAGGCCATAGAGGCCACAATTCTCAGCAGGTTCATCTGGCGGGGCGTAATTGATGGAGGTGGTGGGGTTTGCATGATTTAAATTGGTAATTGGTAATTGGTCATTCGTCATTGGTCATTCGTCATTGGTCATTCGTCATTGGTCATTCGTCATTGGTCATTCGTCATTGGTCATTGGTGTCTACTGAATATCTTATGTAGTACCAGTCTGCTGTTTGACGATTAGGCCTCGATCCCCCCTCACCCCCCTTAAAAAAGGGGGGAACCGGAAGCGCGCTCAAAGTCCCCCTTCTTAAGGGGGATTTAGGGGGATCTGGCCTCTGCTAGAAGCGAGATTTCTCTGGGTTTTAGCGGATTGTTGACACGGCTTTGGGAATTGAAAATTGGGAATTGAGCGTGATTCCTTTTTGTCTTCCCCTTCCCATTAATTTATCTCACAAATTCGATAGGGGAACACCCAGCCATCCCATAAAGTTTTGTTTCTGAATAGCCGTGGGTCGATCGACTGGTACGATCGAGTAGCGCGTCGGCCGCGATGTGGCGAGAGTAACGCGACAAGTCCGCAGTTCGTCTTGGTGAAAAACTGTTACTTCGATCGTGTCTCCCGGCTGATAATCCTTAAGCCTCTCGCTCGCTTGTTCTGCATTTACCCGAAAACCGGCGATCGCCAGCAACTCGTCCCCAGCGTCAATTCCGGCCAATTGTGCCGGAGATCCTGCTTCGACAAATTTAACCGTTTGCCGCCCGTTTTCCGCCCCCAACGTCCAACCAATCCGAGGCGAGGCGTCAGTTTCATCTACCAAAATTTGCAGCCCGAAAGGTTGCAGATATTTGTCGTAAGGCAACTCTTCTGTGCCGTCTACATAGCGCGCAAAAAAGTCGCTCAAATCGATGCCTGCGACGGACTCGATCGCACTTTGCAACTGTTCGGGAGTAAAGCCTATTTCTGTCGGCAGCGAGTGAGAATTTAACTTACCGTTTGATGTCAGATGCGCAGGCTTGGCCTCTGTTCCAGACTTTTGGTCAAAATCTGTATTTTCAGCAGCCTGACCGTTGCCAAACTGCTGCCACATCAAACGCATCACATCGTCGAGCGATCGCGCGTTGCCGTGTTTTGCCCGAATCAACAAATCCAGCAAAAACGAAACAACTTCCCCTTTCAAATAATAGGAAATCTGCGAATTGTCGCTATTAGCATCCCGGCGATAAAGTTTAATCCAAGCATCCCAACTCGACTCGCTCGCAGGCTGCACCTTCCGTCCCGGAGTCGTCTGCAAACGAGTGATTTCCTTAGCCAAATTTTGGAAATAACCTTTCACGTTGTAGATACCAGCTCGAAAAGGAATCACCAAATCGTAATAACTGGTCGTGCCTTCACAGAACCACAGAGAAGGAGTATAGTTCTCTTGTTCGTAGTCAAATACTTCGAGAGCTTTCGGTCGAATGCGTTTGACATTCCAGAGGTGAAAAAACTCGTGAGCCACCAATTGAATAAAGCGTTCGTACTTTTCCTTAGCCCGAAAACCAAAACGCGAATAGTTAAGAGTACAGCTATCCTTGTGTTCCAAACCGCCAAAACCAGACCCAGACAAATGCAGCAAAAACACATAACGGTCGTAAGGCAAACCGCCGAACATTTGAGCCTCGACTTCGATCACTTTTTGGATGTCTAGAATCGCCCGCTCTGGTTCAAAATTGCCTTTCCCCCAAACTACTAGCTGGTGGGGTTTTCCCATCACTTCAAAATCATAAGCATCGTGACAGCCAATCTCAAAAGGACTATCGACAAGCGTGTCAAAATCCGCAGCAGCAAAAGTCATATCCTGTCCGCAAACAGGCGGCAAGGTAGTCACTGTGCGCCACTCTGGCTGCGGCGGCACAACTGTGACGGTGTAGGAGTTGCGCTCAAAACCGGGTACGAAAAAGCACAGAGCCGCTGGGTTGAAATAACCGTGAGTCGAGTCTAAATGATTGGTTCGCACTGTTAGTTCGTTGGCAAAAATTCGGTAGAAAACCGTGACATCTGACACTGAATTTGTCTCGATTTGCCAGTGATTTTTGCTTTGCTTGCGCCAAGGTAAAGCACGCGCGCCCGATCGCGAGCTAAAATCTTGCAGGTGGCGGGCGTACTCTCGAACCAAGTAAGAACCGGGAGTCCACACAGGCATTTTTAAATCCAGCACCGGCTCCGACCAACCTTGCACGCGCAAAGTTACTTCAAACAGGTGGGATTCAGGATGGGGCATCGCTACCGAATAGTGAATTGTCGGTGCTGTTAGTTGTGCCTTCACGTTGTCGGCAGCGGGCGAGGTATCCAAAGAAGTAACATCAGTCATTGACTTGCCAAATTCATCAAGTGCTTGAGGTTGATCAAATGGATAGTTTGGTGGTCTGGATCGATTTTTATCCAGCCTTTACTATCGAGTTTTTCCATAATTTTGCTGGTTTCATCTAGGTTGATACCTGTCACATCAGCTAAGTCTTCATAGGGGATATTGAAGATATCTTTGCCCTCAGCAGTTTTCTGACCGTAGTTTTCTCCCAGCTCGACTAAAGTATTTGCTAGTTTAACCGCTGGCTGGCGGTTCTGGAGTTGAGACCGCAGATTAGTTTGGCGCAGCCGCCGCACCATCAATTGCAGCATCCGGTGGTGCAATTGCGGGTCTTTAAATAAGGTTTGGATAAATCGCTGAGCCGTGACGCTGATCAGGCGCACGGGTGATAGAGCAAGTACGTCATTCGATCGCGGAGATTCGTCAAGAATCGCCATTTCGCCGAAGAATGCACCCCGTCCTAAAATAGCCATTGATACAGCTCGATCGTTTGACAGGCGCCGGACTTTCACCCAGCCGGACACCACAAAGTAAATCGCGTTGCCCCAAGAATCCTCCATCACCACAGCTCTACCGGGGGGATACTCATGCTTGACGGCATTTGATAGCAGCCCTCCCAAGGTTTCTGGGTTAGCACCTTTAAATAGGGGGAACAGCTCACTGAAAGCTTCTGTTTTCATGCAAACTCGCAAAGCGTGGGAAATATAATTAGGCGACAGCCAACAGCTAGAGAACGATCGATGTTTGAGAAAATAAACAATCTGTTGCTGCTATACAAGATTGACACAAAACAAACGAGACGGACAGACAGGATATACAGATGAGAAACTTACTTCTTCTAATCGCTCCTGTAATTGATGATAAGGGTACAGAGCCGCGGTTCGCGTAAAATTGGCAGATTCTTTAATCCTCAACGGGTTTACACGCCTGTCACTGCCTGTTTAACTTTGCCCAACAGAGATTCTATGTAGTCCGGCCAGCCGATCGCGATCGACTGAGTGTGCGCCAGAGACTGCGGCTCGATCGCATCTGAAGTCCACCTCAGCGGTTGACCTTGCAAGTCGCAACAAACCAATCCGGCTGCTTTGGCTAGGGCGAGAGGGCCGGCAGTATCCCATACTTTAACTCTGCCGTTGAAATACAGGTACAAACCGGCTCGACCGAGGATCACTTCCATCACCTTTAAGCCAAAGCTACCCAGCGAGTAAAATTCGGCTCCCGGGATGCTTTGGGCGATCGCCCGGGCGTAGTTTTTCTGGTCTCTGTCGCCGAGAATAATTTTACAATTGAACGGTGTCGGAGCGGGGGGTTTGCAAAGTGCGATCGGCTGCGGCGAAGAGGTTCCCACAGTTTGGAACAATCCCCAATCCTTACCACCAAAATACATTTGGTCAAAAGCCGGGGCGTAGATCCAGCCGGCCACCGGTTCAGCCTCAACCAGCAGCCCCACCATCACAGCGTAGTGCTGTTTTCCCTGAATAAATCCCTCCGTCCCGTCCAGGGGATCGATGCACCAGAGGCGCCGGTAATTAGCCCGGTAAGCTGCTCTGGAGGCGCTGTTTTCCTCGGTAATCGTGCCGTCTTCAGGAAACAAAGCGCTAAATGCTGCTGATAGTTGTCCGTCTAAGTAGCGATCGATACTCGTCACGTAGTCGTCCGGGCCTTTCTCGGAAACTTCAAAAGGTTCCGCTGCAAGCTTGTGGGCTTCTTGACCGCACTCCCGCATGGTGTAGCGAATTTTTTGGTCTTGCTCAGGAGAAATATACATGAGGTTAAACATAAATGCTTCAGCTAACTTCAGCATAAAAGCTTAACTCCTTTGAATCGATCGATCGACCCAAGTCACTAGATATCTTGCAAAAGTCTTTTTAATCAAATTTTGGAACAGGCAAGATGCCCGTTCCACATCAATATTTTTTTATGTGGAACAGGCAAGATGCCTGTTCCTAGTTATTTTTGCAAGAGGTCTACTGTTTTTGACTCTCAAGGATTGGCGCGCGGGTGTCCTTGAAACCCAATTTGCCAACCATCTTGGCGGTTGCGAGACAAGCCCCAGACAGGATTCGCTGAATTCAAAAGATTCATCGGTAGCATCAAATCTAAAATCTAAAATCTAAAATCTAAAATCGAGCGATCGATCGCACCAGCACTTTCAACTGTAGAGGATAGAATCTTTCTCAGGTTCGATCGTTTGTCCCAGCCCCAGCATGGTAAGGAGAATAATTTGAAATATCATTTAGCATTAGGTCGCAAAATAGACCTCGATGGCATTGACCGCGATGCCCAACTCGGCAAGTGCCCCCGCCACGTCCTGCGGGCTATGAGAGACCGCTTAAATGCCACAGTTCACGCCCCGGACGGCGAAGCGATCTCGCCCGGCGACAAGGTGCGATCGAAAATTTCTTCTAAACCCGAACATTGGGCCTTAGCGCGCAAATTGTCCGAGCAAGTCAGCAGCGACGACGTGATATTTTGTACCGGCGAGGACATTGGCATTCCAGTGGCGGCGGTGTGCGGGGCCCTGAAGCAGCGCCCGAAAATTGTTGTATATTGCCACAATATCGATCGGCTGCGCGGGCGCGTCGCCCTGAAACTATTCGGTTTGGCCGACAAAATTGACATATTCATGGCCTGCGCCAGCCCTCAAACAAACTTCGCGCGCAGCTATTTAGGTCTACCTGAATCCCGCATTTTATTGCTGCTAGAACAGACAGACACCCAGTTTTTCACACCAGGCCCCGTTTCTGCCGACAAAAAGCGCCAAACAGTGGTTAGCGTCGGATTAGAAAAGCGCGACTACCGACTTTTAGCAGCGGCAACTGCTGACTTAGATGTTGACGTAAAAATTAGCGGCTTTTCTAAAGATGCCAAAGCTTTATCGCAAGCTTTCCCCGATACCATGCCCGAAAATATGTCCCGCAAATTCTACGAATGGCCGGATTTAGTGCAGCTTTACCGCGATGCAGACGTAGTTGCAGTTTGTTTGACGGACAATAAATATGCTGCTGGAGTGCAGGGTTTGTTGGAAGCCGCGGCCTGCAAACGCCCAGTCGCCATTACTCGCACTCAAGGTATGGTAGATTATTTAGCGACGGATGTTGCCAAAGTCGTAGATGTGGGAGATGCAGCAGGTTTGCGCGAGGCGATCGTCCATTTGCTAAAAAATCCTCAAGAAGCTGAATCTCTGGCGCAGCGCGGCTACGAAACGATCGCGAACCAGCACAACAGCGAACGTTATGTCGATATTTTAGTCGAGAAATTGCGATCGTTTTAATCAAACCCTAGGGTGCTTGTGGCGCACCCTAAATCACGGGCTAGAAGCCCGTGCCACAAAACAGAAATTTTCTGGTGGAACAGGCTTCGACGCTGTTCCTAAAAAATAAGTGAAACCAACCAAAAAGCCTGCTGATGAACATACTAGAAGCCCGTCCCACAAAACAGAAATTTTATTGTGGAACAGCGTCGAAGCCTGTTTCTAAAAAATAGGTGAAACCAGCCAGAAAGCCTGCTGATGAACATACTAGAAGCCCGTCCCACAAAACAGAAATTTTATTGTTGTGGAACAGCGTCGAAGCCTGTTCCCTACTCAAGACTCCCGTCCACTCACCCACTTATCCCGCCATTTCACAGTCCCTTCCGAAGCCAAAACCCAGCGGCGACAAACCAAATTTTCTCGCAGCGGCGACAAACCTTCCCGCAGCAGCGCATACTTATAAGAAATCAACTTCCCCGCACTTTCATTAAAAGGAATTTCCCCAAACCAAGTATTAGTATTGATATACTCCAGCGGGTAAGCCTTACTAATATCCCAATTCCCCAACTCAGGACAATCTCCAATCACCACAATTCTTTCCCCAGGCTGACTTTTCACACTGTTAAGCTGTGCCCGCACAATAGTTTTCGCCTTAACTCGCTCTCCCACGCGGCTAAAAATCATTACTTCCCCCGCGCCCAACTCTAAATTGTACAGCATCCCCCCTTTAACTTCAAACTTGCGGCGCGATAAAACCTCCGTATGCTCTCCATCAGGCAACTCAGTATCAACCGCTTCAATTGTAATAGAATTGCCCCGATTCATCGCCACAAACACCACAGAATCGCGATAGCGGCGCACGTAACAATAAACATCAGCAGTTAGATATTTTTGCCACTGACTCCCCATCGAAATAGCTGGATTGAGCCGCCGCAATCCAGACAGCAACCGCACATCTCGGTAAATCGGCGAATCAGTATCCCACTTTTCCATCATCGGGCGGTTGTAAGGGTCATTTCCCCCTTCTGTATCATCGTGCAGATACTGTTCAGTGCCATAATAAAGGCACGGAATGCCACGACTCGTCATCATTAAACATATCGCCAATTGCAACATTTGTCGATCGGCATTCAACGACTGAAACCTCGGCATATCGTGATTGTCAATAAAAGTAATCAACTCCGTCGCCCCGTAGTAGCGGTGATCCAAGTCCAGAACATCTTGGACTAACTTAAATCCCGCTTCCGCCCCCTGTCCCAATACTTCTCGAATTGCCACGCACAGACCAAAATCTAAAATAGTCATCCCCGACTCATTGACAAATTCCACAGAAAGGTCATTTCTCGGGTCGCTATAAATCCACTCGCCAAAAATAAAAACATCAGGTCTATGTGTTAAAATGTCAGCAGTAAATTCCTGCCAAAACCAAATCGGCATATGCTTAACAGTATCAACCCGCAAAGCATCAACACCTCTATCCAGCCACTGTTTAATTGCTGACTTAATGTAACTACGGTAAGCAATATTGTTTTCGTTGAAAGTCGCCAAACCCGACAGTTCACAGTTTTGGACTTGCCATTCATCTTCCCAGTTGGTAACTTCGCCATAGTGGTGATACCAATCATCTTCATCATCGTTAAAGTCAGCTATTTTGACGCCATCGTCGTAGAGTTCCCCTTTTTTGCCGCTAAAATCCGGGTTGCTGTGATTGCAGACAATATCGAGCACGAGTTTCATTTTTCGCTGGTGCAACTCATCTACTAACTTGTCAAATACGGTATCTTTAGTTTCTTGTGTTTGGTTAACAGAAGGATTATCGCCTTTGGCAATAAACCGGGGATTTAGTCGCTTGAAATCTTTAGTCCAGTAGCCGTGAATCGCAGCTTGTTCGACAAATAATGCCTCTACTTGCTCGAACAGCGGCGTCAGCCAAACTGCGGTAACACCCAAATCTTTTAAGTAGTCTAGTTTGTCGATAACTCCCTGCAAGTCGCCGCCCCAATATTTGCCCCAATCTTTGCCTTCTGGATCGTAAAGTTCAGGGTTTGGGCCTTCGTTATTTGTGGGATCGCCATCCTGGAAGCGATCGACTACAATGAAATAAATTGTTTCTTGTCGGAATTCAATGTCTCTGGTGTAAAGGAATTCTAAATCGAGTTCTGTTTCTAGCTTAACTTCTTCTATCAGAGACTCAATTTTTTGTTCTGGTTCTGTAACTTCGTATTGAGAGGAAGTTTGATCGGGAGTGACTGGTGTCATGAGATATATTTTTTGATATTGTAAGATTGGTCAGTTATTCGGAGTTAGAGTCGGAGATAGCTTTCCCCTCTTACTGACTTTTACAGGATCATACGGAATTTACTCGTTTAATTAAATCTTCCTTTAGACAGATGGCGGAGTCATCTATAGGGTTGTAGTGAGGACTTCGATCCGAGCGAGTTTTAGGAGGACTGAAGTCCTCACTACAAAGCAATTTAATTGTGGTTCGTAGTGAGGACTTCAGTCCTTCCTTTCTATTCCTCCCGCAAGTTTTGGATATCTTCAACACTCAAACCAGTAGTTTGACTAATAGTTTGATTGTCAAGCACATTGACAAGTTGTCTGGCAATTTCCAGAGCCTTTTCTCTCATTCCTAGCGCGAGTCCTTCTTCTAGTCCTTGTTCTCGCCCTTCTTCTAGTCCTTGTTCTCGCCCTTCTTCAATTCCCTTTCGCAAGATTCCCTGCTGATCCATAATATACCTCTCGCGATCTTCTAAATCTTTCAACTCTTCAGCATTCAAGTTAGTTTCATTAGCAATAGCAAAAGCTTGTTGTATTTCCGAGACATTTTCCATTGTTGACGGTACTACTTCCAAACTGGGGGCATTTTTCATAAAATAAACCCACTTATCAGTCAAAGTTTCCAACTGATCCAATTGTTTGTTGAATTTCGGCAATTCAATAAATATCATTTCCATCCCTGGATCTGGATACTCAAATAAACGCTTTTTCTCCTTGAACACAAAGTGAGAAATTACTTCTCGGTCATTTGCAAACATTTCAAAATCAGTAATTGTCAAAGCAATTACAGGTTTTAACTTAAAGTAACCTTCGCCGCGAATCAGTTGTGTCGAGTAAGTTTTCGCAGTATTGTAAACCACCCGTTTCGCAAAAGATTCTACATTTAAAACTTGCATTTCGATAATTACAGTTGCGCCTCCTGCAAGTCTAGCTTTGACATCCAGGTAAGAGTCTTTGAGATACTGGACTCTCGATGCTAAATATGGATCGATAATTTCCAAGTCGGCAATGGTGGGATTGCCATCATAAATCATCGCATTGAGAAAGCTGATTAAGATTGGTTTGCTTTCGTTACCACCGAATATTTTTTTGAAGGCAAACTCGATTTTGGGGTTAATGAATCTCATGGTTAGTTTTCGAGTTCTTAGCGCTTTAACGACTCAATCTATCTGCCAATGATAATCAAAACATTTAAAGACTTGCTGAGTGCTGCGGGTATAGCCATATTTTACGATATTGCGATTGCTGAACATTAAGATTTTTTAGCTAATTTAAATTATAACTTATACCCTAACAATGCAGCACTAAAATTGGTTTGTAGTGAGGACTTTAAGTGGGCAAGCACAAAAAAACATAGTATCTGGTAGGGGCGGGTTTAGCCAATAATCTATGATACCAGCCAGTTTATCAAGGCAAAACCCGCCCTCTCCCCATGCTTCTATTCCGTCAAATCGACTTGTCGAATCTCTTCTAGCGTCATATCCAAACATTGCGCGATTTGCTCATCACTCAATCCTATTGCTTGCAAGCGAGCAATCGCCTCAATTTTCGCCTGCTGCTTTCCCCGCAGAAACTCAGGCGACTCTTCAGATGACGTGCAGATATTCAGCGAGCCGATTACATTATTATGAGCGACATGATAGCCATTAATAACGCCACCAGTAACGTTGCTAATCATCGACTTCCGAATCAGCGTCGATCGCAAATTCAACTTATTAACCTCTTCTCCAAAAGAATCAGAGAACAACTGCCATAACTCGTAGCCCACATCTTTAGCATAACCCTCAGTACAATTCAGCGCTTGAGCAATATCGCCGTACTTTTGCCGCTTCAAAACGCCCTCAATCACGCCAACTTGCATATCATCTAAATGCTTGCCAGTTTTCGCAAAGACCACTTCATCTGCAAAAGCCAGTGCTTCCTTAACGTTCACCCGCGCCTCCTCACAATATCCGAGCGATCGAACTAAAACCGTCTAGATCCGACTATTTTCGCCTTTAATACAAAAACGATTAAAGCTTTATCAAAACTTTTTATATTATACGACTTTATCCGACCTTTTTCGACTATACAAATTTATTGTTCAACTGTAGCATTGTGAAAGTAAAACAATCGCTCAAAGAAACTAACTTATGACGACTACCCAACTCGCTCTCGACAAAAAAGCAAATCCTTTGATGATGCACCTGAGCATCTTGCCCAAGTACGGCATCTCCCAAGAGCAATCTAGCTACGATCCCAGCACCCAGACTTCCAACATCACCTCCATGAGTGGCTCCTGGTCTACTCGCAGTGGCTCCAGTATTTTTCAGTTTGAACCTAGTGATGACGACCAGCAAGAAGACGACTAGAATTTGCTCTGACTAAGGTAGTTTTTTGCTTGCCATCTGATTTCTTGAAAGACCTGCATGAATTTTTGCATGACAGGTCTTTCACTGTCAACTTTATTTCAATTGATTTGGTTGTGATACCAGTTTCAACAAAGAATGCAGCCGCACACAAGCTCGAAACCCATACAAAATCCGTCCTTTCCAATCTAAAATCTAAAATCTAAAATTTAAAATCGTATGACTGACCTTTTAATCGTGACTTCCGAGACAGACATTCATGCGGATGTCGTTATCAACGAATTGCAAAAATCAAATATTCGAGCAATTCGATTGAATTCAGAAAGTTTTATTCAAAAAAGCCAATATGCTTACTCGTGGCAAGCTTCTGGCAATCCCACTCAAAGTTTTTTGTCCTTTGAAGACTCCTTGAGAGAAGTTCAAGAAATCGGTGTGATTTGGTGGCGCAAACCCGACGACTATAAAGTTTTTCCAGAAGTTGATGATGCTTGGGCAATCAAATATTGTCAACAAGAAACAGAATCTTTGATGTACTCTCTGTCTGGTTTATATCCTAAAGCGAGGTGGGTCAATAACTACTACAAGATTAGATTGCCATCCCATCGGATCAACCAAATCCCCATTGCTCAAAAACTGGGAATTACTATCCCTCCCACACTCGTCACAAATTCCTACGATGCTGCTTGCAACTTTGTCACAGAACAGGGAAAGTGCATTGTCAAACCGATGCGCTACTCTGGTTTTTTACATGATGACAAGCAGTATGCGTGTTATACTCGCCCCATTGATGTCGAAACACTTGAGGAATTTCGAGACAGCATTCGATTGGCACCTGTTTTTATTCAAAAACGCATTCAAAAGAAAGCAGAATATCGTGTTACATTAATTGGCAAGCAAAGTTTTGTTTGTCGCATTGATGCCAAACATACCAACGATGCAGACGTGACCTTAGATTGGCGAGTCACCGAACCAAACAAACTCGTTCATGTTCCCGACAATCTGCCGATAGATTACCTCAACAAACTCCATCAAATGCTTGACGAGTTCGGCTTAAATTTTGGTGCATTCGACATCATTCGCGACGTTGACGACACGCTTTATTTTATCGAACTCAATCCTAACGGACAATGGTATTGGATAGAAATTCTCACTAAAATGCCGCTAGTTCGCGCAATGGTTGAACTCATCGAATATTTAGCGCTTCAATATCAACAGGATTGCTGAATTATATCAAGACTTACGCATTTTATTGGGATTGCTTTCTCGCAATGACCAGGAATCAGATTGACCATAATATCGTGGGCGGGGCGGGTTTATTATATTGTAGATTATAGGCAATTATGGTTGGTGAACCCGCCCCTACAAGAATTGTGGTCAATTGACCGGACATAATATGAGATTGCTTCGTTCCTCGCAATGACAAGCAATTAACGAACAGCAGCCACCTCCTCAACTTCCACCTCAGAATGTTCCACGCGGAACACATTTGCACTTAAATTAGCAACAATTTGTTTCCCCTGTTGCGTTAGTTCCAAATAGCCGATCGCATCTTTGACATACCGATAAACCACATTCCAATAAAACTTAGGATACCCATCCCGCAAATCCGCCGGATTGTGATACCCCAACACCCGATTTTGACCAGTCTCCTCAAACTCGTAAAACAGCCCAGGAAGCTTTTGCAAATATCGCGGATCGCTCAACTGACCGATTAAATCCGCCGCCCGCACCAAGCCCGGATAGTTCACAGTATCTTGATGGTCTTCATCCCGAGGAACCGGGAAACGAGTTAACTCAATATTCTGCTTAACCAAGTCCGCATCAATCAGTCTGTGACCCCCAAAACGTTCCTCAACAAACATTTTTCCCCGATCCACATGATAAGGCGTCAAACTCGCATCAGTCGCCCCCCGAGGCAGCGTTAATTTCATGTCGCCTATTCCCGTCGCATAAAGTCCCAAATCTGTTCTATCTTGCCGGCAAACGCCCTTAACATATCCGATATCGTGGCACAGCAAAGCAATGTGGAAATGCAGCCAATTTTCGCAGGAAACACCACCCTCGCGGATGTGCTTCCCGCGCAGAATTTCTTGTCCCACCAAGGTCACTAAAATAGTGTGTTCTACATTGTGGTAAAGAGCATCGCTATTCGCAATATTTTCTAAAGCCATACTCGCTACCCAAGCAATAATTTCGGCATAGTCAGATTTGAAGCCGCCGTAGGTGTGGCGGTAGCCTTCAATCAGCCGATTTACAAAAGCGTTAATCAGCAGTTCGGTTGCGTTAAACATATTTACTTCCATGAGCCAAAATAGCTAGTTAAATTATTTTTATTGTTATGGTTTGTGCTGCTACCGTTTAATGTTATTATTGATTTAACAGCGACGGTGGATGTCTGCTGCTATCTAGAAGCATCATACTAATATTATCAACGATTATTGCTTGTATTACGGATAGAACGACTAGCAGAGCGATGCACCCCGTAAATAATTGAGATCAATGGGCGATCGAGGTATGACACCCCTCAATCAGCAGTAGGGCGTTATATCCTCCCCGCATACGTCAGCCAAAAACGAAAGCTCTCGAAAACGCAACCCCACTAATTACTCATGCACAGGATTCAGCTTGCACATCGGCGGTATGTGGAAAAGACGATCTCCCCAGAGCTGGAGATCTCAAAAGGACACCGTGCGGAGTATAAGTTGGCACAAACACGCCCGCTGCTTGCCGATCGAGCCACTGTCGCACTGGTTGGACGAGGCGATCGCCAAAACTTAAGTATTGGCACCGATTTTTAGGAAAAATATTTGTAGTCTAGTTCATGATTGACCTCAGTAATTATTACTAACAGAAAGTTATGAATCACTCTTCTTAATCATCAACCAAATCCGCCGTTACTACAGTGACGCAAATCAGTTTTTACCGTGACACTCGCAGCCACAAAATGCGATTCCACCCTAAAAAATGTGATTGCAAGTCCGCACGCCGATCAACCAGTCTTGGGGGATTCATACCTTAATTTAGTAAAGCCATTCGATATTCTGTTCTATGTTTTACCCTCACTCGTTTAGTCAGCAATATCATACCCGATTTTTTGCTCCCAAGGCTAGAGAGTCAGATCAAACATTAATAGCTCTGCTTTACCGTGGGCTTCGGCTCACCTTTTTCTACAATTGTTTGATGATTTATCTTAATTTACACTCTCAAGTCGCGGCGGGAAGAAAGGTATTTTTACTTATTGATTTTAGGAGATTTATGGATTATATTATTAAATAATGGGAGTGGTTGATTTAGTTTAAAAAATTCCACCACTTCTATTATCTAATAATACCTCGTCAAGGCGGCAATGTCAAGCTTTTTATCCCACTAAAATCGTCTATTTTTTTTAATTTCTTAAAAAGAATAGACGATTTTAGTAAACCAGTCATCTAGGGGCGACAGGATATGATGGCCCAAGACTCAATCCCAGGATTGAAATTGTACAACCCAATGCTGTACAAAAGCAGTAATGCGATCGCGCCTAGTTTCAAAAGTAGCAGCAATCCAGATAAACACAATCCCAAAAGCCAAACCTATCGCCCATTTAATCAGCGGATAATCGAATATCAGAACCACCAACTGATAGAAAACATTGATTAAAAAAAATCCTGTTCCCACCAACAAAAATGCCCGAACTCGCAGTGCCAAACCCGCTGCAATCGCCACCAAACTAAGAGCTCCTGCAACTAAACCGTGGCTTTGCTGAGTCAAAAGAGGTATCCCGCAAATCAGCGCAGTGGCGAGCATCCGCAGATTGTGGCGCAGCGGTTTTTGTGCTGGTAGTTGCAAAGCGCGATCGAACTGAGCAACGTAAAGGAAAGAAAGCCCTAAAGGAGTAAAATAAAACTCTGGCTGAGTCAATCCCATTTGTCCAAACCATCGCAGCAATATCCAGTCAATTATCGCCACACTCACATAGGTAAAACGGACTTCCTGTTTTTCCCAAGCTAGGAAAACATAAAACCCAGCAGCTATCAGCAAGCTAATCGGATAAAACTTCGCCGGAGATTCCAGAATAACAACTAGGGGAATCAGGGAAGCAATTATTTGCCAAGGTTTTTTTGACCAACCCCAGTTATCCCAAGGTAAAATGTAAATGAAATAGGCAAATAGAGAAGTGAGGGCAACTTTCCACGGCGCTAGCGGCCCGGAAATGTACTTGACTAAAGGCGTATTGAGCCAATAAAGCCGGATGCCAAAGGCTTCTAGCCAACCGAGGTAGATCCAAATTTCTCCCCATTGGCGATCGAGATTATTTCGCCCTTGCAAGAAAGCGTATTGCACTAATAGAGCGCCAGTGACTAATCCTAGATTTAAGGCTGATTTAAGATCGTGGGTAGAAGCTGAAATCAGCAGCACACTGCTTAAAACCCAGTGCAGGTGAGCGAATATTTTTAACTGCGCATTAGTTAAATGCAAATAGCTGCTCAACCAAGGAGACAATATTCGATAGAGATACGTTAAAGTTGTGCCGAGAGTTGCCAGGATAATTAAGCCGTCGCCAAAAGCTCCTCCTCGTGTTTGAGAAAGTTGATATAGTAGGGATTCGTAAGCGCCAACCGATACGCCAATTAATCCTAAATAAACCAAAGGTTTAAATTGTTGCTCCCGCCTGCCAATGCCGATCGCAATTAAAGACACACCTAACACAGTTAAACCAGTCCAATTGGCAAAAGTGTGCGATCGCAAAATCAAGCCTAACAACCCGTAAACTAGAGGTATAATGTGAATGCTAGGTAAAATTGTGCTAACGGAGTTGCGCCGCCGCCACAAATCGCCCAACAATTGCGAAAACAAGCCGATCGCAATATTCGCCACTGCCAAATTAATCGTAGTGCGCTCGACAAAACTCAAACCAACTGCTGTCAGCAACTCCAAACTCCAAGCCAAGGCATAAATTGCCAGAGGGGAAACTTGGCCCAAACTTCGGAAAACAATCGCAGCCACGATTACCAAAGTAGCAGCCAATACTTCAGCAGAGGGCGAGAAACTAAAGGTACTGCGTGCGTAGAGCTCATAGGAATAAAAAGTAATAGTTGTTAACAGCAAGCCAGCGAGTAAGATTGCCCAACCATCCAAAGCTCGATCGTAAATTTGACCTAATTGAGAAGGCTCAGGCAAACCGCTGGAATAACGAACAATCATGCTGCGAAGCAACCACAGACACAAAAGAGCGATCGCCCCGGCAATTCCCCAAGCCCAACCAGACACAAAACCTAATTCATAAATCACCGCAACTACAAAACTTAAGCCAAATCCGACTCCAATTGCCGCCGCTGGTAGCTCAACTAAATAGTAAGTATTGACTAACATCAACAGTGCAGCTAAACCCAAACCAATTAACCTGTATCCCGGAAAACCCAAAATCAGAAATTGTGCGAATATTAGGGCGATCGCGCTCAAGGTACTGGCACGCTGTTTGTGGGAAACCTCACTATATTTAGCAACAGCAGTCAAAGCCAAAGGAGTCGCCAGCCAAAGCAAACTCCACTGAGGGCGGGCAGTACCCGCAGTAAAATAGTTTTGCAGCAAGATAAAGCTGAATCCCGCTAATCCTAAGCCAAGATACCAGGAACTTTGGAACCATGCAGGATGCCAGCGGAAAAAGGCAGAACTTTCTCGGGTATTGGCGGCTTTCATCCAGACAAAGAATCCCCATTCAGCCGCCATGAAAATCAATAAAATTCCCGCCCAAATATTTGCTGTCTGGTTCGGTAAAAATAAGTCAATTGCCGAACATATCGCGCCTAAACTAATAATGTGAGTTAGGTAAACCAAAAATGCCGGATTTCGCTTTTTTTCAACAGCAGAATCAGGTCTCGAAACTCGCCGGGAATTCTCGGGAATTACGTATTTCCAAGTTATCCAAGCTAAAGTAAAAGTAGACACCAATAAATTGAGCGATCGCCAAAAGGGATTGACTAAACTAATAATAGTTAAAAAACTTCCCAAACCGAGAGCCAGATTTTCGCCAAAACTGGCAAGTTGAAACTTTCGCGATCGGTAGAGCCACTGCGCCACACTTACAGTTAAAATTAAATAAGGTAACAGCACAACGCTCCAAAAAGCCCAAGGAGTTTCCTGAGAGTTGGTAAGCTGAGTTAAAAATCCAACAAATTGTGTTTTAATTCCGAAAGGAAGCACTCGCCAAAACAGCCAAATACTCTGAAGTCCCACCGCTTCAAGCATTAGCAAATCAAACTTTTGCCAAAACCGCACTAAGCGGTTATAAAAAAACCACACAGCCAATCCGCTAACTGTGATCGCCTGTAGCGGAATTTCGCGAAAACAAACCAGCCACCCCAAACCCAACAAACCCCCTCCCGCTAATTGCCAATTAAAAAAGTTACTGGGATTTGACTGATCGGATATATTGTTTCTAGTAGTCCCAGATGCGACGGGTTGCTGCCAATCAAGCCATCCTAAAACCACGCCGCAAATTCCCAAAGCTAAACCCATTTCAGCGATATCTAGACCCTTGACAAATATCGCCCGACCTAGTAAAATTCCTAAGGAATAAGCTATTAAAGCAGCTTTTTTGTAAGTCAGAAAATCTCGGGTGGAATTGAAAGCAGCGGCGATAGTTTCAGTGTCTCCCCCGCGTTTGATAGATTGCAACCGTTGTTGCTGAACTTGATAAACTGTAGCAGCAGCAGTTCCCACCGTACCCAAATAAACCGCAGCCAGGGAAAAGCCGGCGAACCCCCAACAAGAGTGCAAATAACTCAATCCCAAATGATTTAGGGCGATCGATATAGTTAAGTTTTTTCCAAACAAATTTTGATACTGATCTTTGATAATCCCGCGCGTTATCCAAGTCAGAATAAGTGCGGCGGCGATTGCAACTGCCCAATTCCAAGGATATTGCCACAATCCAAAAGTATCCATCGCCCAAAAATTTATCGGCACTAGCAACAGCGTCACTTCTTCCAAAGTTTGAGCCGTCAAGCGCAAATTAGCCTGTTTTTTTGCCCAACTGCTAATCGCCCAAAATGTTAAAGTATAAGCTAGCAAAACTCCGTATTGTCCGGCGGCCGGAAATTTTTCCCACTGACTGGCGGCTAAGACTCCTGAGGAGACAACTACCATGAACACTCCTAAAAATAATAGCCACAAAACGCTAATTTCGGCTATTAGCGACTGCAAAATTTGAGCTATAAAGTTTGGGGTTTGAGCAGTTTCTGGGCGCTCGGCAACGTTTTTTGTGGTGCTGGGGAATGCTTTTTGTGTTGATAGAGCAGGTACTTTTGGTTGGGGAATAGGATATAGCGGGCGATCGTCAATTTCCGAAATACTGACAGCGGGATCGGGTATCGGGCAGACTAAATACTGCCGGCATAATTGCTCAACCTCAGCGGGGGAAATCAAGCCCAGGCGCAGCCAGGCATCTAAACCTGTCAACAACTCAGGATGGGAGGCTAAGACGCTGAATTCTATTTTGCTCGATCGACCTTTAGGAGACGACATCGGCTTAAACTGGTACTAGGTACATTCCAGCTATAGCCTAGATTACTGTCGAGCGAACATCCGAGTATTCCGCCCTGAGAATTGGCACAATCAGTACCGATCGCCAAACGAAAAAATAACCGCGTCCATCTGCGTGTATCTGCGGTTAAAAACTCCAAATTAGGACAGTACAATGACTTGTCCTAATTTGGGAGAGATTTCAGCAAAGTTTCTACACTAGCATTGTGGTCGATGAAGGAAAACATATGTTTAAATACCAGTTTTCCGCGTTCATCCAAAACAAACTGAGCGGGCAAAGGAGCACCCAAAGCTTGACCGACTTGATAAGCCCGAAACACTTGACAACTTGGATCGGACAGCAGAGGCATTTTCAAGCCTAAATCTTTAACCACAATTTGGCTTTGGCGATCGTCGGTGCTTGTTACCATCAATAATTCTATATTGCGATCGGCAAATTGTTCCCATTTTGCATTCAAAGCTTTAATGTGAGGAAAACAGAAAGGGCAATATTGCTTTTCAGTAAAAATCCGCGTAAAAGCCAGAACTACCGGCTTATCGCCCCGATAATTCGACAGTCGCACCAATTTGCCATTATTAATATCCGGCAATTCAAAATCTGGCGTCATCTGTCCCAGCTTCAGAATATTAGTGGCGGGAACAGGCAATAAATTTTGGAAAAACCGCTGATTTAACAAGCCCCTAAAATCAGTAGAAGTCAGCATATTTCCGGCGTTGGGTAATCGGTAATTGGTAATTAAAAATCCGGTGAAACGAATGCCCCTGCGGGTAGGGGCACGGCACAGCGCCGCCTCCCTACAAATATAATCTGCTTAAACAGCAGCAAAGAACACCTTAGACTTCACAGGATCGGGAGTCATAGTCTTGTCACCTGGCTGCCAGCCGGCGGGACAAACTTCATCTGGGTGAGACTGGACGTGTTGAATAGCTTGCAGAATGCGGAGAGTTTCGTCTACGCTGCGGCCGAAGGCAAGATTATTGATAGTAGAGTGTTGGATGATGCCTTCTTTGTCGATGATGAACAGACCTCTGAGGGCAATGCCTGCTTCTGGGTCTAGGACGTTGTAGTCTGAACTGATTGTTTTTTTGAGGTCAGCAACTAACGGATAGTTGAGGTCGCCGATACCGCCTAATTTGCGGTCTGTTTGTATCCAAGCGAGGTGAGAGAATTCGCTGTCAACGGATACGCCGAGGATTTCGGTATTGATTTTGTTGAAGTCCTCATGGCGATCGCTAAATGCTGTAATCTCAGTCGGGCACACAAAGGTGAAGTCCAAGGGATAGAAGAACAGGACTACATACTTTTTGCCTTTATAGTCTGACAGTTTAACTGTCTTGAATTCCTGATCCACTACGGCTGTTGCTGCGAAATCGGGTGCAGCTTGACCAACCCGGAGGCATTCACTCGTCATAGATTTTGTTTCCTTTTTTACGAACTGTTACAAATATATCATACTCATAACGACTACAAGTATAGCAGTTGACCTGGGACAGTGGACAGTTGACAGTTGCATAACCCGAATCAAACCATTGATGCAGTACGGGTATC